>NZ_JBAQMD010000082.1:0-52970 GCF_049302455.1 Rhodoferax ferrireducens | reverse complement strand
CCTGTTTGGGTCGCGCCGCCATCGCCGCCGCTTGCTCTCTCACCCGCTTCAACATCATTCCAGCCATGGCCGGTTTGCATTGAATTCTTCTCACAAAATGCAAAGACATAGCTTGTTAGTGACTAATCTGGTCAGAGGCAGCTCTTGCTGAGGCCGATGCCATCGATCCAATGCTGCAGCCCTTTAACAAGTGCTTCAGTGCTTGGGATTCCAAGGGTGGCGATTCAACGACATGAAAGCGAGATCAGAAAAATATTCTCGCCATCCGTCCCAAGCTTGCCTAGAATGATACGTACGTTTTGACCTGCAGTTGTCTGCCCGTCACTCTGCTTGAGCATTGATTGAGCCGAACCTGGAAAACTTTTGAAGAACTTGGTCACCTCAAACTTTTGCCGCAAACCAAACGGCAAGTCTTTGAGAACAGAAGTCCAACTTTCGGCAAGACTTTGCCTACGAAACCGGCAAAAGTTTGAACGCGAATCACGTCTAAGTCATTGATTTCAAATGACTAGACCGGCAACTCTTTGCTCATCCCTACAGCTGTCGGATGACACGGAAAGTGAATTCTGTGCCAAGTAAGTGAAAAAGTACTGACACAGATAGTGAAAAGAGAGCCCGGTGATACAGGGCCTTCTTGTTGGTAATTGAAGCGAACGCGTGGCGAGGAAATGTCTGCTGCAGACTGGTCTGCGGACATCCGGTGTCAAAAACCCGATTCAGGCGGGGTCTGCACTCTGATTGGTGGCTCAAGGATTTCTCACACGGGGTTGGGTGACTGGGGACGAGAACTATCATTACAACAATGCTCGCAAAAATTAGGCACCTTCTGACAAATGAATCTGGCCTTAAGGCCAAGGAAATTGCTTCGCGCTTAGGCTTTGATCGTCAAGATGTGAGCAGAGAGCTCCATGCGAACAAGACTGATTTCCTGCAGAACGACGCCTACGGATGGTCGCTTGCTCCCGTCGCGAATTTTTGGGTTGAGCTCGGACCTGGATGGATTGATGCAAAGCAATTCGAGGCGAGGTTGTTGGTGTCAGGGTGTCCAGTTGCCTTGAATTGCGCGAGCGTTTCATTTGTTTTTGCGGGCTCGTCTCAACTCTTGTTGGAGGCTCTTGCTCGACTCCTCGCCCTTTGCAATCAGCTTTGTATGGGTGGAAAAGGCGTAGTGCTTGATTTTTCAGCCTGCAAGAAGACACTTGGGTATCTTGATCGGATGGGCTTTGTCGAACATCTTGATAGGCGGGTGACCGTGCTTCCTCGTCGTCCGTCAGGCACGAAAGCAATTGTTTACGAAGGCAACAACGAAGGTGTCGTCGAACTTAGGATGATTGAAGTAGACGCGCCGAATCAAAAGATTCCCTCTCAACTTCGTTCCAGCTTTGTCACCTGGTCTTGTTCCGACGTAATGATCACAAACTCAACCGGTGTGGTCACTTCACGTGATCATTTTGTAATCGACATTGATCGAGAGGTGGTTACAGAAAGACTCAAGCGGTTTATCGGGTCAACAGAATCACCGCTAGAGCTAAAGGAAGCGTTTTCACTTGAAGAAAACTATGCGTGGCGTGTGGCAGACGCGCATAAGCAACTTCGGGACGTTGGTGTCAATACTGACACTTGGATGCGCCGGATTTTGTATAGGCCATTTGATACGAGATACATTTTTTTTCATAGCGCTGTGGTTTGGCGGACTCGTGAATCAATATCTCAACACCTTAACCATTCTGGTAATTTGTCTTTGGTCGGGGTAAAGCAAGTAGCCGAGGTCGACGGCTATTCTCATGTTCTTGTGAGCCGCGAAATTGCAGATAACAGGAGCACATTCAGCAGTAGAGGAATCGCTGTTCAGTTCCCGCTTTGGCTGTACTCGGGAAAATCGCGCACGGCAAATTTCTCCCTTAGTTTCCTCGCCGCCCTTCATTCTGCACTCAGCCTGGCTTCTCCCGACTACCGACCCGAAGATGCCACAGCCCCACTGCACGTCGAGAAAATTTTTCATTACCTCTACGCCGTGCTGCACAGCCCGGCCTACCGTCAGCGCTATGCCAACTTCCTACGAATTGACTTCCCCCGCATCCCCATCCCCGGCTCGCGGGCGGTGTTCGACGCCCTGGCTGCGTTGGGTGCGCAACTGGTAGCGTGGCATTTACTGGAGCATCCAGATGCTATAAAAATAAGTGCTACTCACGCAGGTGGGACGGGGGCTACAGCCTGGTTTGGCTCTGATTTCTCACTGCAGAAGGTCGCTGAGAAGGGGCGGGCGCTGGCAGAGTCGTCGGGCGATGTTGGCAAGGTCTTCGTCAATGCCAGCAGCGGCTTTACCAACGTGCGCTTGCCCGTTTGGCAGCACACCATTGGCGGCTATCAGGTCCTGCACAAGTGGCTGGATGATCGCAAAAAGGCAGGCCGCAGTCTTAGCCAGGATGACATAACCCACTGGTTGCGTATTTATGCCGCGCTCGAAGCCACGCAAAAGCTGATGCAGCAGGTGGATGAAGCGATTGACGCCCACGGCGGCTGGCCCGGCGCCTTCAGTCAAAACCATCCTCCACCCGACGCCGCCACGCTGGCGCTTGAACAGATGGCGCAAAAAGAGCAACTCAAGGCCCAGAAAAAGGCAGCAACCGCTACGAAAAAGAGAGCCTATCCCGTAAGCCCAACGGGGGCTACAAGCCTGTTTGACTTCGATGATGATCTGGATGCGCTAGCCGAATCATCAGGAGCACCCCCTCGCCCAAAAGCTAGGGCCACCCCTGCCAAGGCAGCGGGTGGCGCAGACGAGGTAACCGACTGGCAAACCATGCGCGCTATTCGTGTCGTGCTGGCGCGCGCAGGTGTAAGTGCGTTACCGCGCGCCGACCTGATCCGTCTCACCGCGCGTGAGCTCGGCCATGCACGCACCAGCCCACGCATTGCCAATGAACTTGACGCAGCCATCCGCCGCGCCGTGCGCCGTGGCATCGCCAGCAATGCGCGTGGCGAGTTGAGTCTGGTGGCCAAAACCGTTGATGGCTACGACCGGGACTTTCTTAAGCAGCACTTGCTGAGCGTCATCGCCGGTCCGTGGTGCGACAAGGCGGACGTACCTCTTCGCTTCGCGCGCACCTTGGGCTTTGCACGCAGGGGGCCAAAGATTGAAGAGCTAGTTTGGTCGCTCATGCGCAGCTTGCAGCGCAACAGGCTGGTGGAAATTGAAGGCCGCAGTGCATCGGCGCGTTACCGCAAGACGAAGGCCGAATCATGAAATTCAGCATTGTCGTGGACCGTATGCAATACGGCGTGGGGCAAGGTGGATTTCATTGCCAGCAGATAGCGGTGAAGACAGACAATTCGAAGGTACAGATTGAGCCCTACCGGTTTGTTTACGACTGTGGCTCTGACACGGGCGAGTTTAAAAAGGGACAGACCAAACCCTTGGAGTGGGCGATTCGGCACTTTGCAGGGAGGATGCGTTCCAACGCAGCAAAGCCTAAGCTGGTGGTGAATGCCTTGTACCTATCGCACTTCCAGAAAGACCATATTGACGGGGCACTTCGACTAGCCCAATTTGTGGATTTGCGTGAAATTGTCATTCCGCATATCACGGCGGAACAGTTTTCACACATTGTTGCGCAGCAAGTAAGCACTGGCGACATTGCCTCCATGGATCAAAAGACCCAAAGGTATCTGCAGGTACTCCAGAGCGCGGCCAGCGGTGACGGGTCTGTGATTGGAAATGTCCCAACCACTCGGGTCCCGTCGGATGGCGAGACGCCTGATGCACCGAGCGCTTCTGGTAATAATGCGCCGTTGCCGACGCCCGAGGGGCAAGAGCCAACGCGAGGCGAACAAGACAAAGGGCCGGGTGATTTGCCTGAAGGGGCCTACGAGATTCGTGACGCAATGCGGCCCAGCGGGCAGTGGCAGCATCGCATTTCGAGGCTTTTGCATGTTGGGCAGGCAGGCAGGAATGCACCTGACATGCTGAATTTTTGGGAAATGCGGGTATGGAGTTATGCCCAGTCTTTGGCCTTGTCGAACTCGGTTGTGCAAGAGTTGGGCAAATTGGAGGTGTCACCCGGAAACCCAGCGCTGCCCCGACTCATTGCGGGCAAGGTTGATATCAGTGAGATCACTTGGGCCATCAAGAACCGCGTCAAGATTCAAAATGCCTACAAAAAGGCGTTGAAACTGCACAAGGTCACTGCTGCACATGACCACAATGTGGTTTCCTTGTGTTTGCATTCCGGGCCAGCACAAATGAAGGCATTTTCAGTGTGTTGCGAACGCTGGCACGCCTCTTTCCCCTTTGAGTTTGATAGCTGGCTACTGGGGTCTTCGTTCGGTTGGGTTGGTACGGGGGACGCTTTGCTGGCGGGTGTAGATGCTTGGGCAGGCTTCAAAAGGCATTTCTCGCAAGGCCACGACAGATTGCTGGAGTGGTTGACCGTGTTGATGCCGCATCATGGCTCAGGGTCGGGTGGAAATTTCAATGCAGGTCTATTGGGTACGGGTATGAGGTTTGCTGTTTTCTCCGCAGGTGCATTCAATAAATACGGCCACCCTTCCCGGAATGTCCTGGATACTGTGGTCGATTCGAGGGCCAGGGCGGTAGTCGTCACCGAATATGCTCGTCCGGGTTTTTTTGAGCATTTGACCTATTCTGTTAGTCCGCGTGATTGGTTTAGTCTTTGATGCGGCTCCAAGGGAAATCCGGCGATTGACATGACAACAACACACTATTTCGTCGACGAAGCCGGCGACACGACCCTGTTCGGCCGCTACGGCAAGGTATTGGCAAACACCGATGCCGTTTCGCGCTTCTTCATGGTGGCCCGGCTCGAAGTGGCTGACATTGGCGCTTTGCAATCAGACATGGACGCGTTGCGTGCGGAGTTGCTCGCAGACCCGTTGCTCAAGGCGGTGCCGTCTATGCAGGCAACGGCTGGCAAAACTGCTTTGTTTTTTCATGCCAAAGACGACGTCCCCGAAGTGCGGCACGCGGTGTTCAAGCTTTTGCTGCGGCACGAACTGAGCTTGTCTGCCGTAGTGAAGGAAAAGCAGCATTTGCTGGCTGAGGTGCATCGACATCAGGCCATCAACCCGAAGCACCGTTACAAAGCCGACGGGCACGACATCTATGACGACCTGATTGCCAAGCTGTTTGGGCGTTTTGGTCAATTTGGTGTGCAGCGTCACATCACATTCGCTGTGCGGGGTAGCAAGCCGCGCACCGCGGCACTAAAAGCCGTGCTGGACAGCATCGACGATGGGTTTAAGGGCGATTTTGGTTTTGCCCCGCATGGACACACTACCGTGCACAGTACCTACCCGAGTACCAGTGCCGGATTGCAGGCCTGTGACTATTTGCTTTGGGCTTTGCAACGCTTTTATGAGCGGCAGGAGGAGCGCTACCTGCACGCCATGTGGCCGAAATTTGTGCGTGTTTTAGACCTTGATGCGCCAACGCTGAAAGCCAAAGGTAAGCCTGTTCAGGGTGGTGTGGCGTTCAATGAAAAACACCCGCTGACTCTGGAGAGTCGAGCGGGTGTCTGGAATAAGGATCGAGAGATATAGGATGAACTTAATCACCACACGACTTGAAGCCGACTTTTGTCTCTCGACGCCTGAATTGTAGCTTGAGCTCGGAATTAGTGTCGAACAGACTAGAGTTGTTTCTCTGACCAAAGGCTTGATGATGAAACCCAAATCCCTGTTTCTACTCGGCCTGTTGGCCGGTGTAATCGCAGTGGCGAGTGCCCAGGGCGTCTCCTTCGGGCTGATCGGGGACATGCCCTACAGTGACTGGGAGCGCCAGCACCTGCCTGAGCTGCTGGCCGACATGGACCGCGAAGAGCTGGCCTTTGTCGTGCATGACGGTGACATCAAGAGCGGGGGCAGCGTGTGCAGCGATGCGGTGCTGCGCGACATCCGGGACGTCTTTCAGGCGTCCAAAACCCCGCTGGTGTATGTGCCGGGCGACAATGAGTGGACCGATTGCCATCGCAAAAGCAATGGCCGTTACGACCCTGTGGAACGCTTGCAAAAACTGCGTCAACTTTTCTTTGCCGGGGACAAGGCGCTGGGGCAGCGCACGCTGCATCTGGAGCGTCAGAGTCGTGATCCGGCTTTTGCCAGCTACCGGGAAAACGTGCGCTGGGAAGCGGGCGGCGCCCTGTTTGTCGGCCTGAACCTGCCCGGCAGCGAGAACGGCTTTCACGGCAGCACCAAAGGGGGTGGCCCGGTGCCGGAGTTTTTACAGCGCAGTGCGGCCAACCGGGTCTGGCTGGCACAGGCCTTTGCCCACGCCCGCGCCAGGCAACTGGCCGGCATCCTGATCGTGATCCAGGCCAATCCCGGGTTTGACGCCGCCAACCAAGGTCGCCCGAAGCCCGGTTATGCGGCGTTCCTGACCCAGTTGCGCGAGGAAACCCAGGCTTTTGCCGGGCCGGTTGTGTTAGTGCATGGCGACTCGCACTGGCAGAGAATCGACCAGCCGCTGCGCGATCCGGTGAGCCAGCAAGTCATCAGCAACTTCACCCGGGTGGAAACCTTTGGTTATCCCTTTTTCGGCTGGGTCAAGGCCAGCGTGGTCGCGGGCGACCCGCAGGTGTTCCGGTTTACACCCCGGCCTTGGCACGCCCCTGCGGCGCCGCCTTGAGCGCGCCCATGAGTTCCGGTCGTTTCAACGCTTACCTAAAGGCCACAAATTTTCGTCAGACGAACTATCATTCGCGAACACAATGCACCGATGTTCAAGATGGTTCAAAAAAACCTGTTGCGTTGGATAAGGTCGTTACGGGTCGTCTGCGTCTGCTTGATGTGCGTGTGCATGGCACACACCGCTGCCGCCGGGCTGGAGACGAATTCGGCCGCATCGCTGCGGGCCAAGTACATGGCCTTGGGCCAGCAACTCAGCAACAATCAATTCAAGCGACCGCTGTATGTTGATTCGGTCGAGTCCCCCAGCAATTTAAGGGGTGATATTTACGCGCTGGTGGATTACCCCTTTGCCGTCGTCAACCAGGCGTTCAACGATCCGTCCCATTGGTGCGACATGTTGATTCTTCACATCAACACAAAATTCTGCCAGGCATCGACCAACCCGGCCGGCAGTGTCCCGGTGGTGCGCATCGGCAAGAAAAACTACCAGCCGCTCATGCAGGCCCAGCGGTTTGAAGTTGCCTACCGTGTTGCCACCACGACGCCCGAGTATTTTGACGTCGGGCTCAGCGCAGACACGGGGCCGCTGGGCACCAGCGACTATCGCATCCGTCTCGAAGCCGTGGCTATTCCAGGCGGCAAGACCTTCCTGCATATCACCTATTCCTATGACTACAATTTTGCCGGGCGGCTTGCCATGCAGGCCTATCTGGCAACCCTTGCGCGCGACAAGGTCGGGGTCACCAGCGTGGGCCAGCCGTCCAGCGGACAGGCCGACTATATTGGCGGCGTGCGGGGCGTGGTGGAGCGCAACACCATGCGTTATTACCTTGCGATCGACGCCTATCTCGGCGCCTTGTCCACGCCGCCTGCGCAGCAGTTCGAAAAACGTCTGCAAAACTGGTTTTCCGCCACCGAGCTGTATCCCCGGCAATTGCATGAAGTGGACCGCGCCACCTACCTCGACATGAAACGGCGTGAGTATCTGCGCCAGCAGACTTCCCCATAGTTTTCCGGCGCTGCGCGGCAAGAAAGTCCGAGCTGCCTAGAATGGCCCGGCCATGATCAAACGACACCACCACCCATGACCCCAGCCCTGCAACGCGCCGCCGCCTTCGCTACCGAGCAGTTTCACCGTCTGCTGGGGGCCACCAGGCGGCATCCTGTGCGGGCCGCTTTGCTGCTGCCAGCGCTGCTGCTGCTTTACGTGCTGGTGCTGATTCCATTCACGCCCGGCATCGGTGACCTGCGCAAGGCCAAGGCTGAAGCACCCTCCGTGCTGCTGGCTCAAGACGGCACGGTGCTGGCCGAGTACAGGCGCATCAACCGCCTGTGGGTGACTTTGGACGAGATTGCGCCGAGCGTGGTGGACGCGTTGATCGCCACCGAAGACCGCCGGTTTTACCAGCACCACGGGATTGACTTTCGCCGCCTGGCAGGCGCCGTTCTGAGCACTTTGGGCGGTGATTTGCAGGGGGGCTCGACCATTACGCAGCAGCTGGCGCGCAACCTGTACCCGGAAGAAATCGGCCGCGCCAACAGCATCACCCGCAAGATCAAGGAGGCGATCACCGCGCTGAAGATCGAGGCGGTGTATTCCAAGCGCGAGATTCTGGAGACCTACCTCAACACCGTGCCTTTTCTGTACAACGCCTTTGGCATCGAGATGGCCGCGCGCACCTATTTCGGCAAGTCCGCCGACAAGCTCGACGTGCTGGAGAGCGCCACGCTGATCGGCATGCTCAAGGGGACGAGCTACTACAACCCCGTGCAGAACCCGGAACGCGCGCAGCAGCGCCGTAACCTGGTGCTGGAGCAGATGGCCAAAGACGGCAAGCTGGCCCCGGACCGCCTTGCCCTGTTGTCCAAACGGCCGCTCAAACTCGATTTTGAGCGGCAGGAGGAGTCGCTGGGACCGGCGCCGCATGTGGCCCAGCACTTGCGGAAATGGCTGATCGACTGGGCCGACCGCAGGGGCTATAACATCGATGCCGATGGCCTGCGGGTGCACACCACCCTGGACGCCAAGTTGCAGAAGGTGGCCAACCAGGCGGTGGCGCGGCAGTTGGCAAGCCTGCAAAAGCTGGCGGACGGGCGGCGCAAGGCCGGGCAGGAGCGCGCGGTGCTGCAGGCCGGCTTTCTGGCGCTGGACCCGCGCGATGGCGCCGTGCGGGCCTGGGTGGGCAGCCGCGATTATGCGCAGGAGCAGTTTGACCATGTGAGCCAGGCGCGGCGCCAGCCGGGCTCGACCTTCAAGCCTTTTGTCTATGGCGCGGCGTTCATGCAGGGTTTCGACCCGTCCTACACCTTGATTGATCAGCCGGTAGCGATCTCGTCGCCGGGCAGCGAGGTCTGGACACCCAGCGATGCAACGCCGCCCAGTGGTATGCCCATCAGCCTGCGCGACGGGCTGGTGTATTCCAAAAACACCATCACCGCCCAGCTGATGCAACAAGTGGGGCCGGCCCGCGTCGGGCAGTTGGCGCGGGCCATGGGGGTGCGCCAGAGCAAGCTGGATCTGGTGCCCTCGCTCGCCCTGGGCACCAGCCCCGTCACGCTGATCGAGATGGTGGCAGCTTACGGCACCATTGCCAATGGCGGCAATTACCTGCAGCCGTTTTTGGTGCTGCGCGTGGAAGACCGCAACGGCCAGTTGCTGGAGCAGTTCGAGCCCGTCAGGGAGCCCGAGCCGGCCATGCCACGCGCGCAGGCGCTGACCCTGGTGAACGTGATGCGCGGCGTGATTGACGAGGGCACGGGTGCGGCCATTCGCCACCGTTACGGCATCCAGGCCGACCTGGCCGGCAAGACCGGCACCACACAAGACAACACCGACGGCTGGTTCATCATGATGAATCCGCAACTGGTGGCGGGCGCCAGGGTCGGCTTTAACGACAACAGCGTGACGATGGGGTCCTGGGGCCAGGGCGCCCGCAGCGCGCTGCCCATGGTGGGCGAGGTGTTCCAGCAGGCTTTTCGCAACCGCTGGCTTGACTCGAAGGTCGAATTCGACATTCCGCGCCCGCCGCCGCCACCGCCTGCGGAGCCGGACAATCCGTTCAACGGAATCGTGGACGATGTGCTGGGCGGGCTCCTGCGTCGGCTGCGCGGGGAGTGAGGGTTTTACAGCGGGTGCTCGGTGTAGAACTTGCCCCCGTGAAACAACAGGGGCGAGGCACCGGCGCGGTGGCTGCAGCGTTCCACTTCACCAACAAAGATCACATGGTCGCCTTCCTCGTAGCGGCTGCGGTTGAAGCACTCAAACGTGGCCGCCGCACCCACCAGCAGCGGCGCACCACTCACGCCCGGCACAAACTCGACGTTGGCAAAGCGGTCCACGTCGCGCGCGGCAAACTGTTGGGCCAGCGCTTTTTGCTGCGCGCTCAAGATGTTGATGGCGTAGTGCGAGCCGGTGCTGAAGGCCGGTAGCGACGCGGCGGCCCGAGCTAGGCTCCACAGCACCAGGGGCGGGTCGAGCGACACCGAGTTGAACGAGTTGGCGGTGAGTCCGACCAGCGCGCCATCCGGGGTGCGGGCGGTGACGATCGTCACCCCGGTGGCAAACGTGCCCAGGGCGACGCGAAACTCGGAGGCAGAAAAATTGGGGGCTTGCGCCTGGCGGCGCCGATCAGACAGAGACATGCGCCCAATTTACCCGAAATAGCAGCCCGGCTCGTGCTGCCGCCGTAAAACAGGGGGTGACACCAAGGGCAAGCCGCAGTCGCCACCGGCGCGGCGGGCTCATCAACGTCAGCGCGGCAACTGCTGGCGCAGGCGGCGCGCCGTCTCCTCGGCCTGGGCGTCGCCAATCTCGCGCAGCACGCCGCTCACATTCACGGCGCCTTTTTTGTGCTGGAAGCGGCCGCTGAGCGCCACCTCGGGGCTCAGCAGACCGCGCTGGTACAGGTCCCATATCTCATGCCCGTAATCGGTCTGCAGCAGTTCGGGTGCGAACTGGCCGAAGAAGCTGCGCAGGTTGTTCACATCGCGCAGCAGCATGCGCTGAGCATGCTGGTTGCCCGCCGCGTCCACCGCCTGCGGCAGGTCAATGATGACCGGGCCGTCCAAGCCCAGCAGAATGTTGAATTCAGACAAATCGCCGTGCACCACACCGGCGCACAGCATGCGCACCACTTCAAGCAGCAGCGTGGCGTGGTGCGTGCGCGCCTGCTCGGGCTCAAGCGTGACATCGTTCAGGCGCGGCGCCGCGTCGCCAGCGGCGTCGGTCACCAGCTCCATCAGCAGCACGCCTTCAATAAAGTTGTGCGGCTTGGGCACACGCACCCCGGCGTCGGCCAGCCGGTACAACGCATCCACCTCGGCGCTTTGCCAGGCTGCCTCGGCCGCCTCGCGGCCAAAGCGCGTGCCCTTGGCCATGGCGCGGGCCTGGCGCGAATTCTTGACCTTGCGGTTTTCGGTGTAGTCCACCGCCTGGCGAAAGCTGCGCTGGGTCGCTTCCTTGTAGATTTTGGCGCACCAGGTTTCATTGGCGCGGCGCACCACGTAAACGGTGGCTTCCTTGCCACTCATCAGCTGGCGCACCACGGTGTCGATCAGGCCTTCTTCGATGAGCGATTGCAGTCTTGCGGGTGGTTTCATGGACGGTATTTTGCACTGTGTGGCGCTGGGCCGCGACGTGTCAGCCGTCGCTATACTGCACGCCGGGGACAAAAACGTGACCACGCAATCACTGATTTGCGTCGCAATTCTGGAAGACCAATGACCGGTTCCGAGGGTAACAGCGGCATACCTGCCACGGTGTCTGCGCAGCAGTCGCTCAAAACCAAAGTCACGCTGATTACGCTGCTGGTCTTTGTGCTGAGTCTGTGGTCGCTGTCGTATTACGCCAGCCGCATGTTGCGCCAGGACATGCAGCTGCTGCTCGGTGAGCAGCAGTTCACGACCGTGTCGCTGGTGGCCGCCCAAGTGAATCAGGCGCTGGAAGATCGGGTCAGTGCCCTGGAAACCGTGGCGCGCACGATGGAGCCAGCGCTGCTGAACAACCCGCAGGCGTTGCAGACATTCCTGGAGCAGAAGGTTGTTTTGGGCACGCGGTTCAATGCCGGCATGCAGGTTCTCGGACCTGATGGCGTGGCGCTGGC
The DNA here is from genome assembly GCF_049302455.1 of Rhodoferax ferrireducens. GTDB lineage: Bacteria > Pseudomonadota > Gammaproteobacteria > Burkholderiales > Burkholderiaceae_C > Rhodoferax > Rhodoferax ferrireducens_B. The sequence goes on along the minus strand of NZ_JBAQMD010000082.1, from coordinate 41,223 downwards.
GGCGGTGCCTGCGGGCGCACGCGTTGGCGGCGATCCGGCACAACATGTGGCCGTGCAGGCGGCCCTGCAACACAAAAAAACCACGGTCGGTGACCCTTGGGTCGAGCCAGGGCTCCAGCACGCGGTGTTTCCCATCGCCGCCGCGATTCGGGATGGGCAGGGGCAGGTCATTGGCGCTTTGGTCGGCAGCACCGACTTGGGGCAACCTAATTTTTTGGGCCGGATGATCGAACGTCGCCACGGCAAGACCGGGGGCTATGTGCTGATTGCAGCGCAGCAGCGCCGGGTGCTCGCCGCCACTGACAAAAGCCGGGTCATGGAAGTCCTGCCCGCGCCCGGTGGCAACGCAACGATTGATCGCTTTCTTCAGGGCGAGGAGGGCTCGGCCGTCATGCGCAATCCGCTCGGGATCGAGATACTGGCCTCCGACAAAGGCATTCCGGCAGCGGGGTGGGTGCTGGCTGCGGTGCTGCCCACCGTCGAGGCCTTTGCCCCGGTGCGCGCCATGCAACAGCGCATGCTGCTCGCCACCGGTCTGTTGACGCTGCTGGCGGGCGTAGTGGTCTGGTGGACGATTCGGCGCCAGCTGGCGCCGCTGCTGTCCACCGCGCGGCGGCTGGCGGCCATGGCCGATGAAAAACAAACGCTGCGAGCCTTGCCGGTGACCCACCCGGATGAAATTGGCCAGGTTGTCAAAGGTTTCAATCGCCTGCTGGGCACCTTGGGTCAGCGCGAGGCCTTGTTGCAGCAAATCCTCGACACGTCGAGCGTGGCGATTTTTCTGCTGGATCGTCAAGGCTGCATCACGAAAGCCAACCAGCGCATGGCCACGCTGTTTGGCCACCCGCTCCATGAATTGCAGGGCATGGAATACGTGGCGCTGGTGCACCCCACGCAGCGCGAGACCGGGCGCCGGACGATGCTGGCCCTGCTGGACAGCGCCCTCCAGTCAGTGGACCTGGAGCGACTGTATTGGCGCGCCGACCAGACCGAGTTCTGGGGCCGCCTGACCGGCCAGCGTTTTGTGGATGCCAACGGTGAAGAACAAGGCCTGGTCGGTGTGATTGCCGACATTACCCAGCGCCGCCAGGCAGAAGCCGAGCTGCGCATCGCCGCCATTGCCTTCGAGTCGGAGCAGGGCATGACCATTACCGACCCGCAAGGTGTGATGCTGCGCGTTAACCGGGCCTTCTGCGCGATTACCGGCTACAGCGCGGCGGAGGCGGTCGGCCAGAACCCGCGCCTGCTCAGCTCCGGACGCCACGACGCCGCCTTTTATGCCGCCATGTGGGACAGCCTGGTGCGTGAGGGTGCCTGGCAGGGCGAAATTTGGAACCGGCGCAAAAACGGCGAGGTGTTTCCTGAATGGCTCACCATCAGCGCGGTCAAGGACCCGGCCGGGCAAGCGACCCACTATGTGGCCACATTTACCGACCTCAGCACGCGCAAGTCGGCGGAGGATCAGATCAAGAGTCTGGCTTTTTATGACACCCTGACCGGTTTGCCCAACCGCCGCCTGCTGCTGGATCGGCTGAAACAAGCGCTGGCCAGCGGTGCGCGGCACCGGCGCCAAGGCGCGCTGATGTACATTGACCTGGATGACTTCAAGACCCTCAACAACACCTACGGCCACGAGGTGGGCGACCAGTTGCTGCAGGAGGTGGCGCAGCGTTTGAACCACTGTCTGCGCGCGGGCGACACGGTGGCGCGTCCGGGCGGTGACTCCTTTGTGGTGCTGCTGGAGGCACTGAGCACGAACTTGGTGGAGGCCGCAAGCGAGGCCGAAAATACCGGTGAAAAAATCCGGCTCGCGCTCAGCCAGCCGTATCAGATCGCCCATCATGCGCATCGCAGCACGGCCAGCATCGGCGTCACCCTGTTTGACGACCGGCAGCAAGAAGGCATTGACGAGCCCTTGAAACGGGCTGAACTGGCCATGTACCAAGCCAAGACGGCCGGGCGCAACACCTTGCGCTTTTTTGACCCGCAGATGCAGACCGCCGTCATGGCCATGGCGGCGCTGGAAGCCGATTTGCGCGAGGCGGTGCGCAGCAACCAGTTTCTTCTGTACTACCAGGCCCAGGTCAGCGGTGAGCGCCAGGTTACCGGCGTGGAAGCGCTGGTGCGCTGGCAGCATCCGGTGCGCGGTCTGGTGCCGCCGGCCGAGTTCATCCCGCTGGCCGAGCAGACCGGCCTGATATTGCCGCTGGGCCAATGGGTGCTGGAAACCGCCTGCGCCCAGTTGGCGGCCTGGGCCAGCCAGCCCGAGCGCGCGCAGCTCACCGTGGCGGTCAATGTCAGCGCCTTGCAGTTTCACCAGGGCGACTTTGTGGCGCAGGTGCTGGCGACCCTCAAGCGCACCGGCGCCGACCCGCAGCGCCTCAAACTTGAACTCACGGAGAGCTTGCTGGTGCACGATGCAGAAGACGTCATCGCCAAGATGATCACCCTGAAAGAACAGGGCGTGGGCTTCTCGCTGGACGACTTTGGCACCGGTTATTCATCGCTGTCTTACCTCAAGCGGCTGCCGCTGAACCAACTCAAAATCGACCAGGGTTTTGTGCGCGACATCCTGCACGATGCCAACGACGCCGCCATCGCCAAGATGGTCGTCGCGCTGGCCGATACCTTGGGCCTGTCGGTGATCGCCGAGGGGGTGGAAACCGAGGCCCAGCGCGACTTCCTGGCGGCCCAGGGTTGCCACGCTTATCAGGGCCATTTGTACAGCCGCGCGCTGCCGATTGATGCGTTCGAGGCGTTCATGCGGCAGGTTTGAGGCCTCAAGCCAGCAAGGTGTCGGCGTTCACGTAGGTGTAGCCCAGCGCTTTGGCGACCGCTTCATAGGTGACATGGCCGTTGGCCACGTTCAGGCCGTTTTTCAAATGCGGGTCGTCTCTGAGCGCCTGTTTCCAGCCTTTGTCAGCCAAGGCCACGGCGTGTGCAATGGTGGCGTTGTTGAGGGCAAAGGTGGAGGTGCGGGCCACCGCGCCGGGCATGTTGGCCACGCAGTAATGCACCACGCCGTCCACCATGAACGTGGGCTCGGTGTGGGTGGTGGCGTGTGAGGTCTCGAAGCAGCCGCCCTGGTCAATCGCCACGTCCACCACCACGGCGCCTTTTTTCATGCGGGCAATCATGCTGCGCGTCACCAGCTTGGGTGCGGCGGCGCCCGGAATCAGCACCCCGCCGATCACCAGGTCGGCGTCGAGCACGGCCTCTTCGACACTGTGCGCGCTGGAGTACACGGTATTGATGCGGTTGCCAAACACCAGATCGAGCTGGCGCAGGCGGTCCACGCTCTTGTCGAGCACCGTCACCCGCGCGCCCATACCCACCGCCATTTGCAGCGCGTGCGTGCCGACCACACCGGCGCCGATGATCACCACATGGGCCGCAGGCACACCGGGCACGCCGCCGAGCAGGATCCCCAGGCCGCCCTTGGATTTTTCCAGATGCGCCGCACCGGCCTGCACCGCCATGCGCCCGGCCACTTCACTCATGGGCGCCAGCAAGGGCAGACCGCCACCGGGGCCGGTGATGGTTTCGTAGGCAATACACACCGCGCCCGACTTGATCAGGGCAGCGGCCTGTTCCGGGTCGGGCGCCAGGTGCAGGTAGGTGTACAGAATCTGCCCGGGGCGCAACATGGCGCACTCCTGCGGCTGCGGCTCCTTGACCTTGACGATCATCTCAGCCTGGGCAAACACCGTCGCCGCGTCAAGGGCCAGCGTGGCGCCCGCCGCCTCGTATTGCGCGTCGCTCAGGCCGATGTCGGCGCCAGCGCCGCGTTGCACCAGCACCTGGTGGCCGTGCGTGCTGAGCTCACGCACGCTGGCCGGGGTCAGGCCGACGCGGTATTCATGGTTCTTGATTTCTTTGGGTAGTCCGACCAGCATGTTGTTCTCCAGAATAGTTGTAAAAGGTGGCCGTGTGCAGGTTGACGGCCGCATTCATGGCGGACTTCATCCGTCGATGAACGCAAATATTTTCGGACTTCAATGGCCGGTTGGGGTGGTTTGGAGATGGTTTCATCAATCATTAGTTATGTGAATGAAAACTCGATTAGTCTTATTTTTGTAGAAATGAGATGTCTTTTGCCAGACACTGCAATTTTTCACCAACAAGCTACTCCCCATGTCCCATCAGGCTGACTTCATCATCATTGGCGGCGGTATTGCCGCTGCTTCGGTCGCTTACTGGCTGGCGCCGCACGGACGCGTCATTGTGCTGGAGCGCGAGTCTCAGCCGGGCTACCACGCCACCGGACGCTCGGCCGCGATCTTCATGGAAAGTTATGGCACGGCGCAAGTGCGCGCCCTCACCATGGCCAGCCGGGCCTTCCTGCAAGCGCCTCCAGAGGGCTTCAGCGAGCATGCCTTGCTGTCACCGCGCGGTGCGCTGCTGGTGGCCGCGCCGGGGCAAGAGGCCTTGCTGGCCGAAAAATGGGACACCATGCACGCCCTGATTCCCAGTACCCAGTTGCTTGACCGCGCCGCGACCTGTGCGCTGGTGCCCGCGCTGCGCCCGGAGCAGGTAGCGGGCGCGGTGTATGAACCCGATGCTGCTGACATGGACGTGGACGCGCTCTTACAGGGTTATCTGCGCGGGCTGCGCCGCGCCGGTGGCTCTTTGATTTGTGATGCCGAGGTCACCGCGCTGGAACACACCGGCGGGCGCTGGCGGGTGCAGGCGGGCGGCGCCAGTTACGAGGCCCCGGTGGTGCTTAATGCCGCCGGCGCCTGGGCCGATGAAGTGGCCGGCATGGCGGGCGTGCAGCCCATCGGGCTGGAGCCGCGTCGGCGCTCGGCCTTCATCTTTGCGCCGCCGGCAGAATTCACCACCGCCCACTGGCCCATGGCCATCGGCATGAGCGAGGACTGGTACTTCAAGCCCGAAGCGGGCCTGTTGCTGGGCTCGTCCGCCAATGCCGACCCGACGCTGCCGCAGGACGTGCAGGCCGAAGAGATGGACGTGGCGCTGGGTATGTACCGCATCGAGGAGGTCACCACCTTCAGCATCCGCCGGCCCACGCGCACCTGGGCCGGGCTGCGCTCGTTCGTGGCCGATGGCGACCTGGTTGGCGGTTTTGCCACCGAGCCGAACGGCTTTTTCTGGGTTGCCGCGCAAGGCGGCTACGGCATCCAGACCTCCGCCGCCATGGGCGAAGCCTGCGCCGCCCTGGTGCGCGGCCTGCCTTTGCCGGAGCACATTGCGGCCCATGGCCTGACGCCTGAGATGCTGGCGCCGCAACGGCTGCTGGATCAGCAAGCCAAGGCGTTGGAAGAGGAAGCGGTTTGTGCTTGAGGCGCGTGCCGTCAATCCGGTGCTGTAAAAACAATAGCTGCTGACGCATACCAGGCGGGGGCTACGGCCCTGTTTCGCCTTTAACCCTGCCGAATCTTGCGCACCAGCGCGGTGGTCGAGTAGCCGTCCACAAACGGCAGCGCCAGCGCGCGCCCGCCATAGGCCTGCACCACCTGGGTTTCAGCCAGCTTGCTCATGTCGTAGTCCCCGCCCTTGACCAGAATGTCGGGCTTGATTTGCGTGATCAGGGCCAAAGGCGTGTCTTCGTCAAACCAGGTCACCAGGCTGGTCGCGGCCAGCGCGGCCATGACCAAGGCGCGGTCCGCCTCGTTGTTGAGCGGGCGGTCCGGCCCCTTGCCCAGGCGCCGGGCAGAGGCGTCGGTGTTGAGCGCCACCAGCAGACTGGCCCCCAGCGCGCGCGCCTGCGCCAGATACAGCACATGGCCGCGGTGCAGCACGTCAAACACGCCGTTGGTAAACACCAGCGGTCGGGGCAGCTGGGCCAGGCGGGCCAGCAGTTGGGCTGGCGCACAAATTTTGTCGGTCAGGGCCGCGACGCCGCTAACGGCGGAAATAGGGGGTTTTTTGCGCATGACTTTGATGCTAGCAGGCTCGCCACATCCTGTAAGCTCATGCTGGCCAGCGCTTGGGGTCGGACGACCCTGCGCTCATCAGATTTTTGCGTGCATGGGCATAATCCACCACTTCATGAACCTCGTTACTGTCAGCATCGACTCTGTTCTCATTGGTCGGCCGCTGCCGTTTGCGCTGTGGGACGAGAGCGGCGTCTTGCTGGCGCCCAAGGGCTTCGTGGTGAAGAGCCGGGCGGACCTGGACTCCATCTGCGACAAACGCGGCCCGCTGTTCAGGGACGCGGCCGACTCCGACACCTACCAACGCGCCTATGTCGGCAAACTTCACAGTCTGGTGCGCCAGGAAAAGCCCCTGGGACAAATTGCAGAGAGCCAGTTTTCCACCTTTGAACTGGAAAGCAGCCGCGCCACCCGCGATACCACCGGCACCGATGAGCCCGATTGGCTGGACCTGCAGGGCCAGACCCAGACCATGCTGCTGGATGTCAATCCGGCCAGTTTTTGCGCCCGCCTGGACAAGTTGCAGGCCCAGCTCAGCCGGCATTTGCGCCATAACCCGGACGGCACCCTGTTTGCCCTGATTCACCTCTCGGGCAGTGAGATGCAGCTCTACAGCGCCACCCATGCCCTGCTGGTGAGCGCCATGTGCAGTCTGGCCGCGCGTGAGGTGCTGAAATGGCCCGCCGCGCTGGAGACGCTGCTGGGCAAGGCGGCGCTGACCATGAACATCGGCATGACCGACCTGCAGAACCGTCTGGCCATGCAAACGACCGAGCCGAGCCCCGAGCAGCGCACGGCCATCGACGAGCACGCGGCGCTTGCCGTGACCTTGCTCAAACAGCTGGGCATCACCGCCCCGCTCTGGCTGGAGGCTGTTCTTCACCACCACACCAAAACGCCGGGTCCGCTGGCGGGGCGCAGCGAAGGTCAGCGCATGGCGCGCCTGATCCAGCGCGCCGACATGTTTGCGGCCTGTCTGGCGCCGCGCGCGACGCGCGCAGCCAAGTCGCCTGCCAACGCCATGCAGGCCAGTTATTTTGATGAAAACCGCCAGATCGACGAAGCCGGCGCGGCGCTGATCAAGGCCGTGGGCATTTACTCGCCGGGCACCTATGTGCGCCTGGCAACCGACGAGATCGCGGTGGTGATCAAACGCGGCGCCAACACCACCACCCCGCGCGTGGCCGTGCTGATCAACCGCAGCGGCATGCCCACCGGCGAGCTCATTGTGCGTGACACCAGCAAGCGCGAATTTCGCATCGTTATCGGGGTGGCGCAACGCGACGTCAAGGTGAAAATCAACCTGGAACGCCTGCTTGCCTTGACCAAGCTACCCAGCACCGACCGTCCCTGGTAGCGGGCGGTTGTGCCTGTTAAACCGGGCGGGTATCGGCAAAACTGGGGCGCAGCATCAGCTTGTCATACAGCTTGAGCAAGTTGGGGTTGTCACTGCGCCAGTCGATGTCCGGAAAGCGGAAATCGAGATAACCCAGCGTGACGCCGACGGCAATGTCGGCCAGGCTCAGGTAAATGCCGACACAAAAAGGTTTGTCGCCCAGCCCCAGGCTCATGGCCTTGATGCACGCTTGCACCTTGCCCAGTTGACGATCAATCCAGGCCGTGCTGCGCTGCGCCTTGGTGCGCCCAGCCCAGGTGGCCTCCAGCCGCGCCAGAATGGCGGCGTCCAGCACGCCATCGGCCATCGCCTCCCAGGTCTTGACCTCGGCGCGTTCCCGGCCCACGGCGGGAATCAGCTTGCCCACGGGTGACAGGGTGTCGAGGTATTCCACAATCACGCGGGAGTCAAAAATGGCTTCGCCGCCTTCCATGACCAGGCAGGGCACCTTGCCCAGCGGGTTGGAGTCGGCAATCGAGGTCTGCGGCGCCCACACATCTTCCGTGACAAATTCGTAGTCAAGTTTCTTTTCAGCCATGACGACGCGTACTTTGCGTACATAGGGGCTGGTGTTGGATCCGATTAATTTCATGGGCTGGAGTTGCGTTCAGGCGGCGGTCTTAAGACCATGATTCTATACAGCAGCCTTCATTCTGGCTGACGCCAGTGCGCGAGGCGGGCGCACACTCTACAATTTGCCCATGAACTTTTCATCAATCTCAGCCCTCTCGCCACTGGATGGCCGCTATTGCGCCAAACTTGGCAAATTGCGCCCCATCATGAGTGAGATGGGCTATATGCAGCGCCGCGTGCAGGTCGAAGTGGCCTGGTTCATCGCCCTGAGCGATTGCGGTTTCGCCGAATTCAAGCCCTTGACCCCCGGCGCACGCACTTACCTGCTGGGCCTGGTCAAGAATTTCTCCGAAGCTGACGGTGACGCCATCAAGGAGATCGAGAAAACGACCAACCACGATGTCAAGGCGGTGGAATACTGGATCAAGTCCAAGTTTGAAGCCCGTCCCGAACTGCTCGCGGCCCAGGAGTTCGTGCACTTTGCCTGCACCAGCGAAGACATCAACAACACCAGCCATGCATTGCAACTCAAAGCCGGGCGCGATCTGGTGCTGCTGCCCGCGCTCGATGCCATCATCGCCAAACTGCGCGAGATGGCGCATGCCTTTGCCGACGTGTCCATGCTCAGCCGCACCCACGGCCAGACCGCCAGTCCGACCACCGTGGGCAAGGAAATTGCCAACGTGGTGGTGCGCTTAGGTGCAGCGCGCGAAAAAATCGCCAGCATCAAGCTGCTGGCCAAGATGAATGGCGCCGTTGGCAACTTCAACGCGCATCTGTCGGCCTGGCCCGACTTTGACTGGGAAGCCTTCAGCCGCAAGGTCATCGAGACCCCGACGCCGCTGGGCCTGGGCCTGACGTTTCAGCCCTACAGCATCCAGATTGAACCGCACGACTACATGGCCGAGCTGTTTGACGCGGTGGCGCGCACCAACACCATCCTGATCGACTGGGCGCGCGATGTCTGGGGCTACGTGAGTCTGGGTTATTTCAAGCAGCGCCTGCGCGAGGGCGAGGTCGGCTCCAGCACCATGCCACACAAGGTCAATCCGATTGATTTCGAGAACGCCGAGGGCAACCTGGGCCTGGCCAATGCGCTCTTACGCCACCTCAGTGAAAAGCTGCCGATTTCCCGCTGGCAGCGCGACCTGACGGACAGCACCGTGTTGCGCAACATGGGTGTGGCGATGGGCTACGCGGTGCTGGCCTACCAGTCGCTCAATACCGGTCTGGGCAAGCTGGAGATCAACGAGGTCGCCATTGCCGCCGACCTGGACGCCTCGTGGGAAGTGATGGCCGAGCCGATTCAGACCGTGATGCGCCGCTTTGGTTTGCCGCAACCCTACGAGCAGCTCAAGAAGTTCACCCGCGGTGAACCGATGACGCGCGAATTGATGCAGGGCTTTATTGCCAAGCTGGAGATACCGCAGGCTGAGAAGCAACGTCTGCTGGCCATGACGCCGGGCAGCTACACCGGCATGGCAGCCGAGCTGGCGCGCCGGGTCTGACCTTTTTATGGTTCGCCTCGAAATCCCATGGCGCAGTCACGCAAGCCCGGCGGGTCATCGAACGAACAAGAGCGGTGGTCTCAGCGCGTCACGCGCGACAGCAATGCCCTGGATCTCGCGCCCGGCGTGTTCACATGGGACGACCCATTCGCGATTGCCCAGTCACTCAAGACCTCCGCCGAGGCCAGCCAGCGTCTAAAGTCGACTCCCTTCCGATCGGCGATGTCGATGCTTACCTTCTATATCAATCGCGCTGGAAACCAACTCTCCGCGCAGCAGCATGCGCGCCTGGAAGCCGCAAAGGACGAACTTCGGGTACTCTTTGATCGCCCTCGCCGTGTCTCACCACCTCCCACCAAGTCACGCAAGTAGCATGCACCGCGCCAGGACGCGCCTGGCCCTTCATCTTCAAATATGGACTCCCGCCAGCCAGCGCACCGCATCAGCTGGCGCCGCTTGGCGAATCGGTTGCAGCCTTGAGGCTTCTGTCCTGTTCCCATCAAAACAACAACACTTTATCTGTCTGCCATGGCCATCAAATCCACCATCTTCAAAGCCAGTCTGCAAATCGCCGACATCGACCACGCCTACTACTTTGACCACCTGCTCACGCTGGCGCGACACCCGAGCGAGACCGACGAGCGCATGATGATTCGGCTGTGCGCGCTGGCGCTGCAGGCGCATCAGCTGCAAACCGTGTGCGGCGGCGACGGCACGCTGGCGTTTGGCGCGGGGCTCTCGGACCCGAACGAGCCCGACGCCTGGCTGCGCGACTACACCGGCCTGACCCGGCTCTGGATCGAAGTCGGCCAGCCCGAAGACAAGCCGCTGCTCAAGGCCTGCAACAAGGCCGACGCGGTGGTGCTGTACTGCTTCAACCACGCCGCCGAGGTCTGGTGGCGCAGCATGGAGGCCAAGCTGGCGCGGCCGCAAAACCTGAGCGTCTGGCGCATCCCCACCGTTGCGGCGCAAGCGCTGATTCCGATGGCACAGCGCAACATGCAGTTGCAGGCCACGATTCAGGAAGGCGTGCTGATGCTGGGTGACGGCACGCTCAACGTGGACATTGAGCCCATCCGCTGGAAATAAATGCCAAATCGGGCTCTAGCCCCCGTGCTTAGGTCGTGATGCGCTATCAATTTCATTGTGAGTTGGTCGAGTCCATCGAGCGGCTCAGCGGTTTCGGGGCGCCGCTGGCGGGCCGCTAAGATGATGGGCTTCACAAGCCAACCTTTCCAAGCTCAACATGACCACTGCCCGCCTGCTCAACAAAGTCTCCCTCATCACCGGTGCCGCCCAAGGCATCGGCTTGGCCACCGCCCTCAAGTTTGCCGCCGAGGGCGCCATCGTCATCGTCTGCGACATCAAACAGGCGGGCGTGGACGGGGCCGTGGCACAGTGCCGCGCCCTGGGCGCCACGGCAGCGGGTTTTGTGGCGGATGTGACCCAGCGCGCCACGATTGACGCCATGGTGGCGAGTGTGAAGGCGCAGTTTGGCCGCATCGACGTGCTGGTCAACAACGCGGGTATCACGCAAGACGCGCGCCTGCAAAAAATGACGCTGGAACAGTTTGACCGCGTCATCGACGTCAACCTGCGTGGTGTCTTTCATTGCGCGCAGGCCGTGGCCGACCTCATGGTGGCGCAGGGCAGCGGCGTGATTCTGAACGCCAGCTCGGTGGTGGGTATTTACGGCAATTTTGGCCAGACCAATTACGCCGCGACCAAGTTTGGCGTGATCGGCTTCACCAAGACTTGGAGCCGCGAGCTGGGCCCCAAGGGTATCCGCGTCAACGCGGTGGCGCCCGGTTTCATCACCACACCGATGGTGGCGGCCATGCCCGAGAAGGTTTTGCAGGACCTGCAGGCCAAAGTGCCGCTCAAACGCCTGGGCAAGCCCGAGGAAATTGCCAACGTCTACGCCTTCTTGGCCAGCGACGAGGCCAGTTATATCAACGGCGCGGTGATTGAAGTGTCGGGCGGCATGTCGCTCTGAGGCGCAGCGCGTTCGGCATAGCGGTTGAAACGCCAGGCCTTGCCCGCCAGTGTGATACGGCGCCAGATCTGGCGCTTCTCGGCCGGGCGTAGCGCCGTCCAGTGCTGCACCTCGGCAAACGTGCGGCCGCAGCCCTTGCATTCTTCATCGCCCTGGCTGGTCGAGCAGATGGCAATGCAGGGTGTGTCGGGCGTGCTGTCATACCAGGCCAGCCAGGCCTGCAGGGCGGCCTGCGGCAGGGTGAACTCATCGACTTCGACCACATGCTGGAACACCATCGCGGCATAGACCTCGGCCAGCGCACGGGTGGGTGTGGCCAGCGCGCCCTCCAAGCTGGCGGGCGCGAGGGCGCGCCAGTAGTTGATGGCGGATTCGATGTCGGTGATGTGTAGCGCAGCCATGGGGAGCGGATCATAGCGGGGGTCAACGGGTTCTGGCTTAACCCCAGGCGGCAAGCGCCATCAAAAACCAGCAACAGCAAAACGACGATTTGGTGGTTTAATCGGCGCCTGAAGGGGAGTAGCTCCCTGTGGGTGCATCGTCAATACGGCAGGCCGAACGCCTGCCCGGTGCACCCGATGAGGCGTATCAAGGGCTGGTTTTTCCAGGCCGTGGTGGGCACCATCGAGCAAGACCTTCGCCATGCACGGGTGGTGCAGCGCGCGAAGCTCGGCTCAAACCAGCATCAGCGCATTGCACAGCCGGTGTTGACCAACACAAAAAATTATTAAGGTTTTGCCATGGAATTATTTTCTGCCGCCTGGTGGTCCGCCCTGCTGGCCATTGTTTTGATCGACCTGGTGCTGGCCGGCGACAACGCCATCGTCATTGCGCTGGCGGCACGCAATTTGCCGGCTCCCCTTAAGACCAAAGCCATTGTGTGGGGCACCGTGGGCGCCATTGTGGTGCGCTCCGTCATGACGGTGGGCGTGGTCTGGCTGCTCAAGATCCCCGGCCTGATGGGGGTCGGCGGCCTGGGGCTGGTGTGGATTGCCTACCAACTGCTGGCCGAGGACGAGGGCAAGGAACACGACGGCCCGGTCGTCAGCACCTTTTGGGGCGCCATGAAGACCATCATCGTCGCCGACGCGCTGATGGGCGTGGACAACGTGCTGGGCGTGGCCGGGGCCGCGCACGGCGCCTTTGACCTGGTCATCATCGGCCTGTTGATCAGTGTGCCGATTGTGGTGTTTGGCAGCACGGTGGTGCTGAAACTGGTCGAGCGTTTTCCGGCCATCATCCAGATCGGCGCGGCCGTGCTGGCCTTTACCGCCGCCAAAATGATCGTCAACGAGCCGCTGCTGGCCAGCCTGTTTGGCAACGCCAGCGAGCCGCTGGAGGCGATTCAGCGCGTCGCCCGCTGGGGCACCTACGCGGTGGCGGTGGCGGGTGTGCTGGGCGCAGGCTGGTGGCGCAAGCGCCAGGCGAGCCCGGACCCGGCCGCTAAAATCCAGCCGTGACCGACCTACTTCTCGACCCCGACAGCAAAATCGAACAACCCCGACTGTGGCGCGACAACGGCTGGACCGCCCGCGTGATCAAGAATGAAGACGACGACGGCTGGGCCGTGGCCATGATCAAGGACGGTGAACCCGAGCCTGCCTTGATTGGCCCGTGGACCATGGGGCGCGACAAGAAGAACCCGAAACCGCTGGACGGCAATGCCTTTTATACGCTGGTCAAAACCGCCGCGGAATTTGTGCGCCGCCACGAGCAGCAACTGCACGCCACGCTGCACCAAAGCATCACCGTGACGGCCAAAAATGCCCGCGTGACCGTGCTGCTTGACATCGTGCCCGATGACGACAACCCTTCTGCCACCTTGACGGCGCAGGATGAGGCTGGGACTGAGTTGGCGCAGCTGCGCGTGTCGCCGGGCTTCAAGCTCAATCGCAGCAGCGCCACGGCCTGGGCGGACGGCGGTTTCCAGAAGCCCTGAAAGAAATAAAAAAAGCGTCAGGCCAGACTTAAAAGCACCGCGGGGCGTTGACAACCGTCATGCCTTGCCCGCTGTCGGGTGCTATTCTTGCGCCATGAAACTCATCACCAAATGGCTGCTCAGTGCCGCCGCCCTGCTCGCCGTGGCTTATCTTTACAGCGGGGTTGTGGTCGACAGCTTCGGCGCTGCGCTGATTGCCGCGTTGGTCATTGGCCTCTTTAACATGCTGCTCCGCCCGGTGCTGGTGCTGCTGACACTGCCGGTGACGGTGATCACGCTCGGGCTCTTTTTGTTTGTCATCAACGCACTGATGTTCTGGTCCGCCGCGGGTGTGCTCAGTGGCTTTCACGTGCGCGGCTTTGGCGCGGCGCTGTGGGGCTCGCTGATCTACTCGGTGTTTGGCGTCGTGATCGACTCAGCGATCGAGCGTCTGTTCTTTAAGCAGTGATTGCACCTGCCGTTGGCGCGTGTCGATGATGGACGCGTCGATGTGGTCGGCCGCTGCCTGGCCGCCATGCTGCTGGTGTGAAACCGCCTGCGCCGCCTTGAAGCGGTCCAGCGCCGCCGCGTAATCCAGCCGTGCCACCTGGGCTTCGGCGTCCGCGCGCAGGGCGCGCAGGGTCTGGTGCTGCGCGCCCAGCACGCTTGACAGCAGCTGCCAGGCCTGCGCATCGCGCGGGTGCGCAGCGACCCAGGTTTGCAGGCGCACCGCGACCGCCGCGATCGCGGCGCTGCCGCCAGCCGGGTCAGTCGGCCCAGCTGGGCCCGCTTGCAGGGCGATCTGCGCCGCCAGCAGCAGCTCCGGGCGCCGCGTGGTCGATGCCTGGTCCTGCGCGGTGACCGCACCGGGCGCAGCCGCCGCGGTGAGGAGGGTGTTCAAGACCGTTTGCGCGCCGGCGGCATCACCCGCGCGCAAGGCGATTTCGGCCTGCAGCAGCCGCGCCAGGCGCGTCGCGCTGGCATCGCCCGTCACCAAGCCACGCAAGTGCTCCAGGTCAATGCGTGCCTGGGCAAAGTCGCGCAACTGGCTGGCGGCCAGCGCGGCGCCATACCAGACGCCCGCCTGCCGGGGCGCAGCCTGGGTGCTCAGGCCGGCACTGGCGGCATCAAGCTGCCAAGCCCTCAATGCATCGACGTCGACGTTGGACAGCACCCGGGCGCGCGCCGCCACCAGGGCGTGTTCCAGCGTCAGTGGGGCTTTGACCGGCCCTGGCGCGGCCAGGCCCTGACGCGCCTGCATGTCGGCGATGCGCTCGGTCGTGAGCGGGTGGCTGCGCAAGTAAGGGTAGGCGCCGTTGTCGGTGAGGCGCGAGGCCTGTTGCAGCTTGTCAAACATCGAGACAAAACCCTGCGCTTTAAAGCCGGCCTCGGTCATGATGCCAAAGCCCACGCGGTCGGCCTCGCGCTCCATGTCGCGCGAGAAATTGAGCTGGTTTTGCGCCGCTACCGCCTGGCCGCCCACGATCAGCGCATTGCCGGCATCGGCACTTTTGCCCGCCGCCAGCGCACCCAGCACCATGGCGCCAATCATCCAGGGTGCCATTTGCCCCTGCTTGGACATCAGGCGCGAAATATGGCGCTGCGTGACGTGGCTGAGTTCGTGCCCCAGGACCGAGGCCAGCTCGTCGCGGTTGCTGACCACGGCAATCAGCCCCAGGTGCACGCCCAGGTAGCCGCCCGGCAGGGCAAAGGCGTTGACCGTGCGGTCGCGCCCCAGCATGACCTCCCAGGCGAAACGCTCGGCCAGTTCGGGCGACAGGTCACCGCGCGCGCGCGCTGCCGCCAGCAGCGGTTGCCAGACGCCCTGCACGTACTCGGCCAGCACCGGGTCGTCCAGGTAGTCCGGGTCGCGGTAGATTTCACGCGCGATGCGATCC
Source organism: Rhodoferax ferrireducens (assembly GCF_049302455.1). Taxonomy (GTDB): domain Bacteria; phylum Pseudomonadota; class Gammaproteobacteria; order Burkholderiales; family Burkholderiaceae_C; genus Rhodoferax; species Rhodoferax ferrireducens_B. The sequence continues at coordinate 26,037 of NZ_JBAQMD010000082.1, read as the reverse complement.
CCCAGGCGGCGCTCGTCGCTGCTGCCCATGGTGCTGGTGTCGCCCAGCGTCGGGATCTGGGCGCCCGTGGACTGGGCGCGTGCCGGGCTCAGGTCGGCCATGCCAAAAGCTACTATAACGATAGCTAACAACGCCTTGTTGACGGGGGCCAGAGCCTTGTTTGATGTAATATTTTTGGTCAAAATAAATACCGTCGATGTAATTTCAGTGGGCAGCGGCGCGGTGACAGGATGGCACGGTTCGGTCGCTCAACGTGGGGCGGGTCTCCTCAGACCCGACACGCCAGCCCGTGCATCGTATGATGCGCGGCGAAGATGAAGGTTCTGTCAAGTTGGCGCCTGCCCGTAATTTTTAACTGTAACGAATTTCTTCCATGAACGCACTCACCCATTTTGACGCCCAGGGCCAGGCCCACATGGTAGACGTGGCCGGCAAGGCCGCGACCCACCGCATCGGCATCGCCGGTGGCCGCATTGAGATGCTGCCCAGCACGCTGGCCATCATTGAGGCCGGCACGGCGAAGAAAGGCGATGTGCTGGGCATTGCACGCATTGCCGGCATCATGGCGGCCAAGAAAACCAGCGAGCTGATCCCCTTGTGCCATCCGCTGGCACTGACCCGAGTTGCTATTGATTTTGAAACCGACCAAGCCGATGAGACGCGGGCCAGCAGCATCTTCTGTACCGCAACGGTGGAGACCGTGGGCGCCACCGGCGTCGAGATGGAGGCGCTGACCGCCGTGCAGGTGGCGCTCTTGACCATTTACGACATGTGCAAGGCCGTGGACCGCGGCATGGTGATGACCGGTATCAAGCTGCTGGAGAAACACGGCGGCAAGTCGGGCAGTTTTGTCAACGGCACTTAAGTCGTTGATATAGAGGGAACGTTCTGCCTCTCTTGAGACTGCGGCCCGACTGAAGTGCACACGCTTGCGCGAAGACGCTGTATCAATGGTCCACTGGCTTGAGCGTGGTCAGCCCGAGGCTTTCCCAATCCTGCATACCGCCTCGATACCACAGGATTTTGTGCGGCGGATAGCCGATTTTCAGTAGACCCTTGATCGTGGTCGGCGACTGTCCGCACCAGGAGCCGTTGCAGAACAGAACCAGCGTCTTGACTTGGTTGAAATCCAGGAAGCCATCGCGCTGCCTGACGCCCAGTTGGTTTTCCAGAATGGCCTGCACGGCGATCTGGTCCGATTTTCCGATGTCAAGCGTATCCCACGGGATGTTCACGGTCCCGGGGATGACGCCTTTTTCCACCCAGGCCTTGGTGCGCGAGTCGATGACCAGCATGGACGCGTCGCCGTCGCTGGTCTTCTTGAGAAAGTGCAACACTTCGAGTTCCGCGATGGTTTTCACGCCAGGCGCCAGTTCACTGGGCTGGATGCAGAATGGCGGGCATTTGCGCGCCGTCTTGGCATATTCCGGATTGATGGCATTGTCCGGATTCTGATTGCGCATGATCGTCACCAGGCGGCCCAGGTGCATGACGTCCACCGACGCCAGATCGGCGCTAATGTTGACCTCCAAAGCCGGGGTCGTGGCCGACGCCGCGGGCGGTGGCTCGCTCTTCATGTCTGGAGACTCGCGCTGACCCGGTGCAAAAGTGCCAGTACTTCCTTGCCAATGGCATGCACTTGCGGTTTGTCAACCAGGCCCAGCACGGCCTCGGGGTCCATGAACGCCACCGTGATGGCGCCATCAGCTTCTTCACGCACCACCACGTTGCACGGCAGCAGCAGGCCGATATCAGGATCGGCCTCGATCGCGCGGTGGGCGAGTGGCGGGTTGCACGCGCCGAGTATGCGATACGGCAGGTGTTCTATGTTGAGCTTGGTTTTCAACGTCGCCCTGACATCAATGTCGGTGAGCACGCCGAACCCTTTCTTTTTCAGTGCCTCGGTGACCTGCGCAACAGCGGTATCAAACGGGGCCTTTAATTGAATGCTGAATCCGTACATAAATCGACTCCTTGAAGGTGGTGAAAATATCAATTGAACGCCGTGATCTGGATTTGACGAACCGGGCCGAGCTTTTCTGGCAGACGGCACGAAAAACCTGACACACATCGACATGCCCGCTCAACCCATTCGCATCAGCACCTTCAGCGCAGGCACGGCTCAAGCTCGCAACGGGACATTGAAGTTGACTTTGCGCCATCATGTTGGCGTTGTCTGTGCGCCAGCGAACACGTCGCGAGATTCCTTCTTGAGCTGGCCGAAGTCCAGCGCTTGCCAGCGCGGGCGTGGTGGCGACGCACCGGGTCGCGCTTGCGGTGCCGCTCCTTCAGTGGGCCGGGGCGGCCCAGCTTGGTTATTCCTTCAGGGTATGCAGTTCACCAATGTGCCATTCAGGCAGTCAATGGTGTTTTCTGGATCAGCTTCAGTTTTGCCTGGTGAGGGTGCCGGATGCCCCGCCTGCCCGGTTGCCGGGAAACGCCGCCTGGTAACGCAGCCGGTAAAACTGCGCTTCGTCGGCGCGCCCGAGCAGCGTGGCGCTGTCGATCAGTTTTTCAATCACGCGCGGCTCGGGAGAGAAGTGCAGCAGGTCCAGGGCCAATTGGTGCAGGTGCGCCGCATTGGCGGCTGTCAATGCGGTGGTGGTGAGCTCGGCAAAGCGCAGCTGGTCCTGAAATAGCCAACTGCTTTGAATCTTTTCCAACGGGTGCGTGCGATAGGCCTCAGCGCGCATTTTGGGGCTCAGGTAAAGCTGACTGACGCGCTGGTAGTCCCAGGCGGTGTAGGCCACAAATACTATCATTAAAGTAGCTACTAACGAAGGCAGGACGGTGGCTAGCGGCTCAAATGGCCAAAATGATTGGGATGACAAGGGTGCTGCCGGGCGCCACAGCAGCCAGGCGCTCAGGCCAAACGCCACTTGGAACGGCCCGTACCACAGCGGGTACTCCAGCAAGCTGTGCAGCAGGATCAAGCCCAGCACCGACCAAGCCAGTTGCCGCGTCGGGTCCAACTCACGCCAGGGTTTGGCGCGCAGGGTCAGCCACAGGCCGGTGCCGCACAGCGCCGCTGCCAGCGGCAGGCCTAGCTCGACCGCCAGATGCAGCGGCAGGTTGTGGGCGTTGTCCAGAATGTCGCAAAAGCGCCGGCCGGGGTAGAGCGTGATGAAGTGGGCGTAGTCGAGCTCGCCCCAGCCCCAGCCTAACCCCGGTTTTTGCGCGATCAGGTGCAGCACATTGCCCCACAAGGTCAGGCGGCTGGCGCAGTGCGGGTCACCTTGCTGCAGACGCGCCAGCATGCCGCTGGCATGGAGATCCTGGCCCACCAACAGCGGCAATGCCAGCGCACCCAGCGCGTAGGCCAGCACGGCCACCAGCAGCACCCGGCGCACGGCGGGCCGGCGCCAGCCACTGGCGCGCCAGACCCCGGCCAGCAGCGTCAGCAGCAGCAATTGCACCATGCCGGTGCGCGACGAGGACGCCGCGTTGCCCAGCGCCAGCAAGGCCGCAGCCGCCAGCGGCGCTAGCGTGCGCCAGCCGAGGAACGATGGACGCGCGGCGCCATCACCCGTGGCGGATGTGACTGGACCCTGCGCCAGCCACCACCACAAGGCCGCCAGGCCGATATTGGTCAGCGTGGCAAATTGGTTGCGCTGGCGCAGGTTGGCATATGCCTCGCCCAGGCCGGTGCTGTTGACCCAGGGCTCCAACGCACCGGTCGCCCCAAAATACTGCAGCAAGCCCAGCAGCGCACTCAGCAGCGCCACCAACAGCCAGGCGCTGGCCGCCAAGGCCGCCACCTGGGCCGGGCGTGCTCTTGCCAGCCATGGCAGCATGACCGCGAAACCCGCCAGCGCGGCAAGCCAGGGCACGACGTTCGGCGTCGGTCCCGGTGAAAACGGATTCAGCCAGGGCAGTGCCAAGCCCAGGAAGGCCAGTGCAGGCAGCAGCGTGGGGCGGTCGACGGCGTGCGGCATTCTTATGATGTTTTAGGCCTCTAGCCCCCGTGTTCATTGAGAAGATAGCTACTATTTAGATAGTATATTCGAGCCTGATCATCTGGGCGTCCAGTGCGTCGGGTTGCCGTTTCATTTTTGCGATGTGGTCGTCTCTTTGTGGGCGGGCTTCTCGACATGGCCGCCAAACTCATGACGCATCGCCGATTGCACGCGGTCGGCAAAATCGGCCTGGCCGCGCGAGCCAAAACGCGCGTACAGCGCCGCACTCAACACAGGTGCCGGCACCGCCTCGTCAATGGCCGCCTGGATCGTCCAGCGGCCTTCTCCAGAGTCGGAGACGCGACCCTCGAAGCCGTCCAGGCCCGGATCGGCGGCCAGCGCGGCGGCCGTCAGGTCGAGCAGCCAGGAGCCGATCACGCTGCCACGCCGCCAGACCTCGGCGATCTCGGGCAAGTCCATCTCGTACTGGTACAGCGCGGGCGCGCGCAGCGGTGTGGTTTCCGCGTCCACCTCGGCGGCGTGCTTGCCCATGTTGGCGTGGCGCAAAATGTTCAAGCCCTCGGCATACGCGGCCATGACACCGTACTCGATGCCGTTGTGCACCATCTTGACAAAGTGGCCGGCGCCGTGCGGACCGCAGTGCAGCCAGCCCTGGTCGGCGCTGCCGCTGTCAGGTCGGCGCCCCGGTGTCGGTGTGGCGCTGCCCGCGCCCGGCGCCAGTGTCTTGAACACGGGGGTGAGCCGTTGCACCGCGTCGTCATCACCGCCGATCATCAGGCAGAAACCGCGCTCAAGTCCGGCCACGCCGCCGCTGGTGCCCACGTCGACATGGTGGATGCCCAAGGCCTGCAACGCTGCCGCGCGGCGGATGTCGTCAGGGTAGTAGGAGTTGCCGCCGTCGATGACGATGTCGCCGGCGCCGAGCAGCGGCACCAATTCGGCCAGCAGCGCGTCAACGGCCGCCGCTGGCACCATCAACCACAGCGTACGCGGTTGCGGCAAGGCTGTGACCAGCTGCTGTAGCGAGGCCGTGCCAATCGCCCCGAGTGCAACCAGTCGCTCAAGCGCCTGCGGGTGCTGGTCGTGGATGACACAGTCGTGGCCCCCGCGCATCAGCCGCGTGGTCATGCTGGCACCCATGCGGCCAAGTCCGATCATGCCGATTTTCATTTTGAGGCTCCTGTTTTGCTGTCACAGCGGCTTGGTCACAAAGTCAATCACCAGGCCCTTGTCTGTCACCGTGATGCTGCCCGGCTGCATCCCCATGACATCGGCCAGGGCCAGGTCCTGCGGGCGCAATTGGTGCAACACCACCTCGCGCAGGGACTGCGCGGCCAGGGCCGGCCCATAGGCGTTCAGCAACTCGGATGCCGCAGGCTGCAGGCCGGCGACGCGCAAGTGCTTGAAGCGCAATTGGTAGGCGCGAAGGGTGCGGTCGCTGGCCTCGTAGCGCAATGCAAAGTCCACATCGAACGTGCCCGTGTGGCGGCGCTCAAGCGCCGGGCCGGTGGCCTCGACCGCCATCTCGGCGTTCACGCGGTTCTGCTCGGGCAACAGGCGCAGGCGCGGCGCCTGCAGGTCCAGATTCAGCAGGCCCGCCACCGGATAACGCAGCGGAAAACGTAGTGCCACCGCCTGCTGCAGTTGTGCGGCAGACACGGTGTAGTGGGGCGGGGGCTGGTCGTCCGGCAGTGCCGCCCAGGCAAGCTCACTGAGCGCCAGGCAAGGCACTGCGGTCAAAAAGAATCTGCGTTGCATCCAGGGTCTCCGTAGCACATCGTCAGCATTAGGCGCTCAAATGGGGGAAAAACTCACGGTCCTCCCCCAGTATGTGCCTAGCGACCAGATCATGTGCAAGGAATTGAAACGGCTCCCCCCTGTCAAGGTCCCGGGTTTTAAAGCGGCTGACCAGATAGCCGGCGTGAGCGATGAGTTCACGGTGCATGGCAGCATGGGCCGCTGCGCCGGGAAAACCGGCGGCCAAAATGATTTTTTCCTCGTCCTCAAAATGTTCGGCAACATCGCCAATCAGCGTGTCGATGAGTGCTGCAACCTCATCGACCGGCCGCTCCAGCAGCAAGGCGGCAAGGATGTTGTTGACGTGCCCAAACAAGGCTCGATGCTGGGCGTCAAGTTCGGCTTGACCCGATTCGTAGGCCGGATGCCAGACCAGTTGAACCAGATTCGCAGCGACATCATCCGCGATGCGCGCCGCACGGCGCGTTTGCGCGGCAAGGCGAACCTGATTGCGCCCGCCATGCTTGGCGTGGTAGAGCGCCTCGTCCGCGGCGCGCAACAAACCGGCGACATCCATGTGACTGTCATTCGTCATGACAGCCAGGCCGATGCTGATGGTGACCTTGCCGCCGCGCGACTGCTCGTGGGGAATTCTCAAAGCTTCGACGGCCCGGCGCAGCTCCTCGGCCAGCCCTTGTGCTGCCGTCGCGTCCATGCCCGGCAAGACCAGCAAGAATTCTTCACCGCCGTATCGCGCTGCCAGATCGCTGGCCCGCTTGGCGCTCGCCTGCAAGGTATTCGCAACGGCAATCAAACATTGATCGCCGGCCTGGTGGCCGTGAAGATCGTTGTATTTCTTGAAATCATCGACATCAATCATGATCAGGGACAGGGGCTTGCCTTCGCGCTTGCAGCTCGCCAGTTCTCTGTCCAGCGTGGTGTCGAGGTAGCGACGGTTGTACAGAGTGGTCAGCGAATCCCGGCTGGCCTGCTCACGCAGCTGTTGCTGCAGGGCTTCAATTTCCTGGAGATTGACGACCAGGCTCTGGTTGGCTTTCAACAGTTCTTGTTCACGCGTTCGCAACTCCTCCCGAACCCGGCGCAGCTGGAGGTTTCTTTGGAATCCGACATTGCCGATCACGAGCACGTAGCCGCAGGTGCCCACCATGCAAAAAATCGTGAGCGGCCAGCTGGTATCGGGTGAGAACCTGAATCCGCGCACCGTGACCCATATCAGCGCGCCGGCCAGCATGGCCAGCACGTTTTTCGGCACACTGGGCCAGCCCTTGTTGGCCACGTTGTTGGTCAAGGTGGCAATGATGGCTGCAAAGCAAAGCCAAACGGGGAATGCCAGTGCCGCCATGAACAGGCCAAGCAACAAGGAGTCAATCAGCAGGTTGTCCAACTCCGTTTTCACGCTATCGGCGGCCCGGGCCGCGCGCCAATATTGAACGTGGGGATAGAGCAGAAAAAGCAGTGCCAGAAGTGCCCAGGCAGCAACGCTGTAGTTCTTTTCAAATATATGCATTCCGCTTGCCAAGAACATCAAGGCCAACGACCCGGCACGCATACGATGGTGCATGCGCACCAGCCAGCGGGTTTTCGTGGGTGTTTCCGGGTAGCGGGTCATGAGACGGGTAGGGCAATTCCTGCTGTTTGCGACCTATTTTTTGGCACGAGAATGGTTTGCGTCGCAGACTCGGGGCTTGCATGGCCCCGGCATGTTCCAATTCTGGCAGGAGTCTAAGCGAAATCACCTCGATGCCACGAAGCACCGGCCGCGTCATGGGTGGAAAATCCAGCAATAACCACCAGATGACCCACCCATGGCTGAAGCCCTCAAAAACCAGTTTGGCGCCGATGTGCCGCGTGCGATTGCCGCCATGATCTCGGCGGTGCACCCGTCTTTCAACCGCACGGCTTTTGTCAGCGACGTGCTGGACGGGTACGACGCGCTGGCGCTGATGCCGCGGGGGAAAAAAATCGCCCAGGCCTTGCGCCGCCATTTACCAGACGACTATGCGCACGCGCTTGCCATCCTGCTGGACTCGCTGGATCAAACCCATGGCCGCGACCCCGGCCAGAGCCTGGCCTCGTTTCTGTACCTGCCGCACACCCAGTTTGTGGCTGAGTTCGGCCTGGCCCACTTCGAGCTGTCGATGCGGGCACAACATGCCTTGACGCAACGCTTCACGGCCGAGTTCAGCATCCGCCCGTTCATCGAGCACCACCCTGAAGCCACCTTGCGTCAGCTCCAGGCCTGGACCGCCGACCCCAGTGCACACGTTCGCCGGCTGGTGTCGGAAGGCACGCGCCCCCGGCTGCCCTGGGCACCGCGTCTGCGCCGGTTTCAGGTCGATCCGGCGCCAGTGTTGGCGCTGCTGGAGCTGCTCAAGGATGACCCCGAGTTGTATGTGCGGCGCTCGGTCGCCAACAACCTGAACGATATTGGCAAGGACCACCCGGACGCGCTGGTCCGCACGGCCCAAGCCTGGCTCCAGGGTGCCAGTGCGCAGCGCGCATGGATTGTTGGCCATGCCTTGAGGTCCGCCGTCAAACGGGGTGAAAGCGGCGCGCTGCAGGTGCTGGGGTTTGGCCAGACGCCCCGCGTGAGCGTGGCCAACGCCCAGATCAGCCCCCGCCTTGCCGTGACCGGTGGTGCCGTGCAGATTGAGTTTGAGGTCAGCAACTGTCACACCTCGGCCCAAAGCGTGTTGGTGGACTTTTGCGTGCATTACGTCAAGGCCAACGGCCAGACCCGCGCCAAGGTGTTCAAGCTCAAAACCCTGCAACTGGCACCCGGCCAGACCGCGCCGCTAGCCAAAAAACTGTCGCTGGCGCAGATGAGCACCCGCAAACACTACCCGGGGCTTCACAAGGTGGAAGTGATTCTGAATGGCCAAGCCCAGCCGCTGGGCGCATTCGAGTTGCTGAAACCCTGATCAACCAGCCCACTCCAGCTGCATCGCTGCAATTTAACCGCTAACCACCCGGTTGCGGCCGCTGCGTTTGGCTTCGTACAGACCCTCGTCCGCAGCGGCCAGCATCTTTTCGATGGAACCGCGCTTGGTGTCGTCGCACAAGCCCATGCTCATCGTCACGCGCAAATCCGGGTGCACCTCTTGCCATGTATGTTGCTCGATGGCGGCCCGCAATGCTTCGCAACGAATGGCAGCTTGTTGCACCGTGCTTTCGGGAAATGCGATCACAAACTCCTCGCCGCCGTAACGCGCAACAACATCGGTGCTGCGCGTATTCTTGCGCAATATCAGGGCCACGCGGCGCAACACCTCGTCGCCAATGGCGTGAGAAAAGTCATCGTTGATCGATTTGAAATAGTCCAGATCGCCCACCATGACACTGACCGACCGGCCATGGCGCATCGCCTGTTGATACAGCAGCGCAGACTGCTCGTCGAAGTAGCGCCGGTTAAACATCTGCGTGAGCGGATCGCGCACGCTAAGCTCCTTCAACTGCGCAGCCTGTGACTGCACCTGCTCGTTCGTCCTGCGCAACGCCGAATGCGCCTGAGACAACTCGCGGCTCATGCGATTGAACGCCGATGCCAGCAGCCCCATCTCGTCGCGGCTGTGCACCGGCACTTGTTGCAGTATTTTGCCGTCTGCCCGCATGGATTGAATGGCGGACGTCAATTCGCGCACCCGCGCGCCGAAGCGCGAACCGAACACAAGCCCCATGACAACGGTCAGCGCGCAAGCCGCCAGCAAGCCATTCTGCAAAGCCTTGCGCATGGCGCCAAGGTAGGCTTTGTCCTGTGTGCTCAGTTGCGGCGATCCGACAGGAACGGCCAGCACGTCGACCTTGCCGTTCACACTGATCGGGCGCGCGTCACGGCGAAGATCCTCGCTCACCGCATTGTCTTGACGACCATCGCCCCCAAGCAGCACATGACCTTGCGTATCAATCAGCATGAAATGAAAAGGCGGGTCACGACGATGGACAGCGCCCGCGGGTGCACCTTGTCGACGTGTTTCACCGGCGTCTGTTTCTCCCGGCAAGGCAGGCCTGCTGCCCGCACCCGGCAGGGGGTTGAGGCTGCCGGAAGGTCCTCGACGCTGCATCACGAACTCGTGAAAAACCTGACTGCGACGCGCGTTTTCCCATGAACCATACGTGCCGATATAGGCCTGGATATCAGCCTGGAAATTGGTGAAGGCGGTCTCGCGTACCGTTGCGTTGAAGTCTTGCATCAACAGCCAATAAGCCGTCCCGCCCACCGCCAATGCCGCCGTCAAGCTGGCAAGCAGCAGCATCGCAGTGAGCTTGCCGCGCAAGCTGAAGAGCAGGTTGATCCGCATAGGGTTTGTTTTCAAATAGAGGGCTGATGACCCCGTTGGGGAAACGACGCAAGCGTGTCAATACCCGATGCTGCTCACTTAACTGCGCACACCGAGCTGGTCGATGGGCTTTATGCACGTTGCGGACCATCAACAGATTGCAATGGCCGCCATGCCGCAGCTGGGCGGTGAGGCGTGAATCCAGGAGTGACAGACAGGTTTTTCAACCGCGTCAGACAAAGTATCGCACCTTTGCGCGGCGCTACGGCGCGCTGTGACGGCGGCTTGACCCGCCAACCGACCTTGGAATATCAGATTGCCTGTGGCTGGCCTGATCAGCCGGCCGTTGGGTCGCGCGGCTTGAGGGTTTCAAGTCGGCTCTGCGCCAGTACACGCTCCTGCAGCAGCTGGCGTTCCTGGGTGTTCTGCGCCAGACCCGCCGCCCGTTCAAACTCTGCCCGTGCCTCCTCATGCCGGCCCAGCCGGGCGAGCAGATCGGCCCTTACACCGGGGAGCCAGTGGTAACGTGCCAATTGGGGATGGCGCAGCAGCGAATCCACGATCTCCAGCCCCGCTGCCGGGCCGAAAGCGATACCGACGGCGACCGCACGGTTGAGTTCGACGATGGGTGAGGGCATCACCTGCGCCAGTGCATCGTAAAGGGCGACGATGCGCGGCCAGTCGGTCTCTGCGTGCGTGTTGGCGCGGGCGTGGCAAGCCGCAATGGCCGCCTGCAAGGCATAGGGCCCCAGCGTCCCGCCCAAGGCTTCGGCGCGTTGCAGTGCCGCAAGGCCGCGGCGAATCAGCAGCCGGTCCCAGCGGCTGCGGTCTTGATCGGGCAGCAGTATGGGCCGGCCCGATGCGTCAACACGTGCACCGGCGCGCGAGGCCTGCAGCTCCATCAGCGCCACCAGTCCATGCACTTCGGCTTCCCCGGGCGCCAGAGCGGCCAGCACGCGCCCCAGGCGCACGGCTTCGTCGGTAAGGGCCGGGCGCATCCACTCGCCGCCGCTGGTGGCGGTGTAGCCCTCGTTGAAAATCAGGTAAATCACCTCCAGCACCGAGCCCAGGCGCGGTCCCAAGGCGTCACCCCGGGGCAGTTCAAACGGCACATGCGCCTCGGTCAGCGTTCGTTTGGCGCGCACGATGCGTTGCGCGACGGTGGGCTCCGGCACCAGGCAGGCCCGTGCGATCTCGGCGCTGCTCAGGCCGCCGAGCAGCTTGAGGGTCAAGGCAACTCGCGCCTCGGTCGAGAGCACCGGGTGGCAGGCCGTGAAAATGAGGCGCAGCAAGTCGTCGCCGATATGGTCCGATCGGCTCGCATCCAGGGCATCCACAAAATCGGGCACGATCAAAGCCTCCTGGGCCTCCAGCTCATGGCCGATCTGATCGTGCTTCTCAAGCTGCATCCTGGCGCGTCGCAAATGGTCCAGTGCACGGTTCTTGGCGGTCGTCATCAACCAGGCGGCCGGATTGTGCGGCACACCGTCAGCGGGCCAGTGTTCCAGCGCCGCGACCAGGGCGTCCTGCGCCAGTTCTTCGGCCAGGCCGATGTCGCGCACCATGCGGGCTACCGCCGCGATGATGCTGGCCCCCTCAATCCGCCAGATCGCCTCCAGCGACTGTTGTGTAACGCTTGCCGCCACGGCTGCAGCGGCTCAAGTGCCCGTCTTGTTCGTCGTGTCCATCTTGGCCATCGCCTCTTGTATCTCTTGCGGGCTCAAATCCCGCTGATGCGTCGCCACCGACCAGTTGTGGCCGAACGGGTCTTGCAGCACGCCATAACGATCGCCCCAAAACATATCGGCGACCGGCATGGTGATGGTTGCACCGGCAGCTACAGCCTGGGCCACGGCGGCATCGACGTCCTGCACATACAGGTGAATCGTCACTGGCGAGCCTTTCAAGCTCTTGGGTCCGAGCGCGCCCCATGCGGCATTTTCATCCACCAGCATCAGCATGGAGTCGCCAATCATCACGCTGCCATGCATGAGCTTGCCGTCGGGCCCCGGCAGGCGATAGCCCTCAACCGCATTGAAGGCTTTTTTGTAGAACTCGATGGCATCGGCGGCACCGGCGCACACCAGGTGCGGCGTCAAGGTGTGCATGCCCTCGGGAATGGGCTTGACTGACTGTTTAGACATGATCACGGCTCCTTGTTTCAAGATTTAAGGGAACTGGAAACTTGTGCCGATGCAGCCATACCCATGTCGCGAAAGCGCTCCACGGTTTCGCTCGGGCCAAAATCTTCCAGCTCAAACAATTGGCGCACTTCAATCTCGGCTTGCTTGCCATCGATCGAGGGGTTGGGGAAGCGCCGCGTCCACTCCAGCGCTTCCGCGCGCGTGCGCACCTGAATGAGGGTGTAGCCGGCGATGAGTTCCTTGCACTCGGCAAAGGGGCCGTCGATCAGCGTGCGCTCATCCGGCTTCTTGCCGTTGTAGCGGATGCGCCACCCTTTGGCGCTGGGCTGCAAGCCCGAGCCATCGAGCAGCACACCGGCTTTGGCCAGTTGCTCGTGGTAGTCGGCCATCTCGGCCAGCAGCGTGTCGGGTGGCATCACGCCGGCCTCTGAATCCGGCGTGGCTTTGACAATAATCATGAATCGCATGGGGCTCTCCTTGTGTGTTGCGGATTGAGGCGCCGTTGACCGATCTTGTCTTGATCGGTCATTGCATTCCTCAGTTCCACGACGAACCAGCGCCGTCCATTTCGACAACTATTTTCTAGGTGAAAACCCTGATCACCCTGTCCGGGGCTGCATCACGTGAAGCAGGGCCCCACCTCTCTGACCTCCACCGTGCACCACTGCGCCGCAGGACATTCGGCAGCAATGGCAATGGCCTGCGCCCGGGTCTGGCAATCGAGCAAAAAGAAGCCACCGACCATTTCCTTGGCCTCGGCAAACGGACCGTCCAGCACCTGTGATTGGCCGTCGCGCACCTGCACCCGGGCGGCGGCGGCGTGTGAGGTCATGGATTGGGTCGCCAGCAACAAGCCCCGGGCCTTGAGCTGCTGCGCAAACTGCACCATGCTGTCATACGCCGCCTGTCCCTCGGCGGGCGTGCGGGTGTTGCGCTGGCGGGGGTCTTCGACGATGAGCAAGGTGTAAGCCATGGCAGTTCTCCGACTTCATAGGGTGTGTGTGGGGTGCGACTCAACATTATGGTCACAAGCGCTCGCACCTGCGTCCCGCAACTCCGTTGGCCTCCTGGACCTGGATTGATCGCAGACGCACCTGGGAAGAAATAAGCGCTTGACTTCGAGTGCACTCGAAGTTTTACATTAGCGCCATGAACACATCCCTGAGCATTGCCGAGGCGGCCAAGGCCACTGGTTTGAGCCCCTACACCCTGCGCTACTACGAGCAGATTGGCCTGATCGCGCCGGTAGAGCGCCGTGGCGGCGCACGCCGCTACGGCGACGCCGACATGCGCTGGCTTGAGTTCCTGGTGCGCTTGCGCGCCACCGGCATGTCGATGCGCGACATGCAGCGCTATGCGCAGCTGCGGCGCCAGGGCAACACGCCCGCCAGCCTGGCCGAGCGCCAGACACTGATGGAGGACCATGCCCGGCGTGTAGAGGCGGACATGCGCGTGCTGGGCGAGACGCTGGACTACATCCGCAACAAGATTCGCATCTATGAAACCATGCGGGCGCAAAAAGAAGCGCACCTGAATTTTTAACCCAAAAAGGACACCATGAAAACCCGTACTCTCGGCCGCAACGGCCCCATCATTTCCGCCATCGGCCTGGGCTGCATGGGCATGAGCGAGTTCTACAGCAACCGCGACGACGCCGAGTCCATCGCCACCCTGCACCACGCCCTGGACCAGGGCCTCAACTTCCTCGATACCGCTGACGCCTATGGCCCGCACACCAATGAACTGCTGATTGGCAAGGCCATCGCCGGGCGCCGCAAGGAGGTGTTCCTGGCCACCAAATTCGGGCTCTTGCGCGACCCGGCCAACGAGGCGGCGCGCGGGGTCAACGGCCGTCCCGACTACGTCAAGGCAAGTTGCGAGGCGAGCCTCCAGCGCCTCGGCGTTGAACAGATTGATCTGTATTACCAGCACCGCGTCGACAAGACCGTGCCGATCGAGGACACCGTGGGCGCAATGGCCGAGCTGGTGCACACGGGCAAGGTGCGCTACCTGGGCCTGTCCGAAGCATCGGCCGCCACGATTGAACGCGCCTGCAAGGTGCACCCCATCGCCGCCCTGCAAAGCGAATATTCATTGTGGACGCGCGACCCTGAAGTCACCGGCACACTGGCGGCCTGTCGCAAGCACGGCGTGGGCTTTGTGGCCTATTCACCCCTGGGCCGTGGATTCCTGACCGGTGCATTCACCAAACCGGAAGACCTGCCCGCCGACGATCACCGCCGCAAGTTTTCGCCGCGCTTTGCAGAAGAAAACTTCAAACGCAACCTGGCCTTGGTCGATGCGGTCAAGCAACTGGCCGCGGCCAGGGGCGTCACCGCTTCGCAAGTCGCGCTGGCCTGGGTGCTGGCGCAGGGCGAGGACATCATCCCCATCCCCGGCACCAAACGCCGCACCTATCTGGACCAGAACATCGCGGCGCTTGACGTGGTGCTGAGCGCGGCCGAACTGGCTGAGCTGGACCGTGCCTTCCCGCCCAATGCGGCCGCCGGCCTGCGTTACCCGGAAGCCTTTCTCGGTTCCGTCAACGCCTGATCAGTAGGGCAACGCAAAGCCATTCAAATCGCCGGCAAGGCGAGAAAGGTGTGCAGCCGTGCCAATTCATCCGCCAGGGCTTGGCCAAAGGCCGCCTCGCCTGGCGCCGTGCCAGCCACATAGCCCAGATCAACCTCAAGCCGCTCACCGCGCACCGTCACATTGCCCCAACCAATGACCTGGTCGCGCCACAACAGCGGCAGCGCGTAATAACCACGCACCCGTTTGGCGGCGGGCGTGTAGGCCTCGAAACGATAGGCCCAGCCCCAAAAAAGCTCGAAGCGCCGGCGGTCCCAGACCACCGGGTCAAACGGTGCCAGCAAGCGCACCACGGCGCCGGGCGCGTACCGGCGTGAGGTCGGCGACTCATCCGCAGGCCAATACCAGGTCACGCCATCCACCCGGCTTTTGGCCAGTCTCAACTTGGCGCGCTGGAAAGCCGCCTGGCGTTGATCGGCCCATTGCGGGGCACCGCCGCGCAGGTGGCTGATCAACTCGCCGAGCGAGCGTTCAGGCAAGGGGGCGTACTTGCCCACGATGACATCGACCAGCGCGTCCATGGCCTGGGCCGGATCGGCCAGCGGCCCCAAGGGCTCCCGTGGCTCGCAGGCGGCGTAGGTACGCACGCCACTCATGCGCCCGGCAATGCGCAGCAGGCCGCGGTGGTGCATGTCATCGAGCAACTGCGTGCTGGCATTGGACGAGCCACCAAACCAGTTGCGCGCCGCACCATGGGCAAAATGCGCGTCTACCTCGCGCGGGTGCACCACCCCGTGCGCCCGCACAAAGTCCAACACGGCATGGGCCTGCGCCAGGCGTGCCTTGGGCCACGCCAAGGTCGGCGTGCGCGGGTGCATCAGCGCCTGCGTGGTGCGCGGCAAAAAGCCGTAGTTGACGAAGAAGTCCTCCTCGATGTCGAGCCTGGCGTAACGCCGCTCCAGATCACCCGCGTGATAGCCCTTGACGCGGTGGCGCAAGGTCAGGTCCTGCGCTCGCGCCGGGGCGCGGATCGGGTCGGCCTGCACAAAGCCCAGACGCTCGATCGCGCGGGCCAGGGTGGTGGGCGTGAACAAGGAACGCGCCACGGCGTAGCGGCGCAGGGTGTCCAGGGTAATGGGCATGGCGCTGGCAAAACAACTTGCCATTTCACCGAGCGCCGCCTATTGGCCTACCACCGACCAGCCCGCGTGCAGGTTGACTTTGTTGTTCTCGTATTCCCACTGCGTGCCGCAGCGGGCACAGACGTAGCTGGTGATGGTGACCTGACCGTGGCTGCGCGGTTCCTTGCGGTTGTCGCCTTGCACCAGTTCGGCGTGGCCGGGGGCGCGGCGCCAGTTGCGCTGGATGCCGGCGCACGAATCGCACAGCTCCGTCTTTTTCGATTCGTTCTGCTGGTTCAAGTCCTGGGTCATGTTGCTGCTCCTGATGTTGGGGATGGGTGGCT
The DNA here is from genome assembly GCF_049302455.1 of Rhodoferax ferrireducens. Taxonomy (GTDB): domain Bacteria; phylum Pseudomonadota; class Gammaproteobacteria; order Burkholderiales; family Burkholderiaceae_C; genus Rhodoferax; species Rhodoferax ferrireducens_B. The sequence goes on along the minus strand of NZ_JBAQMD010000082.1, from coordinate 9,944 downwards.
TCCCGGGGCTAGATTGTCGCCCCTCGGTCGCCGCGGCCCAAGCACCTGCGGCGCCAGCTGCAAAGCCATAAGCATTCAAACCAAATAAGCCTCAAGCCCCCGTAGAACCTGCCTTATATGCTATCAAATCAGGATCGATCCGGAGTCCCCAGTCCGCGCTCCACCGCCTGCGCCCACCGCCGGGCCATGGCCGGAGTGTTGAAGCAGGTGGTGGCGTGCTGGGCGCTGCACACGGCGCGCTCCAGCAACTGGATGTCGGCCTCGTGCTGGCGGGCCACATGCGGGTCTTCGAAAAAGATGACTTTCTGGCAGCGCTGGTCCAGCACCAGCTCGGCAATCTGCGCGTCGCCGCCGAGCGGGCCGCTTTGGTAGCAGGTGACCCAGGGCTGCGCTTGCGGCCAGCCGCGCGACCAGGCCATGTCGTTCAGGCGCTTGCCGGTGGTGCCGGTGGCCACGCGCCCGGCAAAGCGCGACAAGGTGTCGAAATGCTCGGCGGCAAAGGCCACCATCTGGTCTTTCAGCGCGTCGTGGGCGACCAGCGCCGCCACCTGGGATTCGAGCGCAAACAGCGGCGCGGTCTCGGGCACGCACAGCGTGTGCAGGCCGGCGTTGGTCAGCTCCACCGCCACCCATTCCAGGGCCCCGGCCAGGGTGGATACAAACGGTTTGCCGTGAATCACGCACTGGCGTTTGAGCGCCTGGGCTTCGGGGTAGATCGAGGTCGGGTCAACCGGGTCCACCAGAAAAAACACGCCGTCCAGCGCGGCCTGCGGCGCCAGGCCACCGGCCATGCGCGACACCAGGCGCATCAGCCCGCCGTCGCGGCCATTGCCCACGGGGTGGAGTTGGCCGTCCAGCAGTTTGTATTTGCTCAGCGCGTCGTAGGCGCCGCCGGTGGCGTGCAGCGCCAGGCCCAGCGCTTGCAGGCCGGGCTCACAGGCGCGCGCCCAGCGCAGCAGGCTGCTGTCCGGGCCGAGGCGATGTAATCGATGGGCGACAAGTCCAAAGTTCATGGTGAGGGTCTCCTTGCGGCCCCACAGACGGGGCGTGATGGGATCTACTGTAATCGGCAGCCGGTCAGGCGGCGCGGAGCCGAGCGCGCCAAGCCAATCAAGCGCCTGCTTGTCTTCCACCTGTCATGTCCTTGCCACTAGACTCTGAACTGCACCCAAGCCATCAAGACCCATCACATGACCCCCTGCCAACTATGAATCCTGGTTTGTTTTACGCCGCGCTGGCTTACACGGCTTGGGGATTGCTCCCGGTTTTTTTCAAACAGCTTATCCAGGTCAACGCCTTTGAGATCGTGATGCACCGCATGGTGTTGTCGCTTGTTTTCTTGCTGTGCGTGCTGGCCGTGCTCAAGCGCTGGGCCTGGCTGCGGGGCGTGGCCCGCCAGCCACGGGTTCTGCTGGCGTTTGCGGTATCCGCCCTGCTTTTGTCCGTCAATTGGTCGGTGTTCGTGTGGGCAGTGCAAAACGCCCATATGGTCGATGCCAGTTTGGGTTACTTCATTTTGCCCTTGGTCAATGTGGCGATGGGGTTTGCCTTTTTGCATGAGCGTCCGCGTCCTGGGCAGTGGCTGGCGGTGGCGGTGGCCGCAGCCGGCGTGCTGTGGCTCACGGTGCAGGCGGGGCGGCTGCCCTGGGTGGCGTTGGTGCTGGCGATCACGTTTGGCATCTATGGCTTGCTGCGCAAGCTGGCCAAGCTGGGCGCGCTGGAAGGCCTGACGCTGGAGACCCTGCTGCTGTCGCCCTTGGCGGTGGGAATGTTGGCTTGGTGGGCATGGCACGGGCAAGGTGCCCTGGTGCAAGGCGATCCGGCGACCTTGGGCTGGCTGTTGCTGGCCGGACCGCTGACCGCCATCCCCTTGCTGCTGTTTGCCGCCGGTGCACGCCGCATACCCATGGCCACCTTGGGCATCCTGCAGTACATCTCACCCAGCCTTCAGATGCTGCTGGGCGTGTGGCTGTACGGTGAAGCGTTTGAGCCGGCGCGCGCCATCGGCTTTTATCTGATCTGGGCGGCTTTGGTGCTGTACAGCGCGGACAGCATCTGGAACGCGCGCAAACAGCGATTCAATCAATAGCAAATCAGGACCGATCCGGAATCCCCAAGCCCCGCACCACGGCCGGCCGCGCCACAAAGGCCGCCAGTGCGCGCGTCACGTTCGGAAAATCCTGCATGCCCACCAGATCACCGGCCTCGTAAAAGCCGATCAGGTTGCGCATCCAGGGGAAGGTGGCGATGTCGGCGATGGTGTAGGCGTCGCCCATGATCCAGGCGCGGTTGGCGAGCCGCTGGTCCAGCACGCCCAGCAGGCGTTTGCTCTCCGCCACGTAGCGGTCACGCGGGCGCTTGTCTTCATAGTCCTTGCCGGCGAACTTGTGGAAGAAACCCAATTGGCCAAACATCGGGCCGACACCGCCCATCTGCCACATCAGCCACTGGATCGTCTGGTAGCGCTGCGCCGCATCCTGCGGCATGAACTGCCCCGTCTTCTCGGCCAGGTAAAGCAGAATCGCGCCGGACTCGAACAACGGCAACGGCTGGCCGCCCGGACCATTGGGGTCGAGGATGGCCGGAATCTTGTTGTTGGGGTTGAGCGAGAGGAATTCCGGCGTCATCTGGTCCTGCGTCTCGAAGCTGACCAGATGCGGCTCGTACGGCAGGCCGGTTTCTTCCAGCATGATCGACACCTTGACGCCATTGGGCGTGGGCAGCGAGTAGAGCTGCAGCCGATCGGGATGCCGGGCGGGCCACTTGTGGGTGATGAAGAAGGTGGAGAGGTCAAGCATTGAGGGCTCCTTGGAATGGATGCGGGCGGTGATGGCCCTGAGTCGCGCATTTTGGCCGGAAAGGTATTTGTCTGCTGCGGCGGGGCGGAGAATGTCACCTTACTATTTGAATTAGACGATGTTCTATTCTCAATTCGATGGACCTGTTTGACGACCTGCCCCTGCCCCCCGAGGCCGCGCTGACGCCAATCGCGCCCGGCGCGGTGCTGCTGCACGGCTTTGCCAGGGGCGGCGATGCCGCCCTGCTGCAAGCCATCGAGTCCGTCCTCAGTCAAGCACCCTTGCGCCACTGGCAAACCCCCGGCGGCTACACCATGTCGGTGGCCATGAGCAATTGCGGGCCGCTCGGCTGGGTGTCCAGCGCCAGCGGCTACCGTTACGCCGCGTTGGACCCAATATCCAACCAGCCCTGGCCCGCCATGCCCGCTTGCCTGATGGACCTGGCCCGGCGCGCCGCTGCGCAGGCCGGTTACGCGAACTTCACGCCCGATGCCTGCCTGATCAACGAATACCTGCCCGGGGCCAAACTCTCGCTGCACCAGGACAAAGACGAAAAAGACCTGCGGGCGCCCATCGTCTCGCTCTCCCTGGGTTTGCCTGCGGTGTTTCTGTTCGGCACTCCCAGCCGCAAAGACCGTCCCCAGCGCTGGCGGCTGGTGCATGGCGACGTGGTGGTGTGGGGCGGCCCATCGCGGCTGGCCTACCACGGCGTGGCCGCACTGGCCGATGGTGAGCATGCGCTGCTGGGGCGGCGCAGGTTGAACTTGACGTTTCGGTGTGTGCGGTAGCAGCTATTTGGCAGGCCGGTGCAGTGCGCAGATCTTGTTGCCGTCGGGATCGCGCAGATAGGCCAGGTAAAGTTTGCCCACCACGCCGTCGCGAAAGCCCGGGGGGTCTTCGCAGGTGGTGCCGCCGTTGGCGATGCCGGCCGCATGGAATGCGTCACATTGTTCCGGTGACTGCGCCGCAAACCCGAGGGTGCTGCCATTGCCGTGCGTAGCGGGCTGGCCATTGATGGGCGTGGTAATGCCGAACATACCTGCCGGGCTGCGATAGAAATACCGGCTCTTGTTGGCAACCCCCGGGCCGATGCCCAGCGTGCCAAGCAGCGCGTCGTAAAACTTCTTCGAGACCTCAAGGTCATTCACACCGAACATCACATGACTGAACATAACTTTCTCCGTTGGGGCCCGTTGGCGGGCGTTGTTGAATTGTGAGCATGGTACTTGCTGGTTGGCCCGCGGCCGGTCGCCCAAATGACGAATGGCAGCCCTTCATTGCAGCGGGGTGCATATTTGCATTGCAAAATTAACTTGAATAGTTAAAATTACAATAATGATAAGTCGCCAATTTGAATCCACTGTCCGTCAAAAACTGCTCCAAACCCCTGCGGTGGTGCTGCTGGGGCCGCGCCAAGTGGGCAAAACCACGCTGGCCCGCACTCTTGCCAAGGACTGGCCCGGCGGCGCGGTGTACCTTGACCTGGAGCGCCCCTTTGATCGCCTGCGGCTGGAAGATGCTGACACCTACCTGCGCGCCCAGCAGGGCAAGCTGGTCATATTGGACGAGATCCACCGCGCGCCCGGCGTGTTTGAAATCTTGCGCGGCATCATCGACGACAACCGGCAAGCCGGCCTGCGCAGCGGTCAGTTTTTGCTACTGGGCTCGGCGGCGCTGGACCTGATGCGCCAATCCAGCGAAACCCTCGCCGGGCGCGTGGCCTACCTCGACATTGCCCCGCTCAACACAGGTGAAGCCGCTGCGGCTGGCATTGCCGACAACACCCTGTGGCTGCGTGGCGGCTTTCCCGATAGCCTGCTGGCGGCTGACGACACCCAAAGCCTGGACTGGCGGCGCGACTTTATCCGCAGTTACCTGGAGCGCGACGTGCCCATGTTTGCGCCTCGCCTGCCGGCCGAAACCATTGGCCGTCTGTGGACCATGCTGGCGCACAACCAGGGCAGCGTGCTCAACCAGTCGCGCATTGCCAGCGCGCTGGGCGTGGCCAACCCCACCATAGACCGCTATATCGACCTGCTGGTGGACTTGCAACTGGTGCGCCGGCTGCGGCCGTGGGGCGGCAACCTGGGCAAACGGCTGGTCAAGTCGCCCAAGGTGTATGTGCGCGACAGCGGCCTGCTGCACGGCCTGCTGGAGCTGGAAACTTTGAACCACCTGCTGGGCCACCCGGTGTGCGGCCTGAGCTATGAGGGTCATTGCATCGAGAACTTGATCCAAGCCGCCGGCAGCCGCCGCGTGCCTTACTTCTACCGCACCCAGGTGGGCGCAGAAATTGACCTGGTGCTGGAGAAAGGCGGCAAACCCGAGATGGCCATCGAGATCAAACGCTCCATGGCGCCCAGCCCGGAAAAGGGCTTCGCCATTGCCTGCGACGACCTGCAGATAGCGCAGCGCTACGTGGTGTACCCAGGGCAAGAGCGCATCCCCCTGCGGCATGGGGCGCAGGCGATTGGCTTGCGGGAGTTGGCGGCGTTGTTGGCACAGGATTAGTGCCAAAAAAGGCCGCCAACCCCGTTTTCCCTCAGCTGGTCCCACTGCGTTTTCCTGCTGGGCATCAAAAAAGAACATCCACGTCAGGGAATACCAACTCTATTTGCCGAGCAAGGAAGAGCTGCAGCAGAAACTGACCGAGCCGGCGCGAAAACCCGGTGGTGCTGCCATTCCCGTGCGTAGCGGGCATCACTGGCGTGACGGGTCAGATCAAGGCTGCTCCTCGTCGATGGGCTCGTCCACGATCAGGTAGCGGTGTACCAAGGTAAAAAAACGGTCGTAAAACGGTTCTGAATTGATTGTTTCGCTGGCCACCTTGACCAAAGAATCATCGCCAGAACTGAACGGCAGCGAGACCGAACCAAATGCGCCAACACCCAGACTGGCCGAGTTGTTGGTTTTCTTCAGGGCGTACCGGTCCTGTAGCGCGGTGACAAATCCGATGGTAATCTTTCCGTCCTTGCTCTCGGGCGCACAAACCACTCTGATTTCCATCTGCAGGTGGGACTCGGCGTCGGGCTGAAAGCTTTTCTGTCCAAGCACCAAGTCTTCCTTGGTCATGTTGATGACGTAGCCCTGGCTCAGCAAGGCACGCCGGGCCGCCTCGCAGGTCGCGGCCGGTGATGCGTCGAACATGCGGGAGTAGGTTGACGTGGAACCGAACTCCTCTTGTGGCAACGACCGTTTGGCCGGCGTCGTGCAAGCAGACAACAGACCCAGCGCGCCCATGACAATTCCCCAAGCGGCGGATTGAAAAATCAAAGACGTCTTCAAAATTAAGCGCTCCTTTCAAAATTCAGAATACGTATTTCTCAAATGGACAAGAAATTCCGTCTGCATCGGGGCCAGTATCGCACCGTGGCTTGTTTTGGCGCATGGCGCTTTTTCGTCGTCGCGGGTCGGGCACTGCGGGGCAGTTTGTTTGGGAGGACGTCCAACGCATGCGAATAGGAACAACATATTTTCAACGCAAGAACCCAACGGGCGTCTGAGTCATGAATAAAACACCACATGCGCCAAGGGCGCCTTCGGGGGCGGGGCGCCTTGAGTCGGGTGCGACTGGACTCGGACACGCTGGCCACGCCCGGGCCTATGCCCAGAGCGTGTCGTAGAAATCCTTCGTGACATCAGGACCACTGGCAACATCCGCACTTTGCTTCGAATATTGCGTTTATTGCGTTTATTGCGTTTGGTGCTACCATCCACTCAGTTACGAACAGCCTTTCTCAGGGCCGTTACGCGAAGGAGAATCCCATGAAAGACCAAGAAGTACTCGACCCCGCCAATGCTGCCGAAGCGGAAATGGCTGCGGTTGCCCATCAATGCCTGATGACGGCGCTGGACCATTCCAATGCGGATCACATCGACATCATTCTCAATGTGGGCTCGGACGGCGATCAAACACACGAAACACCCGTACTGAAGCTGCCGCCCCGTGCCTTGCGTTTCTTTGCCGACGTGTTGCGGCAAATGGCCAAACAAGAGCCCTTGCTGCTGGTGCCGCAAAAACATGAACTCACGACGCAGGAAGCGGCTAGTTTTCTGAATGTGTCGCGGCCCTTCGTGATCAAGGAAATAGAGGCCAATCGCCTGAAGTGCCGCAAGGTCAACCGCCACCGCCGTATCGAATTTGAAGAGCTACGCCGCTACCAAGCCGCACAGCAACAACAATCCGAGCAGGCCCTGCAAGACCTGACCCAACTGTCTGAAGAACTGGGGCTGGAGTTTTAAGTGGCGGGCTCTGCGCGTTACACGGCAATTTTGGATGCCAATGTCCTGTATCCGCAATTGATCCGCGACACCCTGCTGAGTCTGGCCGTTGAGCGCCTCTACCACGCGCGGTGGAGCGCCACGATTCATGAAGAGTGGACGCGCAACCTGACCAAGGACCGGCCGGAACTCGCCGCCAAGCTACCCCTGGTTGTTGAGCGGATGAATGCCAGTGTGCCCGACTGCCTAGTGACAAATTATGAAAAACTTGCCAACCACATCGAATTACCCGACCCTGACGATCGCCACGTCGTGGCCGCTGCCATTGTTGGTCACGCCGACGCTATCGTCACCTTCAACACCAAAGACTTTCCGGCGGCCGTGCTGCAGCCCTACGGCATTGAAGTACAGCACCCCGACGAGTTTTTGATGAACCAACTACAGTTGCAGGAAATACCCGCGCTCAGAGCCATCAAGAAAATGCGTGCCCGCTGGACTAACCCGGCGCGGCCAGCGCAGGAGCTTATTACCGCATTTGAGAAGCGAGGTTTGCCTATGACGGCCGACTTGCTGCGCGAGGCCATCACGCTAATTTGATTGGTTAAATCAGGCTCTAGCCAACGTATCTATTGCACTAGGAGTCCGGGCGGCAGAAGGAAATGAAAATCTCCAGAGAATTTTCGACCTCTCAGAACGGCGCTGGCTGCATTATCTCGATGAAGCCAAGGGGTCAGGCACCCCCGAAAACGTCATTTTTTGGGTGCCTTTTCTTCTGCCGCCCAGACTCCTAGTAGCTACCCAATCAGGCGCAACTGGCGGCCAGCTGGTTTAGCAAATCAATAAACCGCATCATGGTCACCCACGTTCACCGGGATGACCTGTTGGTCTTGAATCAGCAGCTCCAGCGTGATGCGGTATGACAAGTTGATGGACACCGAATGCAGGCCGTCAAACTTGCCACGCAAGGCATGTAAACGCAGAGAAGGGTGCGCGGGGTTCGCCTCCAGCAACTGGAGCGTCTTGAGGTAGGTGCTGCGCAACTCCGGGTGCTGCCTCAAAAACTTGGCAGCCCGGCGGTTGTACTGTTCGGTAAAAAGCAGGGCAAACGGCATTGGCGGCGCGCTCACAGCGCGTCCAGCCGCGCCAAGTGGGCCTCGGGCGACTCCTGTACTGCGCGGCCAGCGGCCAGGTCGGCACGGGTTTCGGCCAGCGCGGCATCCAGCTCACATTCGCGCAGGTAGTGGTAATGCGCCATGTCCATCACCACAAACCTGTCTTTGCCCCGCACCGAAACAATGGCCTCGGGCGCCGTGCTGAGCGCGAACTCGATGGCGGCAATACCTTTGGTCTTGAGATCGTTGGCGCTGATGTGAGTCATGGGAGCATCCAGAATGCTGTTAATAGTGCGATTTATAGTACGACATATACCACTGTTGAGCAAATGACCTGCTGGCTCGCAATGGAGGAATTTATAAGAAATCAGCCCCTAACACCCGTATCTATTGCGTAGGCAGCTATTAAATAAGGAGCAACTGTATCCCGCTTGCCAAATCAAGTTGGTGTTGATCCATGGTTGTCGAGTTGGACTTATGTCTTAGAAGAAACTGGCACGGCGAGTTTTGAGGTTGCCGTTGAGTCGTCCGTTTAGGTCGATACGATGCCCCATGCGCTGGCTGCCCGTCCGGTAAAACTCCAGCGGCTCAACGCCTTCCTGCACCTCGCCCAGTAATTTGAATTCACCCTGCCATGCGGCGTTGGGCGCATAAGTGATGCGATAGCGCCCGAGCGGGACCTGGAGCGTGGCCGTTTCACCGCTGCGAATCGGGATCATGACGATGAGGGCATGGGCCTCCCACGTATCGAGCCTGACCACGACATGGCGGCCCGTTTCGGCAAACCCGGTAATTGTCAGGGGTGCCGTATCGTTCACGCCATTGGCCGGTGCCGGGATAAACCAGCGAACCGCGCCAGTCGCCGGAAAGGGGGTGTTGGCATGCCGGGTTAGAAAACGCGCCGGAATGTCTGGCCAGCGCATCCACAACATGGCCCCGATCACCAACACCAGCGCAACAAGAAAGAAACAACTCCGGCGCGCTTTGGGCACAGCCAGCCCACGAGAAGAGCGGTTGTACCTGGCAAAACGATTCTTCAACTCTTCGGCCTGGCGTGCCTTCTGCTGCTCAGAAGTGCGGAAGCGCCGAGCCTCCATGTCGGAAGCGCCATGTCGATCACGCATGTAGTCTCGGTCGTCAATGCTCATGGGGTTCTCGCATATTGCAGCAATTATTCGAGCTTAGTCGCTTCAATTCACTGCTCCGTGAGGTGCAACTGAGTCCGGAGCCAGACTCTCGCCGCACTAGGACAATGGCGAAAAAGACCTGCGCGCATCCATGGTCTCGCTAGTTGACTTTGCGAGTGAAATCAGACTCTAGCCCCCGGTATTACCTGCATGACAAGCTATTAATCAAGGAGCGACTGGCGACCCGTCGCATTAGAAAATCAGTGAACCGCGTCACGGTCGCCCACGTTCACCGGAATGATTTACTGGTTTTGAATCAACAGCTCAAGCTTTCCGTCGAGTTAATTTTTTAGCAACTGTCGTACTGCCGACCATATCCGACGACTTTGCATCTGCACGTTTCTTGGTAGATGCATTTTTGACGCTAGCTATTTCTTCTGACTCAGTCGACTGAATCACTTTAGGGTGAACATCAACAGTTTCCATTCCCTTGTCAAATGCCGCTTGGCTAGACTGTACGGCCTCCGTTTTGTGCCGTATGGCTTCAGTAATAAATGAAATTGGACTAACCCGCTGACGCGCGAACTGGTTCGCCAGTCCAGCAGGCTACCTCGGACTTTTCAGCAATCTCCTTTTGCAGGACGATGGACTCGCTGCTCGCAGCACTTCATCCCTTCAATCCGTAA
>NZ_JBAQMD010000081.1:0-13177 GCF_049302455.1 Rhodoferax ferrireducens | reverse complement strand
GGCATTGCCCCGGTATTTGACGCAAAACCAGCTCAAAGCATGGTTTTTGGAAAATCTTCACTTCGATGAAAACCGTGAAAACACGCGCCGTTGCTGGGGTTGACGGGTTTTCTGTCAAGCACTAGTTCTTTGCATTGATGGCATTTTGCGCCTGACTCACCAATGCTTCCAGCATCAAACCGCTGTTAAATGGGTGCTCCACCGTGCGCACGGCTGCTGCCAGCGCCTTGGCCCAAGCCGTCAAGGTGGCCAGGGAACTGCCGGCGGGCAAGTCAAGGGCATCAAAAAACCGGGGCGCGGCACCGGCTTTGACGGCCAACAGGTCATGACACAGCTTCTGCAAGGCATCGACGGCTTGCGTTGGGGTCCAGTCTTTGAGCCCGCTCACGTCGCCGCGCGCCATCGCGTTGGGCAGCTTGACCCAGCTGGCGGGCGTCGGGCCGGAGGGGCCAGCTTGTGCCAACAGCAGGGCGTCGTCCGGTCGGCCACCGCAGGCGCGCAGCATCACAGCCGCTTGGCGCCCGTCCAGGCCTTGCTGCTGCAGCCACGCCAGCGAGGTATCAAGCGCAGGCCAAACCATGGTGTGCGCCAGGCAGCGACTGCGAATCGTGGGCAGCAACTGGTGGGCGGCATCGCTGGCCAACACAAACTTGACATCACCCGGTGGCTCTTCCAGGGTTTTTAGCAGCGCATTGGCGGTCACGTGGTTCATGCGCTCGGCCGGGAACACCAGCACCGCCTTGCCCCGACCGCGGGCGCTGGTGCGCTGCGAAAACTCCACTGCATCGCGCATGGCGTCGACCCGGATTTCCTTGCTCGGCTTGCGTGTTTTGGCATCAATCTCGCCTTGCGCCTTTTCGCTCAGGGGCCAGCCCAGTTCCAGTGCTACGGTCTCAGGCATCAACACGCACAAGTCAGCATGGGTGCGCACCTCGATCGCATGGCAACTGCCGCAAACGCCACAAGCGCCCTGCTCTGTCGGCTGCTCACACAACCAGGCGCACACCAATGCGAGTGCCAGGCGGTACTGGCCGAGTCCGGAGGGGCCCACCAATAACCAGGCGTGGCCTTTTTGCGCCAGCAGCGTTTGAGTCTGCGCGGCAATCCATGGCGCCACTGTGGTGGCGCTCATGTCAGCCAGCCTCTGGCTTGAACCGCGTGCAACACGTCTTGCCAGACCGCCTCGCGCGTCTGGTTGGCCTCAATCCGGGCAAAGCGGCTGGGGCAAGCCATCATGCGATTCAGGTAGCCATCGGACACACGCCGGAAAAATTCGACCGGCTGGGCCTCAAATTTGTCCGGACTGCGTGCACCCGCCAAACGCTGCGCCGCAATAACAGCGGCCAAATCAAACCACACCGTCAAATCCGGGTTTCTGATGAAATCAGGCTCTAGCCCTCGTACTGACTGCACAGTGCGCTCTAAAAATGAGAGTATTTTTAGATCAAAACCGCGCCCGGCACCTTGGTAAGCAAAGGTCGCATCGGTAAAGCGGTCGCATAACACGACATCACCGCGGGCCAGCGCCGGCTCAATCAGTTGTTGCAGGTGATCGCGCCGGGCGGCAAACACCAGCAGGGCCTCGGTCATGGCATCCATGGTGTCGTTTAACACCAGCACACGGAGCTTTTCGGCCAAGGGCGTGCCGCCGGGCTCGCGCGTCAGCGTCACCGCCCGGCCCTGGGCCCGGAACGCCTGCGCCAGGGCGTCAATGTGCGTGGACTTGCCCGCGCCATCAATGCCTTCGAAACTGATGAAAATTCCCTCTGTTGTCATGTCTTATTGCTGCCCGCGCTGGTATTTGTTAACCGCACGATTGTGCGCTTCGAGGTCAGCGCTGAACTCGCTGCTGCCGTCGCCGCGTGCCACAAAATACAGCGCTTTGGACGGCGCCGGTTGCACCGCAGCCAGCAGGGCTGACTTGCCCGGCATGGCAATCGGGGTCGGTGGCAAACCGGTGCGGGTATAGGTATTCCAGGGTGTATCGGTCTGCAAGTCACTGCGGCGCAAGTTGCCGTCAAACCTGTTGCCCAAACCGTAAATCACCGTGGGGTCGGTCTGCAACATCATGCCGATGCGCAAACGATTGCTAAATACGGCCGCAATCATCGGGCGATCACTGGGGCGGCCGGTTTCTTTCTCGATGATGCTGGCCAGAATCAGCGCCTGCTCGGGGGTTGTCAACGGTGTATCCGGTGCCCGCTGCGCCCAGGCGGCATCGAGTCGTTTGTCCATGGCCCGCAGCGCGCGCTTGAGTACGCCCAAATCGCTGCTGCCTTTGGCATAGGTGTAGGTGTCGGGGAAGAATCGGCCTTCCGGGTGGAGGCCCGGCCGACCCAGCGACTTCATGATAAAATCAGGCTCTAGCCCCCGTGTACTGGACGTAAGATGCTCTGCTTTTAAGAGTGCCGCGCGGACTTGGGCAAAGGTCCAGCCTTCCAACAGCGTCACGGCTCGCAAGGCTTCGTCACCGCGTACCAGCTTGCGCAACAGCCGGCGCGGCGTCACACCGCGTTCAATTTCATAGCTGCCGGCCTTGATCTGGCGGGCCTCGCCGGAGAAGCGAAACCACCCATACAACAGCAGCGGATTAACCTGGACCCCGGCATTAACCACTGCCTGTGCCACATCACGGGGCAAGGTGCCTGGCTCTATGGCCAGGTCCACCGTATCGGTGCTCGTGGCCAAACCTTGGTTCAGCCACCACAGCGCACCGCCGCCACCGAGGGCCGCGACGATAACCAAAAACATAAATAGACGACGCACAGCCTTACAGCCCTCCAGCGAATTGAGTGCGGATGATAATTCACCCATGAATATTCAACTCAACGGCGTGACGGCGCTGACCCATCTGGGCGTGATCCGGGTCGAAGGCGAGGATGCCGCCAAATTTTTGCATGGTCAACTGACGCAGGATTTTTCGCTGCTCGGCCTGTCTGAAGCGCGCCTGGCGGCTTTTTGCTCCGCCAAGGGCCGGATGCAAGCCAGCTTCATCGGCTTCAAGCGTAGCCCGAGTGACATCCTGCTGGTGTGCAGCCGTGACATTCTGGCGGCCACACTGAAGCGGATGTCGATGTTCGTGCTGCGGGCCAAAGCCAAATTGAGCGATGCGACAGCCGACTTTGCCGTCTATGGGCTGGCCGGCCCTGCCTTGCAGAATACTATTGAAACCATAGCGGGCTACGAAGGTAGCGCCTGGGCCAAGACCGATTTTGGTGCCATATCTTTGATCAATTTGTATCCCGCCGACGGTGCTGCGCGCGCCTTATGGGTTGCGCCAGTGGGCACGCCTGCCCCAACGGGCGCCGTGATGACCGCAGAACTATGGGCCTGGAGTGAAGTGCGTGGCGGCATTGCCACCATCACCCAGCCGGTGGTGGAGGCCTTTGTGCCGCAAATGCTCAATTACGAGTCGGTCGGCGGTGTCAACTTCAAAAAAGGCTGCTATCCGGGGCAGGAAGTGGTGGCGCGCAGCCAGTTCAGGGGCACCCTCAAGCGCCGCGCTTATCTGGCGCATTCAGAGGCAGCGCTGAACGCGGGCGACGAGCTGTTTGCGCCGGATGATGCCAGCCAGCCCTGCGGCATGGTGGTGCAAGCAGCGGCCGCGCCCAGCGGTGGCTTTGATGCCATTGTGTCGATGCAGATCACCGCCTTTGCGGCCGGTGGCGTGCATGCCATTCGACCCGACGGCCCGTTGCTGACGCTGTCGCCACCGCCCTACCCTTTGCTGGCGGATATTTGATCGCTGGTGACCTTGGCTTGGAGAACGACGCTGTTCTGTGTGAGCCAATCAAACATTGGATGTACTCAAGAGCTCAAGGTTTTTGGAGCGTGCGGATTTTGCTTAACTTGCTGGCCAGCGAGGCGGCCGATAACTGACCCAGATGGGTATCGACCAGCCGTCCGTTGGTATCGTAAAAAAGAGTGGTTGGCAACGACCCTGAGCCGACTTCGCGACCCAGACGGGCGCCAGGATCGAGCAGGACATTGGCGAGGTCCAATTTCTCAATGTTGAGGTAGCGCTGGGCCGTTGACCCCTCCTCGCCCTGGTTGACAAAGACAAAGCTCACCCCGGTTTCCTGTTTTTGCGCGGCGGCGAGCACCGGCATTTCCCGCCGGCAGGGTGGGCACCAGGTGGCCCACAAATTGACGACCATGGGTTTGCCCGCAGCCAACGCAGCGAGGTCTGCCGAATTGCCCGCGAGTGTTGTCAACGCTACCTGAGGCAGGGCCGCATTGTTCATCGTCTGAATGGCGCCAAACATCCCGCCCCAGGCCAACACCCCCGCCGCCAACCCCGAGATCAGCGGTTTGCGCAGTGCCGGACGGCGCCAACCGCGCCAGATTGCCAGCGCCAATGCCGCCAGCAAGCCGGCCCAGAGGGTGAAGCCGCCGTCGCGGATGTCGAGCATCGACCACGGCGCCTGCCGGTACAAATCAAACCAGGCCGCGACGAACGCGATGCGTGCGACCAGCAATGCTGCCCACAACATGTCGCCCAGGACATTGCCGATGCCAATTTGCTGGTCGCGCCCGACCAGGCGGCCCACTCCCGCGGCGACAAGCAGAGCGACTGCCAGCAGCAGCAGGGCTATCGGCACAGGGAGGGAACCCAGGTTCAGTGTCAGCATATTCAATTTCCTTGCTTTGTTGGTGTCAGGCGAGCGAGAAATTCGTCAGCACTGGAGTCACCGATGATGCGCTATGCACGGCGCATACAGAGACGCTTGATTCATTTCTGATAACCTCCCCGCTCAGGTACACACCATGCAAGAACCCCGTATCCAATCCTTCTTTGATCCCGAGACCTTCACCGTCACCCACGTGGTGTCCGACCCCCTGTCTGCGGTGCAGGTCAATGTGCGCGCCGGCCAACTGCCACCGCCTGAAGACAATGGCGTCAGCTACCTGAAAATTCCGGTCAACACCTTCTGAACGCCTAGATATGGAGCCTACGACCCTCGCGGTTGCACTGGGTGCAGTCATCGGACTGGTGATGGCGCTCACTGGCGCGGGCGGTGGCGTCATGGCCATACCTCTCCTGGTGTTGGGTCTGCATCTGCCGGTGCAACAAGCGGCGCCCGTAGGTTTGGTGGCGGTTGGCCTGGCCGCCGTCTTAGGGGCTGCGCTGGGCTTGCGCCAGGGCATCGTGCGCTACCGGGCGGCAGCACTGATTGGAACTGCTGGCATGCTGATGGCGCCGTTGGGCGTGTTTTTGGCACAACGGCTTCCCAACCGTCCGCTGTTAGGCGCCTTTGCCCTGGTGTTGATTTACACCGCCTGGCGCATGCTCAGACGTTCCAAACTGTCAATTCCCCTTGCTGCTGCGGCACTCTGCCGTGTAAGCAGCACGGATCAACGTCTGACCTGGACGCTCCCCTGCGCCCGTGCGTTAACGGGCACCGGTCTGATCGCCGGACTACTGAGCGGACTGCTCGGCGTAGGCGGCGGCTTTGTCATCGTTCCGGCGCTGACGCGCTACACCGATTTGGACATACGCAGCATTCAGCTGACTTCACTGGCTGTGATTGCACTGGTCTCCTTGAGCGGGGTTTCCGCCGCGGCGATGCACGGGCCCTTGCGCTGGGATGTGGCGTTACCGTTTGCCTGCGGCGCCGTTCTGGCTTTGTTGGCAGGGCAACAGATCGCGAAGATGCTTAACGCCAAAAGTTTGCAGCAAGCCTTTGCATGGTTCAGCTTGTTGGTTGCATTGCTGATGCTGGCAAGAGCAATGGGCTGGGTGGCGAACTAAAAACAAGCCGCAGGAGAATCAACACAGTGAACAGCTGACCGCATGCGGTTTGCCGAACACCTAAGTAGAAAAGCCCGCTATGTTTTAAATAGCGGGCTCTCATTTATTTACTTGGGGTGGCTGATGGGGCTCGAACCCACGACAACAGGAATCACAATCCTGGACTCTACCAACTGAGCTACAGCCACCACAGCTTGCATTATATAACCACTGTCGTCTATTTCTGATCCCTCTGTGGCAATTCTGTTGCGGTTAGCGCTGGGCGTGAAGTCAAGATCTGAGCCTTGAATCGTTCTTTGAGAAGATCGGAATAAGCTTGCGTTTCGGCGCCGCTCCACCATTGGGCATATTGCGCACGGTCCTGTTTGGCGGCTGCTTCAGCCGGTGCCTGCCGCGGCACTATCTTATTGACTCGAACCACGCTATAGCCCTTGGCACCCAGATCAACACCAACAAAGGCCGGTAAGGCGGCTGCATCGGCACGCAACGCCGCCGTCAAGACCTGCGGTGGAACGTTTTGGGCCTGATCACGCGACACCACTATCGGCGCCGGCATGACGGCAGCGGCTGGCGAAGCCTTCCAAGCCAGCAATTTTTCCAGGCCTTCTTTCTTGGCCAGTTCGGCAGCTTTGTCGGCAACAACACGTTCATGCACAACACGACTTACATCGGCAAACGGCAGGGTCCGGGCCGGGGTGTATTGCGTAACGCGGCCTGCCGTCAATTGGTTGGGTGCTGTTTCAATCGCTTCGGTATTGCGCTTTTTTTCAATCGAATCAGTGTTGAAAATTGCAGCCAAGAATTTTCCGTTGCTTAACGCGCCGGTTGTGCCCGCAGCCGGTTGACGCAAGACATTGGTGGCCGTCTTGATCTCCAGCTTGAGCTTGTCTGCGACCGGCTTGAGGCTGTCAGATTGCTCATAAACACCGTTGGTAAAGGCCTCGGCAGTCTCCGCAAACCTGGCTTGGGCCTGCTGCGTCTTCAGATCGGCCTCGATACCCGCGCGCAACTCTTCAAAGCTGCGCTGAACCGGTTTTTTGATATCGGTAAGCTTGATGATGTGATAACCGAAATCAGACTCCACCACCTCACTGATATCACCCTTTTTCATGGCGAAAGCTGCGTCTTCAAATGGTTTGACCATGGCGCCACGGGTAAAAAAGTCAAGATCGCCCCCGTTGGCAGCGGAGCCGGTATCTTGTGAGTTCTTTTTTGCCACCTCGGCAAAACTGTCAGGCGATTGGCGAACTGTTTTCAGCAATTCATCAGCACGCGTTTTGGCTTTCTGGCGGTCGGCTGCCGGTGCATCCTTGGCGGCAGTGATCAGGATGTGACTGGCACGCCGCTCTTCCTTGCCACTAAGTCGTTCTGCATTTTGTTCGTAATAAGACTTCATGTCAGCCTCGCTGATCACGATACTTTTCTTGACCGAATCCATATCCAGTACCACATACTCGACACTGGCATGTTCGGGAGACTGGAACAGGGCCTGATTGGCCTTGTAAAACGCATTCAGTTCGGCATCCGTCGGGCTGACCTTTGAAGCGAAATCAGCAGCGGTGAAACTGGCAATCTGCACCTCACGTTTCTCAAAAAAAGCATTCAATGCCACGTCGGCGACGCTAGCTGCCGCAAAACCCGTCTCTCCCACACCCGCTTCTACCTGCCGAACAGACAGGTCTTGCCGAACACGGGCTTCAAACCCCTCGGGTGTCAGGCCCTGGCTGCCAACCAGTTGACGATAGCGGTCCATGTCCAGCTTGCCATCGGGCTGGCGCAGGGCAGCGATGGACGGATTCTCGTGCAAGTTGCGCGCGAGTCGGGCGTCGCTGGTTGTCAGTTTGAATTTGTCTGCAGCTTGGGCCAGCACGCGATCACGCACCAGTCGCTCCAGCGTGGCATAACGGGCTTGCGGTGAATCCAGCAGTTTCGCATCCAGATTGGGCATGGAGGCACGCAGGCGATCTGATTCTGACTTATGCACGGCATCCCATTCGCCCTGCGTGATGTCATGGCTGCCAACGCGGGCAACCACGCTACCTGAATCGCGAGACCGGTTGTAGCCATCAATGCCAAAAAGCACAAACGAAGGGATGATCAGCAAGAACATCACCGCCATCATGATCTTCGTATGTTTGCGAACAAAATCAAACATGCGCGAATTCTCCAGTAATATAAACAAAAAAGGCGAACATGCTGCTCGCCTTTATCTGGGTGGGTGGTGGGTGCTGACGGGCTCGAACCGCCGACATTCTGCGTGTAAGGCAGACGCTCTACCAACTGAGCTAAGCACCCGACTTAAACCGGCGATCAGTTCAGTGCATCTTTCAACGCTTTACCTGGACGGAATTTTGGAACTTTCGCCGCTTTGATTTTGATTGCGGCGCCAGTACGTGGGTTACGCCCCACACGCGCAGCACGTTTGCCAACGGCAAAGGTACCAAAACCCACCAGCGACACAGAGCCGCCTTTTTTCAGAGTGATTTTGACTGCGCCAATGGCGGACTCCAGCGCGCGGGTAGCCGCTGCCTTGGAAATGTCAGCATTTAGTGCAATGTGCTCAATTAGTTCGGTTTTATTCACAAAGAACCCTTGGTATGGAAACAGAGTTAATCGAATTGTCTCTTTAAAAAAACTTGCACTTGTCATGCCACAGGTACTAAGAGCCAAAGGCTCCGATCTGACAACACGAACGATAGCTTTGCAGCAGTGCGAGTGAGAATTCTAGTCGGTTTTTTAGTGCTCGCCGACTTCAATGCAGGTTCATTACGCGCAGATATTTCCGATTGACCGATAAAAGACACATCGTCCAAATTCCACGTGGATTAGAGCGCATCCACGATGGCCAACCCGACATCCTTCGTGCTTGCCGTCCCACCCAAATCCTGCGTACGTGGCGCCCCGCTCGCAGGCTCAAGCACTTTTTCTATCGCTTTCATCACTGCATCATGCGCATCCCTGTGTCCCAGAAAGTCCAGCATCAAGGCGCCGCTCCAAATCTGGCCAATGGGGTTGGCGATGCCTTTGCCGGCAATGTCGGGCGCCGATCCGTGGACCGGCTCGAACAGCGAGGGGAATTTGCGCTCGGGGTTCAAATTGGCACTGGGGGCAATGCCAATCGTGCCAGTGCACGCCGGCCCCAGATCACTCAAGATGTCGCCAAAAAGATTGCTCGCCACCACCACATCAAAAAAATCGGGCCGCTGCACAAAGTGGGCGCACAAGATATCGATGTGAAATTTATCCACCTTGACTTCAGGATAAGCCTTTGCCATTTCGACGACACGCTCATCCCAATACGGCATCGTGATCGCAATGCCGTTGGATTTGGTGGCGCTGGTCAAATGCTTTTTGGGCCGCGACTGGGCCAACTCAAACGCAAACTTCAACACCCGATCGACGCCAACGCGCGACATCACGGTTTCCTGCAGCACGATTTCGCGCTCAGTGCCCGCGTACATGCGCCCACCCACACTGGAGTATTCGCCTTCGGTATTTTCGCGCACGATCAGCATGTCGATCTCACCCGGCTCGCGTCGGCTGCCATCACGCCGCACCACCGGCGCAATGATGCCCGGCATCAGGCGCACCGGACGAAGGTTCACATACTGATCGAACTCGCGTCGAAAGAGCAACAGGGAACCCCATAGCGAGACGTGATCGGCAATTTTGTCGGGCCAGCCAACCGCGCTGAAGTAAATCGCGTCGTGACCCCCAATTTGATCTTTCCAGTTGTCGGGCAGCATCTGGCCGTGCTTCTCGAAATAATCCCAACTGGAAAAATCAAAATGGTCAAACCGCAGGTCAATGCCAAATTTGCGTGCCACCGCCTCCAGCACACGCACCCCTTCGGGCATGACTTCTTGGCCAATACCGTCACCCGCGATGACGGCGATTCTTTTTTGACTCATCAATGAAACCTCTGTAAACAAGCGTTAAAAAAATGAACCCGTCAGTCGGGTCCGACAGGCAACACAAGCCGGGGCTGACGCACCACCAAAGCAACCCCAAAGGCAGTCAGCAGAGTTCCAATCACTGTGACGATCGTGATCGACTCACCAAACAGCATCCACGCAATCAGCGCCGTCACCGGTGGCACCAGATACATCAGGCTGGTGACCGAGGCCGCTGCGCCACGCTGAATCAGCAAGTAAAGCAAGGAACTGCCACCCAGCGTCAGCGCAATCACCGACCAGGCCACGGCGCCCACGAGTTCGACATTCCAGCGCATCACCTCGACCTCCAGCAGCGCCAGCGGCAGCGTCACCAGCAGGGCAGCACCCAGTTGAACCGTGTTGGCGGTGCGCACATCACAGGATGTCACAAACCGTTTTTGATACAAGGTTCCGACAGTGATGCTCAACAGCGCACCAATCGCCAGCGACATATTGACCCAATCGGCCTCGCCGCCCTGCCCGAACTTGCGTGACACCACCAGCACCAAACCGACAAAACCCAGTACCAGCCCAGCCCACTGCCGCGCGGCAATTTTCCCTCCCGTGGCTGCCAGCCAA
Organism: Rhodoferax ferrireducens; assembly: GCF_049302455.1. Lineage (GTDB taxonomy): Bacteria > Pseudomonadota > Gammaproteobacteria > Burkholderiales > Burkholderiaceae_C > Rhodoferax > Rhodoferax ferrireducens_B. The sequence goes on along the minus strand of NZ_JBAQMD010000081.1, from coordinate 2,911 downwards.
AGGGCTGTCAGCACGGGCTGCAAACCCACGATCAGCGACGACAGCCCCGAGCCCATGCCGAGCTTTACCGCAGCCCAGACACCCCCCAGATAACCCGCATGCATGAAGATACCGGTAACGGCCAGATGCGTCCACTGCGCACGGTGGCTTGGCCACTTGACCCGCGCCAGTACGATCCACGGCAAAAAACACGCGATCGACAGCGCGTAGCGAACGACCAGAAATTTCAGCGGTGGGGCATGCGGCATGCCATAGCGGGCCACGATAAAGCCGGTGCTCCAGATCAGAACAAACACCGCTGGCATGGCCCGGATCAAGGCCCGATCATCATGTGCCCTCACCCGCGGTCACCTGGCCCGCGCCCGAATTTCAGGCAAGGCTTTCTGCAGGTAGTACACCATGGACCAGACCGTCATCACCGCCGCCAGCCAGATCAGCCAGACACCCCACACATGGGTGTCAATGAGCCCCAGCAATTGGCCGTCAAACAACAAAAACGGAATCGCCACCATTTGCACCACGGTTTTGAGCTTGCCAATCATGTGCACGGCCACGCTTTTGGCGGCGCCAATCTGCGCCATCCACTCACGCAACGCGGAGATCGCAATTTCACGGCCAATGATGATGAGCGCAACAAACACGTCAGCACGTCCCAGATGCACGAGCACCAGCACGCAGGCACAGACCAGAAATTTATCGGCGACCGGGTCCAGAAACGCGCCAAATGCCGACACCATGTTGAGTCTGCGCGCCAGATAACCGTCGAGCCAATCGGTGGCCGCGAACACCACAAACATGACCGTGGCCATCAAATTGCGGCTGGCGGGCTCGATGGGTAAATAAAACACGCCGACGATCAAGGGGATCGCGACAATGCGCGCCCAGGTCATGATGGTTGGAATGTTAAAAAACATGTTGTCATTGTGGCACGGCGCGGCACGCCAAATGACGGGTCATGCCGCCCAATCAGTGCAGGGCGCGGTAAATTTCCTCCGCCAACTCGCGCGAGATTCCCGCCACCGTCGCAATATCCTCCGCCCCCGCCAGCGCCACGCCACGCACACCACCAAAGCGCTGCAACAATTTGGATCGGCGCTTGGGGCCAATGCCTGGGATTTCTTCGAGCTTGCCGCCATCCACCCGCACCTTGGCGCGTTTGGCACGCATGCCGGTAATGGCAAAACGATGCGCCTCGTCGCGAATCTGCGCCACCAGCATCAGCGCGGCCGAGTCTTTGCCCAGGTAGACTTTCTCGCGGCCATCGGCAAACACCAGTTCTTCCAAGCCGACCTTGCGCCCCTCGCCTTTCTCAACGCCGACGATCAGTGACAGATCCAGTCCCAAGTGCTCAAACACCTCGCGCGCCATGCTGACCTGGCCTTTGCCGCCGTCCACCAGGACCAGGTCCGGCAGTCGCCCGGTGCCCGCAGGCATTTGCCCGCTCTGTTGCGCCTCGCGCAAGGTCTCGGCCAGCTTGCCATAGCGACGCAGCAACACCTGGCGCATGGCCGCGTAATCGTCGCCTGGTGTGATGTCGTTGATGTTGTAACGGCGGTACTCGGCGTTTTGCATTTTGTGGTGCGCAAACACCACACAAGACGCTTGGGTGGCCTCACCCGCCGTATGGGATATATCAAAACACTCGACCCGCAGGGCGTCCAGGTCTTCCAGCGCCAGATCCAGCGCATCGGCCAATGCCCGGGTGCGCGCCTGTTGCGAACCTTCCTCGGATAAAAGACGGGCCAACTGCAAGCCAGCATTGGTTTGCGCCATTTCCAGCCAGACACGGCGCTGCTCACGCGGTTGGTGCACCGCCGTGACCTTGACACCGGACTGGGCCGAGAGCGCTTCGAGTAGTTTTCTATTCACCGGCGCACTGACAATCAGTGTCGGGGGCACGGGCACGTTCAGATAATGCTGGGCCACAAAGGCTTCCATCACCTGGGTTTCGACACTGGGTGCGGGGGGCGCTGTCGTGCTGTCCTCCACCGCTTCTTCAAAACCGCCAGCGCTGTAGATCTCGGTTGCGTCTTCCACGTGCGCCGGGAAATACGGCCGATCCCCGAGATGGCGCCCGCCGCGCACCATCGCCAGATTGACGCAGGCACGGCCACCCTGCACCTTCACCGCCAGGATGTCCACATCGCGATCCGCCACGTTGTCCACCGACTGCTGATGCAGCACGTTGGACAGCGCCGCCACCTGATTGCGCAGTTCGGCCGCCTGCTCGAACTCCAACTTTTCAGCATGCGCCATCATGCGAGCCTCCAGCGCCTCCATGACCTGACGCGCATCGCCACGCAAAAAACGCTCGGCGTTGGCCACGTCCTGCGCATAGTCCGCGGCAGAAATGTGGCCGACGCACGGCGCTGAACAACGTTTGATCTGGTACAGCAGACACGGGCGCGTGCGGTTGTTGAACACCGGGTCTTCACAGGTGCGCAGATGAAACACCTTCTGCATCAGCAAAATCGCTTCCTTGACCGCCCAGGCGCTCGGATAGGGTCCGAAATACTGATGCTTTTTCTCCACCGCGCCCCGGTAGTAGGACACCCGCGGAAAGCTGCTGCCCGGATTCGAAGAAGAACTCGCGCCGGTCATCTTCAAGTACGGATAGCTTTTGTCATCCCGAAACAAAATGTTGTACTTGGGGTTGAGCGTCTTGATCAGGTTGTTTTCCAGCAGCAACGCCTCGGCCTCCGAGCGCACCACCGTCGTTTCCAGCCGCACGATCTTGTTCACCATGTGGCCGATGCGCGTGCCGCCGTGATTTTTCTGAAAATAGCTCGACACCCGCTTTTTCAAATTGATTGCCTTGCCCACGTAGAGCACAGCGCCATCCAAGTCGAAATAACGGTACACGCCCGGCAGGGGCGGCAAACCCGCCACGTCGCTGAGCAACTGCGCAGGG
>NZ_JBAQMD010000080.1:0-3619 GCF_049302455.1 Rhodoferax ferrireducens | reverse complement strand
GGCCGTGGTCGAGATCGACCAGCTCTGGTCGGTGTTCCATACCGCCGGTCGCGACGCCGTGGTGCACCAGGACCTGAACCTGCGCATCGAAGCCGGTGAGTTCATGAGCATTGTCGGCGGCTCCGGCAGCGGCAAGACCGTGCTGCTGCGCCAGATCCTGGGGCTGGAGCGGCCCGCCCGTGGCAGCGTCACGGTGCTGGGCCAACCGGCGGCGCAACTCGGCTCCGAGGGCGCGGCCAGCCGCGTCGGTATGTTGTTCCAGCATGGCGCCCTGTTTTCGGCCTTCACGGTGCTGGAGAACATCGGCTTCGCGCTGCGCGAACTCGGCACCTTCCCTGCGGCGCTGATTCGCGACGTCGCCATGGTCAAGCTGCAGATGGTCGGTCTGGACCCGGCGCAGGCGCACAAGATGCCGGCGGACCTGTCCGGCGGCATGGTCAAGCGGGTGGCGCTGGCGCGCGCGCTGGTGATGGACCCGCCGCTGTTGCTGCTCGACGAGCCCACCTCCGGTCTGGACCCCGACAGTGCCGACGGCTTTGTGGCGCTGCTGCGCTCACTGCACCGTGAGCTCGGGCTGACGGTGGTGATGGTGACGCACGACCTGGACACCCTGTTCGAGCTCAGCACCCGCATTGCCGTGGTAGCTGAAAAACGCATCATTGCCTGCGGCACGCCAACTGAGGTGATGGCGCATGATCATCCGTTTGTTCACGACTTCTTTCTGGGCGCGCGCGGCCAGCGGGCTGCGGCCGTGTTGCGTCAACCCCCGGTTACCGAGTAAAACACCGCCTTATGGAAAACAAATCACATGCCCTGGCCGCTGGCGCCTTTGTGCTGGTGCTGCTGACCTTGCTGGTCGCCCTGGCGCTCTGGCTGACCCGTGACACGCAGTCGCAGCGGATCTATGAACTCTCCAGCGCACAGGCTGTGACCGGCTTGCAGCCGCAAGCCACGGTACGCTTCAAAGGCGTGAACGTGGGCAAGGTCAGCGCCATTGGCTTTGATCCGCTCAAGCCGGGCAACGTGCTGATCCGCATCGCCGTGGATGACAAGGCGCCGATCACCCAATCCACCTTTGCCACCCTGGGTTTTCAGGGTGTCACCGGGCTGGCTTTCATCCAGCTCGACGACAGCGGCACCTCCAAAGTCGCCCTGCGCGCCGACGTGCAGCCGCCGGCGCGCATTCCGATGCGCCCCGGCTTGTTGGCCGAACTGTCCGAGCGCGGTCTGCGCATCCTGGGGCAACTGGACGAAACCACGCAACGCGTCAACAAGCTGCTGGGCGACGACAACCAGAAGACCCTGATCGGCGCGATTGACAACATCGGCCAGGCGGCGCGTGGCCTGCAGCAGTTTTCAAGCCGCACCGGGCAACTGCTGGAGCCGCTGGTGAAAGACACCACCGCCACACTCAAGACAATGCAGGCCGCGTCGGTTCGGGTCGGCGACAGCGCCGACGAGGCCCGCCGGTCGGCCCGCGCCTTCAGAACCGTCACCGAGCGCATGAACCGGCCCGGCGGCACGCTCGACCAGCTCAGCCAGGGGGCCGGCACGTTGTCCGCCAGCGCCCAGACCCTGAATACCTTGACGCTGCCGCACCTGAATCACGCGCTGGGCGACACCGCCCGCATGACGCGCCAGGTCGGGCGGGCGGCCGCCAGCGTCAGCGACAACCCGCAGTCCTTGCTCTTGGGCAATGGGCCGGTGGCGCCCGGCCCGGGCGAACCCGGCTTTTCTGCAACCCCAGGTCAACCATGAAAAATGCTACACATTCAATAGCTTATCGCGCTTATTCCACGGGGGCTAGAGCCCTGTTTCTTGTATTTTTTTTGGCGCTCACCGGCTGTGCGCTGACGCGTCCCACGGCGCGCCCGGCGGTGTATGACTTTGGGCCCGGCCGTCTGAGCAGCGCGCCAGCGCCCCAGGCCGGTCAGGTCGCAGCGTCCGCCCTGGCGCCGCTGGTCCTGGACGAGGTGCAGGCCAGCAGCGCGCTCGACGGCAGCGCCGTGCTGTACCGGCTGGCCTATACCAACGCGCAGCAACTGCGGCCCTATGCGCAGGCGCGCTGGAGCATGCCGCCGGCCCAGTTGGTGCGCCAGCGTCTGCGCGAGCAGCTGGGGCAAGACCGCGCCCTGCTGGAGCCGGGCGCCGTCGTCAGCGCGGCCAGGCTGTCAACGCCGGGCGCGCTGGCCGGCGTGACCCCGATTACCCTGCGTGTAGAGCTGGAAGAATTCAGCCAACTGTTTGAGGCGCCCGGCTCAAGCGTGGGCCTGCTGCGCCTGCGCGCCACACTCACGCAGGCCAGCCCCAGCGGGGCAGGCTTGCTGGCGCAGCGCATCATCGTGGTGCAGCGCCCGGCCCCCAGCGCCGATGCTGTCGGCGGTGTGCAGGCCCTGCGGCTGGCCACCGACGCGGCAGCGCAGGAGTTGGCCCAGTGGTTGCAGCAGTTGGGGCACTAGGCGCCAAGCGCGCCCAGCGGCTGGCCGCGGGTTCGCAGCAGATCAGCGCGAAGCGGCACCCGTGAGCACCGGCAAACCGGCTTGTTGCCAGGCGAGCATGCCGCCCTCAATGTTGGAGGCAGCGCTGAAGCCCGCCGTTTCGAGCAACGCGGTGGCCTGCGCCGAGCGCCGACCGGAGCGGCAAATCAGCACCACCCGCTGGTTCTTGAAGGGCGAGATTTCTTTCAGCCGTTGTGCCAGCTGGCCCAGCGGGATCAGCGTGCTGCCGGGGGCATGACCCTGCACGTATTCATCGGCTTCGCGCACGTCGAGCAGCAGCGCACCGCTGCCTTGCAGCGCGGCGGCCTGTTTGACATTGACGGCCGGCAGACCCGCGCTGGCGGCAGCGGCCAGCGCCAGCAAGGCGCTCGCCAGCAGGGACTTGCCTAAAGTTGGTTTCATCAGGGTTCCTTTGGGCTTTGGGAATGACTGCAAAGGGCGCAAGCATAGCAAGACATAGTCCTGACCTGAACCTGCAGGGAGATAACTCAAGACAACGGCGTGTTTCAATCCGCGTCCGGCGGGAATGCCGGGCGATCCACCTTGATCTGATCTTCGTACACCGGCACCAGATCGTTTCAATCCGCGCCCGACATGAATGCCGGGCGATCCTTGGCAACGGTTTCAGCTTGCGCCAGGTAGGAGTTGTTTCAATCCGCGCCCGACATGAATGCCGGGCGATCCCGGTTCCGACCATCCAGAGTTTGACGCCGCGTTTGTTTCAATCCGCGCCCGACATGAATGCCGGGCGATCCCCCTTCACCAGTTTTCGTATTTCCTGTTCGCTGTGTTTCAATCCGCGCCCGACATGAATGCCGGGCGATCCAGCCAAGACAACGCCATGGCTTGCGCTCAGATCGGTTTCAATCCGCGCCCGACATGAATGCCGGGCGATCCGCGCAACTCGGCTTTGAAGCTGTCGCGCGTCTGATCGTTTCAATCCGCGCCCGACATGAATGCCGGGCGATCCCGCCGGCCGGTGCCGCCCATCAACTTGTAGTTGTTGTTTCAATCCGCGCCCGACATGAATGCCGGGCGATCCGAGCCGAAACGTGGTGTTGGTCACAATCACCGGATGTTTCAATCCGCGCCCGACATGAATGCCGGGCGATCCAGCCAAG
>NZ_JBAQMD010000079.1:0-13022 GCF_049302455.1 Rhodoferax ferrireducens | reverse complement strand
GGCCATAAGTCGCCTGGGCACCGGAAATCGGAGCAACGTGCCCGATCTTGACGACCGTCTCCTGGGCCATGGCAACACCGGCGGCAGCAGCAATGGCAGCCACCATAGTAATTTTCAATTTCATTTGCATAGACAACTCCAAAATTTAAAAAAAATGTGAATTAAATAACTCCACACCCGCCACGATAACGCAATTTCTGCGCCAGAAACATAGGGTAGACACCAAGCCGGTCTGCTAATACCGTATAACTTTTGCTAATGTTCATCTTCCCGCAACGCCATCGCCTCAGCCACGGCTTGTTGCACGACCAGCGCCAGTTCTGCCCGAAGACTCAACTGCAAGGTGTGAAGCTGTTCCGTCATCATGTTGCGAAGCATGGCGTCGGCATCCTCGCGCAAACGCCGATCAAGCACCCGATCGACCCGCTGCATCACGGACTGGATAATTTCCTCAACGTCCGGGCTTGTCGACGGCGCTGCCCTGATCAATGAAGATGGTTCTACCACCTCCGTCAGGGTTGGTACAAAACGAGGCAAATTTCGGGGTATTGTGTTCATCAGTACGACGTTTTCAAAGCCAGATCATGACGTGTGATGGCGTAACCCTGATCGGCATAACTTTTCCAGCGGCTTCGCGCCGACTGACGATCTTCACCCTCCAGACCAACCACCTCAATGACACGCTCAAAGCGCTCAAAACCCTCGGGCACAAGTTGGCCAAGGTTGAGGAGCACCTGCCGGTGGGGCACCGCATGGGTGGATGTTGACAAAATCACGGGCGAAGCGGCAACGACGTATGACTCACTCTCCAGAAAACAATGTGGCACAAAATCAACGGCTGAAAACGTCCAAAGGGCGCGATCCAGTTGCTGCAGCACATCCGGCGAACCTGTCACCACAAGCTTGGCACCACTTGCCACGGCCTTGCGCAGCAAACGGCAGGCATAGGCCACCCGGTCGGGTGCATTGAAGTGAAAGGCCACCTCAGTCATTTGTCATGCCACTTTTTTATTTGGCTAAAGTGAGCAGGTATTCCAGCAGCAGCGCCACAGGACGACCCGTGGCGCCCTTGGCAGTCCCGCTTTTCCAGGCCGTGCCGGCAATATCCAGGTGCGCCCAGGGGAATTTCTCTGTAAATCGCTGCAGGAACTTGGCTGCGGTAATGGCGCCACCCGCGCGCCCTGCCACATTGGCCACATCGGCAAAACTGGTTTTGAGACCTTCGGCGTAATCGTCGTCCAGCGGCAGGCGCCAGCACAAGTCAAGCGAAGACTCCCCGGCCGACACCAGGGCCGCGGCCAACTCATCATCGGCCGAAAAAAGACCACTGCGCACGCCACCAAGCGCAATCACACAGGCGCCGGTCAAGGTGGCAATATCAACCACGGCGCGCGGCTTGAAGCGCTCGGCATAGGTCAACGCATCACACAACACCAAGCGACCCTCGGCATCGGTATTCAAAATTTCAATGGTCTGACCACTCATGCTGGTGACCACGTCGCCGGGTTTGACCGACCGGCCATCGAGCAAATTTTCGCAAGAAGGAATCAAACCAATCACGTTAATCGCGGGCTTGAGCTGCGCTAACGCCAGAAAGACGCCCAGCACACTGGCCGCACCCGACATATCAAACTTCATCTCGTCCATGTCAGCTGCGGGTTTGATGGAAATGCCGCCGCTGTCAAAGGTGATGCCCTTGCCCACCAGGACCGTCGGCGCTGCGGACTTCAGTGCGCCGTCATAGCGCAACACAATGAAGCGCAACGGTTCTTCAGAGCCTTGAGCGACCGCCATGAAAGCGCCCATCCCCAGCTTTTCCACCTGCTTGGGGCCCAGCACTTCACATTTGATATTCGCAAGCTTGGCCAATGAACGCGCGGCATCCGCCAGCCGCGCAGGCGTGGCGTGGTTAGCGGGTCGGTTGGCCCATTCTTTGGCGAACTCAATACCGGCGACTGCGGCCACGGCCCGATCAAAAACCAACTTGAACCCGGATGAATTCGACACGCCGATGACAACGCGCTGGATCACCCGGCCCTCCGGCTTGGACTTGGTCGTGGTAAACACATAGCTGGCTTCGGCGGCGGCGATCACGGCGGCACGCAGTGGCGCTTCTTGCGGCAAGGTGGCAAAACAAATCACGAGCTTTTTGACATTGCCCGCTTTGACCGCCAACACGGCCGCTTTCACGGCCTTGATGACCTCATTGGCTGAGCCTTCCCCAACATGCGCCAACACGGCGCGCGTGCAAGCCGGCCCGGTCGGGCGGTACAAAACCAGCGCTTTGCCGGACTTGCTCTCCAGGTCGCCCGCTTTCAATGCTTGCGCCACCAGCATGGATAAATTGTCTTTTCCCGGCTTGAAGGAGGTAGAGATCAACACAATCAGGGCGTCGCACTTCACCTTGGCTGCACCGTTCAGGTCGAGGGTTTCAAGTTCAAAGTTCATAATCACACTTTTAATCAGTTGAGGACAGAGCTGGCTCACCAGGCGTAGCTGCAGTCGGTCCCGCAAAGTTTCACGATAATTGAAGAGAGCGTTGGCTCGCTTTACGCTGCAGTCTGTCCCACCAAATCGCAACCGATGTTATTCCATTCTTCCATCCGCAAGGAACTGGCGCGCAGTTTTGGTGCGACGCTGATTGTGCTGGCCACGGTGGTCATGACGATGACGCTGATTCGCACCCTGGGACAGGCCTCGCGCGGCAGCTTCAATCCGTCGGACGTGATGCTGGTCATGGGCTACACGGTGCTCGCCTACATGCCGTCCATTTTGACCATGAGCCTGTTCATTGCCATCATTGCCACCTTGTCACGCATGTACCGGGAGAGCGAGATGGTGATCTGGTTCAGCAGCGGCAAAGGGCTGGCGACCTTGCTCGGCCCTTTGTTCCGCTTTGCCTGGCCGGTCTTGCTGATGGTCGCAGCGCTGGCCCTCTTGGTGCTGCCCTGGTCCAACCAGAAGATCCAGACCTTGAAGGCTGAGTACGAAAAACGGGGCGACCTTGAACGCATTGAACCGGGGCAATTTCAGGAGTCAGCGGGTGGGAAGCGGGTATTTTTTGTCGAAAAGGACGCTACCGGCAAGCAAGCCGGCAACAACGTGTTCATCGCGACCAACGAAGACGGCAAGGAGACCATCACGTCCGCTCGCCGCGGCTGGATCGAGACCATTGGACAGGACCGATTCCTGATGCTCAGCAACGGGCAACGTCTGGAGAGCGTGATTGGCACCTCAAGCCTGAAGATCAGCGAATTTGAAGAGTACGGCATCAAGGTCGGCGTGGACATTCTCGCCGACAGCAATTACGTTCCCATCAATACCCGCCCCACCCTTGCCTTGTTTGAAAGCCAGACGCTGCCCAACCTGGCAGAGTTGTCATGGCGACTCGGTTTGATTTTCGCGGCCGTCAATCTCGTGATCATCGCCATTGCCGTGTCGAGCGCCAATCCGCGCGTCGGGCGCAGCGCCAATCTGGTGTTTGCCTTATTTACCTTCGTTTTGTACTACAACTTGTTGAGCCTGGGCCAAAGCTGGATCGCCTCTGGAAAGTTCGGCTTCGGCGCTTTCTTGGCGACCGTGCATGGAGGCGCCTTGGCAGTGGCTATCGTCTGGCTGGCCAAAGGGCATAACAACTGGCGCTGGCGCACTTTGTTGGGCGGGCCACGCCTGGCGAGTTCCACGTTGCGAAAGACACCGACTTGAAAACGATCCGACGCCTGATCTACGGCGAAGTGCTGTATGCGGTGGGCTTCGTCACCCTGGGCTTTCTGTCGCTGTTTTTCTTCTTTGATTTTGTGGAAGAAGTCCAGGCTGTCGGGCGCTACTCGGCCGCTGGCTACCGCATCGTGCAGGCCCTGAGCTTTGTGGCGCTCATGATTCCAAGTCACTTGTACGAGTTGCTGCCTATTGCCGTTCTCATTGGCACTATTTTTGTCATGGCGCGCCTCGCCCAAAGTTCTGAATTCACGATATTGCGCACCAGTGGGCTGGGGCCGTGGCGCGCCTTGCGGGCCTTGCTGCTGCTGGGCCTTGGGTTTGTGCTGTTGACCTTTGCCATTGGCGATTACCTCTCGCCACCGGCAGACCGCGCGGCGCAACTCCTCAAGGCCCGTTACCAGGGCAGCATCACGGTCGGTCAAACCGGTGCCTGGCTGAAAGAACAGCAGACCAACGCGCAATATGCCGTCAACGTCAGCGCCATGGCGCCGGATGGCAGCATGCGCGGCGTGCGGGTTTTCGAATTCAACAACCAGGGTTTCCTGATGTCCACCTTGCAGGCCGAAAGCGCCCACTTTGGAGCCGATGACGCATGGAACCTCAGCCGCGTGAGTCGAACCGAGTTCCCGCCGCGTGGTGCCGACACGGCACGCATTGATCGCGCCCAACTGGACAGCTTCAGGTGGCCCAACCAGATCAGCGCGGAAATGGTGGCGGCTGCACTGCTCAAACCCGAACGCATGAGCACGATTGACCTGTTTCAGTACATCCAGCACTTGCGAGCCAACTCGCAAGTGGCTCAGCGCTACGAAATCGAGTTCTGGAAGAAAGTTTTTTATCCTCTGAGTTGCCTGGTCATGGTGGTGCTCGCCCTGCCCTTTGCCTACCTGCACTTTCGCTCGGGCGGTATTGCCACCTATGTCTTTGGCGGTGTCATGGCGGGCATCAGTTTCTTTTTGCTCAACAACGTCTTTGGCTACATGGGCAACCTGCAAAACTGGCAACCATGGCTAACCGCGGCGCTGCCGGGCATGATCTATTTGCTGCTTTCCCTGACGGCGTTCGGGTGGCTGGTCCTGCGGCGCTGACGTCGGCGCACTGGTCAATGTGAGTGACATCCTGATGCAACCCAATGTGGTGCGCGGCACCATCCTGCTGGCGCACGGCTCGCGTGACCCTTTATGGCGCAAGCCGATTGAAGCGGTGGCCCAGCAGATGCGCGCCGTGGCCCCTGCGGTGCAAGTGCGCTGCGCTTACCTGGAGCTCTCGACTCCCAGTCTGCCCGACAGCGCGACAGAATTGGCAGCCCTGGGTGTCACGTCCATCACGGTGGTCCCGGTCTTTTTTGGCCTCGGCAAGCACACACGAGACGACTTGCCGCTGCTGATGGCGGCGCTGCAGGCCAGCCATCCACAATTGACGTTCGATCTGAAACCAGCGATCGGAGAGGACGCACAAGTCATTGAGTTGATCGCACGAATAGCCCTTTCGTGAGAATTTGGCCTTCTGTGATGCGTTTTTATGCACTTGGGTAGGGCATAATAAATTTCATTCTTAGTTGAAATTCGATATGAACTTACACCAATTCCGCTTTGTGCAAGAGGCAGTCCGGCGCAACCTCAACCTCACTGAGGCCGCCAAGTCGCTACACACCTCCCAGCCAGGCGTCTCCAAAGCCATCATTGAGTTGGAAGAAGAGCTGGGTATTGAAATTTTTGCCCGTCACGGCAAACGCCTCAAGCGCGTGACCGAGCCGGGTCAGCATGTTCTCAAAAGCATCGAGCTCATCATGCGGGAGGTGAGCAATCTCAAACGCATCGGTGAGCAATACAGTGCCGAAGACAGCGGCACCCTGTCGATCGCCACCACCCACACGCAAGCGCGCTATGTGCTGCCGGAACCCGTGGCCAAGCTGCGCCAGGCCTACCCCAAGGTCAATGTCAGCCTGCATCAGGGCTCACCGGACCAGGTGGCCAAGATGCTGATTGACGAAGTGGCCGAGATCGGCATTGCCACTGAATCGCTCGATGGCTATTCCGAGCTGGTGACCTTGCCCTGCTACGAGTGGCAGCATGTGCTGGTATTCCCGGTGGGCCACCCCTTGTGCCTGAAGGAGCACCTGACCCTGGAAGACATTGCCCGCGAGCCCTTGATCACCTACCACCCGTCTTACACCGGACGCACCAAAGTTGACCATGCGTTTGCCATCCGCAAGTTGGAGCCCCGCATTGCGCTGGAGGCCATCGACTCGGACGTGATCAAGACCTATGTGCGCCTGGGCCTGGGCATCGGCATTGCCGCCGAGATGTCGGTGCGCGACGTGGTGGCCGAGGGCGCAAAAAGTGATCTGGTCGTGCGACCAGCGGGGCTTTTGTTCGGCCAGAATGTGGCACGCGTCGCCTTCAAACGTGGCGCCTACCTGCGCAACTTCGTTTACAAATTTGCCGAATTGCTGAGCGACCGGCTGAGCCGTGATCTGGTGGCACGCGCCATGCTGGGTCATGTCGATGACTATGAGTTGTAAGACCTTGCGCGACAGACCGCAGCTTGCGCGTTGTGAGCAAGCTCAGTCCCCAACACTTTAAGCTTGCAGAATAGACCAGCACCCGCAGTCGCTATAAAAAAAATAGCTGCTAACGCATATAGAACGCGGGCTAGAGCCCAATAAGACTCAAAACTCCAAAACCAGACCGCAACATGCCCCTCGACTGGAAAGAAATCGCCAACCGTGCCCGCACTTTTTCCAAAGACTGGAAACACGTCGAACGCGAAGACGCCGATGCCAAGAGCTTCTGGGACGAGTTTTTCGAGGTGTTTGGCATCAAACGCCGCAAGGTCGCCACCTTCGAGAAGCGCGTCAAGAAAATTGACCAGAAAGACGGCTACATCGACCTGCTGTGGAAAGGTACCCTGCTCATCGAGCACAAAAGCCGCGGCAAGGATTTGGTCAAAGCCTTCAAACAGGCCAAAGATTACTTCCCCGGCCTCAAAGCCGACGAAGAGCCGCGCTACATCCTGCTGTGCGACTTCTGGCACTTTGAGCTGCATGACCTGGACGAAGACAAGATTCACCGCTTCACGCTGCCCGAGCTGGACAAGAATCTGCGGCTTTTCTATTTCATTGCAGGGTACCGCAAGCAGCGCATCCGGGTCGAAGAAGCCATCAACCGCGTGGCGGTGGATGCATTGGGTGAGTTGCACGACGCCCTGAAACAGGACGGCTACAGCGGTCACCATCTGGAAGTGTTCCTGGTGCGGCTGCTGTTTTGCCTGTTTGCCGATGACACCGGCATCTTTCAGCCCAAAGACAGCTTCCACGACCTGATTGACTTCCACACCCATGAGGACGGCTCCAACGTCGGCGCGGTGCTTGACACCCTGTTTGTCACGCTCAACAAAGACACGCCCGCGCGCCAGAGCGCGCTGGCCGAACAGTTTGCCCTGTTCCCCTACATCAATGGCCGTCTGTTTGAAGAACGCATTGACCCGCCGTCTTTCACCGCCGCCATGCGCCGCCAGCTCATCACCCTGTGCCAACGCAACTGGGGCAACATCTCGCCCGCCATCTTTGGCGCCATGTTCCAGCGCGTGATCGAATTGGACGCCGCCGAGCGTCGCCGCGAACTGGGCGCGCACTACACCAGTGAAACCAACATCCTCAAGCTGATTCAACCCCTGTTTCTGGACGAACTGCGCTTTGAATTTGAAAAGGTCAAAGGCGATGCGGCCCGCCTGTTTGAGTTTCACAAAAAGCTGCAAACCCTCACCTTTCTTGACCCGGCCTGCGGCTGTGGCAACTTTCTGGTGGTGGCCTACCGCGAACTGCGCAAGCTGGAGTTAGAGGTGATGCGCGCGGCCAGCCACTTTGGCAGCCGCATCGGCCATGTGTTCGACTTTCTCAAGGTCGATGTGGACCAGTTCTACGGCATTGAATACGAAGAATTCCCGGCCCAGGTGGCGCAAGTCGCCATGTGGCTCACCGACCACCAGATGAACGTCGAAGCGGGCACCGAATTTGGCGAACCCATGCTGCGCGTGCCACTCAAACGCAGCGCCCACATCCGCCACGGCAACGCCTTGCGCATTGACTGGGCCGACTTTGTGCCGCCGACCAAACTCAACTACATCTTGGGCAACCCGCCGTTTCGCGGCAAGCACTTGATGAGCGCAGAGCAAAAAGAAGACATGGACACGGTTTGCCAGGGTGTTCGCAACGCAAAAAGCCTGGACTACGTGGCGGGTTGGTACATCAAGGCGGCGCGCTACATCACCACGGCGCCGGACAGCTTTGCCGGCATTGCAGCAAGCGCCAGCCGTGACCGCAAAAAGTTCAAGGACATGAAGTTTGGTGGTGCCCAGTCGGGCTTTGGCGACCTGTTTGGTGACGTGGACCGGGCCGAGACCCTGGCGCGGCGCAAGGTGCGCTGCGGCTTTGTTTCCACCAACAGTATTTCTCAAGGCGAGCAGGCAGGCGTGCTTTGGAACTGGATGCTCCATCAAGGGATGCACATTCAGTTTGCACACCGAACTTTCAAGTGGACGAATGATGCGCCGGGCCGGGCAGCAGTGCATTGCGTCATCGTGGGTTTTGGCGCAGAAAAGCCAACAAAAGCGATGCTGGCAGACTACCCCCTGGTGGACGGCGAGCCTTTCATCTCTAGCGTAAAAGGCATCAGCCCTTATCTGGTCGAAGGCGGGGATTTCGTACTGAGCAACCGCAGCCAGCCGGTCTGCGCTGTCCCAGAAGCGATGTACGGCTCCAAGCCCGCCGATGGCGGACATCTCGTGCTCTCGAATGATGAAAAGGTGGCGCTCCTCAACGCCGAGCCCGCAGCCAAGCCGTTTGTGCGTCCGTTAATCAGTGCAGAAGAATTTTTGCACGGCAAACAGCGCTGGTGCTTGTGGCTAAAGGATGTCAAAGCGACGGAGTTGAAGCAGTTGCCACTGGTGCGCGAGCGCATGGCGCAAGTCACAAAATTCCGGGCGGCCAGCACCAAAGAACAAACCCGCGCACTGGCCGCGTTCCCTGGCTTGTTTGCAGAAGTCCGGCAACCCACGGCGCAGTACATTGCGATTCCAAGACACAGTTCAGAAACCCGCAGCTACATTCCGCTTGGTTTTTGCATATCGACCGAAATCCTGAGTGACTCGTGCACATCGGTGCCAAATGCAACGCTGTATCACTTCGGCGTGCTGATGTCTGCCATGCACATGGCTTGGGTCAAGACCGTTTGCGGGCGTCTTGAAAGTCGCTACCGCTATTCCAACAACATCGTTTACAACAACTTCCCCTGGCCCGACTTTCCCCAAAGTTTCAAGCCAAATCAGCCTCTAGCCCCCGTCAATCATGCACATGCAGCTATCGAAACTGCAGCGCAAGCCGTGCTTGACGCCCGCACCTTGGAAGTGGGCGCCACGCTGGCCGACCTCTACAACCCGCCCATGCCCGCTGCCCTGCTCAAAGCCCACCGCGCCCTCGATGCCGCTGTGGACGCCGCCTACGCTTTGAGCGGCGGCAAAAAAAGCTGGAAGACCGATGCCGAGCGCGTGGCCTTTTTGTTCACGCGTTACGAGGCGCTGACCAGCATGAGCGCTACCGCATGAGCACAGAACTGTTCTCCCGGATCGATGGTGAGGTGGTCGCAGATTGCGACCACCGCAGCAGACAAAGTGCAGGCAGTCACAAACTGTGACCACCTCAGTACACTCAAAACGAATAAACGGGAGACTTGGGCCGATGAGTACCACACCACCTTCTGAAGCGCAGGCTTTGCCCGGCATTGCGTTGTCCATTCGGACCTTGCGCGACCAACGCGCCATTTTGGATTCTGACTTGGCCGCCTTGTATGGCGTGGAAACCAAGCGCTTCAATGAGCAGATCAAACGCAATCTGAACCGCTTTCCCCGAGATTTCATGTTTCAGCTGACTGCGGATGAGATGGAATCTTTAAGGTCGCAATTTGCGACCTTAAACAAGGGCCGTGGGCAACACCGCAAATACCTGCCCTACGCCTTCACGGAGCATGGGGCCATCATGGCTGCCATGGTGTTGGGTAGCGAAAGAGCGGTAGAAGTCTCCGTGCATGTGGTGCGCGCCTTCGTGCAGCTGCGCCAAGCGGCCTCACTCCATAGCGATTTGGCCAAACGCCTGGATGCGCTGGAGCTGAGCACCGAAAGCCTCGAAATGTCCCATGACACCTTTGCCCGCAACACCCGCAACCAGTTACGCCAAGTATTTGATGCCCTGCGCGAACTCACCACACCGCCTGAGCCAGCCAAACGGCCGATCGGCTTCATCACGCCCCAGGACAAGCCGTAAAAAGACCAGTCGATTCACGCACGAACCGCAAACCGCAACCCCATGAAATGAGCCAACCATGAAAACCCCACCGCTCCAATCCAAACTGCCCAACGTTGGCACCACCATTTTCACCGTCATGTCCGCGCTGGCGGCGGAAAAAAATGCCGTCAACCTGGGGCAGGGCTTTCCCGATTTCAATTGCGACCCCAAGCTGGTCGATGTGGTGACCGACGCCATGAAGCAAGGCCTGAACCAGTACCCGCCCATGACCGGCGTGCCGGTATTGCGCGATGCGATTGCGGCCAAAATCCGGGCGCTGCACGGGCGCGACTACAGCGCTGCGAGCGAAATCACCGTCACGGCCGGTGCCACCCAGGCCATCATCACCATCATTCTGGCGATCGTGCACGCGGGCGACGAGGTCATCGTGCTGGAGCCGTGCTACGACAGCTACGTACCCAATAGTGCTCTGGCTGGCGGCGTGCCGGTGCGCGTGCCTTTGACACCGGGCACGTTCCGCCCCGACTTCGACAAAATCGCCGCGGCCATCACGCCGAAAACCCGCGCCATCATCATCAACTCACCGCACAACCCCAGCGGCACGGTGTGGACGGCCAATGAGATGCTGCGTCTGCAGGAAATTCTCGCGCCCACCAACGTCTTGCTGATCAGCGACGAGGTCTACGAGCACATGGTGTTTGACGGCCAGCAACACCAAAGTGCTTCGCGCTTTCCCGGTCTGGCAGCGCGCGCCTTCATCGTCTCCAGCTTCGGCAAAACCTACCATGTGACCGGCTGGAAAGTGGGCTACGTGGCCGCCCCCGCCGCCTTGACCTTGGAGTTTCGCAAGGTGCACCAGTTCAACGTGTTCACCGTCAACACGCCGGTGCAATATGGGCTGGCGACTTACATGGCCGACCCCAAGCCCTATCTGGAACTGCCCGCGTTTTACCAGCACAAGCGCGATCTCTTTCGCGCGGGCTTGGAGCGCACCAAGTTCAAACTGCTGCCCTGCGAAGGCACCTACTTCCAGTCTGTGGACATCTCGGATGTCAGCGAGCTGGGCGAAACCGAGTTTTGCAAATGGCTCACCTCGGAAATTGGCGTGGCCGCTATTCCGCTGTCCGCGTTCTATGGCAATGGCTTTGATCAGCGTGTGGTTCGCTTCTGCTTTGCCAAGAAGGATGAAACGCTGAACGCGGCGCTGCAGCGCCTGCAGGCGCTATAAGAATAGGAGTTATTGTCCTTATTACACGGGGGCTAGAGCCTTGTTTTGTATAAATTTTGGGCTGAAACACGGGTTATTCGCCACCGGCTACGATGATGTCCTGTTCTCGTCAAACAGGAGGCTGCCGTGTCACATGTCATCAAGTCACTCTGCGTCGTTGCCCTGCTGATACTGGCCCCCATGGCTCAAGTTGGCGCCCAAACGGTGCGCCCCGAGGTGGTGGCCTCCGGCCTGCAAAACCCGTGGGCGGTGGCATTCCTGCCCGAAGGCCGCTACCTGGTGACGGAGCGACCGGGGCGCATGCGGGTGATTGAAGCGAACGGCAAAGTGGGTGCCGCGCTGGCCGGCGTACCCACGGTCGCGGCAGGAGGGCAAGGTGGCTTGCTTGACCTGCTGCTGGACGCCGACTTTGCGCGCAATCACACGCTGTTTTTCTGCTTCTCCGAGCCCGGCCAGACCGGCAACAGCACCGCCCTGGCCCGCGCGCGCCTGTCGGACGACCGCACACGGCTGGAAGAGGTCAAGGTCATCTTCAGCCAGAAGCCCAAGGTGGCGAGCAGCCTCCACTTTGGCTGCCGCGTCGTGCAGAGTCAACACGACGGCAAAGCCGACGGCATGCTGTTTCTGACACTGGGCGAACGCTTTGTGCGCAAGGACGACGCACAAAAGCTGGACAACCACTTGGGCAAGATCGTGCGCATCCACAAGGACGGCCGCGTGCCCGCAGACAACCCGTTTGCAGGTCGCAGCGGTGCCCTGCCCGAAATCTGGTCTTACGGCCATCGCAACGTCCAAGGAGCCACCCTTGCCCCCGACGGCACGCTGTGGACGCACGAGCACGGTCCGCAAGGCGGCGACGAAATCAACCTGATTCAGCCCGGCCGCAACTATGGCTGGCCGGTGATCACCTATGGCGAGAACTATGGCGGCGGCCCCATTGGCGCCGGCATCACCGCCAAACAGGGCATGGAGCAGCCCTTGCACTACTGGGCGGCGTCGATAGCCCCTTCGGGCATGGCGTTTCTGACCAGCGAACGTTATGGCCATGCCTGGGTCGGCAACCTGTTTGTCGGCTCGCTGAAGTTTGGCTACCTGGACCGCATCGAGCTGTCAGAGCCGTTCAAAGGAACAGTCGTGCGCGAGCACAAGCTGCTGGCCGATCTGGGTGAACGCATCCGCGATGTGCGCCAGGGGCCGGACGGCTTGCTGTATGTTCTGACGGATGAGGTGCGCGGGCGCTTGATCAGGCTGTTGCCCAATTGAAACAGCGTCAGGTCAGAAGAACTTCAAGCCCTTGAGCATCACGACCAGGATCAACGCCGGTGAGACATAGCGCAGCAAGAAAAACACCGCCTGTGCCAACTTTTGCTTGTGCAGTTGACCGTGGTTGGTCAGTGAGCGGCTGAACTTGTCAACACCCCACACCCAGCCGACAAACAGCGCAATAAAAATGCCCCCGGCGGGCAGGATGATGTTGGACGAGACGAAGTCGAACAAGTCAAACATGGTCATCCCGAACAGCTTGAAGTCAGCCAACGCGCTGTTGCTCAGCGCGCAGCTGGAGCCCAGCACAACCAGCAAGCCAACGGTCAAAAGCGTGGCTTTGGGGCGCGACAGGCCCAAACGCTCGTGCAAGATGACCACCGGCACTTCCATCAGCGACAGCATCGCGCCCGTGGCGGCGATCGCCGCCAACACGAAGAAGACCACCATCAGCGACTGCCCCATCGGGATTTGGGAAAACACCGCCGGAATCGTGATAAAGACCAGTGC
>NZ_JBAQMD010000078.1:0-3682 GCF_049302455.1 Rhodoferax ferrireducens | reverse complement strand
CTCTGGTGTGAGCGCGCGAAACGCCAGCGCCAGCGCCGGGTCGTAATGCAATGTGAGCGCACCCGACCCGTCGCCCAGCGGCTTGACCATCGGCTGCGACAAGGCCAGCCACTGTGCCGCTGTGTGCGGTCCAAAGCTGCTGGCAATCGCCCACAGGGCATCGGCGGCCTGCTGCAGCGAGTCAAATCGGCTGGTCTGGCCCAAGTACTCGCCAATGCGCTGCAGAGCCTGCCACTCCATCACCGGTCCAACGTCATTGAGCACCAGGCGGCGCACCGGCACCGGTAACGGCAGCTCGGGCTGCCCGGCCACCACGATGCCAATCAAACCCCCCATGCTGGTGCCCAACCAGTCCAGCGTGGTGGGCTGAAGTGCGGTCAACAGCGTCAGCATGTCGGCCGCGTAGATGGGAATCTGGTAGCCCTGCGGGTCCTTCAACCAATCGCTCTGGCCCCGGCCCGCCACATCCGGACACACCACGCGCAAGCTGTCGCCCGCGCGCTCGCATAAAGCCTGCGCCAGCACATCGAAGTCACGCCCCTGGCGCGTCAGGCCATGCACGCAAACCACCACATGGCCAGCCTGGGGGTTGCCCCATTGCCAATAAGCCATGCGGTGTCCACCGGAGGGGTCGGGGCACAGGACGTAATTCAGAGAAGGCTCGGTCATGTTTGGGGGTCAGGGGTTTGATAAAGTCGGCGCAAAGCGCACGGGCGGGACTGTTGTCTCAACCCGGTGCGCCATCACAATAACGACATCCTAATTCAAACACAGTTCACCCCAACACTACACGGAGAAACATCATGTTAAAAGGTAAAACAGCGCTCGTCACCGGATCCACCAGCGGCATCGGTTTGGGGCTGGCCAAAGCCCTGGCCGCCCAGGGTGCCAACATCGTGCTCAACGGTTTTGGAGATGTTGAAGGCCCCAAGGCCGAAGTCGCGGCACTGGGCGTCAAAGTGGCTTACCACGGCGCTGACATGAGCAAACCGGCCGAAATTGAAGACATGTTGAAATTTGCCGCGGCGCAGTTTGGCCGGGTGGATATTCTGGTCAACAACGCCGGCATCCAACACGTGGCGCGGGTCGAGAACTTCCCGGTGGAGCGCTGGGACGCCATCATCGCCATTAACCTGAGCAGCGCCTTTCATGCCACCCGGCTGGCGCTGCCGGCGATGCAGAAGGCCAACTGGGGCCGCATCATCAACGTCGCCTCCGTGCACGGCCTGGTGGCCTCGGCCGAAAAATCAGCCTACGTCACGGCCAAGCACGGCGTGGTCGGGCTGACCAAAGTCACCGCGCTGGAAAACGCCACCACCGGCGTCACCTGCAACGCCATCTGCCCCGGCTGGGTGCTCACACCGCTGGTGCAAAAGCAGGTCGATGCCAAAGCGGCAGCGGGCGGCATCAGCAATGCCGAGGCGATCAAACACTTGTTGAGTGAAAAAGAGCCGTCGCTGCAATTCACCACGCCCGAAGAACTGGGTGCGCTGGCGGTGTTCTTCTGCTCACCGGCGGGCAACAATGTGCGCGGCGTCGCGTGGAATATGGACGGCGGCTGGGCGGCTCAATAATGCTATATTAATGATAGCTACAGACCATTATAATACGGGGGCTGGCGGTCAATTTCTTATAAATTCTGGCCAGTCTCACGCTGACGCTGTCAGATCGCCCAGCGGCCAGCGCGGTCTGACGTCAAAAGCATAGACCTCGCTGGCTGCTTGCTGGCCGGACTGCAGGCGCATGGCAGCCGCCATGGCAATCATGGCGCCGTTGTCGGTACACAGATGCAGTTCCGGGTAATGCACCCGCACGCCGCGCTTGCCACACTCCGCATTGAACTGCGCGCGCAAGCTGCGGTTGGCGCCCACACCGCCGGCCACCACCAAGCGTTTGAGACTGGTTTGACTCAAAGCCGTCATCGACTTCTTGACCAGCACGTCGACAATGGCGGCCTGGGTTGAGGCCGCCAGGTCAGCCCGTACCTGCACCGGCAAGGCCTCGACCGACCCGTCCTGCGCGGCAGCCAGCTTTTTGGCCTGCACCATCACCGCCGTTTTCAAACCGGCAAATGAAAAATCAAGATTGCCGCTTTTCAGCAGGGGGCGCGGCAGCTTGAACGCCGTGGCATCACCCTGCTCGGCCAGTCTTGAGAGTGCCGGACCTCCCGGATAGGCCAGCCCCAGCAGCTTGGCTGACTTGTCAAACGCCTCGCCGGCGGCATCATCAATCGTCTCGCCCAGCAATTCGTAACAGCCGACCCCGTCCACCCGCATCAACTGCGTGTGGCCGCCCGACACCAGCAGCGCCACGAAAGGGAATTCGGGTGGATCCGCACTCAAAAATGGTGACAGCAAATGCCCTTCCAGGTGATGCACACCCAACACCGGTTTACCCAATGCCGCGCCCAGCGCACACGCCACGCCCGCGCCCACCAGCAAGGCACCGGCCAGACCCGGGCCGCGGGTGAACGCCACCACATCAATGTCTGCCAAGGTTCGACCGGATGCCGCAAGCACCTGCTCCGTCAGCGGCAGCACGCGGCGAATGTGGTCGCGACTGGCCAGCTCGGGCACCACACCGCCGTAGGCCTGGTGCATCTCGATCTGGCTGTACAAGGCATCGGCCAGGAGCACCGGCAATGCACTGCCCCGCACCTCCACCAGCGCCACGCCCGTTTCATCACATGAGGACTCAATGCCCAATACCTGCAAGTTTTTTGCCATAGGGGCGGAGTTTAGGGGATGCCCACGCACGACACGCGCCGCCCCATCGTCCTGCTCAGCGACGACAGTGACACCAGCCACGTGAAAGACACCATGGCCGCCGCTGTGACGGATTTACGGGGCCGGGGCTACCTGCTGCTCAGGCGCCGGCACCAGCCCCAAACCGGCCAGATACATGCCCAGCGCCATTTCAGCCACGCCGACCAGCTCAAAGGCTTCCGGCGCCAGCAACCAGCTATGAATAAGTCCCACCACCAGCGCGTGCAAACCCTGCGCCGCCATCGAAAGCGACACCCGCAAGGGCGCCCCCCGACGCAAAGCGGCCTCCCGCAGGCTACGCTCCATCTGGCCGACCCCTTCAACATAGCATTGAAGATGGCGCGCCTTGACCGACAGCAGTTCATCAACGTACTCCACCTTGAGGATGGCCACCTCAAAGACACGACGGGTGCGTTCGTCCGAACTAATCTTTCGCATGGTGTCCAGAATCGCGCGCTGCAACTCATGCAGCGGTTCCAACTCGGGATCATCCCCAATTTGATGCAAGGCATCTTCCAAGGGCAAGGTGGTGCGTTCCATCATGGCGTTGAACAAATCCGCCTTGTTTTTGAAATGCCAGTAAATCGCACCCCGGCTCACGCCAGCGGCTTCTGCAATGTCATGCAAGGAGGTGCGGGAAACGCCCTTCTCGGCAAACACATGCTCCGCCGCATCCAGCAAGCGGTTGTGGGTGGCGAGGGCTTCTTCCTTGGTACGGCGAGCCATGACGGACCTCTTTCAAATAACATTGCAAAAATGAAATGCACACGACATACATCCATGATTGTATGTAGTGCTTGACAGAAAACCCGTCAACCCCAGCAACGGCGCGTGTTTTCACGGTTTTCATCGAAGTGAAGATTTTCCAAAAACCATGCTTTGAGCTGGTTTTGCGTCAAATACCGGGGCAATGCCCG
>NZ_JBAQMD010000077.1:0-2008 GCF_049302455.1 Rhodoferax ferrireducens | reverse complement strand
GTTGCACGCTGAATGGCGCAGTGTCACCGGCCGGGATGGTCACGTTCACGGGGTGTATTTCGACCCAGCCCGGGTCGTCGGTGCCGGGATGCAGCTCGTCAGCCCACAGCCAGCGGTGACGCACCAGAAGTTCGGCTCCAATCAAAGTCGCATCGGTTTGATTGTGAATCTCGCCTTGCAGGCCGGAACCGCTAACCCGCACGTCGGACACGGACACTTCGACGGCATCCTGTGTCGTGAGAACGGTTTCCGCAGAGATCGACGAGGTGCACAGCACGACCGCGGCGAACGCTGCCGCAAATTTCAGGGCTGAACGCGAAATATGCATGGCTTACTCCTTCACTCGGGCCAAGGTGCGGGTTGTTTGACCTTGCTCGAAGCCGCCAAGTTCGCAACCGTGGGCACTGCGATGGACTGTCGCACAGGCGGCATCGTATCTGACGGCAAGCCCCATCGCGCCGAATGTGTATCAGTGCATGGCAGAGCGGCGCAGGGCGGCGGACACTGTGCGCCCTCAAGCTTGCATGAGAGGTCGTGCCATGTTGTTCATAACCAACCGCTTCCCGACGCAGAGCATCAAGAGCCGCGTCGGCCGTGTCTTCGACTTCGATCTCAAGAACAACGCAGCCTCCAACTCGGTGTTCTATTGCCGGCGGCTGGGCAAGGATAAATACGAGGAAATCGGCGGCTTCAATCTGATGTCCGAGCTGAAGTCCTCGCCGTATCGGCAGTTGCTGGTGTACCTCCACGGCTTCTCGAATCTGCCGGAGGCGGTGTTCGACGGGGCGGCGGAGTTGCAGGCACTGTGCGACAAAAAGAAGCAAAAGGAGCTGCTGGTGCTGCCGGTGGTATGGCCCTGTGACGATGACCAGGGAATCGTCAAGGACTACTGGGACGACCAGAAGGCGGCCGACGCGAGTGCCTTTTCCCTGGCCCGGGTGCTGGGGCACTTCATGAAATGGCGCGATGACGCCCAGCGCAACCCGACCGACGATCCGTGTCTGAAGCGCATCAACATGCTGGCGCACTCCATGGGCAATCGCGTGCTGCGCGAGACGCTGTGTGCCTGGGACAAGTACGACCTGCCAAGCGGCGTGCCGCTGCTGTTTCGAAACACCTATCTGGTGGCGGCGGATATCGAGAACGAATCGGTGCACAAGGGGCACGCCGGTGAGCTCATCAGCCACGCATCGCGCAATGTGGTGGTGTATTACGCCTCGGACGACCTGGCGCTGCGTTCAAGCAAGGTGGCGAACCTGAAGAACAAGATCGCCTCGCGTCGCCTGGGCCATACCGGCCCCGAGAACATGGCCATGACGCCAACGAACGTCTACGCCGTGGATTGTGACGACGTGAACACCGCTTACGACACGCCCAAGGGCCACAGTTACTTTCGGTCCGGCAAGAAGCCCGGCGAGCCGGGCAAGGTCTTCGACCATATCTGGCAAACCATCATGACCGGCCGCGTGTTCCCGGATGACGAGCATCGCCGCACGAGCATCATCAGGGACTGACGCGGCGCCGACCGTGAGGCTCAGCCGCCGGACTGGAAGCCCTCCGGACGACTCAGGAACTGCGCCAGATCCTGCAGAAACACAGCCGCCGGCACGCCATCGGCGACGCGATGATCGAAGGTCAGGCTCACGGCCATGCATTGCCGCCAGGTCATACCGCCGCCGCTGCGCTGCGCGATCTCACGCACCCGGCCAAGGCCCAGGATGGCAATCTGCCGCGGGTTGATGATGGGCGTGAAGGCGTCGATGCCGTGGCTGCCCAAGTTCGACAGAGTGAAGGTGCCGCCGTCGACATCCTGTGGGCGCAGCGTGCCGCTGCGGGCGCGGCGGACCAGCTCGGCCGCCAGTTCAGCGAGGTTCTGCAGGCTTTTGCGGCCGGCGTCGTGGATGACCGGAGTGACCAGGCCGCCCTCCAGCGCCACGGCAAAGCCCAGATTCACCTGAGACCCGATGCGGACGCGGTCGCCCTCGACGGTGCCGTTGAACGGCGGATG
>NZ_JBAQMD010000076.1:0-3211 GCF_049302455.1 Rhodoferax ferrireducens | reverse complement strand
TGCCCGAAGTGATCCTGGCCGTTGACGCCCAGGTACGATTCAGCTGGATCATGCTCGGCCGAGAACCGCGCTCTACCGACGAGCTGCTGATGGTCTATGCCGGCATCATGGCCCACGGCACCAGTCTGACAGCCATCGAGTGCGCACGCATGATTCCGCAGTTGTCTGCCACCAGCATTCGCCAGGCCATGCGCTGGGCCAGGGACGAACGCCGCCTGAGTCAGGCCTGCCAGGCGGTGCTGGAGTTCATGCAACGCCACCCGATCGCTACTACGTGGGGCCGTTCAGACCTGGCATCCTCTGACATGATGAGCATGGAGACTACCAAACGGGTGTGGCAGGCCCGGCTGGATCCCAGGCGCAACACCCCCTCCATTGGCATTTACTCCCATGTGCGGGACCGCTGGGGCATCTTCCATGCGCAGCCCTTCGTGCTCAATGAGCGCCAGGCGGGCGTAGCCATTGAAGGCGTCATCCGCCAGGAACGGCTTGAGACCAGCCAGCTTGCAGTGGACACCCACGGCTACACGGACTTTGCGATGGCACTGGCCCGGTTGCTTGGCTTCGATCTTTGTCCGCGGCTGAAGGAACTCAAGCAGCGGCACCTGTTTGTGCCACGCGGCACCAAGGTGCCCGCCGAAATCGCTGCTGTGTGCGAGGCAAACGTTGACATTGCATTGATCGAAAAACATTGGGATAGCCTGGTGCACTTGGCGGCCTCGGTCATGAGTGGGCACGCCAGCGCGGTGGCGGCTTTGGCGCGGTTTGGCTCTGCGGCCCAAGGCGATCCAATCTATGACGCTGGAGTGCAATTGGGACGTAAGCGGCTAGCCATGTCATCTTGAATCCTGCCGCCAAGCGGGTAAACATAGTGTCCACGAAACAACCAGGTGGACACTATGGAAACGAAGAGAGTGGCGCGTCACAAACACAGTGCGCAATTTAGGGCCGAGGTATTGGAGGCATGCCGACAGAGCGGGGCGTCGGTTGCCGCAGTTGCGCTGCGAAGCGGGTTGAACGCCAACGTGGTTCACCGCTGGCGAAGTCTGGAGGGACGAGCGACTGATGCCGGGGTTGGCAATCGGGTGGTAGTCAGTGCCAGACCCAACGCAGAGTTCCTGCCCCTGCAGCTACCGCCGCAGGCCATGTCGGCACCCGTGCCGGAGATTCGCATGGAGTTGCGGCGCGGCGCATCCGCCGTCACGGTGACGTGGCCCGTGCAATGTGCTGGTGACTGTGGGGCTTTGTTGCGGGAGTGGCTGCGATGATTCGCATCGACGCACTGTGGCTCGCGATCGATCCCGTTGATATGCGTGCCGGACCCGAGCGACTGCTGGCCCGTGTGGTGCAGGTGTTCGGCGCTGCCCGAGCGCACCACGGTTATCTGTTTGCCAACGTGCGCGCCACGCGCATCAAGCTGCTGGTGCACGACGGTTTCGGCGTGTGGTGCGCGGCCAGGCGTTTGAATCAGAGCCGCTTCGTGTGGCCGACTGCGGTGTCTGGCACGGCGTCGCCGATGGCGCTGACGCAGCAGCAATTCGACGCGCTGGTGCTGGGTTTGCCGTGGCAACGGCTGGAGCAAATGCAGGTCATTACGCGCATGTAATGGCCGGGGTTTGTCTGGTAAAAAAGAACAATCAGCACATGCCCTAATGGTGGTTTGATCGTTTGTTTTGCACAATGGGCACATGCTCAACGTGCACGAACTTAAAGCCCAGGACCTGCAGCGTCTGAGCCCCAGTGCACTGGCTGAAGTGGCGGCCACGATGCTGCAACATATCGCCGAGCAGGGCAAGCTCATCACCACCCAAGCGCAGGCCATCAAGTTCCGTGACGTCAAGATCGAACGCATCACATTTGAACTGGCGCGCCTGAAGTCCTGGCGCTTTGCGGCCAAGACCGAGCGCATGAATGCCGAGCAACGCCAGTTGTTCGAAGAGACGCTGGCAGCTGACCAGGCAAGTCTTGAAGCGCAGCTCGAAGCCCTGCAGGGCCAGCCCGGTACTCAGGGCGAGCCCGCTGGCAAAACGCCTGCGCGTCAACCCAAACGCCAGGCATTGCCTGAACATCTGCGGCGCGTGGATCACCACCACGAACCCGAGAACATCACCTGCGGTTGCGGCCAGCCCATGGTGCGCATTGGCGAAGACGTGAGCGAGAAGCTGGACATCGTGCCGGCTGAGTTCTTCGTCCATCGCCACGTTCGCGGCAAGTGGACGTGCAAGTGCTGCCAGACATTGGTGCAAGAACCGGTTGCGCCCCACATCATCGACAAGGGCATGCCCGCTGAGGGCTTGATCGCCCACACCCTGGTGAGTCGATTCGTCGATCACATTCCGTACTACCGCCAGGAGCAGATCAACGCGCGCTCAGGCATCCACACACCGCGCTCGACGCTGGCAGCCTGGTCGGGACAGGGCGGTGCCGGTTTGATACCGTTGTTTGACGCGCACCGCAAGTTCGTGCTCGGCGCCAACGTCTTACATGTCGACGAGACGCCGGTGAATATGCTGGACCCGGGCGCGGGCAAGACCAAACGCGCCTATATCTGGGCTTATGCGCGCAGCGGCTTCGATGTGTTGCCGGGCGTGGTGTACGACTTCTGCGTGGGCAGAGGGGCGAAGTATCCGGTTGCCTTCCTGCAAGATTGGTCGGGCACGCTGGTATGCGATGGCTATGCGGCCTACGACACCGTCTTCAAGCTTGAACAGCGAATTGAAGCTGGATGTCTCGCCCACGCACGACGCAAATTCGACGAGCTGATCAAGGACAACCAAAGTCCCGTGGCTGCGCAGGCAGTGCTGCGCATTGCGAAGCTGTACTGCATCGAGCGAGAAGCCCGGGTTCTATCGGTCGAGCAACGACTGGACATGAGGCAAGCCAGGGCCAAGCCATTATGGGAAGAGATGCATGTCTGGCTGCAACTGGAGCGCCAGCGCGTACCCGACGGCAGCGCCATCGCCAACGCCATCGACTACAGCCTGAACCGCTGGAGCGCGTTGATGGCCAACCTGGTGGACGGCGACGTTCCCATCGACAACAACCACATCGAGAACCTGATGCGCCCCTGGGCTATGGGCCGCAATTATCCAAGGTTCGCGATTATGGAAGGTATGCGCCCAACCAGCCGAAGAAGCAATTTGCACTTGGGAGCAATGCGCGGTGCCTTCCACTTGTGTAACCGGTGTATCAACCTTCCATAATTTGCGGT
>NZ_JBAQMD010000075.1:0-20349 GCF_049302455.1 Rhodoferax ferrireducens | reverse complement strand
GGCTGTGGAGATAGATTGCCACCGTTTCGGTGGCGCCAAGAGTTGGGGCCGCGTTAGCGACCCCGTTTAGCCGCTTTGAGCGGCTCACAATTTTGAAAACCCCCGGCTTTGCCGGGGGATGGTTATTCGCACGATAGGGATCGCGTTCAGCATTGAGCGCTTGGCCTGAGAGCATTTCGGCCAGCACCATACCGGCCGAAAAAATATCCATCAATGGCGTGGGCGGCAGGTTTTGGGCTGCCTCGGGCGACATATAGCCCGGCGTGCCACCCGTTGGCGCCTCGGCGCTGTTGCCACCCTCCTCCTGTATGCGTGCGGCAATGCCAAAATCCATCACCCGCGCGCGCCCGGTTGGGTCGATCACAATATTGGACGGCTTCAAATCGCGGTGCACCACACCGGCGGCATGGGCCACCACCAAGGCATCGAGCACGCCCAGCATCAAGGCCACGGCGTCAATCGGCAGTATGGCACCCTGTTTGGCCAGCCGGTCGGCCAGCGTTTGCCCCGGCACATACTCAAACACCAGATAAGGCTGCTGATCCTGTACGTCAGCCTCAAAAACCGGCACGATGTTGGGGTGCGTCAGGCGGCTGACACTGCGCGCCTCCTGCAGCCACTGGGCAAGGGCCGACGCATCCGAGCCGGCGCCAATTTTCATGAGCTTGATCGCGACGTCACGCTCCAGGCGCGGATCAAACGCCAGCCAGACCGTCGACTGCGCTCCCCGGCCAAGGATGCGGCGCAGCTCAAACCGCCCCAGCATGGCGGGCTGAGCTGGTGCAGACAGGCCAGGCGCCAGCTTGCGGATGGTCTTCAACGGTGAAAAATCAACCATGGATCAATGAACAGAAAAAATATGCAAAAAATCAAATCGTGGCAGCAAGTATGACACTGACGCCATCGGCTAATCTTGCTCCGGCACAACGATGAACCAGGCGTTTGCGTTAAAGTGCAAACTCGCTGCATTGCAGCACATTCCCAGAACATCCATGGTCATTAAAAAGAGCATTGTTCGACGCTACCTGATCCTGTCGGTGCTCGCGTCGACGCTACCGGTATTGTCGATTGGCTTGCTCTATGACCGCTTTACCAGCAACGCACTTGAGCAATTGCTCGGCGAAAAGATTTCAACTCATTTGACTGCCACGACAAATCGGTTGAGCTCTTACCTTGAGGCGCGGCGCTATCAACTTGAAACCCTGGCCAACTATCCGGGAGTCGCAGGGTTTGCAACTGCAAAAAGAGGAAATGTGGACAGTGAGGTGGCAGCAGTTTTACAAATTGAATCCGACCTGCCCGATCTCTATGGCATTCTTTTTTTTGACGCTGATGGTCACCTGCAGCGTGCCGTGCCCGGCCAAGCGGCGGCTGGACCGCCTTATTGGGCCGATCGCCCATTTGAGACAGAGCAGTTGCCGATGACGGCACTCGGCGAGACGCAGGTTATTGGCCCCATGCCCGCTGCCAACGGGGACCCCGGCTGGCTGTTGGTGCGTCATCCCATGCGTACGCGACAAGCCGATCATGTGACGGGCTATATTGCCTTGCACGTTCGTCTGGCTTCGCTCACCGAGCAACTCGGCGCAAACGCGATAGCGGGTACGCTCCAAACCCTGCTGCGCACGCCGGTCGGGAACTTCAATGCCACGGGACAGGCTACTGAGGTCCATGGAAAATTGATTGCGGGCCCGGAAATACTGCCTGGCTGGGGCTCAATGCTCGAAGTCGAATCAACGGGTGTCCTCAAATCTTTCGTGCTGGAGCAGCGTGCATTGTTGCTTGCCGTGCTGGTCAGCACCGCGTTGATCGTGTTTCTGTTTATTCGTCTGTCCAGGCAGTTGCGCTTGCGCATTGATCTGCTTTTAAGTGGCGCGGCAGCCATCTCATCTGGGCAGCTTGATCATCGCATCGCTGAACAAGGCAATGATGAAATAGCGTCGGTCTCGCACGCCTTCAATGCCATGTCGGGCCGGTTGCAAGAGTATCTTGAACGGGCTGTGCGAATGGAAAAGCTGGCCGTGCTCGGCGAATTTGCAACCGGTATTGCCCATGAAATTCGCAATCCGTTGGCAGCCATCAAGACCAGCGTTCAGGCCCTCGCCCGGCGTGAGCAAGATCCCAAGCGCACCCAGTTGCTCACCGAGATGGAACGGGAGATTGATCGCCTGGCGCGTGTGGTCAGCGATCTGGTGGACTTCGGCCGACCACGCCCCCCGCTGTTCGGCCTCATGCCGGTGCACGAGTTGTTTCGACGCATTTCCATGATCATCGAGCCCGAAGCCCGAGCGCGGAACATACATTTCAGTTGCCAGGGCAATCCTGACCTTGAATTGTGGGCCGATCCAGACCACTTGCAGCAGATCATCCTCAATTTGACCCTCAATGCGGTTCAGGCGACGCCCGCCGGAGGTGCTGTTGTCCTGCGCGCTTCAATCATTGCCGGGCGAGCCGCCATCGAGGTCAGCGATACCGGCTGCGGCATCCCGGCTGAACTCTTGCAGCGCGTCAGCGACCCCTTCTTTACAACCAAGACCAAAGGTGTCGGTCTCGGGCTGAGCATTTCGCGTCAACTGTGTGAACTCAACGCAGGCGAGATGGCCATTGACAGCGCACCCGGACACGGCACTGTGGTTCGAGTTTTGTTCCCCTTAGCCAAGGCCATCAACCATGTCGACCCTCTTGATCATTGACGACGAACCCAGCCTCGTCAGCTCCCTCACCTTCGCTCTCGAAGAGGAAGGCTACAAGGTCTACGGCGCCGCCACTGGTGAAGCTGGGCTGCAAGCGGTGGCTGACGTGCGCCCGGATCTGGTGCTGCTCGACCTGCGCCTGCCCGACAAGACCGGGCTGGAAGTGCTGGAGACCATGCAGCGGGAGAATGGTGAGCCTCAGGTGATCATGATCTCTGCTCACGGTGACACACGAGCGGCGGTCAAGGCGGTAAAAATGGGCGCTGCCGATTACCTGACCAAGCCTTTCGATCTCGATGACCTGCTGCACACGATTCGCACAACTTTGGAACGCGGTCAAATGACAAGTGAAATCAATTTCCATCGACGCGCTGCGTTACGCCAGAGCGGGCTGGTGGGCGAAAGTGCGCCGATGCGCGATTTGGCGGCGACCATCTCCCGCGTTGCGGGCAGCGGTACCACTCGCATCCTCGTGCTGGGGGAATCGGGCACCGGCAAGGCCTTGGTGGCCCGCGCCATTCACGCCGGCAGTGCGCGCTGCACGGGTCCGTTCATAGAGATCAACTGCGCCTCGCTGCCGGAACAGCTCATTGAGGCCGAGCTATTTGGCGCCGAAAAAGGCGCTTACACGGGGGCCTATCAGCGTCGCATTGGCCTGGTTACCCTGGCCGATAAAGGAACACTTTTTCTCGATGAAATCGGGGAGATGCCGCTGGCCCTGCAGGCCAAGCTACTGCACTTCCTGGAGAACGGTGAATACCGGGCCATTGGCTCGACCCGTGCCGTGCATGCCGATGTTCGTGTGGTGGCCGCCACCAACCGGGATTTGGTTGCGGAAGTTGCTGCGGGACGGTTTCGCGAAGATCTTTACTACCGCATCAACGTTATTTGCCTGAAGATCCCCGCCCTGCGTAGCCGTGGCGAAGATGTGTTGCATCTGGCCGAGCACTTTGCCCAACAATATGCCCACGAGGAAGGTGTCTCCCCGATCCGACTCAACACTGTCGTGCGAAAACTGCTGGCAGCCTACCATTGGCCGGGCAATGTGCGTGAACTGAAAAACCTGATCGAACGCCTGACCATCCTGTTCCCTGGTCGTGACATCAGCATGGCCGAGTTGCCGCCTGAGTTCGGGGTCATTGGCTCGGATGTCAGGCGCATCGCGGATGCCCATCTGCAGGATGAACCGGTGCTGCGGGCCTCGAAGTCTTCCATCAGCGATACCTTGGACGTCACTGAGCGTGAATTACTGCTCTCGGCATTGCGCGAGTGCGGCGGGCATAAGGGCCACGCTGCCGATCATCTGGGTATCTCCCGCCACGCTTTCAAACGACGTTTGCAGCGCCTGGCTATTGAGTGAGCGGTTTTCGCGCATGTTGGGATTGACTTGATCGTTTTTGAGCGGTTATCGCCCATTTCCTGCGCGCCTGTTTAGCCCTTGAGCGGAGCCAAACCGGCACCAGTATCTTTTCTTTCATTGGTCAAACACGCCGCTTCGGCTTTCCATTGAAGTATTGGCACATACCTTGCAATGCAGAGCTAAGCTGGGCAATCAATTGCGACGGTAATTGTCATCAAAGTTGTTCCATGACCCAAGCACAAGAGGAGACTATGTTTGCACTGATTGGCGCCACCCTGCGCCCTGTTGAGTCGCGGCTTACAGCTTGGCGTCGCTTCGCGCGGCGCAGTGGCTGGCTGGCCGTTGTGACAACGTTGGTTTGGCCTGTCACCAGCCAGGCTCGCATCGAATTTGGTGCGTCCTCTGCGACGGCCGATGCGACGATCGGCTGCATGTTTCCCCTGGCTGGCCGCGCCGCCATTTATGGCCACGACAGTATCGCTGGCATGAAGTTGGCCATCGCTGATCTGGCGGCTGACGTGCCGCCCGGAACAGCGCCCAAGCTGCGCATCCTGGTTGAGGACGACCGTTCCAAGGCGTCCGTGGCAACACGCATCGCCGAAAACTACATCAACCATGACAAGGTTCGCTTTCTCTGCGGCATCGTGAACTCTGGCGTCGCCCAAGCAATCAGCCGTGTATCTCGTGACCGAAAAATCATCATGATCGGCACCGATCACGCGTCTTCTCGATTGACCGTCGAGGACTTTCATCGTTACTACTTCCGGGTCTCGAACGACACCTACTCCTCCATGGCGGCCGGTGCTCGCTATCTTGCCGAACTGCAGAAGAAAAGCCGTTGGAAGCGGCTGGCTTTCATTGGACCCGATTACGACTATGGCCACATCTCCTGGCGCGACCTTGAAGAGTCCTTGAGCAGTCTGGGCGTGAACCATGAGGTAACCGGTCAACTCTGGCCGCGCCTCTACGAGCCTGATTACACCGCTTACATTGCCCAACTGATGGCGGCCAAACCGGATGTTGTGGTATCGGCGTTGTGGGGCGGTGACTTCATCGCATTCCTCAAGCAGGCGCTGTCTGCCGGATTGCTCGAAAAAACCAGGCTGGCCAACTTTGATACCGGTGGCAATTTCGATGTGCTGGCTTCCTTGGGCGACCAGGCGCCGGCCGGACTGATCCTCTCGGCGCGGCACCATAACAACTGGCCTGACACCCCACGCAACCGCAAATTCGTCAACGATTTCCATCGCCTCGAAGGGCGCTTCCCCACCTATGCCGCAGAAGGGGCATACGCCGGGATCATGGCCATCGGCCGCGCCCTGCTGCTGGCCGGACGGGGAGCCAACAACGAACAGTTGATCCATGCCCTTGAGGGTCTGCACATGACGCTACCAGAAGACCCGCAAGGTTACGTCTCTCATATTGACCCGGAAACCCACCAGATCATCCAGGCCCAGGCCATTGGCGAAGTGGTGCGCGACAGCGGCTATGCGCCAGCCCGGGTCATGCTGGGACGCTGGGTGGTCTATCGCGCCGAGGATCTGCGCCCGCCCCTGGACCTTATTCGTAGCCGCCGTGCCCGCGCACTCGGTGCTGTCAGCAGTTCTCTCGTCCCAAGCAAACCAAGCAACTAACCAGGAGCCATCCATGCAATCCAAATTGTGCATTTCACATCCAGTCTTGCGCGTGTCAGCTATCGCTACCACCCTCGCGTTAACAGCAGCGCTTGGCACGTCTGCTATTGCGGCCGACAACGGCAAGTACCGCATTGGCGTTGTCACCTTCTTGTCGGGCGCAGCAGCCGGACCCTTTGGCGTTCCCGCAGCAAACAGTGCCAAACTGATAGTTGAAGCCCTGAATAACGGCAAGGTCCCCGCTCCGTACGCGAAAAAGGGAATCAACGGCCTGGAAATTGAAATGGTCCTGCTGGACGAGAACGGCGGTGCTACCAAGCAAACCGAGGAATTCCGTAACCTGGTGCAGCGGCAAAAAGTGGATGCGGTGATCGGCTACATCTCGTCGGGCGACTGCCTGGCAATTGCCCCCGCCGCCGAGGAACTTGGCGTCCCGACCATCTTTTTCGACTGCGGCACCTCCAAAGTGTTCGAGGTTGTGAAGAACCCCAAATACCTGTTCCGTACCGGTCTGGACGCAGTCGTCGATAACATCGCTGCCGCCCATTACGTGGCGGAGGCCCGCCCGAACGTCAAGACCATTGCCAGCATTCAGCAAAACTATGCCTGGGGCCAGGAATCCTGGGCCGACTTTGCACTGGCTTTCAGCCGCATCAAGCCCGAATCCAAAGTCGTCTCCGAACAATGGCCCAAGCTCGGTCAGGGCCAGTACGGTGCCGAGATTTCGGCCCTTTCGGTGAGCAATCCGGACCTGATTCACTCCAGCTTCTGGGGCGGCGATATGGAAGCGCTGATGCTGCAAGGCGGCGCGCGTGGTCTTTTTGATAAAAAGACCGTGGTCCTGACGGCGGGTGAAACCGGCATGGAACACTTCAAGGGGCAAGTGGCCAATGGCACTATCCTCGGCGGTCGTGGTCCCTTCGGCGCGTTCTCGCCGAAGAATGCCTTGAACGACTGGTTCCGTCCGGCCTTCATCGCGCAATTCAAGGAATCTCCAACCTACCCTGCCTACAAGATGGTTCAGGCCATCCTGGGCCTGAAGGCCGCGGCTGAGAAGAGCGCCAAAGCCGGCGCCATGCCGACAGCCGATCAGGTCGTTCAAGGCTTGGCCGGCTTGAGCTACGAAGCCCCCAGTGGTACTGTCAATATGGCCCGCACCAAGGGACACCAGGCGGTACAGAGTGTGTCATTCGGCGAGTACCAGTTCGACGCCAAGTCCGGCACGGCCACGCTCACCAAGGTCAAGACCTACGCCGGCGAATGCGTGATGCCCCCGGACGGCACCGCTCCCGCTGACTGGATCAAGGCGGGTTTCCCTGGCGCCAAGTGCAGCTAGACCGGCAATAAGCACGGATTGAACTCCCCCGTCCGAGGGCGAGGCTCAAGGCCTCGCCCGCAACCGGTACCAAAGTGTTATGACCACCCTACTTGCCATCCTGATTGACGGGGCCATCTACGCCTCCTGGCTGTTCCTCGTGGCCGCCGGCATGACCATCATCTACGGTGTGATGCGCGTGCTCAACATGGCGCACGGCAGCTTCTACGCCATCGGCGCTTACTCCGCGGCTTCGCTCGTGAGCTGGTATTTTTCCGGCGAGCACGGCGACCCCTATTGGAGCCTGTTGATACTGCCCGCGTGCGCCATCTTGGCCGGTGCCATCATCGGTCTGGCCATTGAACAGGGCTTGTTGCGCTTCCTGCGCGGCAGCGACGAAATCCTCATGGTGATCGTCACTTATGCCTTGCTGCTCATTCTGGAAGATGTCACCAAGCTGATTTGGGGCGTCAATCCCTACTTCGCCTACCAGCCCTACAAGCTGCTCGGGCAGACTGCGTTTGGCGCTCACCTTCGTTTTGCCAACTACGACCTGATGTTGATTGGCGTCGCGATAGTGATCGGTCTGCTGGCCTGGGCCGCGCTGAACCGCACCAACAAGGGCCGGTTGTTGCGCGCGGTGATCCATGACCGCGAAATCGCCATCGCCATGGGTGTCAATGTGAACGCCATGTTTGCCGCCACCTTCGCTATTGGAGCGATCCTGGGTGCGCTGGCCGGAGCCCTGACGGCACCGGCGATTTCGGTGTCGCCGGGTATCGGCGTGGAGGTCATCGTGCTGGCCTTCGCCGTGATTGTGGTCGGCGGTCTGGGCAGCATCGGAGGTGCTGCCGCAGGCGCGGTACTGGTCGGACTGTCGCGCTCCTTTGCGGTTCATATCGCGCCAGAAATTGAACTTTTTGTCATCTACGGTGTGATGTTCCTGGTGCTCGCCATCCGTCCGCAAGGACTGTTCGGACAAACCCTTGCCAGGAGAATTTGAATGTCATTGCGAAAAGTTTTTGCCTCCCCGACCGAGCCCACGCTGCTACTGGCGGCTGCCATGTTTGTCGCGGGCGCGTGGATCATGCCGGCCTGGCTGGCTTTCTTGCTCACCTTGGCCCTGGCCAAGGCGCTGGTAGTCCTGGGCGTCGTCATCCAGATGCGTGCCGGTCTGGTGTCATTCGGCCAGGCTCTGTTCTATTGCATTGGCGGCTATGGCGTCGGCCTCGCGAGTCAGTACCTGGGCGTTGGCGACGCCTTCGCACTGCTCGCATTGGGCACGGTGGCGGCACTGCTGATGGCGCTGGCCTGCGGCTGGTTGCTGACGCGTTACCGCGAGATTTTCTACGCCATGCTGACACTGGCCCTGTCCATGATTCTGTATGGCGTGCTGGTCAAGTCTTCTGCACTCGGTTCTACCGATGGCTTCAACGTATCACCACCGAGCTTCCTGGGCTGGGTGCCCGAGGGCGATGCGAGAAAGCGCACGCTGTATTTGCTCACGGTGCTTGTCGCCGCCGCAGTGGCGATGGGCTTTCACCGTTTCATGGTTTCCAGCCTGGGCCGTGTGACAGAGGCGGTCCGGGAAAACGAAATCCGGGTTGAATACCTGGGCCTCTCGCCGCAGCGGATGCTGTTCGCGAACTATGTCCTGGCGGCGTGCGTGTCCGGGCTGGGTGGCGGTCTTACGGCGCTGGCCAGCGGTCACATTGACCCCGACATGGCGATCTGGACCACCTCCGGCGAGTTTGTCTTCATTGCCATTCTGGGGGGTACCGGCCACGTGGCGGCACCCTTCATCGGAGCCATCGTGTTCGCGGTGCTGCGTACCTTCGCCATCCAGGAGGCGCCCAATACCTGGCAAATGACGCTGGGTATCACCTTGCTCGCCCTCATTCTGTTTCTCCCAAAGGGCCTGTGGAGCCTGGTTGATCGCAGCAAGCCGGGGGTGTCGGCATGAGCGTCACCATTCTCGAAACGCGCGGTCTGACCCGAACTTTCGGCGCCGTGGTCGCGGCCCGCGACCTGAACGTTCGCATTGCCCAAGGCGAAATCGTCGGTGTTATTGGCTCCAATGGGGCTGGCAAAACGACCTTCATCAATATGGTGACGGGCTACTTGCCGCCCAGCAGCGGTGACATCCTGTTCGACGGCAACTCGGTGCTCGGACGCAAGTCGCGCGACATCACGCGCATGGGAATGGCGCGTTCTTTCCAGGTTGCACAGCTGTTTCCGAAACTGACGGTCATGGAAAACGCCATGGTGGCCCTGGTGGCGGCCGAAGGCACTCAGCCGTCTTTCCTGCGGCCACTCGATACGCCACAACGACGAAAACTGGCGAACGCGATTTTCGCGGAATTCGGTGTTAGCCAGTACCGTGATGCCCTCGTCAGCACCGTGCCACAAGGTACGCGCAAACTGGTGGATATCGCCATGGCGCTGGTCAGTCGGCCACGCATGCTGCTGCTCGACGAACCCACCAGCGGTGTCAGCTCGGAGGAAAAGTTTGCGCTGATGGACACGGTCATGTCCGTGGTTCGCCAGTATGGCGTCACCGTGCTATTTGTCGAGCACGACATGGAAATCGTGGCGCGCTATGTGACCCGCATCATTGCCTTCTACAGCGGCGAAATCATTGCCGACGGACCTCCGAAAAGCGTGCTGGGCGACGCCCGGGTGCAGGAGTTCGTGATTGGCCGAGATCTGAAGGTAGATTCAGCCGTTGGAGAAAGCGCATGAATGCCGCTCTTGAAGTTCGATCCCTCCATGTTGCTATCGACCACGTACCCGTCCTGCGCGACGTATCACTGGATGTGCCAGCGGGAAAAATGGTCGGTCTTATCGGCAGAAATGGCGCAGGCAAGACCACACTGATGCGCGCCATCATGGGTCTGCTGCCGTTCCGGGCCGAGCGCATTGCCGCAGCTGGCGAGGATCTTCAGCTTTTGGCGCCCTATGCGCTGGCGCGCCGCGGCATCAGCTACATGCCAGAAGATCGTCGCCTGATCCCTGCTCTGACCGTCGAGGAAAACATTCTCTTACCAGCCTGGGCCAACCATATTCCAGAGGCCAAGGCGCGCCTGGACTGGATCTATGGTCTGATGCCTGAAGTCGCTGACTTCCGCGAACGACGCGCCATGCAGCTTTCCGGAGGGCAACAGAAATTGGTTGCGTTGGCCCGGGCCCTGATGCCGGGCAACAAGTTGCTGCTGCTCGATGAACCCTTTGAAGGGGTTGCACCGGTGCTCTCGCGACGCCTGGTTGAAGTCATCGGTGGCCTGCGACAAGCGGGGCTGTCGGTCGTACTCTCCGAATCAGATCACACCCATAGCGCCCGCCTGGTTGATCTGGTTTACCGAATCGAACGTGGCGTGGTTACGCTCGGCTGATCACAAAAATATTTTTTTGAAAGGATTCATCATGACGCAATTTAGCTTTGAAACCGCACCCAGGATCATCTGTGAACAGGGTGGGGCCAATCGTCTGGGCGAGATCGCCAAGGGTCTGGGGATTTCCCGACTCTTCTTGGTGACCGACGCGGGGTTGATCAAGGCCAAACTCATCGACGGTGCCCTGGCCTCGCTGGCCGCCGCTGGTGTCGCGGCAACGGTGTTTTCCGACGTGCTGGCCGACCCGCCCGAGCTCAGTGTGCAGGCTGCAGTGGAGGCCGCGCGCGCCGCGGGCGCCGACGGCGTCCTTGGTTTCGGTGGCGGCAGCTCCATGGATACCGCAAAGCTCGTCGCCCTGCTGGCAAGCACGCCGCAGGCGCTGCCCGACATCTACGGCATTGGCCTGGCGCGCGGCCCGCGCCTGCCACTGATCCAGGTGCCGACCACTGCAGGCACCGGCTCCGAGGTCACGCCGATTTCCATCCTCACCACGCCCAACCACGAGAAGAAGGGCGTGGTCTCGCCGCTGCTGTACCCGGATGTGGCACTGCTCGACAGCCGCCTCACGCTGGGGCTGCCACCCACGGTGACGGCCATGACCGGCGTCGATGCCATGGTGCATGCAATCGAATCCTTCTCCACCCGCTTGAAGAAAAACCCGCTCTCCGACGCGCTGGCAATCAAGGCGCTGCAGTTGCTCTACGCCAACCTGCCAGCGGCAGTGAACGACGGCAAGGACCCGACCGTGCGCGAGAACATGTTGCTCGGCTCGTTATTCGCCGGCATGGCCTTCGCCAACGCACCCGTAGGTGCCGTGCACGCGCTGGCCTATCCGCTTGGTGGTCACTATGGCCTGCCGCACGGCTTGACGAATTCCCTGGTCTTCGTGGCGGTGCTGAGGTTCAATCTTGTTGCGGCGCAAGGCCTCTACGCCGAATTGGGCCGCGCCATCCTGCCGGAACTGGCTACTGCTGACGACAGCGAAGCAGCAGCCAGCTTCGTGGCGGCCATCAGCGCGCGCGTGGCGGCCATGCCCTACGCCCAGAGCCTGCGTGATGCCGGTGTCAAGCAAGACGATCTGCCGATGCTGGCGCGCGACGCCATGAACGTCCAGCGCCTGCTGGTGAACAACCCGCGCGATGTCGCCTACGACGACGCCTTGGCGATGTACCAGGCCGCCTACTGAACAGTCGTGCCCGGGCACAGCCAACATTTAGACCTTAACCTGGAGCAATCTCATGATGCAACTGAAAGACCCCTCGCTGTTTCGCAGCCAAGCCTATCTGAACGGCCAGTGGTGCGATGCCGACAACGGTGAAACCTGTGCTGTCACCAATCCGGCGACCGGTGAAACCATTGGTACCGTGCCGAAAATGGGCGCGGCGGAAACCGGGCGTGCGATCGCGGCGGCCAATAGCGCCTGGCGCAGTTGGCGCGAAAAAACCGGCAAGGAGCGCAGTGCGGTTCTGCGCAAATGGAACGATCTGATGCTGGCCAATGCCGATGATCTGGCCATGATCATGACGGTTGAGCAAGGCAAGCCGCTGGCAGAAGCCAAGGGTGAAATCGGCTACGCCGCCTCCTTCATCGAATGGTTCGCCGAAGAGGCCAAACGTGTTAACGGTGACACACTGGGGTCGCCCTGGACGGATCGACGCATTGTCGTCATCAAACAGCCCATCGGCGTCTGCGCCGCCATTACGCCCTGGAATTTCCCGTCCTCGATGATTACCCGCAAGGTCGGCCCAGCGCTGGCTGCCGGCTGTCCGATGGTGTTGAAGCCGGCTCTGGCCACACCCTACTCAGCACTGGCCCTGGCGGTGCTGGCCGAGCGCGCCGGCGTGCCGCCAGGCATCTTCAGCGTGCTGACCGGATCGGCCAGTGCCATCGGCGGCGAGATGACCGCCAACCCCACCGTTCGCAAGCTCTCCTTCACCGGCTCGACCGAGGTCGGCAGCATGCTGATGCAGCAATGCGCCAAGACCATCAAGAAGCTGTCGCTGGAGCTGGGCGGCAATGCCCCGTTCATCGTGTTTGACGATGCCGATCTGGATGCAGCGGTCGAAGGCGCGATCATGTCCAAATACCGCAATGCGGGTCAGACCTGCGTCTGTGCCAACCGCCTGTATGTGCAGGATGGCGTCTATGACGCGTTCGCGAAAAAGCTCGTCGTGGCCGTGGAAAAGCTCAAGGTCGGCAATGGTGTTGAGGCCGGTGTCACACAAGGTCCGCTGATCGACGGCGCCGCCATCCTGAAGGTGGAACAGCACATCGCCGATGCCATTGCCAAAGGCGGTCGCTTGCTGACTGGTGGAAAGCGTCATGCACTGGGACACAGTTTCTTTGAACCCACCGTGATCGCTGACACCACCGCCGACATGATGGTGGCGCGCGAAGAGACGTTTGGCCCCCTGGCTCCGCTGTTCCGTTTCAAGACCGATGCCGAAGCGATTGAGTTGGCCAACGATACGGAATTTGGTCTGGCCAGCTATTTCTATTCGCGCGACATCGGGCGCATCTGGCGCGTCGCAGAAGGTCTGGAAAGCGGCATGGTCGGTATCAACACCGGCATTATTTCCAACGAAGTCGCGCCCTTCGGCGGCGTCAAACAGTCCGGGCTTGGGCGCGAAGGCTCCAAGTACGGAATGGATGACTACCTGGTGATCAAATATCTGTGCATGGGCGGTCTGGACAAATAAGGGCAGGTTCTCCGGCGAGACCGGGAAATTTTCCAATACATTGATTCAGAGACGGGACGGGACTCAGCACCAGCGACTTACTTCAACTGCACCGACCCCGATACCGTCACCAGCACCGCGGTCTTGCCGGCTTCCACCGGAACCGGTGTATCCGCCACCGCCTTGGCCTCCACGGCCATCATCCGGGGGCGCGGGGTATAGCCCTGGTCATTTGCGCTGACGTTGACTTCGCGCAGGGTGTAGCCGGTAAAGCCGAAACCGCGGGCAATGTCGCTGGCGCGGGCTTTGAAATGTTCAATGGCGATACCTTGCGCATCGGACTCGACCCGGGTGCGCTGCTCGCGGCTCAGGCCGAAACTGACATGGCTCACGGTCAAGGTCTGTATCTTGCCGGCGGCACTGCTGATGCGTGCAAAGTCGCGCCCCTCCAGAATCAGCTCGGCAGTACCCTGCCAGCCGATCGGCTTGCCGTCCCGCCCGTAGCGCGGATAAAGGCTGAAGTTGCCGGTACGGGCATCAAGCTGGCCCGGCTGCGCCGTCTTCTTCGCCTCGACCAGGGCGGCGTCAAGCGCGCTCTTGAGCTGGCTTTGTACCGCACTGGCATCACTGCCGTCGCGGGTGGTGCTCATGGCAATCGACAACAGATCTTGCGGCACCTCCACCGAACCGGTGGCCGAGAGCTGCACCACGTTCTGCACCTCAGGCAGCAGGTTTTGTTGAGCAAATAGGCTGCTAGCCCCCGTCAATACTACACAATACGCTACTAATTTAATAGTATTTTTCAAACGAATGCCCTCCAAACCTCGACACGCCATTCGGGAGTCCCCGACAATGATTCAGTATTACTTGGCAGTCACGTTGAGCAAGCCATCAAAGCTCTGCTGACGCAACTGTTCGCGCAGATCGGCACGCTCCTGCGCTGACAAGTGCCGATCATAGATTGCGCGCGGCTCCAGGGCTTCTGCGTCAACCAGGGGGCTATTCTCCTGTGTCTGGGGTGTCTGCGACCTCTTCAGCGCCTCGCGCAACTCGGAGCGTCGCAAATCAGGCGGCAACTGTATGGAGGACTCTTCCCGCCTGGGCGCCACAGACTGCGCCCAGACGCCCACCGCAACGGCAGACAGAAACAGGAAAAAGAAATGAGAATGCTTCATGGACAAACCATAACGCCAAATCAGCTGCTCGCGAATACCCTGTTTGACAGTCACCGGGCCCGCTGGGGCAACATTTGTAACATCGTGTCAATGTTGCGCGAAAATACCGTCATTCCCGTTGCTTAGCCTGCCAAAATCGGCTTTGTTACAAATTCAAGGAGGCCCAGATGAGCCAAGTACCCAGCCGGAACGACAAAATATTAATCTGTGATGACGATGTCCGCATCCGCGACCTGCTGCGCCGGTATCTGACACAAGAGGGGTTTGACGTGTTGCAGGCCGAAGACGGCAAGTCGCTCACCCGCCTGCTGGTGCGTGAACCGGTGGACCTGATCGTATTGGACCTGATGATGCCCGGCGAGGACGGTCTGTCGATCTGCCGACGCCTGCGTGCCGCCAATGACCGCACCCCCATCATCATGCTGACAGCCAAAGGCGAGGATGTGGACCGTATCGTTGGCCTGGAAGTTGGCGCCGACGACTACCTGGGTAAACCTTTCAATCCGCGCGAACTGCTGGCGCGCATCCACGCCGTGCTGCGCCGACGCCCAACCCAGGAGGCGCCCGGCTCGCCCGCCAGTGATAGCGCGGTCGTGACTTTTGGGCCGTTTACCTTTGACCTGGGGGCTCGCACACTGCGCAAAGACGACGAGGACCAGCCTCTGACCACCGGCGAATTCGCCATGCTCAAGGCGCTGGTGCGCCATCCGCGCCAGCCGCTGTCGCGCGAAAAACTGGCGCAGTTGGCGCGTGGCCGCGAGTTTGAACCCTTTGACCGCAGTCTGGACGTGCAGGTGTCGCGCTTGCGTAAATTGGTTGAGGT
Source organism: Rhodoferax ferrireducens (assembly GCF_049302455.1). Classification (GTDB taxonomy): domain Bacteria; phylum Pseudomonadota; class Gammaproteobacteria; order Burkholderiales; family Burkholderiaceae_C; genus Rhodoferax; species Rhodoferax ferrireducens_B. Next base: position 5,279 of record NZ_JBAQMD010000075.1, on the reverse strand, counting down.
GGACGCCGCCGCGCCACGCTACATCCAGACCGTTTGGGGTGTGGGCTACGTTTTTGTCCCTGATGGTGCGGCTTGAACACTGTCGTTGACGCGCCGGTCACGCCCCAGGACAACAGTGGCCTGATGCCGCTGGAGGCTGGCCCCGCCGAGCGCCGCACTCGCTCGCGGGTGCCCTTGAGCCTCTTCTGGCGCACTTTCTTTCTGCTGGCCCTGCTGCTCGTGGGCAGCATTCTGGCCTGGCTGCAAACGCTGCGGGCGCTCGAATTCGAGCCACGCGCCATCCAGACAGCGCAGCAAATGGCATCGCTGGTCAATTTGAGCCGGGCCGCACTGATTCACTCCGACGCCATCAACCGCGTGTCCTTGATCAAAACCATGAAGGAGCAAGAAGGCGTGCGCATTGTGCCGCGCGAACCCGGCGACGTTTTTGAACCTTTTGACACCGATGCACTGAGCCAGCGCATTGCGGAGGAACTCCAGTCAAAGCTCGGACCCGGCACGGTGGTGGCCAACAGCGTCAACAAGGAAGAGGGGCTATGGGTCGGTTTCACCATTGATGAAGACCGCTACTGGATGCTGACCGATCGAGCTCGATTCAACCGCACCACCGGGCGTACCTGGTTGATTTGGTTGATGACGGCGGGCGCCCTGTCTCTGGCCGGTGCGGCCCTGATTGCCCGCTTCATCAACCGACCGCTCAAACAGCTGTCGTTTGCCGCCAGCCGGGTGCGCGAGGGTGATTTCGAGGCCAGTTCGCTGGATGAAGGTGTAGCCACCAGCGAGATCCGGGCCGTCAACATCGGCTTTAACCGGATGACGCAGATGCTGGCCAAAATTGAGCAGGATCGCGCCATCATGCTGGCCGGCATCTCACACGACCTGCGCACGCCGCTGGCGCGTCTGCGACTGGAAACTGAATTGAGCGTGGTCGATGTCGAGGCGCAGGCCAATATGTCCGCTGACATCGCGCAACTTGACGCGATCATCGGCAAGTTCCTTGATTACGCTCGGCCTGGCAGCGTCGACCTGACTCCGGTCTCACTGCGCGAAGTCTTCGATACCTGTCTGTACAGCACCCGCCATCGCACCGATATGCGCATCAGCCTGGATGTGCCTGAAGACCTGGCTGTGCTCGCTGATGAAGTAGAACTGGGCCGCGTGTTCACCAATCTGCTGGAAAACGCCGCCCGCTATGGCAAGTCCGTGGCGACCGGCGTGGCAGTGGTGGACATTGTCGCCAAGGCACGTGATCAATGGGTGCTGTTGCGCTTGCGCGATCACGGAACCGGGGTCTCCAATGAGCAGTTGACCACCCTGACCACACCGTTTTACAGAGGCGAGACCGCCCGCACTGCCGCCAACGGCGCTGGCCTGGGGCTGGCGATTGTCGAGAAAACGATTTCGCGCATGGGCGGCACTTTCATGTTGACTAATGCATCCTCAGGCGGACTGGCGGCCAACATCAGGTTGCAGCGCGCACCCAAAGCCTGAGCACCGTCCATCAAGCAAGATCGCTATCGTGCTTTTCTCGGCGCCTTGCCACCCAAACGCCCAGAGCCCGTATCGCGCGGGGGCAAGCCGGTGTGCTGGGTCAGCAATCGCCCAGGCTGCACCTTGCTGGCCAGTGCAGCCCCACCGGTAGCGGTCGCATTTTTGTGCCGCGCGCTGGCGTAGCTGCCGTCCAGCAGCGGCTGAAACGTCGGTATCAGGTGATGCTTGCCATTGCCAATCAAGTCAGCGCGCCCCATGGCCTTGAGCGCTTCGCGCAGCAGCGGCCAGTTGTTGGCGTCGTGGTAGCGCAAAAACGCTTTATGCAGACGGCGGCGTTTTTCACCCCGCACAATATCCACCGTCTCACTGTCATGCGTGATCTTGCGCAGCGGGTTCTTGCCGGTGTGGTACATGGCCGTGGCAGTGGCCATGGGGCTGGGGTAAAAGGTCTGCACCTGATCGGCGCGGAAACCATTTTTCTTCAGCCACAGCGCCAGGCTCATCATGTCTTCGTCGCTGGTGCCGGGGTGGGCGGCGATGAAATACGGTATCAAGAACTGCTTCTTGCCCGCTTCCAGGGTGAACTTGTCAAACAGCGTCTTGAACTTGTCATAGGTGCCAATGCCGGGCTTCATCATCTTGGTCAGCGGGCCGGATTCAGTGTGCTCGGGGGCAATCTTGAGGTAACCGCCGACATGGTGCTGTACCAGCTCTTTCACGTACTCCGGGCTTTGCACCGCCAGGTCGTAACGCACGCCGGAGCCAATCAGGATTTTCTTGATGCCTTTAAGGGCCCGCCCGCGCCGGTAAATCTGGATCAGCGGGTCGTGGCTGGTGCCCAGGTTTTGGCAAATGCCAGGATAGACACAACTGGGTTTGCGGCATGCCGCTTCAATCTCGGGGCTCTTGCAGCCCAGCCGGTACATATTGGCCGTGGGGCCACCCAGGTCTGAGATCGTGCCGGTAAAGCCCTTTACCTTGTCACGCACTTCTTCAATCTCGCGAATCACCGAGTCTTCCGATCGGCTCTGGATGATGCGGCCTTCGTGCTCGGTGATGCTGCAGAAGGTGCAGCCCCCAAAACAGCCACGCATGATGTTGATGGAAAAGCGAATCATCTCCCAGGCCGGGATTTTGGTGCTGCCGTCATGACTGCCCTGCGCATCGGCGTAGCTCGGATGCGGGCTGCGCGCGTAAGGCAGGTCGAAGACGAAATCCATCTCGGCGGTGCTCAAAGGAATCGGCGGCGGGGTGATCCAGACATCGCGCGCAGTAGCGCCCACACCATGCGCCTGCACCAGCGCGCGGGCGTTGCCGGGGTTGGTTTCCAGGTGCAGCACGCGGTTGGCGTGGGCGTACAGCACCGGGTCGCTTTTGACCTGCTCGTAACTCGGCAGGCGGATCACCGAGCGGTCCCGCGGGGGCACCTTGAGCTTGCCCAAGCCGGTTGCCAAGTTGGGATTGGGCACAAAGGTCAACGGGTGGATCACGGGATTGGCTTCATTTTTTAAGCCTAATTGGCCTGTAGCCACTGTGGAATAAGCACTTGTAGCTACTGTTTCTATAGCATTATTGTTTCCATCTTCTTTGGCGCAGGAGCCGCCCTGCCCCCGCCGCCTGCTCCGAAGTCGTCTGGTAGGGGTTGACCTGCGACTCGACCCGTCCCGGCTCATCCACGCTGGTCGAATCAATCTCAAACCAGCCGATGTTTGAGGCGTCATCCGAACGGCGCACAAAAGCGGTGCCGCGCACGTCGGTGATTTTCTCGACCGGCTCACGTGCGGCCAAGCGGTGTGCGATCTCGACCAGCGCGCGCTCGGCGTTGCCATACAGCAGCAGGTCGCACTTGGCATCGACCACGATCGAGCGGCGCACCTTGTCCGACCAATAGTCGTAGTGGGCAATGCGGCGCAAACTGCCTTCAATGCCGCCGAGCACAATCGGCACGTCCTTGAAGGCTTCCCGGCAGCGCTGGCTGTAGACAATCGCGGCGCGGTCCGGCCGCTTACCACCGACATCGCCGGGCGTGTAGGCATCATCACTGCGGATTTTGCGGTCCGCCGTGTAGCGGTTGATCATGGAGTCCATGTTGCCCGCCGTCACACCCCAAAACAGATTGGGCTTGCCCAAAGCCTTGAACGGCTCCGCGCTTTGCCAGTCGGGCTGGGCGATGATGCCGACCCTGAAACCCTGGGCCTCCAACATGCGGCCAATCACCGCCATGCCAAAGCTGGGATGGTCCACATAGGCATCGCCCGTCACGAGGATGACGTCGCAACTGTCCCAACCCAGTTGATTCATCTCCTCGCGGCTCATGGGCAAAAACTTGGCAACGCCGAAACGCGCCGCCCAGAACTTGCGGTAACTGGTCAGTGGCTTGGCGGCACGCGGGAAAAAAGAGACGTCAACGAGGGCGTTCATGAAAACTCAAACAATGGGAAGGGACCGAGTGTAAGGTTTGGCGCCCATCAGTGCGGGTGGCATGGGTACTTGTGGCACGGGTGCCCTGCCGAACCTACCCCCCCAAAAAAACGCCCCGAGTCCATGACGCAGGGCGCTTTGAATGACCCTTAGCGGGTCCGAGTGCTCGTTTAAGCTGTTTGCTTTGTTTCCATCAAGGCCTTCGCGCCAACCCAGAGCAGCATTGCCGTCCCGACGAAGGGCAGCATGATCGCGTAGGTCAGACCAATAAACGGAGCAAAGGCGAACAGAGCCACGTTTCTCAGATAGGCCGGCGTTTTCTTTGCGGCTTGTGTTTGAAGCAGCGCCTTGCCACCTATCCAGGCCAGCATCGCCAGACCGACCAAGGGCAGAAATACTGCATAGGCCAAGCCGATGAACGGCGCTGCCAGGAACAGGGCGATGTTCCAGAAGTTGCTCTTTTGCTCCGGCACTTCGACCCGCAACGGTTCGACCGGGCTGGCTTGCAGCGTTGGAACGACGGTCAGCGCTGGTTTGAGTAGCGCATGTGCGGCGCTTTCTTCAATCATCTCCGGTGACAGCGGCTTGCGCATGAAGTCCGACACGCCCGCAGCCTTGGCCCTCACTTCGTTTTCAGCGGTGCCGTAGCCGGTGATGATGACAACGGGTGTCCAGGGCCGACTGGCCTTGACACGCTCGGCCAATTCAACGCCGTCCATGCCTGGCATCTTGATGTCAGTGAAAACGACATCAAACTCTTGCTCACGAATTTGCTTTAGCGCTTCATGAGCATTTTCAGCAGTGGTAACGATATAGCCTTTGTCGGACAGAACCCGCTTGAAACTCTTGCCGACCACAACGTCGTCATCCACGACCAGAACTTTAAGCAGTGCACCCATGATATTTCTCCTTCAGTGAAATTGTTAACGGTCTGCCTTTCTCTACGCATAGGTCGTGCCAACTGCTGAACTTTTTAAAAAATCATTAGTTATCAATCACTTAGCTGTTGATTAATGAAGCCATGGGGAAATTTGATCGTCGCAGCAGGGTGCCCAAGTACACTGTTTTCATGCAGTGGCTTTATTCGTAATTCTGGCAAGACACAAAAAAACGATTGAAATCAAAGGGTTGCTGAGTTTTGGTGGGCACAAATTTTTTTGTACAGCGGATGCAGGGCTGAGGCGACACCCACTGAACGGGCTGCATGACCAATGCCGTTGAGTGTCTGAATGCGAGCTGACGGAAGATACTCAAAATACGAGGGATCTTCCCTAACAATGCGGCCGCCGTCGAGCTGTCATGATGGCCCTCCGCAAGCTCATGGCTGATCTGAAGCGCGTCAGGCCGTAGGCTCCATGCCTACGGCC
>NZ_JBAQMD010000074.1:0-26551 GCF_049302455.1 Rhodoferax ferrireducens | reverse complement strand
CTGGTTCTTTGAGCATGGTGTGCACGATGGGTTGCGTGCACACGATCTTGCAAGACGGGAGGGTTCAATTCAAGATGGGTTCACCGCGCGCTTACGACGAGGATACCTAATGTGGAGTTGAGGCGCCTGCGCGGCTTTTTGCGCAGGTCGCCTCGAACGAAATGTTAGACGGCACGGCGCACAAAGAATACATGGCCATCGCCTATTGGATAGCGCCTTGCTCGCCATTCAACTTTAGTGCTTGGCGAATGCCTTGAACGTCGATATTGCCCGCATGTGGGGAGATGGATTCAATGAGTTCGTTATTGATTCTCGACAGCTGCGGGCGAAGTTCGCTGTTAACCCGATGGGCATGCCCGGTCCAGTCGTTCTTCTTCAACTTTAGGCTCTCAATGATTTGCTCGTGATGCTGAATTTTGTCGCGCAGCAGACCGGCGATGTGGATCAATGAATTCACGCGGCTACTCCTGCGAATCTCATCTCGCTGAAGTTTCAATTGCCAGATGGCGATACAGAGAGCAGCAACGGTAATGACGGTTTCCATAGGTAATCGGAAGTGATGGTAATTAATAGTGGTGGTGTCTCTAACGTTTGACATAACCGGCTGGCGCGGCCTTATCGCGCCAGTCCGTGTGATGGATGGGTTAGCCCTCAACGGGTGGCCTACCCGTCCAAGAATGCAATGCATGCGGTAAGTTTTCCGGGGTAATGCCTTGCAACGTAAACACCTCGCAGAGAAATGCCTCTGCTGTTTGTAGTGCGTCGATTGCGGATTTAGCGCACAGTGACTCATAGGCGCTGGCATCTGCCAACCCTTGTATCGCCACTCCGGTGACAGAGAAAGTTTCGTGGGAGCTTTTGAAGTGCATAAGCGAGTGCCGAAGATTTTTTAATGCGACAAACTTTTGACCAGCACCTTTATCGAGAGCCAGCTTTCTCCCAAACACATGGCATGGCCAGTCTTTGATTTTCCCGTCTAGCCCAAATTGCTTTTTTTCGAGATCGGCCGAAATTTTCCCTGTTGCATGGGCGTAGGTAGATTCGCTGATGAGAACTTGGAAATAGACGTTGAAAAATACCTCGACGCATTGCACTGCCAGAATGACGCAAATTGCAGCGTCTTGCCGTAGCGCAGATTCGTCTTGCGAGGCGTGTGCTTCGGTGAGCCGAGTACAGAGGCGCCTCAGGGCCTGGAATAGTTCCCAAACCATTCGATTAGGCGAGGAGAGAGTTCGATCCTTGGGCATGAGTGCTAACGTAGTGCATTGAGCAAAACCTGCTCCATATACTGGACCTTGCTCCATATTCTGGTCATGAATTCGCCCTGAGAGTGGCTTGTAGCCTTGGTTTTCGTGGTTTTCTCGGATTATTTGCAGATATAAGAATTCCGACAAACCCCGCAGATTGTTCTTTTTCAATTCTAGGCTTCAAACAAGCCAGTTTTGAAATTGGAGGGGCACTTCGACTGACCGCTGCCGCTGCACTGCTGTCCGATGCCTTCCAAAAACCAATGTCGGCAAGGCCGATATCAGACCGTTGAAAGCATTCGCCGAACACTCATCGCTGCGCGGTAATAACTGACCAACAAGTCTTCGAGTGACGGCAGTTGATCATTTGATTCGGGCATGACCCTCAACAAAAATAGCAGTCTGCGGCGCTTCTCCAAGGCGGGCATGACCGCGGTACATGCCTTCCGTATTGAACGGAAAGCTCAGGTGACCCTGGGCATCAACCGCGATCAAACCGCCTCTGCCTCCAAGGGCGGCTAGGGTTTTCATGACCACTTCGTGCGCCGCAACCTCCAGCGTTTGGCCCCCATAGGCCATACGGGCGCAAATGTCATAAGCGACAACGCCTCGGATGAACACCTCGCCGGTGCCGGTGCAAGAAATGGCGGCGGTGCGGTTGTCCGCATACGTGCCAGCGCCGATCAGGGGCGAATCACCGACGCGACCGCAACGCTTGTTGGTCATGCCGCCGGTTGACGTTGCAGCGGCCAGGTTGCCATGACGATCAAGCGCAACCGCGCCAACGGTGCCCAGCTTGCTGCTCTCAAGCAGTGGCGCTGCCAACGTGCTTGACGCACGAAACACCAGGGCGGCACCGTCATGATCCATCATGCTTTTGTCAGCCGAGAGGGCGTGTTGCAGTTGTGTGCGTCGCGCGTCGGTAGAGAAAAACACGGGGTCAACCAACTCCAGGCCGCAGGCTTGTGCAAAAGCCTCCGCGCCTGCCGCCACCAACAGCACATGCTCACTGCGCTCCATGACGGCACGGGCGGCACGCAGGGGCCGGCGCACCCGACTCACACACGCCACGGCACCGGCGCGCAAGGTCGCTCCGTCCATGATGGCTGCATCGAGTTCGTGCGTTCCCTCGTGGGTGAAAACGGCACCGTCGCCGGCGTTAAAAGATGGCGATGACGGCTTTGGATTCAATCGTCATGATCGATCTCTTCTTTCACCGCCATGAGAACACCTTCGCAACCATCCTCAATGAGGTCGAGCACATGCTCAAAGTCCTGCGGCTGGCCGTAGAACGGATCAGGCACATCCTGGCTGGCCGGGTCGCTGCAATATTGCGTGAAGTAGTGAAGCTTGTCATGGTATTTTTGCGGGCAGCTCAGGCGCAGCAGCAGCAGATTGCTCTCTTCCATCGCAAGAATCAGATCAAATCGTTCAAAGTCATCCGCATGCAACAGCCGTGCTCTGAGACTGGAGAGGTCATAACCCCGGCGCATCGCGTGTTTCTGTGCATGAAAGTCGATCGGCTCTCCCGTGTTGAAGTCATGGGTTGCCGCCGAAGCCACAGTCACCTGATCAGTCAGCCCATGCTGGATCGCCTTCTGGCGCAGGACTTCCTCAGCCGTTGGGCTGCGGCACAGGTTGTCAGTGCAGACAAGGAGTATTGAATACGTGCTCATGTGGAAAAAGGGCTGTTAGGTGGTTGTGGTAGCGATTGTCCGGCAGAATCGTCACCACCGAAGCGCGTGACTTTGGTGGCTACTGCTGGACGAGCCGCAAGCCCTTTCATGATTTGCTGTGACAATCACGCCCATGTTTTTACTCTTTGAAGAAGCCGGAAAATTTATGGCCGGTCGGGTGCTGTCTGAAGCGGATACGTCTGCGCAGGTGGAATTGGACAGCGGCAAGCGGGTCAAGGTGAAGGCCGCCAACTTTTTGCTTAAATTTGAGAAACCAACACCAGCGCAGTTTGTGCTGGAGGCGCAGGCGCTCAGCCAGACGATCGAGCTGGAGCTGGCCTGGGAGTTTGCGCCCGAGGAAGAATTTGGCTTTGCCGACCTGGCGCGCGACTATTTTTCACTGCAGGCGACCTTAAGCGAACAGGCCGGCATGTTGGTGCGCCTGTTTGAGGCGCCGCATTACTTTCGCCGCGCGGGCAAGGGGCGTTTTCGCAAGGCCCCGGCCGACATCATCGCCCTGGCCCTGGCCGCGATCGAGAAAAAGAAGCTGATTGCGCAGCAAACCGAGCAGTGGGTCGCCGAGCTGAGCCAGGGCAATTGCCCGCAGCCGATCCGCGACCAGCTTTACAAAATCCTGTTCAAGCCCGACAAAAACGCGCCCGAGTACAAGGCCGTGGTGGAAGCCTCGCGCGCCACGCACCTGGGGCCGCTGGAGTTGCTGATCAAAGCCGGTGCCATCGATTCACCGTACCAGTTTCACTGGAAGCGCTTCCTGCTGGAGAACTTCCCCAAGGGCGTGGGTTTTGCCAAGATCGATGCGCCGCTGATCAAGGACGAGTTGCCCCTGTCACCCGCGCGGGCGTTTTCAGTTGACGACTCGGCCACCACGGAAATTGACGACGCGCTCTCGGTGCAGGGCCTGGGCACCGGCACCGTGCGGCTGGGCATCCACATTGCGGCGCCCGGGCTGGCGTTTCAGCCCGGCAGCCCGATTGACCAATTGGGCCGCAACCGCCTGTCCACCGTCTACACGCCGGGCTACAAGATCACCATGCTGCCCGACGAGGTGGTGCAAAACTACACCTTGATGGAGGGGCGCGACTGCCCGGCGGTGTCGCTGTATGTGACGCTGGACGAAGCCACGCTGGAGATCAAGAATACCGAGACGCAACTGGAGCGGGTGCACATCGGCGCCAATCTGCGCCATGACCAGCTGGACGCCATCGTCACCACCGAATGGCTGGAAGACCCCAGCTTTATGCATGAAATGGACCCCCAGCCCTTACAGCATAAGCGTGAGCAGCTCTCATTTTTATACCGCCTGGCGAATGACCTGAAAGCCAAACGCGAAGTGGTGCGCGGCAAACCGGAGAACTTCAACCGGCCCGATTACAACTTCAAGCTGATCGCCGCCGGGCCGCCCCAAGGCGATCAAGCCCCCTCGGGGGGCAGCGGAGCACACGCAGTGGCGAGCGTGGGGGCGACATACTTGGGCAATGACGGGGCCGAGCCGCAGGGCACCGAGCAGGTGCAGATCAGCACCCGCCAGCGCGGCGCGCCGCTGGACCTGATCGTCTCCGAGGCCATGATTCTGGCCAACAGCACCTGGGGCAGTTGGATGGCGGAGCTGGGTGTGCCCGGCATTTACCGCAGTCAGGCCTCGATGTTGCCGGGCGTCAAGGTGCGCATGGGCACCCGCTCCTTGCCCCATGCCGGCCTGGGTGTCAAAAGCTATGCCTGGAGCAGCTCGCCGCTGCGCCGTTACGTCGACCTGGTCAACCAGTGGCAAATCATTGCCTGCGCCCGCCACGGTAAAACCGCCGCCTTGGCCGCGCCCTTCAAGCCCAAAGACGCCGAGCTGTTTTCAATCATTTCCGGCTTTGATGCCGCCTACTTTGCCTACAACAGCTTTCAGGGCGCGATGGAGCGCTTCTGGACGCTCAAATACGTGCAGCAGCAAGGCATTGTCGAAATTGAAGCCACGCTGTTCAAGGACAACCTGGTGCGCGCCGACCACCTGCCGCTGGTGCTGCCGGTGATGGGTGCGCAGGGCTTGCCGCGCGGGGCCCGGGTGCGGGTCAAGCTCGGTGACATTGACGAGGTGTCGCTGGACGTGCATGGCACCGTGATCGAGCGGCTTGACCTGCCGCTTGAGACCGAGGCCGAGATCGAGGCCGATGAAGAAGACGACCTCACGGTTGCCGGCCCGATTGCCATTGCCGTTGACATGAGCGAGCCCGCCGCCGACAGCCTTGAAAATGGCAGCAACCCGGCCCAGGCCGCCGCCGACAACCCTGCCCCGTGAAGCTGTCATCCTTGAGCCCGCTGCAGTTGGCGCTCGGCGCCTCGATTGCCGTGCACGCCGCGCTGCTGACGGTGCGCTTTGTGGACCCGCAGGCCTTCAACCGCGTGTTTGAAGACACCCCGCTGGAAGTCATTCTGGTCAATGCGCGCACCCAGGAGCGCCCCGACAAGGCACGCGCCATTGCCCAGGCCAACATGGCCGGTGGCGGCGACGCCGAGCGCGGCCGCGCCACCAGCCCGCTGCCGCCCGCGCTGATCTCGGAAATGGGCGACGACACGGAAGATCAAACGCAGCGCCAACTGCAAAACCTGCAGGAACAACAGACGCTGTTGCTGGCTCAGGTGAAAAGCATGCTGGCGGCCCTGCCGCCCGCCGACCCGCGCCAGGCCAGCGCGTCGCCCGAGCGCGCCGAGCGCGAACAGAAACGCCGCCAGTTGATCAAACTGCTGGCCGAGATTGAGCGGCGTATCAACCAGGAAAACGCCCGCCCCAAAAAACGCTACATCAGCCCGGCCACGCGGGAAGCGGTGTACGCCATTTACTACGACCATCTGCGCCGCGCGATCGAAGACAAGGGCACACAGAACTTCCCCGAGCTGGCGGGCAAGAAGCTGTATGGCGAGCTGGTCATGTCGGTTACCGTTAATTTTGACGGGCAGATTCTGACAACCCGGATCGAGCAAAGCTCGGGCAACCGGACCCTGGACCGGCGCGCTGAGGCCATTACCCGCAGTGCGGCGCCGTTTGGCGCCTTTTCCGCCGCCATGCGTCGCCGGGCCGACCAGATCGTGGTGATCTCGGCCTTCAAGTTCACCCGCGACGAGACACTGGAAACCCGGCTCACAGCCCAATGAATGCCGGTTAAATCAACTCACAGGCCAAACAGCTCAACCATGTCTCTCGATCTTTATTGCGTCATGGGCAACCCGGTGGCCCACAGCCGCTCACCCTGGATTCATGCCCGCTTTGCCGAACTGACCGGGCAGGCCATGCACTATGGCAGACGTCAGATTGAACTGGACGGCTTTGCGCTGGCGGTGCAGACCTTCATCCAAGAGGGCGGACGCGGCTGCAACATCACTGTGCCATTCAAATTTGAAGCCGCCGCGCTGGCAACCCACACCAGCGAGCGGGCCACCCTGGCGCAGGCGTCCAATACCCTGACGTTCCAGCAGGGCCAGATCGTGGCGGACAACACCGATGGCGCCGGACTGGTCGACGACATCCAGCAGGGCGCGGGGGTTGACCTGCAGGGCAGACGCCTGCTGCTGATCGGCGCCGGCGGTGCTGCCGCGGGCGTGCTCGGGCCCCTGATCCTGGCGCGACCGGCCAGCATCACCGTGGTCAACCGCACGCTGCCGAAAGCCACCGCCCTGGTTGAGCGCCATGCGGCGCTGGCAGCGCTACAAAAAACAGAGCTACTGACGCATGATCTGCAAGGGCTGCAGGGTAGTTTTGATGTGGTCATCAACGCCACGGTGAGTAGCCTGAGCGGCGCCGGTGTGCCGGTGCCGAGTAGCACATTGAGGCCCGGCGGCCTGGCCTACGACATGATGTATGGCCCTGCCGCCCAAGGCTTCATGACCTGGGCGCGTGAACACGGCGCGCTGCCACGCGACGGCCTGGGCATGCTGGTGCGGCAGGCGGCCGAGTCCTTTTTGATCTGGCGTGGTGTGCGCCCGCCCGCGCAGCAGGTACTGGCCGAATTGCGCGCCGTCATGCAAGCCTGAAACAGGGATGCCTTGGTAAAATCAGCCCGTGCTGCAACAACGAACCCTCAAATCTCTGACTCACGCCGTTGGCGTGGGTCTGCACAGCGGCCAGCGCGTCGAAATCACCCTGCGGCCGGCGCCGCCTGATACCGGCATCGTGTTCCGCCGGGTGGATCTGCCGCAGGTGGTGGAGATTGCCGTCTCGGCCACCGCCGTCTCTGACACCACCATGGCATCCACCATTGCCAGTGGCAACGTCAAGGTGCACACGGTCGAGCATTTGATGTCGGCCTGTGCCGGTTTGAGCGTGGACAACCTGTATGTTGACATCACCGCCGAAGAAGTGCCGATCCTGGACGGCTCGGCCGCCTCCTTTGTGTTTCTGCTGCAAAGCGCTGGTATCGTGATGCAAAGCGCACCACGGCGTTTTGTCCGGCTGACCCAGACGGTGGAAGTGCGCGAAGGCAGCGGCGCGACTGAAAAGTGGGCCCGCCTGTCGCCCTACCATGGCTACCAGCTCAGTTTTGAGATTGACTTTGACCACCCGGCGGTGGACGCCACCGGCCAGCGCGTGGTATTTGACATGAGCAGCGGCTCGTATGCCAAGGACATCGCCCGTGCCCGCACCTTTGGTTTCACCAAAGACGTGGAAATGATGCGAGCCAAGGGTCTGGCGCTGGGCGGCGGCCTGGACAATGCGATCGTGATGGACGACTACAAAATCCTCAATGCCGAAGGCCTGCGCTACGACGACGAGTTCGTCAAGCACAAAATCCTGGATGCCATGGGCGACCTCTATCTGCTGGGCAAGCCCTTGCTGGCGCACTACAGCGCGCGGCGTTCCGGCCACGCCCTCAACAACCTGCTGCTGCGCGAGTTGCTCAGGCGCACCGATGCCTGGGAAGTGGTCACTTTTGAAGATGCCGAGCGCGCGCCCCGCGGCTTTGCGCAACTGGCACCGGCCTGGTAAGGCTCAGTCCTGCACCATGGTGTTGGCCCGAACGCTCATCTTATTGCTGCTGCTGGGCGCCATCGTGTCGTTTGCATTCTTTGCCTTCACCGGTGAGCCACGCTTCAAACGCTACGGCTTGCTGATCCTCAAATGGGTGCTGCTGACCGGCTTTGGCTTCTTTGCCGTGTTGATCGTGCAACGGCTGGCCTGAGCAGCGGGCGGCAGGCCCGCCCTGGCAAGGCAAGGCAAGGCAATAGCTGGCACGGTCCAGCGCCTTGTCCCTCTTCAGCGCGTAACCACCACTTTTTGGTACAGGCCGCCAAAAAAGGTCTGTTTTTCGACCTTGGCCACCGGGATGTCGGCGGGTAGCCAGTCGGTGATTTCGCCGCGCCACATGTCCATTGCAAACGGCTCCAGCGTGGTCAGAATCGGCACCATGATGTAGCGAAACGGATTGACCGCAACAGGCCGGTGGTAATCGACAAAAATCAGCTTGCCGCCGGGTTTGGTCACGCGCAAGGCCTCGGCGATGGTTTTGTGCCGCGCCTCGACCGGTTGCTCGTGCAGCAGAAAAAACACCACCACGGCGTCGCGGCTGGCGTCTTCAAACTGCATGTCGGTGGAGTCCTGCCGCTGCACCGTGACCTGGCGGCTGTCTTTGAGCTTGGTGTGCAGATTGGTGATCTGTACCGGCGCCACATCAATCACGTCCAGGTGGCCGTTCGGGCCCAGGCGCTTGACCAGGTACTCGGTGAAGTTGCCGTAGACGCAGGCCACCTGCAAGACCTTGCCATCGATCACGGTGCCCAGCTCATGCAGGGCCGCGTCGCGCAGACGGGCAAAGTTGCCCCACAAAATCAGATTCACCAGCCACTGGCGCTCAAACACGCGCACAGCGTTCGGATGCACGTAAGCCCACCAATAGGTTTCCTGCAGATATTTGGGAACCGGCACCGCTGCAAACGAAGATTCAGCCTGCAGCACGGCCAATGCCGGTTCAGCGTCGGCTAACTTTGGAAATTCTTTGGGACTCACAAATAGTCAACCTTAAACAAAGCCCCACCAGGGGAATTCAAGCCCCGTTCGAAGACGAGCGGGTTGAAACAGGTCAGAGGAAAATGCCTCGGAAACGAAGACGGCAGGTCACGATGGAAATCACAATGCCTGCCGCGCCCCAAATGTATATCAAGATCAGCGACTGCGCCCGGCCTTGTATTTGCCGCTACCCGCGCCCATCACACCATCGGCTTGCGCCAGCCGGGCCAGGGCCTTGGCCGCATGGGCGTGCGTGATGGCCAGCCCCAGCGCGTCGGCGGCGTCCGGTCCGGGCAGACCCGGCAGGGCCAGGAGGCGACGCACCATCTCCTGAACCTGGCTTTTGTCGGCGCGGCCATAGCCCACCACCGCCTGTTTCATTTGCAGCGCGGTGTATTCAGCCACCGGCAAATCGCCGGAGACCAGCGCCGTGATGCAGGCGCCACGCGCTTGCCCCAACAGCAGGGTGGATTGCGGGTTGACGTTGACAAATACGATCTCGACCGAGGCGCACTCAGGCTGGTAGCGCGCCACCACCTCACGGATGCCATCAAACAGCACCTTGAGCCGCGCCGGCAGCTGGCCCTTGTCCAGATGCATAGTGCTGATGGTGCCGCTGGCAACGTAGGTCAAGTCAGCGCCCGCGACGTCAATCACACCAAAGCCGGTGGTGCGCAAGCCGGGGTCAATGCCGAGGATTCTCATTTCTTATTGTTATTAATTTGGTAGCTGATTACGCTTATTTGACGGGGGCTATAGGCTAATTTGGCACAAAACGTTGGTAGGCCATATCATCAAACGCACGAGCATGGTCAAGGCGAATCCTTACGAGAACGAGGCGTTGTTCTTTGGCAGAGTATGTCATTTGCTCAAAGGTTGAATTCGCCCGCGGAGTCCATTGAAAACGCCCCGCAAGCACAACTGCCTTGCGGGGCGCAGATCACCTAAACCTACTGAGTCGGCGACTCTTATTGGCTCTGCACTGACTTGGACAGACCAAAACGGCGACCAAAGGCATCTATCCCCTGGAGCCAGACCCCTGCACTGCTAACCGTCCCGGTTGCCATTGGGCTACCCAAGCCAATCAAGGCACTGGTGGCCGTAGGCGAGAGGCTTTTCTCAACCCGCACGTAGGCATCGCCGGTTGTTGTATTCGCCCAAACATTTATATCCTTGGACTGAAGACCTGTTGGCATTGTCCAGCCTATGGCGAC
Source organism: Rhodoferax ferrireducens (assembly GCF_049302455.1). Lineage (GTDB taxonomy): Bacteria > Pseudomonadota > Gammaproteobacteria > Burkholderiales > Burkholderiaceae_C > Rhodoferax > Rhodoferax ferrireducens_B. The sequence continues at coordinate 16,410 of NZ_JBAQMD010000074.1, read as the reverse complement.
GCTCTTGTTGGCGATGACCGTGCTTGGGGTGAGTGGGCTTCCATCAATCGTGATGGATGCGATGCTCGGGAACATCGCGTCTGTGAGCGCGCTGGTGGCGTAGGGCTGTTTGGGCAGATGCAACTTGTAACCCGTTCCATTGAGGGCGTTGCCGCTGCCGTCCTTCAGAACAATGGTGTATTCGCTGTTATCGACTGCTTGCGCAATGTTGACACACTGGGTTGTAACGGTTGCCGCACATTCAGGCACCAGATTGTCGCTGTACATGGAGTTGGACAGCTTCAGCCACGTATTTTTGACATCTTGAACCATGGTGATGCCGCTGCCCAGACCCGGTCCGGTGACCAGTGCCGAAACGACGGCTGTGTGGCCCGGTGTGCTGTTGTAGGCGAATGGATCTATCCAGATATTGATTCCGCTTTGCATGGATTGACCGTTGGAACCCGATGGCTGCATCGCTGACGGTAAGGTAATCCATTCATTGCGGCTGGCCTGGGCATAGATCGAGACATTAGCGATCATGCCGTCGCCTTGTACTTGCCAGACGCCATTCACCTTGACCATCTTCAGCTGAATTTTTTCGCCGAAATCAGCGGAATTGGAACTGATGTCGGCCGTCAGCATGCCAGAGGTACCCGACGCATCAAGCTTAATGGCCACATTGCTGAATTTCAAACCGACAGCGCCTGGCTCTGTGGAAAGTTCAGATGCAAACTGAGCAAACGTTTGGCCACTCATCATGAAGTTGCTGGAGGCGTCGAACACACCACTGGCCTCCATGACGGCGGGAGTTGGCAGGCCGGTCGCAAACAAGGCGGCAAAACCATTGAGTTTGGCAACGACCGCCTGCAAATCAGTCGCTGCCGTGGGGGTGATCTCTGCTATTTTGGTCTCATCCACCTTGGTATTGTCATCCGTGGGCAGGGTGGCATTGTCGGTGGAGATGACAGCCAGCGTCAGTGCGTTCTTGAGTGTGGCGATATTGGTGGTCAGATCGACCTCGACCTTGACCAGGTCCAAAACGGCATCCATGCCGGAGTGATCAGCCGCGAACGTAGACCGCAACAGGTCAATGTTCTCGTTGATGTCCATGGCCGCGAGTACCGGCTGTAGCTTGGCCTGCAGCGCAGTTTCGGCGGCGACCAGGTTGGCAGGCGTAATCAGGGTGCCGATCTGGTCGGAATGGGCGCCGTCCTTGAAATAGTTCTCGGCCATCTGGGCGGCAATGTTCGACACAATCAGGTTGGTAAAAGGTGTGACATTGACCGTGCCGCCGACATCCGCAACGGTGGCCGCGGAATAGTAGGTAACGCTGGTATTGCCCACCGTACCCGCCGCCTTCAACACAAAGGGGCCGGTCATGCCACTAACGTCGATCGAATAGTGGCCAGCTTCAATCAGACCGCTTTTGGTCGCCCCTTTGCTGTCCGTCACGATGACCGAACCAATAACTGCTGCGCCGCCAGCAGCGGTACCGGAGAGCAGCGTAGAAGGAGCTGCGGGAGCGCTTGAACCACCACCGCCGCCGCAACCCACCAAAAACAGGCTGGCAACCGCACCGGTTACTGCAAGCACCTTGAAATTCGAAGCTACCATGATGAAATCCTTAAGTTGATAAAAAGATCCTAAATCGACACAAGACCATAAGTAGTGTAGGGATGTTTTGATCCGTATTCAAGTAACAGCTAGGGGCACCGTCAGGAGTTCTTGTTTTCTACACGGTTTAATCGCTACCAATGGGCGCGCGGCCAGGTGTTGGGAATCATGCAGCTCTGCACCACCAACGCCAGACAGCACACCAAAAATGCACTTGTCTTGCCGTCGCGAGGGAAATCAAGCTGGCCAGCAGGGTGCAACGGCATCAGGGCAGTTCAGCGTTGTTCAGCCGGTTGACAATCACGTTGGCACGTCCGGCGATGTAGCTGGAGTTGGGCAATTTTTCAAAATACTTGGGTCGCGGCAGCATCACGGCCAGGCGCGCGGCTTCATAGGCGCTCAATTTGGACGCCGGTTTGCGAAAGTAGTGCTGCGCGGCGGCCTCGGCGCCAAAGACGCCCTCGCCCCACTCCACGTTGTTGAGGTAAATCTCCAGAATGCGCTGCTTGCTGAGCAAGGCCTCCAGCAGCAGGGCCAGGACAAACTCCTGGCCTTTGCGCAGCAGGGTGCGTTCGCCCGACAGGAACAGATTTTTTGCCAGCTGCTGCGTGATGGTGGAGCCGCCGACAACCTTGACGGTCCGGGCCCGTGGCTTGTTTGTCGTCGGCGCTGCGGCTCTTTTCTGGGTCGCTGGCGCTTTGGCGGCTTGGGCGGCCTGTTGCTTGGCCGCTAACGCCTCGGCCTTGGCATTTCTTTGCCAGGCCTTCTCCAGCGCGTCCCAGTCCACGCCGTCGTGGTAGATAAAACTATCGTCCTCGGCGGCGATCACCGCACGCTTGAGGTTGTCGGCGATCTGCGGGTAAGCCACCCACTGCTGACGCCAGCGCCAACTGCCTTTGTCATGCCACTGGCGCCACGCCTGCGAGCGCTCAAAGGCGGTGGACTGCGGGTCCACCAGCGTCATGGCGGCAATACGGACCACAAAATAGAGTTGCAGCGCCAGCAGCGCCGCCACCACCAGACCGAGCCAACGCAACACAGGCTTCATCGCCCGTCCTGCTGCGCCTGCCCCACCGGGGCAGCAGGCCCCATCAAAGCCAACACGACCAGCACCTTTTTTGAGACCTCAATCCGCCTGCTTGCGCAAGAAAGCTGGAATCTCGAAGTCGTCCATGCCGCCACTGGCCAGCGCGTCCACCTTGGCTGCGGCCTGCGTGCGGTCCGGCGGCCGGCGCCAGACACTGGGCGTGGCCATGGCGTTGTAGTCGGGCTGCGCCCGGCCCGCATTGCCCGAACCGTTGGGCATCATGGCGGAGACATTGCCGTTGGTGCCGGCCGGATTGAAGCTGGGCACTTGAAACGGCACATTGTCGGTGCCGGTGCGCAGCACCTGCAGCGGCGGCGCGGTGCGTCGCACGCCCTGGCGCGAGAGGCCCGTGGCCACGACGGTGACGCGGATTTCATCGCCCAGCTCATCGTCGTACGCGGTGCCGTAGATCACGTGGGCGTCCGGTGAGGCGTAGGCACGAATGGTGTTCATGGCCAGCTTGGACTCTGACAGTTTCAGAGAGCCTTTGGCAGCCGTGATCAGCACCAGCACGCCCTTGGCGCCCGACAAGTCGATGCCTTCGAGCAGCGGGCAGGCCACGGCTTGCTCCGCCGCAATGCGCGCCCGATCCGGCCCGGCCGCTATGGCGGTGCCCATCATGGCCTTGCCAGGCTCACCCATGACGGTGCGCACGTCTTCAAAGTCGACGTTCATCAGGCCCGGCACGTTGATGATTTCGGCAATGCCGCCGACGGCGTTCTTCAACACATCGTTGGCATGGGCAAAGGCCTCGTCCTGTGTCACGTCATCGCCCAGTACGTCGAGCAATTTCTCGTTCAGCACCACGATCAGCGAATCGACATTGGCTTCGAGCTCGACCAGGCCGCTGTCGGCATTGGTCATGCGGCGACCGCCTTCAAAGTCAAAGGGCTTGGTGACCACGCCGACCGTCAAAATGCCCATTTCACGCGCCACACGCGCAATCACCGGCGCCGCACCGGTGCCGGTGCCGCCGCCCATACCGGCGGTGATAAACAGCATGTTGGCGCCCTCAATGGCGGCACGAATGTCGTCAACCGCCACTTCCGCGGCTTCACGCGCTTTATCGGGCTTGCTGCCAGCGCCCAGGCCGGTGGTGCCGAGCTGGATGCATTTGTGTGCATCGCTGCGGCTCAGGGCCTGCGCGTCGGTGTTGGCGCAGATGAACTCCACGCCTTGCACGCCGCAGTCAATCATGTGGCCGACCGCGTTGCCGCCACCGCCGCCGACGCCGATCACTTTGATCTGGGTGCCCAGGTTAAAGGCTTGTTCTTCAATCATTTCGATAGGCATTTTTTGCTCCTTGGATTTCAATGGGTTGGATATTGCTGAAACTGTTCAAATTCTTGGCGGATCGCGCGGGCGGCTCCGAGGGTCGCCATCGCCATCGCTTGCGTCCAGGGGGGCCGGCCCGGGCTAACCAGAGTTGGGTATTCATGGCTAAAAGTTCCCCACAAACCAGTCCTTGACCTGACCGAACGCGTTTTTCATGGAGCCATTTTTTTGTGCCACCTTGAAGCCGCGCAGGCGCGCCATGCGCGCTTCTTCGAGCAGACCCATGACGGTGGCAGCGCGCGGCTGCGCCACCATGTCGGCCAGCGCGCTTGAATATTTGGGAATGCCACGGCGCACCGGCTTCAAGAAGATGTCTTCGCCGAGTTCCACCATGCCGGGCATGACGCAGCTGCCCCCGGTGAGCACGATGCCGCTGGAGAGCATTTCCTCAAAGCCCGACTCGCGCATCACCTGGTGCACCAGCGAGAAGATCTCTTCCACCCGGGGCTCGATGACGCCGGCCAGCGCCTGGCGGCTGAGCATGCGCGGGCCGCGGTCGCCCAGGCCCGGCACTTCAACCTGGGCTTCGGGGTCGGCCAACAGCTGCTTGGCGTAGCCGCTCTCGACCTTGATCTCCTCGGCGTCCTTGGTCGGTGTGCGCAATGCCATCGCAATGTCGCTGGTGATCAGATCACCCGCAATCGGAATGACCGCTGTGTGGCGAATGGCACCGTTGGTAAAGATGGCGATGTCGGTGGTACCGGCGCCAATATCGACCAGCGCCACGCCCAGCTCCCGTTCATCTTCGGTCAACACCGACAGGCTGCTGGCGAGCGGGTTGAGCATCAGTTGCTCGACCTCCAGGCCGCAGCGGCGCACGCACTTGATGATGTTCTCGGCCGCACTCTGGGCGCCGGTCACGATGTGCACTTTGGCCTCCAGCCGGATGCCACTCATGCCAACCGGCTCTTTCACGTCCTGGCCGTCGATGATGAACTCCTGCGGCTCCACCAGCAGCAGGCGCTGGTCGGTCGAAATGTTGATGGCCTTGGCGGTCTCCACCACCCGCGCCACGTCAGCGGCGCTGACTTCGCGGTCCTTGATGGCCACCATGCCATGCGAATTGATGCCGCGAATATGGCTGCCGGTGATACCGGTGTAGACGCGGGTGATCTTGCAGTCGGCCATCAATTCGGCTTCTTTGAGCGCCTGCTGGATGCTTTGCACCGTGGCATCAATATTGACCACCACGCCACGCTTGAGGCCGTTGCTGGGCGCCACCCCCAGGCCGGCGAGTTTGAGCGCGCCATTGGGCAGCACCTCGGCCACCACCACCATCACTTTGGCAGTGCCGATGTCCAAGCCCACTACCAGATCTTTGTATTCTTTTGCCATAGGTTCACCTGTTGCTTGTATTGCCGCTATTTCTTGGGTAAAGCCACCGCCAGCGTGCTGACACCGCGCAGGCGGATGGCATAGCCGTCTTGATGCCGCAGGTCAGCTGTTTCCAGCGCCTCGGGCTTGCGCCCATAACGCGACGTGACCTGGGTCAGCGTCTGCAGGAAGCGCTGCGTGCGGGCCAGCACCTCAGGGCCCAGGCCACCACCGAGTTCGATCACCGCACCGGTGTCCAGGCGCGCGCGCCAGCCCCCGCGCGGGGTCAGTTCGAGCTGTTCCAGGCCCAGGTCCATCAATTCAAAAGGCGGCTGCAAGGCCTGGTACATGGCCAACACCTGGGTTGAATGACCGTCCGGGCCGTTCAAGCGCGGCAGATTATCTTGCTCAAGCTCGCCGAGGTTGGCTTCAAACACTTCACCAAAGTTATTCAGCAGCCGGGACTCGCTCTCCGCGCCCCAGTAGGCCACCGCCTGGTGTTCCTGCAGTTGCACCCGCAGGCGGTTGGGAAAGTCGCGATGGACCACGGCCTGGCGCACCCAGGGCACCGACTCAAAAGCCTTTCGCGCTTGCGTCAGGTCCAGCGTCAGGAAAGTGCCGCTCAGGCGCGGGACCACATTGGCGCGCAGCGTCACCGCATTGCTGTGCGTCACCTCGCCCGTCACCGCGATGGCCCGAATGGCAAACAGCTGGTGCCGCGATGCCCACAGCACCCCGGCGCTCACCAGCAGCAAGGCCAGGGCCAAGAACAAAACAGATGCCGTCAGATTCATCAGTTTCACATCCAGCGGCGCGGGCAGCGAGATTTTCATGCCGGCACCGTGGCGGTTTGCCGGGCGTCGCCACCGGTGGCGGCATAGTCCAGCGTGGCGTGGCGCAACACCTCAAGGCACAGCGCAGGGTAGCTGACACCAGCGGCCTTGGCCGCCATGGGCACCAGTGAGTGCGGCGTCATGCCGGGCGAGGTGTTGATTTCCAGCAAAAAGGGCGCGCGCGTGCGGGCGTCGATCATCACGTCAACACGGGCCCAGCCCCGGCATCCCAGCACCTGGTAGGCCTTGAGCGCCAGTTGTTGAATGCGGGTTTCTTCGCCTGCCGGCAGGTTGGCGGGCACCAGGTATTGCGTGGTGTCGGTGAAATACTTGTTCTGGTAGTCGTAGTTGCCATCCGGCGCCACGATGCGGATCACCGGCAGCGCGTGGGCGCCAGCGCCCGACCCGAGCAGGGGAATCGTCACCTCATCGCCTTTGACAAACTGCTCACACAGCACCATGGCGTCATGCCGGGCGGCCAGGGCATAGGCTTCGGCGCACTGCTCTATTTGCGTGACTTTGGTCAGGCCGATGGTGGAGCCTTCCCGGTCGGGCTTCACAATCATCGGGCTGCCCAGCGCGGCGAAGGCTTCGCTCGTGGCCGCTGCACTGTCGACCTGCCGCCACTCGGGCGTCGGCAGTCCCTCGCTGCGCCAGATGCGCTTGGTCATGACCTTGTCGATGGCAATGCTGGAGGCCATGACGCCGGAGCCCGTGTACGGGATGCCGAGCAGTTCAAGCGCGCCCTGCACCGTGCCGTCTTCACCAAAGCGGCCATGCAAGGCAATAAAGCAATGTGAAAAACCCTCAACCTTGAGCTCGGCCAGGTCGCGCTCGGCTGGGTCAAACGCATGGGCATCAACCCCTTGTGAAATCAGCGCCTGCAGCACCCCCTGCCCGGACATCAACGACACCTCACGCTCTGCCGACGCGCCACCCATCAGCACCGCCACCTTGCCCAGGCCTGCCGCCACACCGCCCAGGGTCGTCCCGGCGTGCTGCTGGCTCGCGCCGTCATTTATGTCAATTTGACTCATAGCCCACGTCCTTCCTGCGGTAATAGCTCTAAAATTTGTAGCAACTCAAGCACCTTGGCCGGCACGCCGCCGATCGAGCCGGCGCCCATGCACAGCACCACATCACCCTGCCTGGCGTTGTCCGCAATGGCCTGCGGCATCGCGGCGATGTCATCGACAAACACCGGCTCGATGCGGCCCGCCACACGCAGCGCCCGCGCCAGACTGCGGCCATCGGCCGCCACAATCGGAGCTTCACCGGCGCCGTAAACTTCGGCCAGCAACACCGCGTCAGCCTGCGCAATGACTTTGATGAAGTCTTCGAAGCAGTCGCGCGTGCGGGTAAAACGATGCGGCTGGAACGCCAACACCAGACGCCGACCCGGAAAAGCCCCGCGCGCCGCCGCCAGCGTGGCCGCCATCTCGACCGGATGATGGCCATAGTCGTCAATCAGCGTGAACGTGCCGCCGTCCTGGGCCCTGACCTCGCCATAACGCTGGAAACGCCGCCCGACGCCTTTGAAGCCGGCCAAGGCTTTTTGCACCACTGCGTCCTCTATGTTGAGCTCCACCGCCACGGCAATCGCCGACAGGGCATTGAGCACGTTGTGCCGCCCAGCCAGGTTCAGCACCACATCCAGATCGGGCAGCACGACGCCATTGCGCCGCTGCACCGTGAAATGCATTTGCCCCTCCACCGCGCGCACATTCACGGCGCGCAGTTCAGCGCCTTCATCAAAACCGTAGCTGCTGATCGGGCAGGTGACCTGCGGCACGATGTCGCGCACGGCAGGGTCATCGGTGCACAAAATGGCGGTGCCGTAAAAAGGCATGCGGTGCAGAAAATCGACAAACGCCTGTTTGAGGCGAGCAAAGTCATGGCCATAGGTCTCCATGTGGTCGGCGTCGATATTGGTCACCACCGCCATCACCGGCGACAAATTCAGGAACGAGGCGTCGGACTCATCGGCCTCGACCACGATGTAATCGCCCTGCCCCAAGCGCGCGTTGACGCCGGCACTGTTGAGGCGACCGCCAATCACAAAGGTCGGATCCAGCCCGGCCTCGGCCAGCACGCTGGCGACCAGGCTGGTGGTGGTGGTCTTGCCGTGGGTGCCGGCAATGGCGATGCCGGTTTTCAGGCGCATCAGCTCGGCCAGCATCACGGCGCGCGGCACCACCGGGATGTGTTTCTCGCGCGCGCTCAGCACTTCGGGGTTGTCGGCCTGCACGGCGGTGGAGGTGACCACCGCATCGGCGCCCGCCACGTGAGCCGCCTCGTGGCCCACATAGGTCTGGATGCCCAAACTGGCCAGGCGCTGCAAGGTGGCGCTGTCGGCCAGGTCCGAGCCGGAGATGGTGTAGCCCAGATTCAGCAAGATTTCGGCAATGCCGGACATGCCAACACCGCCGACACCGACAAAGTGAATGTGTTTGATCGCGTGTTTCATACGGTCAGCTCCTTGATCACGGTCTGAGGGTATCGGCTAATTATTTGAGTCTTTTTGACCGCTAGCCCCCGTGCTATATGCCTTGGATGCTCTTGTTTTTGCAATATTTTCTGGACGCAATGATCGTCGTTTGAATTGCCAAACTGGTTATCAGCAGCGTTCTTGTTTCTTATGCGTTGTATCCCCCCCCTCACCCCAACCCTCTCCACCCCCGCCGGGGCGGAAAGGGAGCTAACAGCCACATTTGGCCGCGTCTTCAAAGGTGGGAAAAAGGTGCGCATGGGCGCGCTGCCATCAAACTGATTGAGCGGTTTTTCGATCTGCTGCAAGCACTTCAAAGCCCGCTGGCGCGGCGTGGAAATTGACTTACACAGCCCGTCAATACTTTGGGGCCACTTGGAGGCCAGCGCGCCGTGGTGCACCAGAGTTCCCACCTTCACTGACGCGGCCAAATGGAGCCCCCCTCTTTCGCCCGGCGGGGCGAGAGAGGGGTTGGGGGAGTGAGTGGGGGAAAAATAGCAAGAAACAAATCCTTCCCCGTCGACCGCAGCACATTCAGACAAGCCAAGAATCCCAACGAATCCTGCAATAGGCTGGGCAGGCAAAGCCAACGGGAACGAACCAAAAGATTGCATCATCGAACCAACTCCTCGCAAGCCGCGACGATCTTGTCTGTCGCGTCAAGTTTTTGAAGCTTTTTAGCCTCTAGCCCCCGTCCCATAAGCATAGTACGCTCTGCTTTTAGTAGCATATCGGCCAACCATTCGGGGCTCAGTTCTGACTGGGGTTTCAGCCAGCCAGCACCCTGATCCACCAGAAAGCAGGCGTTGCTGGTTTGGTGGTCATCCACGGCCGACGGAAATGGCACAAACAGGGCGGCCGCACCGACTGCGGCGATCTCGGTCACGGTGCTGGCGCCGGCGCGGCAGATCACCAGGTCGGCCCCGGCCATGGCTTGCGCGGTGTCGTCAATGAACGGCGTGAGTTCGGCCTGGACCCCGGCGCTGGCATAGTTGGCACGCAAGGCGTCAATCTGCTTGGCGCCGCTTTGGTGCGTGACGATGGGACGCGCCTGCGTTGGCAGCAGTGCCAGTGCGCGCGGCACGATGTCGTTCAAGGCCTTGGCGCCCAGGCTGCCGCCCAGCACCAGCAGCTTGAGCGGCCCCGCGCGACCGGCAAACCGGGTGGCAGGATCAGGGACCTGTAGGAACGCGGCGCGCAGGGGGTTGCCGACCCAGTGCCCGTGGGGCAAGACATCCGGAAACGCGGTAAAGACCCGCGTGGCGAATCGGGCCAGCACCTTGTTGGCCATGCCGGCGACTGAATTTTGCTCATGCAAGATCAGTGTTTTGCCCAGCAGCACACTCATCAGCCCGGCAGGCAAGGTGATGTAGCCGCCCAGGCCCAACACCACATCAGGCTGGACGCGGCGCAGCAGGGCGACGCTCTGCCAGCAGGCGCGCAACAGACGCCAAGGCAAGCGCACCAGGGTGCCCAGGCCCTTGCCGCGCACACCGGAAAAATCAATCGACTCGAAGGCAAAGCCTTGTGGCGGCACCAACTGGCTTTCCATGCTCGGCTGACTCGGCGTGCCGGCGCCACCGAGCCAGTGCACGCGCCAGCCGCGCTCGCGCAAGGCATGCGCCAGTGCCAGCCCAGGGAAAATATGGCCGCCCGTGCCGCCCGCCATGATCAGGGCAGTACCTTGGGTCATGAGCGCCGACGGGCCGCCCCTAGGCGCGAGGGCCCCTTCGGGGGGCAGCGAAGCACACGCAGTGGCGAGCGTGGGGGCCAAATTCATACCCGCCCTCCGTGCATCAACTGGCGGTTCTCGTGGTCCACGCGCAGCACCACGGCAATCGCCACCAGATTGATCAGAATGGCGGAGCCACCATAACTCATCAGCGGCAGCGTCAGGCCCTTGGTCGGCAGCGCACCCAGATTGACGCCGATGTTGATGAAGGCCTGGAAACCCACCCAGATGCCCACGCCTTGTGCCACCAGGCCGGCAAACACCCGATCCAGCGCAATCGCCTGGCGCCCGATGTGCATCATGCGCCGGGTCAACCACAGGAACAGGCCAATGACGAAAACCACACCGACCAGGCCAAACTCTTCACCAATCACGGCCAGCAGAAAATCGGTGTGGGCCTCGGGCAGCCAGTGCAGCTTTTCAACACTGCCGCCCAGACCGACACCAAAGATCTCGCCCCGCCCCACGGCGATCAGCGAGTGGGTGAGCTGGTAGCCCTTGGCCAGCGCATTCTCTTCACTCCAGGGATCCAGGTAGGCAAAAATGCGCGCGCGCCGGTAGTCGTTGAAGGCGATCATCATCATGAAGGCCCCCAGCAGCACGGTGGCGATCAGAAAGAACATGCGGGCATTGACACCGCCCAGAAACAAAATACCCATCGCAATCACGGCAATCACCATGAACGCGCCCATGTCCGGCTCGGCCAGCAGCAGCACGCCCACCACCGCCACCGCCGCCCCCATGGGCAACACCGCGCGGAAAAAGTGCTCCTTCACGTCCATCTTGCGCACCATGTAATCGGCCGCATACAGCAGCACTGTGAGCTTGGCCAGTTCGGACGGCTGAAAGCTCAAAGGCCCGAGCGAAATCCAGCGCCGGGCGCCATACACCATCTTGCCCACATACGGAATCAGGACCAAGGCGAGCAGGACCAGAGACAGCACAAACAACCAACCGGCGGACTTTTCCCACGTCGCCAGCGGCACCTGAAACGCCAGCAGCGCGGCGACAAAGGCCATCACCAGCCACATCGCGTGGCGGACCAGGAAATAGCTGTGGGTGTAGCGGGCAAAGCGCGGGTTTTCCGGCATCGCAATCGAGGCCGAATAAACCATCACCAAGCCCCAGGCCAGCAAGGCCACCGTCACCCAGACCAGCGCCTGGTCAAAGCCCAGCACCGGTGTCGGAACACTGCCGGTGGCGGCGCGCCGGGTGGCGCCCAGGCGCACCGGCAGCGAATCGCCCACCGGCCCGGTCAGCGCGTAAAACCATTTCTTCATGGCGCAGCACCTTCCCACGCCGCCCCGGCGGCGATGGCGAGCTCGCCCACCGCTTGCGCGAACACCTGGGCCCGGTGCTCGTAGTTGTCAAACATGTCAAAGCTGGCACAGGCTGGCGACAGCAGCACCGCGTCGCCCGCGTGCGCCTGGGCATTGGCCAGCGCGACTGCCTGCGCCATCGACTCGGCCTCCAGCAGCGGCACGTGGGTGGCTTGCAGCGCAGCGCGCAACAGCGGCGCGTCGCGCCCGATCAGCACCACGGCGCGGGCGTAGCGCGACACCGGATCGACCAGCGGCGCGAAGTCTTGCCCCTTGCCCTCGCCACCCAGGATGACGATCACCTTGCGCTCGGACCCCAGGCCGGCGAGCGCCGCCACCGTCGCGCCCACATTGGTGCCTTTGCTGTCGTCGAAAAATTCCACTTCATTGAAGATGCCAATCGGCGTCACCCGGTGCGGCTCGCCCCGGTAGTCGCGCAGGCCGTAGAGCATCGGACCCAGCGCACAGCCGGCGGCTTGAGCCAATGCCAGCGCCGCCAATGCGTTGACTGCGTTGTGGCGGCCGCGAATGCGCAGGGCGTCGGCCGGCATCAGGCGCTGCAGAAACAGCTCGGGCGTTTCACCCTTGCGATTCTTGAGCGTTTCGTCGGCCTCCAACGCGCGCACCAGCCACAGCATGCCGTTGACCTGCTCCAGTCCGAAGTCGCCCGGACGTCGCGGCAGGTCAGCGCCGAAGGTGACATGGGCGCGTAGCTGGGGGCGTTGCAGCTTGACCCGCACCGGCTCTGGCAGCATCGCCATGACCTGGGGGTCTTCCCGGTTCAAAATCATCAGGCCGGTCGCGCCAAAAACATGGGCCTTGGCGGCCACGTAAGCCGCCATGCTGCCATGCCAGTCCAGATGGTCTTGCGTGATGTTGAGCACCGCAGCGGCGCTGGGCTCGAAGCCTGTTTCACCCTCCAGTTGAAAGCTCGACAACTCGATGACCCAGACTTCGGGCAGTGTGCCGGCCTCCAGATGCTGGATCAGCGTGTCAAGCAAGGTCGGTCCGATATTGCCGGCCACCGCGACGCTTTTGCCAGCGCGCTCCACCAGCAGTCCGGTCAGCGCGGTGACGGTGGTTTTGCCGTTGGTGCCTGTGACGGCCAGCACTTTGGGCGTGTAATTTTGCGTTGCCTTCAAGTCAGCCAGTGCTTCAGAAAACAAGCCTAATTCGCCTGTAGCCCTTATGCCAATTGCTTGAGCAGCTTCTATAACTGCAGCGACATCGAGCGGTGACAAACCTGGACTCTTGAACACCGCGCGCACATCGGTACCCACGACAAGCGCTGCGTCAAAGGCACCGCTGATGAACCGGGCCGCTGGCAACTCGCGTTGCAAGGCGGCCAGCTGCGGTGGCGCGCTGCGCGTGTCGGCCACCGTCACCCGCGCGCCAGAGCGCGCGCACCAGCGCGCCATGGCCAGGCCCGAGGCACCCAGGCCCAGAATCAGCACGTGTTGGTCTTGCAGCGCGTTCATGGTTACCGCAGCTTCAAGGTGGACAGGCCGACCAGGCACAGGAGCATGGTGATGATCCAGAAACGCACCACGACCTGCGTTTCTTTCCAGCCGCTTTTCTCAAAGTGATGGTGCAAGGGCGCCATCTTGAACAGACGCCGCCCCTGGCCGGAACGCCTTTTGGTGAACTTGAACCAGCTCACCTGCAACATGACCGACAGCGCCTCCACCACAAAAACGCCGCCCATGATGGCCAACACAATTTCCTGGCGCACGATCACCGCGACCGTGCCCAAGGCTGCCCCCAGGGCCAAGGCGCCCACGTCACCCATGAACACCTGGGCTGGATGGGTGTTGAACCACAAGAAGGCCAGACCCGCGCCCGACATGGCGGAACAAAAAATCAACAACTCACCCGTGCCTGGAATGTGCGGGAAAAACAGGTATTTGGAATACACCGCACTGCCCGTCACGTAGGCAAAAATGCCCAGGCAGCTGCCCACCAGCACCACCGGCATGATGGCCAAACCGTCCAGACCATCGGTCAGATTCACCGCGTTGCTGGCGCCCACAATCACAAGATAGGACAGGATGACAAAGCCGAGCACGCCCAGCGGATAACTGATCTCCTTGAAGAACGGCAGCATCAGCCCGGCCTTGGGTGGCAAATTCAGATCAAAGCCCGACTGCACCCAGCTGAAAAAAAGCTGCAGCACGCGCATATTGGAGCTCTCCGAAATGCTGAACACCAGATACAGGGCGGCCAGCAGGCCAATGAACGATTGCCAGAAATATTTTTCGTGCGAGCGCATGCCCTCCGGGTCTTTGTTGACGACCTTGCGCCAGTCATCGACCCAGCCTATCGCGCCAAATCCGAGCGTGACAAGCAGCACGATCCAGACAAAGCGGTTGCTCAGATCAACCCATAACAAGGTGGCAATGGCAATGCACAGCAGAATCAGGACCCCGCCCATGGTGGGCGTGCCGCTCTTGCTCAGATGCGAGTCCATGCCATAGCCGCGAATCGGCTGACCAATCTTGAGTTCCGTCAAGCGGCGAATGACGAACGGCCCCGCCGCCAGACCCATCAGCAGCGCCGTCAAGGCGGCCATGACGGCACGAAACGTCAGGTACTGAAAGACCCGCAGAAAACCGAATTCAGGCGACAGCGTCTGCAACCACTGGGCGAGGCTAGGCAGCATGATCGGCATCCTTGTCTGGTTGGGTCTGATGAAGAATGGCCTCGACCACCCGTTCCATCTTCATGAAACGTGAGCCTTTGACCAGCACGCTGCCGATGCGCGGCAGCTCGGCCAGCACCGCCGCCTGCAGCGATTGGCTGTCGGCAAAATGGCGGCCGGCGCCGAAACTGGTCGCGGCAGCGGCTGACAACTCACCCAGCGTGAACAAGGACTCGACGCCCAGCGCGCGGGCATGTTGGCCGGCCTCGGCATGAAACTGCGGCCCCTGGTCCCCCACTTCACCCATGTCGCCCAGCACCAGCAAACGTGGACCCGGCAAACTGGCCAGCACGTCAATGGCGGCACGCACCGAATCCGGGTTGGCGTTGTAGCTGTCGTCCACCAGCGTGATCTGGCGCGCGCCAATCTGGATCAGCAGGGCGCGCGAGCGTCCCTTGACCGGCTCAAAGGCACACAGGCCACGGGCAATGTGCTTCAGAGGGACACCAGCCGCCAAGGTACAAGCCACCGCCGCCAATGAGTTCTTGACGTTGTGCAAGCCCGCAATCGGCAAGGTGTACTGCAAGGCGCCCGCAGGCGTGCTGACCGCGACCTGCCAGGCGGCGCCCAGCCAGTCGGCTTGCACACAACGCACCTGCGCCGCGCCAACCCCATCGGCGGCGCTGCCAAACCGCATGACCACGCGCGACCCGGCTTTGGCCGCCCACAGCGGGCTATAGGTGTCGTCGGCCGGGAACACCGCCACGCCGTGCGCCGGCAGCGCGTCAATGACCGAGCCGTTTTCCTGCGCCACCCGCTCAACGGTGGCCATGAATTCGAGGTGCTCGCGCTGCGCGTTGTTGACCAGCGCCACGGTGGGCTGGGCAATGGCAGCCAGCGTCGCAATTTCACCGGGATGGTTCATGCCCAGCTCAACCACCGCGATTTCGTGCTGGCGGCGCAAACGCAGCACAGTGAGCGGCACGCCGATGTCGTTGTTCAAATTGCCCTGCGTGGATAGATACGCCTGCGGCTTGTAGGCGCGCAGGATGGCGGCAATCATCTGCGTCACCGTGGTCTTGCCGTTGCTGCCGGTGACGGCGATCAGCGCCAGCGTGAACTGGGCGCGCCACTGGGTGGCCAGTTGCGCCAGCGCCAGTTTGGTGTCGGGCACCAGCAAGCCGGGCAGGCCAACAGCGCGCAATTTGGCCTCGACGTCGCCGCCTGCACCGGCCGCGCTGGCTTGGCAAACGGCCGCCACCGCACCTTGCGCCTTGGCCTGGACCAGAAAATCATGGGCGTCAAAATGCTCACCGCGCAAGGCCACAAACAGGTCACCCGGCGCGAGCGTGCGGGTGTCGGTATGCACGCGTTCAATCAGGACGTCCGCGCCATCTGTACCGTTCGCATTGACCAGGCGTGCGTTGCCGAGCCAGGAGGCGGCCTGCTGCAAGGTCATCATCGTGTGAGCTCCCGACTCGCCGCGACGAGTTGCGCTATTGCCAGCATGTCTTGAAGTTTTTTGGCCTCTAGCCCTCGTCCTACAAGGGTAGTTCGCTCTTGTTTTTGCAGTACTTTTTGGACGCAGGGGGCGTCGTTGTTTGAATTACCAAACGGGTTATCTGCAGCATTCTTGATTTTTTTGCGTTGTATCCCCCCCCTCACCCCAACCCTCTCCACCCCCGCCGGGGCGGAAAGGGAGCTAACAGCCACATTTGGCCGCGTGTTTGAAGGTGGGAAAAAGGTGCGCATGGGCACGTTGCCATCAAACTGATTGAGTGGCTTTTCGATCTGCTGCAAGCACTTCAAAGCCCGCTGGCGCGGCGTGGAAATTGACTTACACAGCCCGTCAATATGTTGCGGCCATTTGGAGGCCAGCGTGCCGTGGTGCACCAGATTTCCCACCTTCAAACACGCGGCCAAATGGAGCTCCCCTCTTTGGGTTATTGGGGTCAGACACCAATTTCGCTGCGGCGCATGGCGCCGCTCCCTTTGGGCGAGCCGTCGGCTCGGCGAATTTGGGCTCTGACCCCAAAAACCCGGGTTGGGGGAGTGAGTGGGGGAAAAA
>NZ_JBAQMD010000073.1:0-179506 GCF_049302455.1 Rhodoferax ferrireducens | reverse complement strand
GACGAGATCTGCTGAAGGTACGACTGCTGGGTGTTCTCGGCGAGGTTGCGGATGCTCATGTCTTCGAGCATCCGCTGGCGTCGCGGTGTCATGGCAATGCTCCTTTACGTATTGAAGGGATGAAGTGCTGCGAGCAGCGAGTCCATCGTCCTGCAAAAGGAGATTGCTGAAAAGTCCGAGGTAGCCTGCTGGACTGGCGAACCAGTTCGCGCGTCAGCGGGTTAGTCCAATGTGCTCTATGAGTTGGACGCTGCTCCATAAGTTGACCATCAAATCCTCCTGAAGGCAGCTTGTAGCCTTGTTTGCGCCGTTTCCACAGCTTGTTAACCGTATATCAATATTCTGGCAGACCTGACGTCGCACTGGTGGTCGATTCCGGGGCTACGTTCTGAATCGCGGAGCAAATTTGGCAGGCGTCCCGAATGACTGCAACCGCTCTTGGATTCAACCGGTCAATCAGCAGCGTAATTTAATTGGGAAATTCCGATTCACACCAAGTGGTCTAATCGTTACGAAATAGAGATTCAACGCGGGCCTGTACTTGGTAACGTCTTCATATCCACGCCGAACACGAACGAACATGACTCGACTAATTTTGCTTGGCGCTGGCGCCAGTTTCGGGAGCATCGACGCGATCCCGCATACCCCTCCTCTGGGCGACAAACTGTTTGCAGCGCTGGAGGCAAGGAGTAGTCAAGCAGCAACGTTACCCGAAGCGCTGAAGGCCAAATTCCGCGAGCGTTTCGAATTGGGAATGGCTGCATTTGAAGAACATGTCAACGGTAATGTCATGCGATTTCAACGGGAACTTGCACATTACTTGGCAGAATTCACACCCGGGCCGAAAAGTGCTTATTTGCGATTGATCCGCGCGGTGGGGCATCAACGAGTTATTTTTTCCAGCCTTAACTATGATCTTTTATTTGAACTCTCAGCAGGGGCACTTCATCTGAAAACAACTTACAGTTCTGAAAATTCAGCCGGTAGCGTTCGCCTATTAAAGATTCATGGATCCAGTAATTTTTGGCCGAACACAGGTAGTAATCAGTTAAAAGGTTGCACATTCTCGGGATTCAGTGTCGATATTGAGGCACCGGTGTTACCGCTAAATCAATACGACACGATCCAAAAATGTCTCACTCAGGATAGCCTAGCACCAGCCATCGCGATGTATGCCGAGGGGAAAAAGAAAAAAGTCTGCCCGGCCTACGTGAATGCGCAGCAAAAGCAATGGACAGCAGCGGTGCTGAGCGCCAGGAAAGTGGGCATCATAGGCACGCGAATCTACTCACTTGACGATCACGTCTGGGGCACTCTTGCCGCTAGTCGAGCGGACATTTACTACTATGGGGTGACCGAGAACGATCGAATGGAATTTGACGAATGGAAAGCCAATGCAGGGCGGAAAAACATTTACTTCGTAAAGGCTAATTTTGGTGACGCTGTTGCACTTGTAGCCAAAGTTATGAAAGCGTAATTCAAAACTCAGGACTCGGTCGTACTCCAGAGACCGCTCCCGCTGCGTCCCGGTCAATCAAATTTCAAACGGCCATGTTGGCAACGGGAACTCAGCGACCGCTCAACCAGCGCTAGTGCTCGTTCGTCAGACGGGCCAGCGCGAGCGCATAGGCACGGTATTTCTGGTTGACCGGGTTCATTTCGCGCACGCGACCGAGCAGCTCTCTGGTTTCAAGAACCAGGTCCTCGGTCTTGCCTTTTTGTTGCATCAGGCCAATCAGCAAGCCGCACAGGTTCACACTGATCACTTCGTTATGGGGCAGCTGCTGGGCGGCAGTTCGCAATAGTTTGACCGCTTGCTGGAAGTCGCCTTGCTTGGCCAGCGTGACGCCCTGGTTGTTGATGTCGATGACTTCATTGCGCGAGGCCTTGATGAGGGTCTGGCCCTCTTCCGCCATATTTTCGCCCTCAAAGACGGCGCCGATCTGCCTGGAGAGTTCGGCGTCTTCATGGTTGTTTTTGACCAGGTCCCGGAGCAAGCCGCACGCCTTGTCCTTCTTCCCCAGCTTGAACTGCGCTTTGGCCACCTCCATCGTCATCTCGGGGCTGACCTTGTCGGCCAGTTGTTCCATCAGTCGCTCGGCATCCATCATGGCCGCTTCGGCTTTCTGCACTTGCCCCATTTTTTGATAGACCAGGCTCTCGGCCGCCGCCGTTTGCAGGGCGGCGGCCGGGTTGTATCGGAAATCGGCTTTGCTGCGTTTGAGGATGTTCAGCGCTTCTTCAGGGGAGTCCTGGTCCGAGAAGACCCGCGCCAGCCGGGCGTACACCGCCGGGTTCTTGTGGGGAGAAAACTCGCTGATCTTGATGGTCTTCTCGAACGCCGCCTGCGCCACATCAAGCGCGCCATTGCGGTAGGCCGTGTCGCCGAGGGTCTTTTGGCGGATCGGCGAGTTGGGCGACAGTTGCACCGCGTCCTCTAATACTTGCTGGGCTTGTGCGCTGTCCCCCATCGCGTCGAGGGTCTTGGCCAGCCAGTCGGCCGCCTCCATGTACATCCGGTTTTCCTGCAGCACCTGCTGAAACAACTGCACCGCACCGGCATAGTCCTGGCTGTAAAACAAGACCTTGCCCAGGCCGGTCTTGGCCCATGCCACACTGCGCAATGCCAGCACCGACTCGAACAGTGTCCGCGCGGCCGGGTAGTCGCCCAGGGTCAGCAGCAAGTCGCTCTTGATGCGCAAAACTTCCTGCGGATTGACTGCGCGCGCATTCAACTGCTGATCGCACAGAGCGATGGCAGCGCTGTAGTCCTGCGTCCGGATGGCGGCCTCGATCGCACCGAGCGACTGCTTGCGCGCGATCAGTTTTTCCAGACGGCTTTGCAGCAGCACCTGGTTGATCGGTTTGAGCAGATAGTCGTCGGGCTTGACCTCCGCCGCCCCCATCACCATGTCGGTTGTTTTTTCGGCCGTGACCATGACCCAGATGGTGGACACGCCGACAAAATTGCGCAGCTTGGCCTCCTCCAGCACCTGCTGCCCGTTGGCGCCGGGTCCGAGGTTGTAATCGCAAATAACGATGTCATATTTGTTGGCGCTGAGCTGGTTGATGGCCTCATGGCCATTGCTGGCGGTGTCGATTCGGGTGACGCCCATGAGCCGGACGAAGTCCCGCAGCATGGTGCGCATGCCCTGGAAATCGTCAATGATCAAGGTGTTGGCTTGCGGGAGTGAAAAAGTCATTGTCAGGGTCTCGTCAAGGTGGGCTAGGGCAGTCGCACGACAAAACAACCACCGCCATAAGCGCCGCCGTTTTCTATTGTGAGCGAGCCCTGCCGAGCGCCGTTTTTGTGCATCTGGGCCACGCGGGAGGAAAAATAAAACCCCAGGCCGGTGCTGCCGCTTGAAAAATTGACCCCCTTGTTGGCCGCCACACCGTCGCTTTGCAGCATGGTGTCGGGGTAACCCCGGCCGTTGTCTTCGACCCGCAGCTCCAGGAACCCGCCTTCAATGCGGGCGGCGATGCGAATCTTGTCGGTGGTGTAGCTGTAAGCGTTGTTCAAGGCGTTGAGCAAGATGCCGGTCACCAGGTCGCGGTCAAAATACCAGTAGCAGCCCTCGTCGCAATCCACGTCCATCGTGATGCCCTTGAACTCCATCACCGAGCGGTTGTGCAGCAGGGTTTCCGCAATCACATCGGCGACCGACTGTTCGGCAATGTCCATCGGGTAAATCGATTTGCCAAGCTTGTAGAGGCTGAGCAGCTGGATCAGGTTGGCGTTCATGCGGTGCGCCTGGTGGATGATGGGCCCGAGTGCCGCCAGGGTGTCGTTATCAAAGCGGGCTCGACAGGCGTCGGCGATGGTTTCCAGGCCATTGACCTGAACATTCAGCGAATTCTTCATGTCGTGAATCGATGAAGCGATGAAGTCAGTGAAGCTGATATCTTCAGTTGTCATAACGGCAGGACCCCGGTTTTATGCTGCAAACGCGCGGGGAGATTCTAGGCGCCCATTCAATCCGGCCGGCGCAACAAGGCACAATGGTCACCCGCAAAACCCACCATGACACTCCTGGACTATGAGCTGGCAAACCGTCACCCCGCAACCCTGCATCCTGGGCGAATCGCCGTTTTGGCACCCGCACGAACAACGGCTGTATTGGGTCGATATTGCGGGCCGGAAAATCCTGCGCACCCAGCCCGGTCTGAGCCCGGTTGAGACCTGGACCATGCCCAGTGAGCCCGGCTGCATCGCGCCCGCGGCCGGTGGCGGCCTGGTGATTGCGTTGCGCCATGGCGTGTTTCGCGCCCGCGAATGGGGTGGGCCGCTGCAACACATCGCCACGCTCGACTACGACCCGCAGCACCTGCGCGCCAATGACGGCAAGTGCGACGCGCTGGGGCGCTTCTGGATTGGCACGCTGGACGAGACCCGGGTGGCGCGTAATGCCGCGCTCTATTGCCTGGACTGCCGCGCGGGCGCCGCGCCGCAGATTCAGCGCCAGCTCGATCAAACCGTGCTGCCCGCCACCACCGCCAACGGCCTGGCCTGGAGCCCGGATGACCGCACCCTGTACTGGGCCGACACCCCCAGCCATGCCATCCAGGCCTGGGATTACGACCTGGCGCGCAACTGCCTGACGGGCCAGCGCAACTTCGCCCGCTTCGCGCCCAAGCCGCCGGGCTGGCAGTTTGACGGCGCGGCGAACAACGGCGGCTACCAGGGTCGCCCGGATGGCGCTGCCGTTGACGTGCTTGGCAATTACTGGGTGGCCATGTACGAGGGCCGTCGCGTCTGCCAGCTGGCACCCGACGGCAGCCTGTTGGCCGAGTTCGCCGTGCCCGCGCAATGCCCGACCATGCCCTGCTTTGGCGGCGAGGACCTGCAGACGCTGTTTGTCACCTCGGCGCGCCATGGCCGCGGTGCGGCCGAGTTGGCCCACTTTCCCGAGTCGGGCTGCGTGTTTGCCATGCGCGTCAGCGTCCCCGGCCTGCCGGTCAACTTCTTCGTCGACTAACCCTTACCATTGGCACTACCTCCCAACACACCATCTCCGGCCTGCACCCTATGGACCCACTGCATCAAATCACCGAGCGCATTCGCGCCGCCGCTGCCCACCGCACCCCCTTGCGTATTCGTGCGGGCGGCAGCAAAGACTTCTATGGCCAGTCGCTGCAAGGCGAGTTGCTCGACCTCACCGGCTTGAGCGGCATCATCAGCTACGAGCCCAGCGAGCTGGTGGTCACCGTGCGTGCGGGCACGCCTTTGAGCGAGCTGGAAGCCGTGCTGGCTGAAAAAGGCCAGTGCCTGGCGTTTGAGCCGCCCCACTTCGCGCAGCCCGGCGCCGGTCCAAGCGGTGCCACCGTCGGCGGCATGGTGGCCGCTGGCCTGAGCGGCCCGGCCCGTGCCAGCGTCGGCGGCGTGCGCGACTATGTGCTGGGCGTCAAACTGCTCAACGGCCGCGCCGAGTTGCTCACGTTTGGCGGCCAGGTGATCAAAAACGTGGCGGGCTACGACGTCTCGCGCCTGATGGTGGGCGCCCTGGGCACGCTCGGCGTGCTGACTGAAATCTCACTCAAAGTGTTGCCGGTGGCACCGTTGGAGGCCACTTTGATGGCGGGCGGCATCGCGCAGCAAGCCGCCCTTGATTTGCTGCAGCACTGGGGCGGCCAGCCGCTGCCCTTGAACGCCAGTTGCTGGGTGCATGACGACAGCGTCAGCCCGGCGCGTGACACCTTGTTTGTGCGCTTGCGTGGCGCCAGCGCGGCGGTCGCGGCGGCCTGCCCGCGCCTGCTGGCCGACCTGCAAGCCGCAGGCGGTGAGGCCATGCGCCTGGACAACGCGCAAGCCGGCCCCGACTGGGACGCTTGCCGCGACCAAACCCTGCCGTTCTTCCAGCCGCCCGCGCCCGACCTGGGCTTGTGGCGCCTGTCCTTGCCGCCCACTGCGCCCGCGCTGGCCTTGCCCTACGCGCCCCTGATCGAGTGGCATGGCGGCCTGCGCTGGCTCTGGGCGCCGCTCTCAAGCCAAGCGCAACTGCGCCAGGCGGCGACCGATGTGGGCGGAAATGCTATGCTTTTCAGAGCGCCTGACGCAGATAAAACGGGGGCTACAGCCCGTTTTCATCCATTAACTCCGGTGCTGGCCCAGATCCACCAGCGCCTCAAGGCCGAGTTTGACCCGGCCGGTATCTTCAACCGTGGCCGGATGTACCCCGATGCAAACTCAACTCGCCCCTGAATACCTGGCCACGGCCGACGGTCTGGCTGCCGAAGCCATCCTGCGCAAGTGCGTGCACTGCGGTTTTTGTACCGCCACCTGCCCGACCTACCAGTTGCTCGGTGACGAGCTGGACGGCCCGCGTGGGCGCATCTACCTGATGAAACAGGTGCTTGAAGGCGCCACGCCGACGCGCAAGACACAATTACATCTGGACCGTTGCCTGACCTGTCGGAGTTGCGAAAGCACCTGCCCCAGCGGCGTGCAGTACGGCCATCTGCTCGACATCGGGCGCAAGCTGGTCGATGCCAAAGTGCCCCGCCCGGCCGGTGAGCGTGCCCTGCGCTGGGTACTCAAAGAGGGCTTGCCGTCACCGCTGTTCGCCCCCGCCATGGCGCTGGGCCAAATGGTGCGGCCCTTGCTGCCTGCCGCCCTGCAAGCCAAGGTGCCCGCCAAGCAAAGCGCGGGCGATTGGCCCACGCGCGAACACGCGCGCCAGGTGCTGCTGCTGGCGGGTTGTGTGCAACCGGCCATGGCACCCAACATCAACCACGCCACGGCGCGGGTGTTTGACGCGGCCGGTGTCCAGTGCGTGATCGCACCGAAAGCCGGTTGTTGTGGTGCGGTGAAATTTCACCTGAACGACCAGGATGGCGGCATGATGGAAATGCGCGCCAACATCGACGCCTGGTGGCCGTATCTGCAAGGCCACGACGGCCATGCCGGGGTCGAGGCCATCGTCATGAACGCCTCGGGCTGTGGCGTCACGGTCAAGGAATACGGCCACATCCTGCGGGATGACCCCGCCTATGCGGAAAAAGCCGCCCGCATCAGCGCCCTGACGCAGGACGTGAGCGAATGGCTGCCCGAGCTGAGTGAAAAATTGCGCAGCCGAGTCTCACCGCAGGTGTCAAAACAGGCCGGGGCCATGGCCTTTCACCCGCCGTGCAGCCTGCAACACGGCCAGCAATTGCGCGGCGGCGTCGAGCGTTACCTGGGCGAGTTGGGTTTCAACATCAAAGTGACCGGTTTCGAGGCGCACCTGTGCTGCGGCTCGGCGGGTACTTATTCCGTGCTGAATCCGGATTTGTCCCATCAACTGCTGGCGCGCAAGCTCGGGCACCTGAACACCACCTTTGGCGCGGCAGCACCCGATGTCATCGTCTCGGCCAACATCGGCTGCATCACGCACTTGCAAAGCGGCACCGCGATCCCGGTGCGCCACTGGATCGAAGTGCTGGACGAGGCGCTGCAGAAATAGCTAGAAAGATAACTATAGAAACAGGAGCTGCTTGCGCTTATTCCACGGGGGCTAGCGCGCTGTTTTCTACAAATATCTTGGCGATCTGAAAAAAAAGCAGGGCCCAACAGGCCCTGCGTTCAATGCTTCGCTGGCTGACCTTATTCGGCAACAGCGGCGGGTGTCGTCGGGACGGTGCTCGTTGTCAGACCCGTGCCCGGCGTGTGAATCCCGCGGGGTGTTCCCACCGCCCCGGCCGGGCCAGTGCGCAGCGTTGGGTCGGCCAGGCCCGTGCCCGGTGTATGAAGCTGTGCCCGGGTTTGTGACTGAGCTTGCGCCTGGGTTTGTGACCGGGTTTGTGACCGAGTTTGTGCTTGCGTTGCAGTGCCTACCCCAAAGCCAGAGCTGGCCGCCCTGGCTTGCCCGCCGCCCATGGCA
Source organism: Rhodoferax ferrireducens (assembly GCF_049302455.1). Taxonomy (GTDB): domain Bacteria; phylum Pseudomonadota; class Gammaproteobacteria; order Burkholderiales; family Burkholderiaceae_C; genus Rhodoferax; species Rhodoferax ferrireducens_B. The sequence goes on along the minus strand of NZ_JBAQMD010000073.1, from coordinate 171,647 downwards.
GCGCCTTGCGCATTTGCCGGGCCCCTTGCGTAGGCCGCACCCATGGCAAATGTGGTGGCTACTGCAAGCAAAAATACTTTTGACGATTTCATGATGATGTTCCTTAAAGATTAAAAAAACCGACTAACGTCCACGGCCTGCGCCGCCCCGGCCACCACCACTGCCACCGCCCATGCCGCCGCCCATGCCGCCGCTTCCGCTTCCGCTTCCGCCGCTTCCACTTCCGCTGCTTCCACTGCTGCCGCTTCCACTGCTGCCGCTGTTGCCAGACGCCTTACCCTGCTGGCGATTCTCATAGCCAGCACCGTAAGGCATGACAACGGCTGCATCGACATCCTCAAGGCTGCTGGCACTGCCAGGCTGAACCTGGCTTGTGACTTGGCCCTCTTTGTCAACCAGTCGTACCGTGGGATCAGCCGCCGGCGCAATTGGTTTGCGCACCGACAGATTCAACGGACGGCTTGGCAATGGCTCCGAGTCCCTTGGTAGGGACTGAGCACCAATGCCAGACACAAAGGTCACAAGCAGCAAGGAGGAGATCAAAGTACGGGTGTTCATGGTGTTTGTTTTCCGGGTGTGTGTATGGTCCAGCGTGCGTGTCGCGGCAGGATGTCAGAAAAGCCTGGTTGTGTCTCTGTTTGTCGCAGTGGGTATCGCCAGGTGTCAGGCGCGTTCAAAGCGCCGGGGCACGGCGTAAACTGCCTCAAAATCTACCATGAACGCCCTGACCAACCCCCATATTCTTGTGGTCGACGACGACCCGGACCTGCGCGACCTGCTCGCCACTTATCTGGGTGCCAACGGCTTTGTGGTGGCAAGTGCTGGCGACGGCGCGGCCATGTGGGCGGCTCTCAACGAGACGGTGCCCGATGCCATCGTGCTGGATTTGATGCTGCCGGGTGAAGACGGCCTGGCGCTGACGCGTGCCCTGAGGGCCAAATCGTCGGTGCCGATCCTGATGCTGTCAGCACGCGGCGAAGAACTTGACCGCGTCATTGGCCTGGAAGTCGGCGCTGACGATTACCTCGCCAAGCCCTTTGGCCCACGTGAACTGCTGGCACGGCTGCGCGCGCTGCTGCGCCGCAGCCATGCACCAGAGCCCGAGTCGGCCGCACCGGCAGTGCCGCCCCGTTTTGGCCCTTTTGCGCTCGACACCCTGGGCCACCGACTGTTGCGGGAGGGTCAGGAAGTCGCGCTGACCAGTGCCGAATACGAGCTGTTGGCCGCTCTGGTGGCGCACCCGAACCGCGTGCTCTCGCGCGACACGCTGGTGGACATGTTGCGCGGCTACGAGCGCGACCCGTTTGACCGCAGCATCGACAACCGCGTCACCCGGCTGCGGCGCAAGATTGAGCCTGAACCCGCGGCGCCGGTGTTTATTCGTACCGTGCGCGGGGAGGGTTATCTTTTTAATCCCCGGGGTGGCCAGCCTTGAAAGCAGCCCCCAGTCTGGCGCGCCAAAACACCTTGGCGCTGGCGATTGCTTTTGTGCTGATCGAGCTGCTGACCATCACCCTGTTTGCGTTCTGGGTCTTGCTGCCGCTGGCACGGCGTTCTGCGGACGACCTGGCCGGGCTGATGGTGTTGTCGGCGCAGACCTGGGCTGAATTGCCCCCCCAAACCCGCCCGGCATTTGAAGAAGAGCTGCTCAAAAGCCACGCGCTGGCGCTGCGTGCAGACCGGCCCGGCATCGGGCGTGACGAATGGCATCCGCCCTACTTTTATGTGCTGGAAGACGCTTTGAATCGCCGCACCGGCCTGCAGCAACATCTGCGCAGTGAAACGCTGGACAGTGGCATCTGGTACTGGGCGAACGTGTCGACCGGCAGTGGCCTGTTGGCGGTGGGTTTGTCGGCGACCCGCGTCGACAGCAAGCCCTTGAGTGCCTTTTTCATCGCGCTGCTGGTTGGTTTGATCTTCGCCTTTGGTGTCGCCCTCTGGCTGGCGCGCCGCCTGACCCGGCCGCTGGCGCAACTCGAAGCCGCCAGCGCGCTGATCGGGCAGGGTGGTAGCCCGACGCTGCTGCCTGAGACCGGGCCGCGCGAGATGGCGGCTTTGAGCCGGCGCTTTAACGCCATGGCGCAACAGGTGCATGAGCTGCTCTCCGCCCGCACCACTTTGCTGGCCGGGGTGTCGCATGACCTGCGCACCCCGCTGGCGCGCATGCGCCTCGCCCTTGAATTGCTGAAAGACAAGCCGGACCCCAAACTGATCGACCGCCTTGAGCGCGACATTGACCAGATGAACCGTTTGATTGGCAATGTGCTGGACCTGGCGCGTGGGCTGGCGCATGAGAAGCCGGTACGCACCGACCTGCCGGACTTTTTGCGTCAGATCGCAGCGGACTTTTCAACGCCAGCCAGCCCGGTCACGGTGAGCTGCCCGCCGTGCCAATGGGATATCGCCCCCACCGCCTTGCAGCGCGCCATCGGTAACCTGCTGCAAAACGCCCAGCGTTATGCACCGGGTTCGCCGGTGGAACTGGTGGCCATGCTGGCGGGTCAACAATGCCGCATTGGTGTGCTGGACCGTGGCCCGGGCATTGCGCCGGATCAGTTGGCGGCGGTGTTTGAGCCCTTTCACCGGCTGGATGCCTCACGCAGCCCGGCCACGGGCGGATCAGGTTTGGGGCTGGCGATTGTCAGAGAGCTGGCCCGCGCCAACGGCTGGCAAGTGGTATTGGAAGCCCGACCCGGCGGCGGCTTGCAGGCGTGGATTGAGTTGTCAAACGAAGTTCCGGGAAATCACTATGAAAAACGTAGCTGCTTACGCATATAGAATAAGGGCTATAGCCCGATTTCTTATAAATTTTATGGAACAGGCGCTGCCATGACCTTCCCCTCGGCCTTTGAAAATCTGAACGTGCTGTCCCAGCACACCTTGCTCTCGCCGGCCCAGCTGCACGACGATGTGCCCGCTAGCACGCGCGCCACCCAGACGGTCACCACGGCACGCCAGGCGGTGGCCGGCATTCTGAGCGGACGCGACCCGCGTTTGCTGGTGGTGGTGGGGCCCTGCTCAATCCACGACATTGCCGCGGCAAAGGATTACGCGCAGCGCCTCAAAGCGCTGGCCGACGAGTTGGCCGACCAACTGCTCATCGTGATGCGCGTGTACTTTGAAAAACCGCGCACCACGGTCGGCTGGAAGGGCTTGATCAACGACCCGCACATGGACGACTCGTTTGACATCGAGGAAGGCCTGCACATCGCGCGGCGCCTGCTGGTGGAGCTCAATGACATGGGCCTGCCCTGCGGCACCGAGGCGCTGGACCCGATCACGCCGCAGTACCTGGGCGACCTGATCGCCTGGAGCGCGATCGGCGCGCGCACCACCGAGAGCCAGACGCACCGTGAAATGGCCAGCGGCCTGTCGAGCCCGGTCGGCTTCAAGAACGGCACCGACGGTGACCTGGACGTCGCCTTGAACGGTATGTTGTCGGCGGCGCAGCCGCATGCGTTTCTGGGTATCAATGGTGACGGTCAGGTGGCGCTGACGCAGACGCGCGGCAATGCGTTTGGCCACTTGATCCTGCGCGGCGGCGCGGTGCCCAACTACGACTCGGTGGCGGTGGCGCAAGCCGAGGCCGCACTGAAGGCGGCCAAGTTGCCGGTCAACATCGTGGTCGATTGCAGCCACGCCAACTCGCGCAAAAACCATGCGCTGCAAACGCTGGTGCTCAAAGACGTGGTCGGGCAAATCCTGGACGGCAACCGTTCGATCAAGGGCGTGATGCTCGAATCCAACCTGTTCGAAGGCAACCAAAAGCTGGCGCGCCCGCAAGACTTGCGCTACGGCGTCTCCATTACCGACGCCTGCCTGGGCTGGGACAGCACCGCCGCCAGCCTGCGCGAGGCCGCGGAACGCCTGCGCACGATGCCGGGTTGAGTTTTCGCAAGCGGCGCAGCACAAGAAGTGCTGACACTGCGCCGTATGCACGCCCTGGTCCGATGCCGCCGTCCGCTGTTGATCACCCTTTTCGGGGTCGCCCTTGCCTTGCCGGTGCTGGCCCAAAACAGCGCCCCGGGCATCAGCACCCCGGATGCCCGCGCTGTCGACTTGCGCCAGCAGGCCATCGCCTACGAGAACGGTGAGGGCGTGCCGCGCAACCCGCCGCTGGCCATTTCCCTGTACTGCCAGGCTGCTGCTCTGGGCGACGCCCAAGCCCACTACAACCTGGGTTGGATCTACGCCAACGGACGCGGCGTGCCACGCGACGACGCTACGGCGGCCTACTTTTTCCAGGCCGCCGCCGCGCAGGGGCTGGACGCGGCCCAACGGATGCTGAAAATTGTGGGGGAACCGACCCCCGACGTGCCCGAGTGCCTGCGCCCGCCGGCACCGCCGCCAGCGTCGGCGACCGACTTGGTGCCGGAGCCGGGCGTGGACTACCACGCGATTGCGCCGCGCAAGATTTTTGAGCTGGTGATGAAAATGGCACCCCAGTACCAGGTGCAGCCGCAACTGGCGCTGGCCATCATCGCCGCCGAATCCAATTTCGACAGCCAGGCGCTGTCGCCCATGAACGCCCAGGGCCTGATGCAGCTGATCCCCGAGACCAGCCAGCGCTTTCAGGTGCGCAACCCGTTTGACGCGGCGCAGAACATCCGCGGTGGCCTGGCCTACCTGCGCTGGTTGCTGGCCTATTTTGAGGGCGATATTGCCTTGGTGGCCGCCGCCTACAACGCGGGCGAGGGCAAGGTGGAGCGCTACCGTGGCGTGCCGCCCTACCAGGAAACCCGCGCCTACGTGCAGCGCATCGTGCGCGCGGTGGGCACGCTGGCGCATCCGTTTGATGCCCGCGTGACCCGGCCCTCGCCGGCGCTGGCCCAGATCAGGCCGTGGGGCGTTAACTGAGTTGGCTCAGGCCGCCAGCGCCGTTTCAATATCTTTCGCCAGGCTCGCGGGCGTGGCGGTGGGTGCATAGCGCTTGAGAACAGCGCCGTCCTTGCCGATCAAAAACTTGGTGAAATTCCATTTGATCGCCTTGCTGCCGAGCAGGCCGGGCGCCTCCTGGGTCAACCACTGGTACAGCGGGTGTGCCTGCGTGCCGTTGACGTCGATCTTGGCCATCATGGGAAAGCTCACGCCGTAGTTCAACTGGCAGAACTCGGCGATTTCATCGTTGCTGCCGGCGTCTTGCGCGCCAAACTGATTGCACGGGAAGCCCAGCACCACCAGCCCCTTGTTGCCATAGGTTTCGTGTAATTCTTCCAGACCGGCAAATTGCGGCGTGAAGCCACAGGCACTGGCCGTGTTGACGATCAGCATGACCTGGCCCTTGAACCGGCTTAAAGGGACCGGCTGGCCGTTGATTTGCAGGGCCTCAAAATCGTACACAGTGCCCATGGGCGCTCCAGGTGGGTGAATGGGGCTGCCAGTGTCGCACTTCCGATCAAGTCGCGTTGGCGCCGGACACGGTAGCCTGCGGCGGGGGCTCGCTCACTTCCCTGGGAAGCTCGTCCGCCAGCGTGACCCATGGAACAGACGTCTCAAAGAAGACGTGGCTCTGCGGTTCCTGGTCGATTGGATCCTGGAACAGCGCTCTGGCAATGTGCAATTCGCCGGGCCAACGTCCAGACTTGAAGAACATGGGGCTGCCGCACTGGCCGCAGAAAGCGCGTGATCCGCCTTCCTGGGCGACGTACCAGCGCAGACTGTTCTGGTCATCATGGACTTCGACGGCCTCAGATGGGAAGCCCGCCCAAGTGACGAAGGCCGCGCCATGGGCGCGCTGACAGCGTGTGCAATGGCAATGCGCCACCCACTTGGTCGGCAGCAGGGCTGTGAATTGGACAGCGCCACAGAGGCAGCTGCCGCGTGAGGACTGGGGCTTCATGGGGGGCCTCCTAAAGCTGGATCGTCGGCTATTGCGGCCAGTCAAGTTTATACGCTCCGACAGCGCCGGTGCTGCCTGCGGAGCCTGGCGCGCCGGACTAAGAAGGCGGGCGAAACGACAGCACTGACAGCAGCGATGCCAACAGAATCAACGCGCCGCCGACCAGGGTGCGCGCCGACAGCGTCCCGGCCCCCAGCAGCACCGAAGAGCCGCTGGCAAAAATCACTTCTGACAGCATGATGAGCGAGGTCGCGCTGGCGCTCAGGTGGGCAGCCCCGTACTGCAGCGCCAGGTTGCCTGCCAGGAACGCCAGGCTGATCAGCAGCACCCAGGCGACCCAGGCCAGCTCGGGCGCCGGCAGCGGCGCCACCACGTCCAGCCCCCAACCCAGCACAGCCGCAGCGCCGGCCAGCAGCGCGCCGCCCACAAACATGGCCAGCACGCGCGACTCGCCCGGCGTGTGGTTGAGACGGCGCAGCAGGATGTTGGTCAGGGCAAAACAAAAGCCAGCCATCAGGGCCAGCCAGTCGGCCAGGCTCTCGGGCACCGGCCAGGGCGATGCCGGGGTCTTGAGCACAATCACCACGCCCGCCAGCGCCAATGCCAGGCGCACCAATGAACCGGTGCTTGGTTTTTCGCCCAGCAGGGGCCAGGCCAGCAGCACGACCCAGGCCGGCATCAGGTAGAACAGCAAGACGACGCGCACCACGTCGCCCACCGTCACCGCCCAATTGAAGCCGACATTGGTCAGCCCGGCCGCCAGCAGCAGCCACCACAACTCGGGGTGGCGCAAGAAGCCGCGCCAGGCGCGCGGCTGAACCAGCGCCAGACACAGCAGGCCAAAGGTATAAATCAGGGCTGTGGTCCACAGCGGGTGCAGGCCCAGGACTTGCAAGGTGCGAAACGGCCACCACGAAACCCCCCAGACGAGGGCGTTGAGCGTCAGTGCCGCCGCGGCCAGCGCCGTTTTGCTCAAGGGCGGACGGCGAAAAATCGCTTCAATGGCCTCAAACCTCAAATTTGTCGTTGCGCGCAATGTTCAGCAGATGCTCGATCTCGACCTGATGCGCCACGCAATTGCGCGCGTGCCAGCGCCGGATCAGCCACATGAAGCCGGCGATCACCAGACCAAAGCCGGTGATGGCGGCGAAGGTCGGCACGCCTAAGCCGGTGGACAGGCTGTAGGCCGCGCCGAGCCCCAGAATGCAGGCCTGCTCGTTGAAGTTTTGCACTGCAATGGAGCGTCCCGACCCCATCAAATTGTGGCCGCGATGCTGCAGCAGCGCGTTCATCGGCACCACCAGGAAGCCGCCCAACGCCCCCAGCAAAATCAGAAACGGCGCCGCCACCCAGACGTTGGTGATAAAGATCAGCAGGATGATCAGGATGCCCATGACGATACCCAGCGTGATGACCCGGGGTCCGTCTTCCAGGCGCATGCGCATCGACGCCACGACCGCGCCGGCCGCCATGCCAATCGCCACCACGCCTTGCAGGGCCGAGGCTTGCGTCACCGAGTAACCCAGTGCTGCCGCCGCCCAGGCCAGCACAATAAAGCGCAAATTGCCCGCCACACCCCAAATCAGCGTGGTGGCGGCGAGCGAAATCTGGCCCAGTTTGTCGCGCCACAAACGGACGTTACAGGCCCAAAAATCAGGCAACAAAGAGGTGACGCGTCGCGACATCGGCCGCATTTCCACCCCGGTCAGGGGAATATGGGTGTTGAACCAGGCCGCCAGCAAATAGACAAAAATCAGCACGCAAATGGCGGCCTCGGGCGCGTTGTTCACGCCGGTGTTTATCAGGGGAACATCAAACGCCAGGAGCCAGGGCGCTATCACCGGCCCCACCAGTTGCCCGCCCAGCAGCACGCCCAGAATGATGGAGGCAATGGTCAGGCCCTCGATCCAGCCGTTGGCCTTGACCAGCTGCGAGGCCGGCAACAATTCCGTCAGGATGCCGTATTTGGCCGGCGAATAGGCCGCCGCACCCAGCCCCACGATGGCGTAGGCCAGCAAGGGATGCGAGCCAAACAGCATGAACAAGCAACCCAGCACCTTGATGAAGTTGCTGAGCAACATCACCTTGCCCTTGGGCATGGAGTCGGCAAAAGCCCCGACAAACGGCGCCAGTACCACGTAAAACAGCGCGAACATCGGCACCAAAGCGGCTTGCTGCCACTCGGGAGCGTGGCTGCTTCGGAGCAATTGCACGGCGGTCACAAACAAGGCGTTGTCGGCCAGCGAGCTGAAAAACTGCGCCGACATGATGGTAAAAAAGCCGCGTTTCATTGTCTACAGGCGCGCATCAGTGGCTGATGCAATTGTTGTGGTGTGTCTCCGAACGATGCGGGTTTATAGCACGCTACCGAAGTGTCAAAATCCAGGCTCCAAGCTTTAACCTCAGAGTGCCCATGCCCCGCCCGATTCAAGCCACCATTCACACCGCTGCACTGCGCCACAATCTGGCGCGCGCCCGTCTGGCCGCGCCAGATGCAAAAGTCTGGGCCATCGTCAAGGCCAATGCCTACGGCCATGGCATTGAGCGCGTGTTTGAAGGCTTGCGCGCAGCCGACGGCTTTGCCCTGCTGGACCTGGACGAAGCGCAGCGCGTGCGGGCGCTGGGCTGGCGTGGACCGATTCTTTTGTTGGAGGGCGCGTTCGAGTTGCGCGACCTGGAGCTGTGCTCGCGCCTGGACCTGTGGCACACCGTGCACTGCGACGAGCAGATCGACATGCTGGCCAGCCACAAGACCAAGGTGGCGCAACGGGTGTTCCTGAAAATGAATTCCGGCATGAACCGGCTCGGCTTTACGCCGCAACGCTACCGCGCCGCCTGGACGCGTCTGAATGCCCTGCCGCAGGTTGATGAAATTTCCCTGATGACGCATTTCAGCGACGCCGATGGCGCGCGCGGCATCACCGAGCAGATGGCGGTGTTTGCCGAAGTCACGCGCGACCTGCCGGGCGAGCGCACCTTGAGCAACAGCGCGGCCACCCTGCTTCACACGCCCGCCAAGCAGGCGCACGACAAGTCGGGCGACGGCTTCGTCGCCTCCGACTGGGTGCGCCCCGGCATTGCCATTTATGGCAGCGCGCCTGACTTTCCCCAGCACAGTGCCACTGACTGGGGGCTGCAGCCCAGCATGACACTTGCTGCAAAAATAATAGCTACTCAGGCACTGGATACGGGGGCTAGCGTCGGATATGGCTCAACATTTGTGGCCGACAAGCCGATCCAGGTCGGTGTTGTCGCCTGCGGCTATGCCGACGGCTACCCGCGCCTGTGCCCCACGGGCACGCCGGTGCTGGTGAACGGGATTCGCACGCGCACCGTGGGCCGCGTGAGCATGGACATGCTCGCCGTTGACCTGAGTGCCGTGACGGCAGCCGGCGGCCAGGTTGGGATCGGCAGCGAGATCACTTTGTGGGGGCGTGCCGCCAATGGCATGGTGCTGGGGATTGACGAGGTGGCGCAGCCGGCCGGGACGGTGGGCTACGAGCTGATGTGCGCACTGGCGCCGCGTGTCCCCGTGCAGGTCGCAGAGTGATGGACTACGTGATGCTTCCCGTGGCCCGGCTCAAGCTCGGCAACACGCTGCCGGTTGACGTGTGGGCCCCGGACGGGCGCCTGCTGCTGCGACGGGGGCAGACGATCCTGTCGGAGCAGCAGCGCGAGATGCTGCATGCCCACCAGGCCTGCATGACCGCCAGCGATGCCCGCGCCTGGCAAAAAAGCTATGAGCGGCTGATCAACACCTTGCTCCAGCGGGGCGCTGATCTCGACGCCATCATGCAAGCGGAACTGCCCAGTGAGCTCGTGGAGACCGATTACCTGTCGGGCGCCCAGGTGCTGGGGGGCTGGTTCGATCTGCAGGAGATTCTGCGCGGGCTGCTGTACCAGGGCGAGGCCGCCATCAACCCCTTGCCCCGGCTGGCGGGCATCGAAAGCCGGGCGCTGGAGCTGCTTCGTAGCGATCCGGATGAATGCCTGTTCATCCTGTTTCAGGCGCTGGCCGACATCAGCCTGGGCTACTGTGCGACCCATGCCCTGCTGTCAGCGGTGGTTTGTGCGTTGACCGCGGAAAAACTGGACACGGCGGCGTCTGCCGGCAGCAGCCTGTTTCGTGCCGCCCTGGTCATGAACATCGGCATGGCGCGGGAGCAGGACAAGCTGGCCATGCAGAGCTCGTTGCCGACCGAGGCGCAGCGCGTGCTGGTGCGGGAACACCCCTGCAAAAGTGTCGAGCTGCTGCGGCACATGGGGGTGAGCGACGAAGACCAGCTGGACATCGTGCGCTGGCACCATGAGGTTAATGAGTCACACGGGCTGGCGCACAACGTGATGGCTCGGCGCCTGCTGCGCCTGGCGGATGGTTTTGTCGCCAAGATGGCGGCGCGCAAGACACGACTCGCCATGTCGCCCCTGGGCGCGGCGAAGTCGGTATTTTTGGGTGCGACGCCAGACACCGCCAGCATCGGTTCGGCCATGGCGACGGCGCTCGGGTTTTATCCACCGGGCACTTATGTTCAACTGGTCAACGGAGAAAAAGCGGTCGTCGTTGCGCGCGGCCTGCGCGCCAACCAGCCCGAGGTCGTGAGTATTGTCAATGCGGGCGGCATGCCCGTGAGCAAATATCTCTACCGCGAGACCAGCAACCCGCGGTTTGGCATTCGCACGCCCGTTAATGCGGAGCGGATCAAGGTCAAGGTCAGTCTGGAGAAGGTGCAAAAAGCGCGCAAGGAACACACTGACTGACGTCGATGGACGCGGCCCTTGAGCGGGGTGACAATCAATCTCGGCGCCAGCGCCGGGCTTGCGCTGGTGAGCCGTATTTATGGCCGGGAGGACGCAAGTGGAATTCAAGGACTATTACCAGATCATGGGTCTGCAGCGCAGCGCGACGCAGGACGAGATCAAGCGCGCGCACCGCACCCTGGCCCGCAAATACCATCCCGACGTCAGCAAGGAGCCCAACGCGGAGGCCCGTTTCAAGGAAATTGGCGAGGCCTATGAGGTGTTGAAAGACCCTGAAAAGCGCGCCGCCTATGACCAACTGGGTGCCAACTGGAAAGGTGGGCAGGAGTTTCGACCGCCGCCGGACTGGAACGCCGGGTTCGAAACCGGCGGTGCGGGATTTGGCGCAGGTGAGGCCGGCGACTACAGCGACTTTTTCGAGTCACTGTTCAGTCGCGGTTTTGGCGCGCAGCGCGGTGGTCGGCGCGGGGGAGCCGCTTTTCATGCGCCGGGACAGGACCGGCACGCCAAAATCCAGATCGACCTGGAGGACGCCTACCACGGCGCCAAGCGCCGGGTCACGCTGCAGGTGCCGACGCTGGACGCCCAGGGTCATGTGGCCACGCGCGAACACACCATTGAATTCAGCATTCCCAAAGGGGTGCGCGCCGGGCAGCAGATTCGCCTGGCCGGTCAAGGCGACCCCGGCATGGGGCAGGGCGCGCCGGGTGACCTGTACCTGGAAATCGAGTTTCGTCCACATGCGCACTACCGCATCGACAAGCATGATGTTTACCTGGATTTGCCGGTAGCGCCATGGGAAGCGGCGCTGGGTGCACAAATTGAAGTGCCAACCCCGAGCGGCTTCGTTGAGCTGAAGATTCCGGCTGGTTCGGTCGAAGGCCGCAAGCTGCGCCTGAAGGGCCGTGGCATTCCGGCGCGCACGCCCGGGGACTTTTACTTTGTGCTGAAAATTGCCTTGCCCCCGGCCGACAGCGAAGCGGCCCAGGCGTTTTACCGCAGCATGGCCACACAGTTCAAATCCTTCAAGCCACGCGCCAAACTGGGAGCCGCCGCATGAGTACCACGCCAAAGCGCGCCGCCACCGCAGAACCGGCCAGCGAGTTGACCCTGCTGGAGATCAGCCGTTGTTGCGCCGTGCAGACCGATTTCATTGTTGAGTTGATTGAGGAGGGCGCGCTGGCTCCGCTGGCGGGTAGCGCGCCCGAGAACTGGCGCTTTACCACCGTACAGACCCGCCAGGTCACGGTGGCGGCGCGCCTGCAACGCGACCTGGGCGTGAACCCGGCCGGTGCCGCGCTGGCGCTGCAGTTGCTCGATGAACTGGAGACGCTGCGGGCGCAGCTTGCGGCCGGCGCTGCAATTGGGGATGATTAAAAGCTTTCCTGGCTCCAAGCTTTGGGATTGAGCTTGAAAGCCCAAAGCTTGGGGCGTATCACGGTAATTGACTCAGGTGCGCTTGCGCGGCGGCGGCCAATTTTTCGTCAAAGGTTGCCAGCGGGCACTTGAGCTCAGCCGCCAGCCAGAGGTAGGAGGCGTCGTAGGCGCTGAGCTGGTAGCGTTTGGCCAGCTCGAATACTTGCACGGCGCTCACGTCGAACAGTTCAATGGTCATGCTGGCGTACAGCGCCAGGCCGCTGGCTGCTATCTCGGCGCCGCCATGGCGGTGTTTTTTAAGGGCCACGCTGGTGATTTCGACTTCCAGCAAAAAGGGGGCATTCAAGCTCTGCCCTTCAATTTTCTGCAACGCTTCGCGTTGCCAGTCTTCTTCAAATACCAGCCCAGCCAGGGTGCTGCAGTCCAGCACCAACGGCGGGCGCACCAGATAGTGCTGGGGTGGCTCGGCAACAAACAAGGCGCCGGCAGGGCGGCTCATCGGGCGTCCCGCTCTTCACGGATGATGTCCACGCCCCGGGGCAAAGCATGGCATAGCTTTGCGTCATGCGGCTTTTCACGCAGCTCCGCCACCACTTGCTCCACCGTTTTCCAGCCTTGCCGGATGATGGGGTGGCCAAAGCGGTCCAAGCCCACCACGGTTCTTTGCCGTTGCGTCGCTGCCAGTGGATTCATGGGCTGAGATGGGGCGCTGCTGTCGGGCTCCGGGTTGACCGTGTCGTTTGACGCTGTGCCCGCCTGCGGCTCAACCGCGCGCTGGATCAGCGCCATCAACTCGCCCTGCAAGGAGCGGTGGTTGCGCGCGGCGCGCTCGCGCAGGGCCTGGGCCCAGGCTTCGGGCACGTCTTTGATGGAGAGGTTTGGCATAGTGGCTCCAAAATGGATTCAAGTTCCATTATGGCGCCATTTTGGGACTTTGACCCAAGTGCGTCAAGCCGTTGATTTCAAACGCTGCCCCAATTTGACCGCCTCAAACCACAACATGCTGGCCAAACCCAAGCCCAGCGCGGCCCCCAAATAAGGCAGCGGCAGCGGCTCAAACACAAACAGGCGCGCCAGCCACGGCAGATACAGCGCCAGCGCCATCAGGGCCAGCGCCGCGCTCGCCACGATCCACAGCGTGCGGTTGGGCACCCACAAGCTGGCCCACAGCGAGCCGGCGCGGCTGCGATTGGAGAAAATCAGGGCCAGGTTGGTGCAGACCAGCGTGGCAAAAGCGAAGGCCCGCGTCGCGCCTTCGGCCAACTGGCCGGCGCCCCACACCGTGGCGGCCATGACCACCGCCAGCGCGCCCAGGCCTTGCAAGAGCGCCAGCAGCAGCGTCATGCCGCCAAACAGGGGCGTGTTGACGTTGCGCGGGGGGCGCTGCATCACATTGGATTCGGCCGGTTCGTTCTCGAACACCATCGAGCAGGCCGGGTCGATCACCAGCTCCAGAAACGCAATGTGCAGCGGGAACAGCACGGTGGGCCAGCCCAGCAAAACGGGCAGCAGCGCCATGCCGGCAATCGGCACATGCACCGCCAGGATGTAGGACATGGATTTGCGCAGATTGTCAAAAATGCGCCGCCCCAGCCGCACCGCGCGCACGATGGAAGCAAAGTTGTCGTCCAGCAACACCAGCGAAGCGGCCTCGCGCGCCACGTCGGTGCCGCGCCCACCCATGGCGACACCGACGTGGGCCGCTTTCAGCGCCGGGGCGTCGTTGACGCCGTCGCCGGTCATGGCGACCACCTCGCCATTGGCTTTGAGTGCCTGCACGATGCGCAGCTTTTGCTCGGGTGCAATGCGGGCACAGATGCTGACGCTTTGCATGCGTGTCTGCAGTTCGGTGTCACTCATGGCGGCCATGGCGTCGCCGGTCAGCAGCGGGTCGGCAGCGTCGGCGTTCGGGGTCGACTGCAACTGCGCCTGGCGTGCAATGGCGCTGGCGGTGGCGGGATAGTCGCCGGTGATCATCACCACGCGAATGCCGGCGCTGCGGCACTCGGCCACCGCGTCTGGAATCTCGCCGCGCAGCGGGTCGGCCAGCCCCAGCAAGCCGATGAACTCAAACTCAAAGTCGTGCTCGATGGCAGGCCACTGCTCGCCCTCAAAACGCGCCTGGGCGACGCCCAGCACGCGCAGTCCCTTTGCCGCCATGGCATCCACCGCTGCCGCAATGTGGGCTTGTGCGGCGCCGTCCAGGTGGCACAGGTCGACGATGGCTTCAGGCGCACCCTTGGCCGCCACCACATGCTGCTGATCCTGCTGCGCGTTCCAGACGTGGGACATGGCGCGCAGTTCGGGCGTCAAACCATATTGCTGCATCAAGGTCCAGTCGTGGTGCAGGTGCTCCGTGTCTTGCAGAAAATGCTGGCCGAGACGGTGAAAGGCTTTTTCCATCGGGTCAAACGGGTCGACCACGCTGGCCAGAATGGAGAACTCCACCAGCGTATGAAAGCGCTCGGGCAATTCCGACGTGACGGCGTAGTCAATCAACAGCTTGTGTCCTTGCACATACAGCTCAGCCACGGTCATGCGGTTTTCGGTCAGCGTGCCGGTCTTGTCCACGCACAACACCGAGGTTGCCCCCAGCGTTTCGATGGCAGCGATGCGCCGGGTCAGCACGTTCTGTTTTGACAAACGCCAGGCGCCCAAGGCCGGAATCACCGTGAGCACCACGGTGAACTCCTGCGGCAGCAAGGCCATCGCCAGCGCAATGCCGGCCAGCAGCGCCCCTAGCCAGTCGCCTCGCAGCAGACCAAATGCCGCGACCAGAAACAGGCTGGCGGCCAAGGCCATCAGCGCCAACACCTTGACCAGACTGGCGGTTTGTTTTTTGAGGGGCGAAGGCTCGCTGCTCAGGCTCACCAGCGCCGTGCCAATGCGCCCGATCTCGCTGCGCGCGCCGGTGGCGGTGACGCGTGCGCTGCCGTGGCCCTTGACCAGCAGCGTGCCGGAAAATAAATACGCTTGGCCGTCGCCCCCGGGCCGCGGTGCTGCCGCTTGCGCCGCCAAGACATCGGCCACCTTGCTCACCGGCATCGGCTCTCCGGTCAGCAGCGATTCGTCGACCTGCACGTCGGCGCCGCTCAGCAGCACCGCATCGGCGGGAATGCGGTCGCCCTCGGCCAGGATCAGGATGTCGCCCAGCACCACGTCGGCCCCGGCAATGCGCAGCGGTTGGCCGTCGCGCAGCACCAGCGCGCGCGGGCTGGACAGGTCGCGCAGCGATTCAAGCGCGCGCTCGGTCTTGCCCTCCTGGTACAGGGTAAGCGCCAGCACCACCAGCACCAGGCCCAACAAAATCAGGCCTTCCTGCAAGTCACCCAGTACCAGATACAGCAAGCCCGCTGCCAGCAGCAGCAGGAACATCGGCTCGCGCAGGGTTTCACGGGCGATGCCCAGCAGCGTGCGCCGTTGGTCGCCGGGCAGCGCGTTGGGGCCGTCCTCAGCCAGGCGCTGGGCGGCTTGCGCTGTGGTCAGGCCCGCGTCACTCGCCGGTAAAACCATTGCTTGCCCCCTTCTACCATCAACAAATACGCGACCACCAACGCCCCCAGCAACCCAAAGTAAGACAGCGGCAAGGGCGTAAACCCCAGATAGGGCGCCAATGGCGTGAACGGCAACAGCATCGCCGTGACCACCACCGCCAAAGACGTCAGCACCAGCCACCGATTCGGGTGACTGCGCAAGGGGTTGCGCCGGGTACGGATGACAAAAATCACCAGCACCTGGGTGGCGATGGATTCCACAAACCAGCCGGTGCGAAACAGGGACTCGTGCGCATCGAACAGG
Source organism: Rhodoferax ferrireducens (assembly GCF_049302455.1). Lineage (GTDB taxonomy): Bacteria > Pseudomonadota > Gammaproteobacteria > Burkholderiales > Burkholderiaceae_C > Rhodoferax > Rhodoferax ferrireducens_B. Next base: position 155,875 of record NZ_JBAQMD010000073.1, on the reverse strand, counting down.
CTGAGCAGCAGGGAGAACGTCAAAAAATCAAACAGCGAGCTGATGGGCCCGATGGTCAACATGAAATTGCGGATGAAGGTCATGTCCCAGCGTCTGGGTTGCGCCAGATCTTCCTCGTCCACGTTGTCCATGGGCAGCGTAATTTCGGACACGTCATACATCAGGTTGTTGAGCAAAATCTGCATCGGCAGCATCGGCAAGAACGGCAGAAACAAGGTGGCGGCGGCCATGCTGAACATGTTGCCGAAGTTGGAACTGGTGGCCATCATGATGTACTTCATCACATTGCCAAAGGTGCGACGGCCTTCCAGAATGCCCTGGTGCAGCACCATCAGGTCGCGCTCCAGCAGAATCATGGCCGCCGCCTGCTTGGCCACGTCCACCGCGCCATCGACCGAGATGCCGACGTCGGCCGTGTGCAGGGAAGGCGCGTCGTTGATGCCGTCACCCAGATAACCCACCACATGGCCGCGGCCTTTCAGTGCCAGGAGGATGCGGTTTTTTTGCGCCGGGTTGACGCGGCAAAACAGGTTGACACCCTCCACCCGGGCCCGCAGCGCGTCGTCGTTTAGGGCTGCCAGTTCGGTGCCGGTCAGCACGCCTTCGATGGCCACGCCCAGCTGGGTGCAGACATGGCGCGTCACCCGCTCGTTGTCACCGGTCACGATCTTCACGGCCACACCGCTGGCCGCCAGCGCTTTCAGCGCGTCGCCGGCGCTGGCTTTGGGCGGGTCCAGAAAGGCGGCAAAACCCGCGAACACCAGTTCACTCTCGTCCGACACCATGGCGTGCGGGTGATCGCCGGGCACATCGCGCGAGGCGATGCCAAGCACCCGGAAACCCTCTTCACTCAGACTGTCAAACAGCTCGGTGATGCGCACGCGCGCCGCCGCGTCCAGGGCCACCGTGGCATCTGCACTGTCCTGGTAGTGCGTGCACAAGCGAACCATGTCTTCGGGTGCGCCTTTGACCACCAGCCGGCGCGCACCGGCGCGCTGCACCAGCACCGAGACGCGGCGGCGCTCAAAGTCAAACGGCACCTCGTCGATCTTGGTCCAGGCGGACACATCAATCTCTTCATGCGCCAGGATGGCATCGTCCAGCGGGCTTTTCAGGCCGCTCTCAAAATAGCTGTTGAGGTAGGCCAGCTCCAGAACGTGCGGATCGTCCTGGCCCCCGGCGTCCACGTGGCGCTCCAGTCGAATTTTGGCTTCGGTCAGGGTGCCTGTCTTGTCGGTGCACAACACGTCCATGGCGCCCATGTCCTGAATCGCCGACGGGCGCTTGACAATCACTTTCAAGGCCGCCATGCGCAGGGCGCCGCGCGTGAGCGTCACCGACACCACCATGGGCAACAATTCAGGCGTGAGGCCGACGGCCAGCGCCACCGCAAACAAAAATGATTCGAGCAGCGGTCGGTGCAAGGCCACATTGACCAGCAAGGTGAACAGCACCAGCAGAAACGTCAAGCGCATGATCAGCATGCCGAAATGCCGGGTACCGATCTCGAAGGCGGTGGGCGGTGCTTGATCAGCCAGGCTGACTGCAATTTGACCAAGCGCGCTGGTGCTGCCGGTGCGTCCAATCAGCACGCTCGCCGAGCCGCTGACCACGGAGCTGCCCATGAAGACCGCGTCCACCGCGTCCAGCGCCCAGCTCTCGGACGCGGCTTGTTCAGCCTCGGCTTTGTCCGGCAACGAGGCCCGCTTTTCCACCGGATAAGGCTCGCCCGTGAGTTGTGCCTGGTTGACGAAGAAGTCATCCGCTTCCAGCAGCCGCGCATCGGCTGGCACCAGATCGCCTGCCGACAGCAGCACCACGTCACCGGGCACCAGCTCGGCCACCGGCAGTTCGCGTCGCTGGCCGTCCCGCAGCACGGTGGCGGTGACGGCCACCTGCAACGCCAGTTGTTCGGCCGCACGCCCGGCCCGGTAGGACTGCACAAAATCCAGCGTCACACTCATCAGCACGATCGCCCCGATGATGACGGCGCCCGTCACGTCACCCGTCAAGGCGGACAGGCCGCTGGCCGCCAGCAGCACCAGGACCAAGGGGTTTTTTAAGTGCGCCAGAAACTGCAGCAGCAGCGCCCGTTGTCTGGCGGGCTGAAGCCGATTGGGGCCGTATTGCCTGAGCCGGGCGGCGGCGGCAAGACCGGTCAGGCCGGTCATGGCCCATCCTCAACGCGCAGCTGCCACTGCGATGAATCCTGCAGGGGATCAAGAGGGGCAGCGAGGAAGAGAACAGGGGTCATGCTGAGAGCGGATGGGGCCGATCATTGTGGTTGCGGCAGTTCGCGCCGCTATTGACGGTACTCAAGCCGACGGCAGCATTTTGCGCTGCCGCGCGGATGAGGCCGGGTCCTTGAGATTTCGCAAGCCGGAACCTGTGGCCTTTGCCTACGCTCGGGCAGAGATTGGAAAAACCGAGGGAAAACTTGCAGGGCGCGGTTCCTCACTACAGGAGAATTCACATGGCTGGCTGGTATGAATTGAGCAAGAGTAGCGATGGACAGTTCCGCTTCGTCCTCAAGGACGGCACGGGCGACACGCTGCTGACGAGTGAACTCTACAAAGCAAGGAGTTCGGCCGAGCAGGGCGTGGCATCGGCTCAGGCCAACAGTCTGCTGGACGAGCGCTATGAGCGCAAGACCGCGTCCAATGGAAAAGCGTTCTTCAACCTGAAGGCGGCCAATCATCAGGTCATCGGTACCAGTCAGATGTATGCCACCGAGGCCGCGCGTGAGGCCGACATCGCCCGCGTCAAGGCGGACGGCGCATCCAAGACGGTCAAAGAGAAAACCTGACATTTTTGCCAGTCAGCGCTGGCACCGGCGTCTTGAAGACACACTTGGCTGAGTGGGTAATGAGCCATATCTGGCTCTAGCCCGCGTCGAATATGCCTAAGTAGCTGCTATTTTGATAGCAATGTTCAATAGCCACTGTTCGCAGCGGCGCCGGCCGCCGGCAGCTTGAACTTCTCCAGCAGCGCTGTCGCTGCCGCCGACAGCAGGATGGTATCGACGCCCACAGCCACGAACAAGGCCCCGGCAGTCAACCACTTGCGAGCCTGGTCTTCGTTGCCGGCCAGGATGCCGGGCGCCTTGCCGGCCCTGAGAATGCGGGCGATACCGTCTTCAATCGCCGCCTGTACCTCGGGATGACCCGGATTGCCGGGAAATCCCATCGAGGCCGACAAGTCGGCCGGGCCGATAAAGACGCCGTCGACGCCCGGTGTGGCGGCGATGGCGTCCAGGTTTTTCATCGCCTCCACCGTCTCGGTCTGCACCAGCAGACAGACCTGCTCATTGGCTTCATGAAGGTAGTTCGGGTAGCGCTGCCAGCGCGAGGAGCGCGCCAGCGCACTGCCAATGCCGCGCATGCCCTGCGGCGGGTAGCGCATGGCCTGCGCCAGTTGGGCGGCCTGGGCCGCCGTGTCCACCATGGGCACCAGAATGGTCTGCGCACCGAGTTCGAGGTATTGTTTGATCAGCGCCGTCTCGCCCACCGGCACGCGAACCACGGGGTGCGAACCAGGGCCCGCCAGCGCACTGGTGGCGCTGGCAATGGCTTGCAGTTGCCCGAGGACCGAGCGCAGATCGTTGGGCGCGTGCTCGCCGTCGATCACCAGCCAGTCATAGCCGGTGCCGGCCAGAATTTCAGCGCAATAGGGGTCAGCCAGACCCAGCCACAGGCCGATCTGGGTTTGCTGGTTTTGCAGGGCTTGTTTGAAGGTGTTGACAGGTGTTTTCATATTTGTTGCCTTTTCATCGGGTCTGCGTGCCTTGCTTGTGTTCGCCGCTCCAATTTTGATAGCCTGCGTCAAACCGGTCAATCCCTTGTTGTGGCACAGGCCCTCAAGTTGCCCAGTTTCGCCATAAGGCGCCCTTAAGACCAGAGCGCGAAGATAGCGACATTGATTCACTTCACCCAAGAGGCTCTCCATGGATTCATCCCTTCGCTTATTCATCCGTCAATTCGGCGGCGTCGTGCTGGCCGCACTGGTACCCGTGATCCTGATCGCTTTCATGTCGATTCCGTTCAACCTTGGCGGCCACCCCGGTGACGTTCGATCTGCTGCAGCGCCGGTGGCACAGCACATGACTTGAGGCCTTCGTTACCATTGACGCGCTAGCATCAAAATTCAGCAGAAACTTCCCATGAAATTCACCGAACTTGCCGATGACCCCGAGGACACAGACCACAGCCCGGCCGAGCGCGTCGCCGCTGCATCGCGCAGCACCTGGGTCAGCGTGGGTGTCAACCTGGTCCTGACCATCACCCAGATCGCGATCGGTGTCGTGGCCAAGTCGCAAGGCCTGATTGCCGACGGCATTCATTCGCTGTCGGACCTGGTGGCGGACTTTGTCGTGCTGTTCGCCAGCCACCACAGTAAAAAAGACGCTGACGCCGACCACCCCTACGGCCACCAGCGTTTTGAGACCGCCGCCTCACTGGTGCTGGGCACGCTGTTGCTGGCCGTCGGCCTGGGCATGCTGTGGTCGGCCGCGCGCAAGCTGGAAGCGCCCGAGACCGTGCAAACCGTCCACATCATGGCGCTGTGGGTGGCCGCTGGCGCGCTGATCGCCAAGGAGCTGTTGTTCCGCTACATGCTGTCAGTGGCCAAGCGCGTCAAGTCGAGCATGCTGGTGGCCAACGCCTGGCATGCGCGCTCGGATGCGGCGTCCTCGCTGGTGGTGGGCATCGGCATCATCGGCAACCTGGCAGGCTACCCGATCCTGGATCCGATCGCCGCGCTCATCGTCGGTTTCATGGTCACCCGGATGGGCTGGGGCTTCAGCTGGGACGCGCTGCACGACCTGATGGACCGCGCGGTGGACGAGCAGGAGGTGCAGGCCATCCGCCTGACGCTGATCGAAACCCCGGGCGTGAGCGGCGTGCACGACGTGCGCACGCGCAAGATGGGCGACATGATCGTCGTCGACGCGCACATCGAAGTCGATGCCGAGATCAGCGTCGAGGCCGGCCATGATATTGCCGTCGAGGCCAGGCAGCGTGTGCTGCAGCGCCATCGGGTGCTGAACCTGATGACGCATGTGGACCCTTGGCGCCGGCCTGATCTGGACCACCCGACGCCTTCAGCAGCAGCTTAAGTTATCCGTGACCGCCCCATTGCTTCTTGCCTACATCTGTGCGGCATTGTTGTTTCAGCTTGCGCTCGGGATCGGCGTCATGGTGTGGCGGCGACGCGGTGTGGTGGCCCAGACGCCGGTCGCCGCGGGCGTCGAAACCCGGCCCGTTTCATCGGGCGCCTGGTCCGGCTGGCGCGAGTTCCGCGTGCTGCGCCGCGAATTCGAGGACGACACCCACACGCAGTGCTCCTTTTATCTCGCGCCGGTCGATGGCGCCGCGCTGCCGCCGTTCAAGCCGGGCCAGTTCCTCACCTTCACGCTGCAGGTCGCCGACGCAGGCGCGCCAGGCGGCCAACGCGCGATCACGCGCTGCTACTCGTTGTCCAACCAGCCGGAGCCGACGTGTTATCGCGTCACCATCAAGCGCATCCCGACCCCGGACGATCGGCCGCAGGTTCCGCCCGGCGCGTCCTCAAGTCACTTTCATGACCGGGTCCGCGCGGGTGATGTGCTCCAGATCAAGGCGCCGTCGGGTCACTTCGTCATCGATCCCGACCCGCAGGTGCCGGCCGTGCTCATCGCGGGCGGCATCGGCGTCACGCCGATGATGAGCATGCTGCGCTGGTGTCTGGCCGAGCAGCCCGGGCGCACGCTTCACCTCTACTACGGGGTGCGCCAAGGCGGCGAACATGCGTTCAAGCTGCAGCTCGAACAGTTGGCCAACGCGCATCCCAACTTTCACCTGAGCGTGGTCTACAGCCGCCCCGGCCCGAACGACGCGCCGGAGCGCGACTACCAGCATGCCGGGCACGTGGACATCGATCTGCTGCGGCGGACCTTGCCGCACGGCCGGCATCAGTTCTATGTCTGCGGCCCGGCGGCCATGATGGAGAGCCTGGTGCCGGCGCTGGCCCGCTGGGGCGTGCCGCAAGCAGACATCCACTTCGAAGCGTTCGGCCCGGCATCGGTGCGTTTGCCGGCTGCCACATCCCAGGCGCAAGCTGCGGGTCTGGCCGCCCCGCTCGCCATCCATTTCCGCCGCTCTGGCCGCACGCTCACGTGGGACGGCCAGGACGACACCCTGCTTGACTTTGCCGAGCGCCATGACGTGGCCGTGGCTTCAGGTTGCCGCTCGGGCGGCTGCGGAACTTGCGAGACGAAACTGATTTCCGGCCGCGTGCGCTACGCCAACCCGCCGGAGCATGACGTCGCACCAGGGCATTGCCTGCTCTGCGTCGGCAGGCCGGAATCAGCCTTGGAAATTGAGGCCTGACGAGTATGAAAGCCAGACTGATCCGGCGCGAAGTCCTGCCCTTTTTGCTGTCTTTGGGCACGCTGGCGCTGGCCACCGTGTTGATCGACGCCTTGTTGCACTTGGCCAACATCGCCTGGATCGGTCGCTATCTGGGGATTCCAGGAACGCTGCTGATTCTGGGTTCATTCGGCTATTCGCTGCGCAAACGCCGGCTGATCAAAGCGGGGCGCCCGCTGCAGCTGCTGCGCTGGCATGAGCGCATGGCCTGGCTCGGCTCCTTGCTGGTGCTGGTGCACGCCGGTATTCATTTCAACTCGATTCTGGCCTGGCTGGCGGTCGTGGCCATGCTGATCAACGTCACCAGCGGGCTGACCGGCAAATTTTTGCTCGACCGTTCGCGCCGGCGACTGGAAGAAGCACGGCAGAGGATGCGCCAGCACGGCATGGCTGCCGATGAACTCGACGAGCACCTGTACTGGGACAGCCTGACGTTTGATGCGGTCAAGCAGTGGCGCTCGGTTCACTTTCCGATCACGCTGGCGTTTGCCGTGCTCGCCCTGGCACACATCATGGCCGTCTTTTTATTCTGGGGCTGGAAATGAAACGCGGCTGGCTCATGGCCCTGATAGCGGCCAACCTGCTGGTGCTGGTCGTCCTGATCTTTACCTATCCGCACCTGATGGTAAGCCCCGGTCCGGTGGTGGCGGCCCACGCCGAAATCGCCACCGACTGCTTCGCCTGCCATGCGCCCTGGCGCGGCGCATCAGCGGCGCGCTGCGTCAGCTGCCATGTTTTGCCCGACATCGGCCTGCGCACCAGCAAGGGCGTGGCCATTGTTCAACGCACGCGCAAGACTTCGTTCCACCAGGCGCTGGTCGAGCAGGACTGCATGGCCTGCCACAGCGATCACGCAGCCCCCAAACTCACCCGGCGCAGTCGCAAGCCGTTCTCGCATTTATTGCTCAAAACAGCGGTGCGTGAGCAATGCCAGAGTTGCCACCAGGCGCCGACCGACAAGCTGCACGGCCAAATCACAGGCAACTGCAACCAATGTCACAGCCAGCAAGCCTGGAAACCCGCCACGTTTGAACATGACAAATTGTTTTTGCTCGACAGGGACCACGCCGCCTCATGCGAGACCTGTCACAGCAACAACGACTACCGCCGCTACACCTGCTACGGTTGCCATGAACACAGCCTGGACAAAATACGTTCGGAGCATCAGGAAGAAGGCATTGGAAACTTCGAGAACTGCGTTGAATGTCATCGCAGCGCCCAGGAGGAGCCAGAGAACAAAGGGTCGGGTAAGCGCAAGCGCAAGGACAAGGAAGACGACGACTGAGCCTGAATGTTTCAGAGATAAAACTGGCTATAGCCCCCGTCATTGCTACGTAATATGCTATTAATAATATAGCAAACACAGATTGCCAAACCGGCCCTGCCGGTATCTGTTTTTTTATACAGTAACATTGCCCGCATGGCCAAAGAAAAAACCGTTTATGTTTGCTCCGACTGTGGCGGCACCAGCCCCAAATGGCAGGGCAAATGCCCCAGTTGCAACGCCTGGAACACGCTGATTGAAGCGGTGCCAGAGAGCTTGTCCCCCGCCAAAAACCGTTTCGCCTCCCTGGCCAAGACGGCCGAAGTCGCCATTCTGGGTGACATCGACGCGGTGGACATGGCGCGTACCCCCACCGGCCACGAGGAGCTTGACCGTGTGCTGGGCGGCGGCATGGTCGAAGGCGGCGTCGTGCTGATCGGGGGTGACCCCGGCATTGGCAAATCAACCTTGCTGCTGCAGGCGCTCGACTCGCTGCAACGCGGCGGCCAGAGCACCTTGTACGTGACGGGTGAAGAAAGCGGCGCGCAAGTCGCGCTGCGCTCGCGCCGCCTCGGGCTGGACCACTCGCAGGTGCGGGTGCTGGCCGAGATCCAGCTGGAAAAAATCCTGTCCATTTTGGCGGCCACCCAGCCTGACATCGCCGTCATCGACTCGATCCAGACGGTCTACTCGGATCAGCTCACGTCGGCCCCCGGTTCGGTGGCGCAAGTGCGCGAATGCGCCGCGCACCTGACGCGCGCGGCCAAGGCCAGCGGGGTCTGCATCGTGCTGGTCGGCCATGTCACCAAGGAAGGCGCCCTGGCGGGCCCGCGCGTGCTGGAGCATATGGTGGACACGGTGCTGTACTTTGAAGGCGACACGCATTCAAGCTTCAGGCTGGTGCGCGCCATCAAGAACCGCTTTGGCGCGGTGAATGAAATTGGCGTCTTTGCCATGACCGAGAAAGGTCTCAAGGGGGTGAGCAACCCGAGCGCCATTTTTCTGAGCCAGCACGCCGAGCCCGTGCCCGGCAGTTGCGTCATGGTGACGCTGGAGGGCACACGGCCGATGCTGGTGGAAATTCAAGCGCTGGTCGACAGCGGCGGGCCCTCGCCCCGGCGTTTGAGCGTGGGGCTGGACAAAGACCGCCTTGCCATGTTGCTGGCCGTGCTGCACCGCCATGCGGGCGTGGCCTGCATGGACCAGGACGTGTTTGTGAACGCGGTCGGCGGTGTGCGCATCAGCGAGCCCGCTGCCGATCTGGCGGTGCTGCTGGCGATCACGTCGAGCCTGCGCGGCAAGCCGCTACCGAAGGGGTTTTTCGCCTTTGGCGAGGTTGGCCTGGCCGGTGAAGTGCGGCCCGCGCCGCGTGGTCAGGAGCGGCTGAAGGAAGCCGCCAAGCTGGGCTTTAGCGTGGCGCTGGTGCCCAAGGCCAACGCGCCGAAAAAACCGATTGAAGGCTTGACCATCCACGCTGTGGAGCGCGTCGAGCAGGCGATGGAGGTGGTGCGGGGGCTGTAATCTTGCCCGGTTCCCGGGGTGTCATTGCGGGCTTCTATCCGCCAATTCACTGGCGCACGATGCTGTTGCCCGAGTTCCTGACGGCATCGCCGGTCCTGAAGCCGGGGTTCTGCTCGAAGCTGAAGCTGTGTTTGCGGCCGTCCTGGTACTGCACGTGAACCGTCCACACCTTGTGCGTCTTGACGTTTTCTTCAATTTTTTTGCCCGCATACGCACCGCCCGCCGCACCGGCGACCGTGGCCAAGTCTTTGCCCATGCCGCCGCCCACTTGATGGCCCAATATGGCGCCAGTGACGCCGCCGGCAATCAGGCCAACGGCACTGCCTTCGCCTTTTTTGTCGCTCACGTTGACGGCAGTCACCCGTCCGCAATCAGGGCAGGCCGCCGTGGCATTCTGCTTTGACGTTGCAGCGGGCGTCTGGGCTGCCAGTTGCGCCTTGGCCGCCGAGATGGCTTTGTCGTACTCGCTCTTGGCGTCGCGGCGGCATTGCAGGCGCGCCGTGGACGAGGCCTCGTCATTGCAGAGTTTTTTGTCGGCGGCGTAGCGCTCCTGCGCCTGCCTGCTGTCGGCCGTGTACTGGGCCTTTGGCGACATGGGTGTTTGGGCCAGCGCGGTCGCAGCCAGGCTCGAAAAAATAAGACCACAAGTCATTGTCCACACAGTTTTCTTCATGGTTGGCTCCTGGAATATGAAAGAAAAGTTATCACCCCGATGGGGATGCAACGCGCAAGCATAGCGCTTGGGTGTGTCCACGCAAGCGCCAGCGCCTTAAGACTTGCTTAATCTGTGACTTCTACCATGGCCGCTTCTTGGAGATGGGATGCAAATTTTTGACAAGGCGAAAGAAAAAAGCCAAATCCTGGTGTGGGACGCGCCGGTGCGGGTGTTCCACTGGCTGCTGGCGCTGAGCTTTGCCGGGGCCTATGTGAGCGCAGAAAGTGATCGCTGGCTGACGCTGCACGTCACCCTGGGCTACACCATGGCCGGGCTGGTTGCGTTTCGGATTTTGTGGGGCCTGCTGGGCACGCGCTACGCCCGTTTTGGCAGCTTTGTGCGTGGCCCGCAAACGCTGGTGCGTTACGGGCGTGCCATGCTGGCTGGCCGGCCAGAGCATCATGTCGGGCACAACCCGGCGGGTGCGGTGGCGATTGTGCTGTTGCTGTCGTTGAGCATGGCTATCGTGGCGACCGGCTGGTTGTTCTACAACGTGCCGGGGGCCAGGTGGCTCAAAGAGATACACGAAGGGGCGGCAGGCTTCATGCTGGCTGTCGTCGGCCTGCACATTGGCGGCGCCGTGCTGACCAGCCTGTTGCACCGCGAGAACCTGGTGCGCGCCATGATCAATGGCAAGAAAGAAGGCGCTCCCAACCAGGGTATTCGCCGGGCCTGGCGGCCTTTGGCGCTGCTGATGGTGGCCGCGGTTCTGGGCTTTTGGTACCTGCAATGGCAGAGTCCAGTCACGCCCGGCTTGAGCGGCAAGGGCTTGGCGTCACAAGAAGCAAAATACCGTTCGCATACGCATGATGATGATTGATGCGGTGTGCTGCGCCGGCTGCCGCTTGGCAAGGCACGCGGCGGTTGGATTTTTTGGGAGTTGATGGATGAAAATTTTGCTGGCAGAAGACGACTCGATGTTGGGCGATGGGCTGCGCGCGGGCTTGCGCCAACTGGGGTTTCAGGTGGACTGGGTGCGCGACGGTCTGGCGGCCGAGCGCGAGCTGGCCTCGGGTGACTACGCGGCCGCCGTGCTGGACCTCGGCTTGCCCTTGAAGGACGGCATCGATGTGCTGCAAGCTGTGCGGGCGAGCAAGATCACCACCCCGGTGCTGGTGCTGACGGCCCGCGACGCCGTGCCGGATCGGATCCGCGGCCTGGACCTGGGGGCCGATGACTATGTGGTCAAGCCGGTCGATTTGCATGAACTGGGTGCGCGCCTGCGTTCGCTGGTGCGCCGCGCCCATGGGCAGATGCAGGATGTCTTGCGTTGCGGTGCGGTGCTGCTGGAACCTTCGGCCCGGCGCGTCAGTCTGAACGACGAGCCGGTGGCGCTGTCCACCCGTGAATTCGATTTGTTGCACGTGCTGATGCTCAACGCCGACCGCGTGTTGTCGCGGGAGCAACTGGAGCAGCAGCTCTACAGCTGGGGCTATGAAGTGGAAAGCAATGCGATCGAGGTCCACATCCACCATCTGCGCCGCAAATTGCAGCCGGACTTGATCCAGACCGTGCGCGGCATCGGGTACACCGTGCAACGCGGGTCAGCACCGGCATCGGCGTCCACATGAGGACCGGTCGCCGCCTGAAGTCCTTGCAGGCCCGCTTGCTGGCACCCCTGCTGGGGCTGCTGACCGTAGTCTGGCTGGGCGCGGCTGTCATGATCTGGTTCGATGCCAGCCACGAACTCGATGAATTGCTGGACGGCCATCTGGCCCAGGCCGCCGCCTTGCTGGTCATGCAACAGGCCAACCCGCATGCGCACGACAGTGCGCAAGATGCGCCCTCCCTGCAAAAATACCCCCCTTCGTTGCACAAATACGCCTCCGACGTGGTGTTTCAGGTATTCCACGAAGGGCGTCTGGTGTTGAGCTCGACCAACGCCGGCACGGTGCCGATTTCCAGGAAAGAGCAGGGTTTCTCAACCGTGCGTTTGGTCGATGATGACCAGTGGCGGGTCTTTGCGACGCGCGGCGCCGAGCACGATGTGCAAGTCTATGTCGGCGAGCAGACTGAGTCGCGCGATTCCATTCTGTGGGCCGTGCTGCAAGGGGTGCTGTTGCCGCTGGTGATTGCGCTGCCGCTGTTGGCACTGGTTGGTTGGTGGGCCGTCCGTCAGGGCCTGGCGCCGCTGCGCCACCTCAGTCGGGTGCTGGCACAGCGCCGCCCGCAGGCCATGGAACCGCTGATGGTCCCTGACTTGAGCACAGAAATGGTGCCCGTGGTGCAGGCCCTGAACGGCCTGTTTGAACGTATTGAGCAGATGCTGGTGTCGGAGCGGCGCTTCACGGCCGACGCTGCGCACGAGCTGCGCACCCCGATTGCCGCCATCCGCGCCCAGGCGCAGGTGGCGCTGGGTGCCGGTCATGATGCCGCGCAGCGCGACCATGCGCTGCAGTTCACCCTGGCCGGCTGTGATCGGGCCACCCACTTGGTCGAGCAATTGCTCACGCTGGCGCGGCTGGAGGCGGCCCCCGCCAGCGCTGCCGATGCGGTGGCCAGGGTGGATTTGAGCGCGCTGGCACGCCGTGTGGCGGCCGATCTGGCGCCCACCGCGTTGGCGCGCGGGCAAACCCTGCAGCTCGAAGCGCCCACCGCCTGTCGGGTGGCGGGTGATGAAGCGCTGATCGGGGTGCTGGTGCGCAACCTGGTTGACAACGCCCTGCGCTACAGCCCGAACCAGGCGCAGGTTTGGGTCAGCGTGGCGATGGAGTCCGGGCAAGCTGTGCTGCGCGTGCAAGACAGCGGCGCGGGCATGACCGAACCCGAGATGGCACGCCTGGGCGAGCGGTTTTACCGCGTGCTGGGTAGCGACCAGCCCGGCAGTGGCCTGGGTTGGTCGATTGTCAAGAGAATCGCGACTGTATTTGGCGCTCAGGTGCAGGTCAGCCGCTCTGAACGCCTGGGCGGCCTGGCGGTGACGGTGCGCTGGCCGCGCTGACGGCTCAAGCCAAATGGCTCAAATGAACGAGCAAAGATGACGCAAAATGGCGCCTCCCATTGCAAAGCAAGAACGAGGCACCATGAGCAAACTGTCGTTACTGGATCTCGGGTTTTTTATTGCCGAGACGCAGGCCAGTCCCAAGCATGTGGCGGGCCTGCTGATTTGCAGGCGGCCGCCCAAATCGACGCTTGCCTTTGCCAAAAATCTGTACCGTGAACTGCTGACGTTCACCGATGTCAAGGCACCGTTCAATCGCGTGATCAAGTTTTCATTGAAGGCCATGCCGCACTGGCAGTACAGCAAGGCGGTCGATCTGAAGCAACACATTTTTTATCACAAGCTCGCCGGCGGCTGCAATGACCGGCAGGCGCTGTACGACTTTGTATCGAAGCTGCACCAGCCCATGCTGGATCGTTCGCGCCCCTTGTGGGAGGTGCACGTGATTGACGGTCTGGAGATCGACCAGAAAAAGGGCTACTTTGCGCTGTATCAAAAAATGCACCACGCGTGCGCCGACGGCATCACGATGTCGCGCTGGATCTCGGAGAGCATGGCGCAGACGCCCGATGATCTCGAACTGACGCCGGTGTGGACCAGAAAGCACGGCGGCCATGGCGATCGGCACAAACAAGCCATGCAGGAGTTGATGCATTCCTTGTGGAAAGATGTCGGCGGCACCACGCTGCGTTTTCTAGGCATCGCCCGCCTGGCCACCATGCTGCTGCTGGAGAGTGTCAAGCTGACCAAGAATGCCATCGCCTTGCCCTTTGTCTCCACCGCCAAGACGCCTTTGACCGGGCAGGTGACGGCCGGTCGTCAGTTCACCACCGCCGGCGTTTCACTGGCGCGGGTCAACCAGATTCGGGAACGGACCCGCTCCACCATCAATCATGTGGCGCTGACCTGTCTGGATGGCGCCTTGCGGCGTTACCTCAAGGATCAGGGGGTTGAGCTCAAGCGCCCGATCACGATTCAGATGCCGGTCAACCTGCGCAAAGAGGGCGAGAAGACAGCGGGCAACAAGATTGGCATTATTCAGGTGGAACTATCGGCGCCCACCGACGACCCCTATGTGCGGCTGCGCAACATCGGGTTTTCGCTGCGCAGTGTGCGCACCATGATCGACAGCGTGGCGCCCGAGGCGATCGAGTCCTACACCATCATCACCGGGCTGGTGGCGCAGATTGCAGAATTGCTCCAGCTCAGCAACACGCTGCCCCCCATGGGCAACACCCTGGTTTCCAACGTGCCGGGGCCCAAAGAGTACTTGTACATCAAAGGTGCCAAGATGGAAGAAATGCACCCCATCAGCACCCTGCCGCCCAGCAATCTGCTCAACATCACCCTGTTCAGCTACGCCGGGGAGCTTTTCTTTGGCCTGATCGCGACCGACGAGCTGCCCAATTTGCAGCGTTTGGGTGACTATGTGCAAGAGGCTTTTACCGAGCTGGAAAGCTCGGTACGCGACGCCCATGCGGCTTGAACGCAGGGCACCTGTCGCGGCCTCGTAAAATCAATTTTTTTGCAGTATTTGCAAGTCCCACACCCGAGGAAATACCTATGAGTCCTGTACCCCCTTCCATGTCCGACCGCGACGGCAAAATCTGGATGGATGGCCAGATGGTCGACTGGCGCGACGCCAAGATCCATGTGCTGACGCATACCCTGCATTACGGCTGCGGCGTTTTTGAAGGCGTGCGCGCTTACAACGCCGTCGGCGGCACCGCAATTTTCCGGCTCGAAGATCACACCGAACGCCTTTTCAACAGCGCCAAGATCCTGCGCATGAAGATCCCGTTCAGCATGGAGGAGGTGCTGGCGGCGCAAAAGGCCGTGGTGCGCGAGAACAAGCTGGAGGGCGGTTACATCCGTCCCTTGAGCTGGATTGGCGACAAGAAATTGGGTGTGAGCCCCAAAGGCAACACCATTCACCTGATGGTGGCAGCCTGGCCCTGGGGTGCGTATCTCGGCGAAGAAGGCATGAAACGTGGCATTCGGGTCAAGATCAGCAGTTTTACCCGCCACCACGTCAACATCACCATGACGCAGGCCAAGGCGGTGAGCAACTACAGCAACTCGATTCTGGCTAACCTGGAAGTCACCGACGAAGGTTACGACGAAGCGCTGCTGCTCGACTGCTCGGGCTTTGTGTCGGAAGGCCCGGGTGAAAATATTTTCGTCGTCAAAGACGGCGTGATTTACACACCGGATCTGTCGTCCGGCGCACTCAACGGCATCACGCGCAACACCATCTTCCACATTGCCAAGGACCTGGGGCTGGAACTGATTCAAAAACGCATCACCCGTGATGAGGTTTATATCTGTGACGAAGCCTTCTTTACCGGCACGGCGGCTGAAGTCACCCCGATTCGCGAACTTGACCGCATCGAACTGGGCAAGGGTGACTATGTTGGCAGCCGCGGCCCGATCACCGAAAAAATCCAGAGCGCCTACTTTGACATCGTCAATGGCCGCAACCCGAAATATGCCCATTGGCTGAGTAAAGTCTGAAAGAAAAATACCGTGAACAAATCTACTGTCGAACTCCTGGCTGCAGACCTCAACCACCAAGGTGGCGTGTTCTGCCCCAACCCCAAGGCCGATATGAAACTCTGGGACAGCCACCCCAAGGTCTACCTGGACGTGGCCCATAGCGGTGAGGCCAAGTGCCCTTACTGCGGCACGGTTTACAAACTCAAGGCGGGTGAGCACTTCGCCGGGCACTAAAGAATCGGGGTCTCTCCCCCATTCTTTTCATTCTTTGATCATCGCGCCCCAGTGGATTGGGGATGCGGTGATGACCGAGCCGCTGATGCGCCGCCTGCAGGCGCGCGGCGAGCGCCTCACGGTCGGTGCGCTGCCGTGGGTGGCGCCCGTGTACCGGCTGATGCCACAGGTGGCGGAGGTGATTGAATTGCCCTTCGCCCACGGTGGCCTGCAACTCAAGGCCCGGCGCAGCCTGGCCCGGCAACTGACAGGCCGGTTTGACGTGGCTTATGTTTGCCCCAACTCCCTGAAAAGCGCCTTGTTGCCGCTGCTGGCGGGTATTCCGAAGCGGGTAGGGTACCTGGGCGAGGCACGGGTGGGCTTGCTGACGCACCGTTTGAAAAACCCACCCAAGGCCCAGCGCCCGCCCATGGTGGCGTTTTACTCGGCACTCAGTGGTGCGGCTGACCCAGGCAATGACCGGCCGCAACTGCAGCTGAATCCGGTTGAGGTTGACACCGCCCTGGCGGCACTGGGGTTGCAGCGCGGTGCTTATGACGTGTTTGCCCCTGGGGCTGAATACGGCCCGGCCAAGCGCTGGCCGACCCGTCATTTTGCCGAGTTGGCCCGTCGTCTTGAGTTGCCGGTTGTGTTACTGGGTTCCGCCAAGGAACGTGGCTTGTGCCAGGAGATTGCCGATCTGGTCAATGCCGACCAACCGGGCAAGTGCCGCAATCTTGCCGGCGAAACCTCGCTCGCCCAGGCATTCAGTGTCATCGGCGCTGCAAAATGCCTGGTCAGCAACGACTCCGGCCTGATGCATGTGGGAGCCGCCTTGGGTGTGCGTCAGGTGGCCCTGTTCGGCTCCAGCAGCCCGCTGCACACGCCGCCCCTCAATGACAGAGCGACCGTGCTGTGGCTCAAGAACGATGCAAGTTACCAGCCGCCGCTTGATTGCGCGCCCTGTTTTGAGCGCGAATGTCCGCTTGGGCATACGCGCTGCCTGGTGGATATCACGGCTACCCGTGTGCTATTAAATATGTAGCTACATAAGCAATATCGACGGGGGCTAGAGGCTTGTTTTATATAAAAAAACCACCCGAAGGTGGCTGTAAAAAAGTTCCCGAAGGAACCTCGTTGGATTCTTTGAAGGTCTGAGCGCCCGTCTATGACTGACTGGACTCCAACGCTTGAGCACTGTGACAGCAGTTGGGGACACTTTACCGAGCATTCGTGTAATGTGCCATCCCCCATTTGGGGGATATGGCGAGGTTTTTGGGTAGAAAAATGTCGCTTTTTGCGACTTTTATACTTTGTCGACCGGCGAAAGCGGCAACCGGACGACAAAACAGGCGCCGCCATCGGGGCGATTCTCGCAAGATACCGTGCCACCATGGCGCAGGGCGATCGATTTCACCAGGGCCAGCCCCAAGCCGACGCCGCCGTCGCGCTCGGTGGCGCCTGGCAAGCGGTAAAAAGGCTCAAAAATCCTCTCTTGCAGCCCGGGTGGCACGCCTGGGCCGCGGTCACAGACACTGATTGTGGCCTGTCTGTCGGTCTTGCGCAGTGTCACCGTGATCTCACCCGCCGCATGGCGCCTGGCATTCTCCAGCAGGTTGCGCATCGCGCGGCGCAGCAATTTGGTGACACCTTGCACCGGCAAGTCGGAGGGGCCTGCAGGCTCGGCCTGCGTGGCTGATGGGTCGCTGGCCAGTTGCACATCGAGCTCGGCGTTGACCCGAGCGCACTCCTCCGCGGCCAGACCAATCAGGTCAACCGACTCAATCGTGCCCATGTCGGCTTCGCGGGCATCGAGGCGACTGGCCAGCAAAATCTCTTCAATCAACTGATCCAATTCGCTGATGTTGCGGGAGATCTCGTTTTTGAACGCCGGGGACGCTGACGAACCCATCAACTCCAGCCCCATGCGAATGCGGGTCAGTGGCGAGCGCAACTCATGCGAGGCGTTGGCCAGCAATGATTTTTGCGACGCCAGCAGCGATTCATGCGACTTCACCAGGGTCTCGATGCGCTCGGCCGCATGGTTGAAACGCGCCGCCAGAAAGGTCACCTCATCGGCGCCGGCCTCCGGCACCCGGATCGAAAGGTCGCCCTCACCCCACTTCACCACCCCGTTTTGCAGCAACTCCAGACGGCGCGTGAGCTTGCGAATGATCGGATAGGTGGCCAGCGCCACCGCGATGCCGACCAGGGACAGGGTCCAGAAAAAACCGAAGGGCGGGCGGCTCCAGGGTGACTGCGGCGGGCGCGGGAATTGCAGGTGCACCATTTGCCCATCGTTCATCACCACCACAAACTCCGGGTCGTTGCCATACTGGCTGTAGGGGCCGAGCCAGCGATCCTGCGCATCAGGCGCCCGGTCGCTGTTCTCCCCAAACCCGATGTCCGGTGGCCGGCGCATGCGGGAGTGCCCATTGCCAATGATTCTCCCGACATGGTCACGGATGACCACGTTGCGCAGGGGTGGCTCGGCCGTGAGCCGCCAGGCCCAACCGACCAGCAGGGTCAGAACCGCCACCGCCAGCACCACGGCCAGCCAGATCCGCACATACAGTTTCTTGAAGAACATGCTCAGTCTTGCTGGCGGGCGAATACATAGCCGACGCCGCGCACCGTGAGGATGCGCTTGGGATCCTTGGCGTCGAGTTCAATGGCCGCGCGGATGCGTCCCATGTGCACGTCGATCGAGCGGTCAAAGGCGTCGAGTTCACGTCCGCGCACAGCTTCCATGATCTGGTCACGCGTGAGCACCCGCCCGGCGCGCTCGGCCAGCGCCACCAGCAGATCAAACTGGTAAGAGGTCAAGTCGCAGAGTTGGCCCGCCACACTGACGGAGCGGGCGTCGCGGTCAATTTCCAGTGTGCCAAAACGCAGCTGTGTTTGAACGGGGTGCGCACCCTCCACATGGCGGCGTAACACAGCGCGAATGCGGGCCAGCAGCTCGCGTGGTTCAAACGGCTTGGGCAGGTAGTCGTCGGCACCGATCTCCAGCCCGATGATGCGGTCCATCGGGTCACCCTTGGCGGTCAACATCAGCACCGGTGTTTGCGCCAGGGCGCCGGGCAGCGAGCGGATGCGCCGGCACACCTCCAGCCCGTCCATGTCGGGCAGCATCAGGTCCAGGATGACCAGGTCAGGCGGGTCGGACTGCAGGTCGGTCAGCCCGGTCTGGCCGTCGCCGGCATGGCCCACCACAAACCCTGATTGCGCCAGGTACTCACTCACCATCTGGGCCAGGCGCGCGTCATCTTCGATCATCAAAAGGTGTTGAGTCATGGAAATAGTCTAGGGCAGGGCAGGTGAAAGGGCTTGGGGTGACTGTAAAGTTTCGGTAAATGGAGCTGTCACCGCAGGGGCGCCACGCCCCAGATATCGGTGGCATATTCGCGAATCGTGCGGTCGGAAGAAAAAGGTCCCATGCCGGCAACATTCAGGATCGCGCTGCGCGTCCATGCGCCGGGGCGCCGATAGAGATCGTCCACCCTGTCCTGGCAGGCACAATAATCGCCGTAATCGGCCAACAACTGGTAGTAGTCAGACTCCAGCAGCACATTGACCACATCGCGGTAGCGACCGGGTTCCTCGGGCGAAAACCCACCTTGAGCCAGGCGGTCAATGGCAAACTTCAGATCAAAATTGCCCTCGTAGTAGCTGCGCGGCTGATAGCCGTAACCCCGCAGTTCGGTCACTTTGTCGGCGCGGTTGCCAAACACGAAAATATTGTCCAGGCCAACCTTCTCGGCAATTTCAATGTTGGCACCATCCCAGGTGCCAATCGTGAGGGCGCCATTGAGGGCAAATTTCATGTTGCCGGTGCCCGAGGCTTCGGTGCCGGCGGTTGAAATCTGCTCCGACAAATTGGCCGCCGGAATGATGATTTCTGCCAGCGACACCCGGTAATTGGGGATGAACACGACACGCAGCAGCGAACCGATCAGGGGGTCGTTGTTGATCACGCGCGCCACGTTGTTGATCAGCCGGATGATGAGTTTGGCCATGAAGTAGGCGGAGGCTGCCTTGCCGGCAAAGATCACGGTGCGTGGCACCCAGTTGGCATGCGGTTGGGCCAGTATGCGGTGGTAGCGCGTGATGACATGCAGCACATTGAGCAGTTGGCGCTTGTATTCATGCATGCGCTTGACCTGGACGTCGAACAGACTGTTGGGATCCACGATGATGCCCGGGCAGTGCGCCATCAGGTCCGTCAGACGGCGCTTGTTTTGCTGCTTGGCCAGCCGGAAGGCATTTTGAAACTCCGGCTCGTCGGCCAGGTCGTGCAACTGGGCCAATTGATCCAGATCACGCCGCCAGTCGGGGCCGATGCGGCTGTCGATCAAGGTCGACAGCGAGGGGTTGGCCAGCGACAGCCAGCGGCGCGGGGTAATGCCGTTGGTTTTATTGCAGAAGCGCTCCGGATACATCCGCACAAAATCGGAAAAGATCGTGTCCACCATCAATTGACTGTGCAGGGCCGATACACCATTGACCTTGTGGCTGGCCAACACCGACAGATGGGCCATGCGCACCCGGCGCACGCCGCGCTCTTCGATCAGTGAAATACGCCGCAACAAGGCATGGTCATCCGGGAATCGGGTATGAACTTCAGCCAGAAAACGGGCATTGATGTCGAAAATCAGACCCATGTGCCGGGGCAGCACGCGGCCCAGCAGGTCCACCGGCCAGGTCTCCAGGGCCTCTTCCATCAGGGTGTGATTGGTGTACGAGAAGATGCGCGTGCACAGGCCCCAGGCGGTTTCCCAGTCCAGTTGGTGCTCGTCCAGCAGGAGTCGCATCAACTCGGGCACCGCCAGCGCCGGATGGGTGTCGTTGAGGTGAATGGCCACCTTGTCGGCGAGTTGTTCAAAGCCGCTGTGGTTTTTGAGGTGACGCCGCAAAATGTCCTGCAGCGAGGCACTGACAAAAAAGTATTCCTGGCGCAGGCGCAATTCATGCCCGTGCTCGGTGCGATCGTCCGGGTAGAGTACCCGCGAGACGTTTTCCGACTGGTTTTTGGCCTCCACCGCCTGGATGTAATCGCCCCGGTTAAAGGCGTCCAGGTTGACGCCGCCGCTGGCACGTGCCGACCAGAGCCGCATGGTGACCACGCTGCGCATCTGGTGGCCGGGCACGCCGCTGTCGTAGGCGGTGGCAATCACATCTTCGGTATCGAGCCAGAGCGATTGGCCGTTTTGCGGCACCAGACGTCCGCCATAACGGATGGTGTAGCTGAGTTCGGGGCGCATGAACTCCCACGGATAGCCGTTGACCAGCCAGTAGTCGGGCTCTTCCACTTGCTGTCCATGTTCGATACGCTGGGCAAACATGCCGAATTCGTAGCGGATGCCATAACCCATGCCGGGCAGGCCCAAGGTGGCCATCGAGTCCAGAAAGCAGGCCGCCAGGCGACCCAAGCCGCCGTTGCCCAGGCCGGCGTCGGGCTCCAGCTCAATCAGGGCATCAAAGTCGGCACCCAGCAGGGCGCAGGCCTGTTTGACGGGTTCATAAATGTCAGTCGCCAGCATCGCATTGGTCAGTGCCCGCCCGGTGAGAAATTCCAGCGACAGGTAATACACGCGCTTGGCATCCTGGTCTTCGACCTTGGTCAACGACTCCCGCCAGCCGTCCATGATGCGGTCGCGCACGGCATGAAACACGGCAAACAGCCAGTCGCGCTGGGTGGCCGAGTGCAGGTCTTTGCCGACCTGGTAGACCAGCCGGTTCGAGATTGACCGGCGCAGCGCTTCGACGCTGTTGGTGGGTTTATCAAATTGAAAAATAGCGGTGGCGGGCATGGTCAATGGCTCCGGAAAATACACAGATGAATTATTTTGCACCCGGCCGCAATGTTTGGTACATGGCCAGGTAGTGCCGCGCGGAAGCGAGCCAGTCAAAGCGCAGCCCCATGGCCCGTCGTTGCACTGCCGACCATTCGTCGGGGCGTCGAAACAAGACAAAGGCCCGGCGCACGGCGCTGAGCAAGCCTGCGGGGCTCAATTCGTCGAACACAAAGCCAGTGGCACTGCCTTCGTCCAGATCTTCCAGCGTGCAATCGACCACCGTATCGGCCAGACCGCCGACCCGGCGTACCAAAGGCAAGGTGCCGTAGCGCAAGCCATAAAGCTGCGTCAGGCCGCAAGGCTCAAACTCAGAGGGAACCAGGATGACATCGGCACCGGCAATGACCGCGTGGGCGGTGACCTCGTCGTAGCCAATGCGCACACCGACCTGGCCGGGGTAGCGGGTGGCCGCATCCACAAAGGCCCGCTCCAGCGCCGCGTCACCCTGGCCCAGCAAGGCCAGTTGACCACCACGCTGAACCATGTCCGCCAACACCTGGGGCAGCAGGTGCAGCCCTTTTTGCTCCGTCAAGCGACTGACGGCACCAAACACCAGGGCGGCCGGCCGCGGTTCCAGCGAAAATTTGGCTTGAAGTGCTGATTTGGCGAGGGCTTTGCCCTGCAACTTGTCCGCATCAAAGCGCGCAGGCAGCAGCGCATCATTGGCCGGGTTCCATACCTGGTCATCCACGCCATTGAGAACGCCTGACAATGCGTTGGCACGCTGGCGCAGCAGGCCGTCGAGACCGTGGCCTTGCGCCGGCGCCATGATTTCGCGGGCATAGGTCGGACTGACCGTGGCGATGCGGTCCGCGTACCGAAGCGCTGCTTTCATGAAGGAAACCCGGCCAAAAAACTCCAGGCCGTTGACATCAAACCAGGCGTTGGGCAGGCCCAGCCGGGCAAATTCAGCCGCTGGAAACAGGCCTTGATACGCCAGGTTGTGAATGGTGAAAACTGTCGCTGGTGTGGCTCGTTTGGCCGCGGCAAAGGCCCGCACATAGGCCGGGGTCAGGCCGCTATGCCAGTCGTGGCAGTGAATGACATCTGGCAGCCAGTCTGGATCCAGCCCCTGCCCCAGGGTCGCCCCAGCCCATCCCAGCGCCGCGAAGCGAATCGCGTTGTCGCTCCAGTCCTTGCCGTCCGGCCCGAGGTAGGGGTTGCCGGGACGCTCATACAAGGCCGGGGCTTGAAGCAGATAAACCGGCAACTCAAAGTCGGGCAGGGTGATCAGCGTCAGGCTGGCGGGGGGCAAGGCAGGGGCGGGGCCCCAAGGCATCTGGCCCTCAGGCAAGGGGGCAATAGGCTGCGCTGAAAGGGCCTGGTTGGCAATGGCCGGGAAGGCCGGCAGCAGCAAGCGCACCTCGCAGCCCACAGCCTGCAGTGCCGGGGCCAGACCGGCGCTGACATCGGCCAGCCCCCCGGTCTTGAGAAATGGAAACAGTTCGGTGCAAACATACAAAACCTTCATGCCTGACTCACCCGCAACGCCTCCAGCATGGCCACCGTGACCAGCACCACACCTTCGGCGCTGACATGGAAACGCCGCGCGTCGTCCTCAGCGTCAAAGCCGATCGTCATGCCCGCAGGAATACGGCAGCCTTCGTCAACCACCACCTTGCGTAACCGGCAGTGCCGCCCGACATCAGCCTCCGGCAGAAGGACCGACTCTTCCACGCTGCTGTAAGAGTGAAGGTGAACCCCGGTGAACAGCACGGATCGCCGCACCAGCGCACCCGACACAATGCAGCCCCCGGATACCAGCGAGTCGACCGCCATACCGCGGCGCCCCTCATCATCAAAGACAAACTTGGCCGGTGGCGAGGTTGGCTGGTAGGTCCAGATCGGCCAATCCTTGTCATAAAGATCGAGCTGGGGAATGGTGGCGGTCAAGTCGATATTGGCGGCCCAGTAGGCGTCGACCGTGCCGACATCGCGCCAGTAAGAAGGACTCTCCGGGCTGGTTTTGACGCAGGACAGGTCAAACGGATGGGCCATGGCTTCGCCGCGTGACACGATGGCCGGGATCAAATCCTTGCCAAAGTCGTGGTGAGAGGCGGCATCTTCAATGTCGGTTTGCAACGCGGCAAACAGATAGTCGGCGTCAAATACATACACCCCCATGCTCGCCAGCGCCTGTTCCGGCTGGTCCAGCATCGGTTGCGGGTGCGCCGGTTTTTCATCAAACCGGGTAATGTGGCGCGTGGCATCCACCGTCATGACACCGAAGGCGCTGGCTTCTGCCAGCGGCACTTCAATGCAGGCGACGGTGCAGCGCGCACCCAGGGCCACGTGGTCTTCAATCAGGCTGGCGTAATTCATTTTGTACACATGGTCCCCCGCCAACACCAAAATATATTTGGGATCGTGTTCGCGCAGGATGTCGATATTTTGATAGACGGCATCTGCCGTGCCCCGGTACCACGAGGCCTCGTCAACGCGCTGCTGGGCGGGCAGCAAATCGATGAACTCATTGACTTCGCTGCGCAAGAAAGACCAGCCATGCTGCAAATGGCGCAGCAGGCTGTGCGACTTGTACTGCGTCAACACGCCGATGCGGTGCAGCCCTGAATTGACACAATTGGAGAGCGCAAAATCGATGATCCGGAACTTGCCACCAAAGTGGACGGCCGGTTTGGCACAATTTTCCGTCAGGTCCTGCAGCCGGGACCCGCGGCCCCCCGCCAGGACCAGGGAAATGGTTCGACGGACCGGGCGGTGATGCGCACTATCTTTCATGAGAAACCTCCTGGAGAAAACATCAATAATCAGGCTAGCGAAGCAGATTGCGGCCATGGGCGTGAGCCATGTCTTTCAGCCGCCGGGCCGGTGTATCGCCGACCTGGCGCCAGGCAAAACGCCATTGCCAGCAACCCTGCGCCACACCGGGCGTGTTCATGCGATGCAAGCCGTCCAGTCCCAGTACATCCTGGAGCGGAAATATGACCGTGTTCGCTTTTGACTGCGAGAGCGATTGCATCATGGCCCAGTGAATCTCGAAGTCCGCCAGAGGGCCAAGATAGGCGCGGGCGATGTGCCGTTGCCCAGCGCCCGCCGTCTGCCACCAGCCCAATGTGGTGTCGTTGTCATGCGTGCCGGTGTAGGCGACCGTTTGGACGTCAAAGTTGTGCGGCAGGTAAGGATTGGCAGGGGTGTCGCCAAATGCAAACTGCATCACGCGCATGCCGGGAAAGCCGCAGTCCTGGCGCAAATCGGTGACGGCCTGGGTGATGATGCCGAGGTCTTCCGCAATGATCGGCAGGAGGCCGCTGGCTCCTTGCTGCCGCCGGGCTTGGGCCAATGCGTCAAACAAGGCTCGGCCTGGCCCCTGGCGCCAACAACCGGCAACTGCCGTGGGTTCGGTGGCCGGAATTTCCCAATACGATTCGAAACCGCGAAAGTGATCCAGCCGGATCACATCCACCAGCTCAAGCAGGTGACTGAGCCGGTCTTTCCACCAGGCAAAACCCTGCTTTGCCATCTCGTCCCAGCGGTACAAGGGGTTGCCCCAGCGCTGACCGGTCATACTGAAATAGTCGGGCGGTACACCGGCCACGACTGTTGGTTCGCCCAACGGATCCAGCAGGAACAAGTCGGTGTTGAGCCACACATCGGCACTGTGATGCGCAACAAAAATAGGCGCATCGCCCACAATCGCGATGCCACGTGCGTGAGCGTAGTCACGCAAACGCTGCCACTGCACCATAAAGCGCCACTGGATGAAGCTGAAGAACCCGAGCTCGTCTGCCATCGACTCGCCCACTGCGGCCAGCGCCGCCGGGTCAGCCTGCGCCAGCCCCGCGGGCCATTGGGTCCAGGGTTTGCCATGGCGTGTCTCCAGTGCCATGAAAAAGGCATAACCCTCCAGCCAGTGCGCTTGCTGCAGCCGAAAGCGCTCGAACTCGGCCCAGTCGCTGGCTTGCGTGTGTTCCAGGAAACCCTGCCATGCTTCACGCAAACGCTGCATGCGGTACGGCGCCACGCGCTCGAAGTCACAGCGCACCACCTCAAACACCGGCGGCTCCTGCGCTGACAGCCAGCCGTTTTTCACCAGTTCATCCAGGTCCACCAGCAGCGGGTTGCCGGCAAAAGTGCTGGGGCTGTGATAGGGCGAGTTGCCCGGCCCCACCGGCGAGAGTGGCAGTATTTGCCAGAGTCGCTGTCCGGCCGACACCAGCCAGTCCACAAAATGGTAGGCCTCAGCCCCGAGGTCGCCTGAGCCATGGGGGCCTGGCAGAGAGGTCAGGTGCAGCAGCACGCCGCTGCAGCGCTGCGAAAAAATGGCCGCCGTGGCCGCTTGCGCCGAGCTCATGTGTGAGC
Source organism: Rhodoferax ferrireducens (assembly GCF_049302455.1). Taxonomy (GTDB): domain Bacteria; phylum Pseudomonadota; class Gammaproteobacteria; order Burkholderiales; family Burkholderiaceae_C; genus Rhodoferax; species Rhodoferax ferrireducens_B. Next base: position 130,143 of record NZ_JBAQMD010000073.1, on the reverse strand, counting down.
CTCAAGAGGCAACACGGGATTCGTCACGTGCTGGACGAGTCCGAGCATCGTGCGTGGTGCGGCAGTGATCGCCTGCGTGCAGGCGGGCGCAGCACGCCATTGGGCATCCGGCAACACCCAGCCGGCGGCACTGTCCAGCACGGTGTGCCAGCGCCCCGGCGGCAGCGCAAAAATCTGGGGCTCATCGCTCGCATGCACCAGCAGCAACCAGCGCAGCGGCATGGCGTCAGTCGCTTCGGCCGTGTCGGTAACTTCGATCAGGCCGGCAAAACTGCGCGATCGAGAATCGTCCCAGTCGGATGCAGCCATGGCCGCGCCGTCCGGCCTGCGCCAGGCGATGTCTGCTGCCGTGGCCCCAGCCGTGGCGCGACCGGTGAACCAGCGTGCATGGCGCAGCGCCGCGTGGGTTTGGCGCAGGTGGATGAGGCGCGAGACAAAATCGGTCAATGCGGGGTGTGAACCTGACCAGTCGAGCCAGCTGGTCTCGTTGTCCTGGCAATAGGCGTTGTTGTTTCCCTGCTGGGACTGGCCCAGTTCATCACCAGCGAGCAACTGTGGCAGTCCCTGCGAACAAAACAACGTGGCCAGCAAGGCGCGCTGCCATTGCGCGCGCACGGACTGCACCGTAGGGTCGTCGGTGGGGCCTTCCACCCCGGCGTTGGCGCTGAGGTTATGGTGGTGTCCGTCGCGGTTGCCTTCGCCATTGGCCAGGTTGTGCTTGTGACGGTACGAGGTCAAATCCGCCAGCGTCATGCCGTCATGGGCGCTCAGCAGGTTGATACAGGCCAGGGGGGAGCGGCCGTCATGGTCAAAGTAATCGCTGGAACCCGTGAGCCGACGCGCCAGCTCGCCCCGCGTGCTGTGGTGGCCCAACCAGAAGGCGCGGCTGGTATCGCGAAAACGGTCATTCCATTCATGCCAGCGAGCGGGAAATCGTCCGAGTTGGTAGCCATTCGGCCCAAGGTCCCACGGCTCGGCAATCAGCTTGATACCGGCCAAGACCGGGTCTTGTGCCAGGGCCGTCAGCAGGCCGGACATGGGGTGAAAATCGTGATGAAGAATCGGGTCGCGCCCCAGCGCTGTGGCGAGGTCAAAGCGAAACCCATCCACACCAAACGCCTGCACCCACCAGCGCAGGCTGTCCATGACCATCTGTACGGCGCAGGGCTGCGCCAGATTGAAGCTGTTGCCACAGCCACTGAAATTAAGGTACTGGCCCGCCGGGTCCAGTGCGTACCAACTGGCGTTGTCCAGGCCGCGCCAGCTCAAGGTGGGGCCAAAAGTGTCACTCTCGGCGCTGTGGTTGAACACCACATCCAGCACCACCTCCAGTCCGTGCTGGTGCAACTGGTCCACCATGTGCCTGAATTCGGTACGGTCATCGGTAAACTGGCCGCTGGCGTAAGCCGGCTCAGGGATGAAATAAGCCAGGGTGTTGTAGCCCCAGTAGTTGCGCAAGCCCTTTTGCAGCAGATGCGCTTCGGTCACGAACAGTTGCACCGGCAACAAACACAAGGTGGTGATGCCCAAGCGCTCGTAATGCGCCAGCATGGGTGAACTGGCCAAGCCGGCATAGGTGCCGCGCAAGGCGACCGGCACGTCGGGGTGGCGCTGCGTCAGCCCTTTGACATGCGCTTCGTACAGCACGGTGCGGGCCAGCGGCACCCCGGGGTTGCGGGTGATGGCCGCTCCCGCCTGGAACTCGGCCGCCAGGTCCACCACCTGGGCCTTGGGCATGCGTGGCGCGTTGTCGTGCTGGTCGGGCGCGGCATCCAACACGGTTGCATCGGCGGCCGCTTGCCCCAGGTAGTCGCGCTCCAGAGACAGGTACTGCGTGGACCCTTTGAGCGCGCGCGCAAAGGGATCAAGCAGCAATTTGGCCGGGTTGAAACGCTGACCGTGCGCGGGCTGATACGGTCCATGTGCACGCAGCCCATACAGCTGACCGGCCTTCAAACCGCGCACAAAGCCGTGCCAGACACCGTCGCTGTGCGCGGGCAGGCGGATGCGAGCAGTCTCCTGCGCACCATGTTCGTCAAACAGACACAGCTCAATCGCCTCGGCGTGGCGGGAATAGACAGCGAAGTTGATGCCGCTCTGGCCGTCAAGCGTCATGCAGGTGGCGCCCAGCGGCCAGGACTGCCCGGTTTTACACGGCAAGCCGGACCCGTTGGCAAGGGAATTTGCATCGCTGGTCAACATGAAATTAAGGCGTGGTTGATAGAAATAGGGTTGCCAATTTACGCCTGTCGGGCCCGGGATGCCAGCCAGACCAGCAACAACACGGGCAGGCCCAGCAGGGACGTTCCAATGAAGAAATGCTGGTAACCAAACGCATCCACATACCGGCCCGAATAGCCAGCCAGAAATTTGGGGGCGAGTAGCATCATAGAACTGAACAACGCGTACTGGGTGGCCGAGTAGTTGATATTTGTCAGACTGGACAGGTAGGCAATGAAGGCCGCCGAGGCTATTCCGCTGGCCAGGTTGTCAGCCGAGATCACAAAAATCAGTGCCGTGACATCATGGCCCCGTGTACTCAAAGCCGCAAACAGCAAATTGGTGGCGGCACCCAACACTGCGCCCAGCATCAGCACCCGCATCACACCGAGCCGCATCGACAGCACGCCGCCCACAAAAGCGCCGACCAGCGTCATGATGACGCCAAAAATCTTGGTCACTGCCGCCACCTCGTCCTTGGTGTAGCCCATGTCCACATAAAACGGATTGGCCATGATGCCCATGACCACGTCGCTGATGCGGTAGACGGCAATCAGAGCCAGGATCAGCAGCGCCTGCTTGCCGTAGCGATGCAAAAAGTCGGCAAACGGTTCAATCAAGGCGCCGCGCAGCCATTCGCGCGCATTTTTGGCCGATGGCATGGCCCGGCGCAGCGGTTCGGGCGACAGCAGCACCGTCAACACACCCAGCAACATGCTGGCCGCCATCACCAGGTAAGCGGTTTGCCAGGCACCATGCTGATAGCCGGCCACACCGGCCACTTCGGCTCGCGCCGCCACCCACAACACCCCAGCCCCGGCCCAAATCATGGCCAGACGGTAGCCGGTCTGGTAAGCCGCTGCCAGCGCCGCCTGGCGATTGATATTGGCCGATTCGATGCGAAAGGCATCCAGTGCAATATCTTGCGTCGCCGAGCCAAAGGCCACCGCCAGGGCACCCCACACCACGGGCTGCAGCGCAACCCGCGGGTCGTTGAATGACATGGCCACCAAACCGGCCATCACGGCAAGTTGGGCCAGCAAGAGCCAACTGCGCCTGCGGCCCATCCAGCGTGTCAGCAGCGGAATGGGCATCCGGTCCACCAGCGGCGCCCACACCCACTTGAAAGCGTAGGCCAGGCCGACCCAGCTCAAATAACCAATGGTGGTGCGGTCAAGGCCGGCCTCGCGCAACCAAAAACTCAAGGTGCCCAGCACCAGCAGCAAGGGCAGGCCGGCCGAAAACCCCAGTAGCAGCATGCGTAGCGTGGGTGGCTCCAGATAAACTTTGAAAGTGTCGATCCAGGCGGGCTTGATTTGGGGGGTGTTGGAGGCACTTGATGTCATGCGGGAATAATACGCGGAGCCCTGTCGTGCCCTGAACCCACTTATGAATACCCCATACCACTGCCCATTGTGTCTATCGCGCCGCCTGGCGCTGCAAGGCATGGCCCTGACGCTGGTTCTGCCGGGCGCCACATTACCGATCGCGCTGGCAGGTGAGGGCGTCGATGTCGGCGGCAACTCGGTCTTCAGCAGTCTGGTGCCGGCCGAAACGGTGGAGCGCTCAGCCGGCCAGCAATACGCCCGGTTGTTGCAACAGGCGGCGACGCAGCACGCGCTGGGCAGCAAAGACCATCCTCAGGTGCGGCGTCTGCGCGCCATTGCCAACAAGATCATTCCATTTGCCAGCGGTTGGAATCCGCGGGCCGGCAACTGGCGCTGGGAAGTCAACCTGATCGGCAGCAAGCAGATCAACGCATTTTGTATGCCGGGCGGAAAAATTGCTTTCTACAGCGGCATCCTGGAACAACTCAAACTCACTGATGCTGAAATCGCCACCGTCATGGGGCACGAGATGGCCCATGCCCTGCGGGAGCACGCCCGCGCTCGCCTGGGCAAAAATGCCGCCACCGGCATCGGCGCCAGCCTGTTGGGACAGGTGCTTGGCTTGGGTGATCTGGGTCAAACCGTGACCAACTACGGCGCGCAGTTACTGACGCTGCAGTTCAGCCGCAGCGACGAATCTGACGCTGACCTGGTGGGCATGGAGTTGGCGGCTCGTGCCGGCTTTGACCCGCGCGCCGGTGTCACGCTGTGGCAAAAAATGGCCGCCGCCAATCGGGGTGCGCCGCCGCAGTGGCTGTCTACCCACCCCTCGGGCAGCACCCGCATCAGCGATATTGAACGCAACCTGCCCAAAGTGACGCCTTTGTATGAGCGGGCCAGGCGGTAGTTGTGCCAGGATGTCCGTTCCGGTGAAATAATCACCGTCTTCCTGTACTGAACAAGACCCGTCCCATGAACCTCACCGAATCCCTGTTGTACGCCCTCAAGGCGCACGGCGCACGGCAAATCTTTGGCATCCCCGGCGACTTTGCGCTGCCGTACTTTCGCATTATTGAGAAGTCCGCCATCCTGCCGCTGTACACCTTGTCGCACGAGCCGGGCGTGGGTTTTGCCGCTGACGCCTGTGGCCGTATCAGCGGTGGCCTGGGTGTGGCGGCTGTGACCTATGGCGCCGGCGCCTTCAACATGGTCAATGCGGTGGCGTCGGCCTACGCCGAGAAATCACCGCTGGTAGTGCTGTCGGGTGGTCCAGGCAAGGGTGAATCTCAATCCGGACTCTTGTTGCACCACCAAGCCAAGACATTGGATTCGCAGTTCCAGATTTACAAGGAAATTACCTGCGACCAGGTTCGGCTGGATGATGCCGAGCGCGCGCCGGCCGACATCGCCCGGGCGCTGGCCAATTGCCTGCGCCATTCGCAACCGGTGTACATCGAGATTCCGCGCGACATGGTGGCCGAACCCTGCTTGCCGGTGACGGCGCAGCCCCCTTTGGCGGTTGCCCCGGATGCGCTGGACGCGTGCGTGACAGAAATTTTGCAGCGCTTGGGCGCGGCCAGCGCGCCTGTCCTGATGGCCGGCGTCGAAGTGCGGCGTTTCGGGCTGGAGGCCAAAGTCGCCGAATTGTCAAGTCGACTGGCGCTGCCGGTGGTCACCAGTTTCATGGGCATCGGCTTGCTGGCGCAAACCGAGGCACCCCTGGTCGGCACCTACCTCGGCGTGGCGGGCTTGCCCGAGGTGACGCAACTGGTGGAGAACTCCGATGGTTTGTTTCTGCTCGGTGTCATCGTGTCGGACACCAATTTTGCCGTGTCGGAAAAGAAAATTGACATGCGCAAGACCATACGCGCCTTGGCTGGCCAGGTCACGATGGGTTACCACACCTATTCGCATATACCGCTGGCGGCGCTGGTGGACCACCTGCTTGAGCGGGTGCAGGCCACCGGCAAGAAATTTTCGGTCAAACACCAGAGCTATCCGCACGGCTTTGTGGCGGACGCCGGGTCCATCACACCCACTGACATTGCCACCGCCGTCAATGACCTGATGGCCAGGCACGGCAAACTGCCGATTGCCTCCGACATGGGTGACTGCCTGTTTACCGCGCTGGACATTGAACACACCGCCCTGATCGCGCCCGGCTACTACGCCACCATGGGTTTTGGTGTACCCGCCGGCCTGGGTCTGCAGGCCGCGACCGGTGAGCGCCCGCTGATCCTGGTCGGTGACGGCGCGTTTCAGATGACCGGTTGGGAGCTGGGCAATTGCCGACGCTACGGCTGGGACCCGATCGTGCTGCTGTTCAACAACGCCAGTTGGGAAATGCTGCGCACCTTCCAGCCCGAGTCTGGCTTCAATGACCTCGACCACTGGGGTTTTGCCGAAATGGCAGCCGGCATGGGGGGTGATGGGGTGCGGGTCAACACCCGCGCCGAGCTCAAGGCCGCGCTGGACAAGGCGATTGCAACCCGCGGGCGCTTTCAGTTGATTGACATTGTGATCCCGCGTGGCGTGCTGTCGGAAACGCTGTCGCGCTTTGTGGCCGGGGTCAAGCGGCTCAGCGCACCGCAATAGACGGCGCCGGTCCGGACGCTGTGACGGGCCCGAGGGTAGGCTGGGGAATATATAAGAAATAGGCCTCTAGCCCCCGCTGTATATGCACAACACGCTATTTAAACAGTAGCAATGACGCGCTGATCCTGTTCTGCCCTGAAGGGCTTCACCAGTTGGCTTCGCGCTCGGCCGTGGCGCTGATCATGTGAATGGACAGGTCGGCGCCGTTGTATTCTTCTTCTTGACTCAGGCGCAAGCCCATGACGGTTTTGAGCCCGCCATAAACCAGCAGACCACCCGCCACGGCCCAAGCCACACCCATGGCGGTGCCCATCAGTTGGGCACCCAGATTCACGCCCCCCAGGCCGCCCAGCGCTTGGCTGCCAAAAATACCGGCGGCAATGCCGCCCCAGGTGCCGCACAGGCCGTGTAATGGCCACACGCCCAGCACGTCGTCAATCTTCCATCTGTTTTGCGTCAGGGTGAACATGCGCACAAACAGCGCTCCGGCCACCACACCCACCACCAGTGCGCCTAATGGGTGCATCAGATCGGAGCCAGCACACACGGCGACCAGCCCTGCCAGGGGTCCGTTGTGCACAAAGCCGGGGTCATTTTTGCCCGCCACCAGCGCCGCCAGCGTGCCGCCCACCATCGCCATCAGCGAGTTGACCGCCACCAGACCCGAGATTTTGTCCAGGGTTTGCGCGCTCATCACGTTAAAGCCAAACCAGCCGACCGTCAGCACCCAGGCACCCAGCGCCAGAAATGGAATGCTTGACGGCGGATGGGCCGAGATGCCGCCGTCCTTGCGGTAGCGGTTGGCGCGCGCGCCCAACAGGATCACGGCGGGCAGCGCAACCCAGCCGCCCACCGCGTGCACCACCACGCTGCCGGCAAAGTCATGAAACTCGGCGCCGGTCAGGCTTTTGATCCAGCCCTGCACGCCAAAATGCTGGTTCCAGGCAATGCCCTCAAAGAACGGGTAGACAAAGCCGACGATGACCGCCGTGGCGATCAGTTGCGGCCAAAAGCGGGCGCGCTCGGCAATGCCACCCGAAATAATGGCCGGAATGGCGGCGGCAAACGTCAGCAAGAAAAAGAACCTGACCAGCTCGAAACCGTTCTTGGCGGCCAACTGCTCGGCGCCGACAAAAAAATGGGTGCCATAGGCCACGCCATAACCCACCAGAAAATACGCGATGGTCGAGACCGAAAAGTCCACCAGAATCTTGACCAGCGCATTGACCTGATTCTTGCGGCGGACTGTGCCGAGCTCCAGAAATGCAAAACCCGCATGCATGGCCAGCACCATGACGGCGCCGAGCAAGATGAACAAGGTGTCGGCGCCCTGTTTGAGTGCTTCCATGAAAACCTTTTGATATGAAATGAATTTAATTGGTGCGTTTACTGTGTGAAAACGCCAAATGCACCAATTTAAAGCAAAAACCGAGCCAGGATGAAGACAGCAAACCCATTGCTGTGCACAGAAGAATCAAACCGGCTCCATTCCCTGCGGGTTCGCCTTGTCTTGAGACGGCACCCATTGGCCAGAAAAAACCTCGCCCGTCCCCTTTGATGATTGTCAACGTGTTACGAAATATTTCAAATTGGTAACTGAGTGATACGAATTGTCAACAGAAATAACCGCGCTTCTCTCTAAATTGATCTTGCGCCTGAACCACAACCTGTTGGCCTGACGGCGCTAGGGCCTTCAATTGGGAAAACATGATGAATAAATATGCGGGGCTGAAAACCGACTTGCGGGGGATTGACGCCATTGCGGCTGTTGATGCATCCGAAATTAAAAACAGGCCGGAGAAATCAAACACAACGAGACATTTGGTAACAAATAGAATTTTTTCGTTAGGCGTGTTATCGGCAGCTCTCGGCTGTATTTTTTGGGCACCTGGCGTGGCTGCAGCGCCAGTGTTGAACTGGACGACCGTCGTCAACAACAGTTTTGTGGCACCGGATTTGACCAATCCGGACTCGACCAAGACGTTCAACAGCTATAGCCCCCCGTCGGTCAACGACGAGGCGATGGTCGTGTTTCGCGGCCGCACCCAGGGCGGCGAAGGCGGCCAGGGTGGCGTCGGTGGACAGCGGGTTTCCGGTGTGTTCCAGCGTGACATGAAGACCCTGGCACCGGTTCAAGCCATCGCCACCCAGGGTTCGCTCGTGCCCCAGCCGAACAATCTCGCCGCGACGTTCAACGAGTTCCCGTCGTTCGCGCGCATCGACAGCGGCTCCAACCTGGTCGCCACCCGTGGCCAGTCGCAGCCGGTCTGGGAGTACACCGATTCGACCGGAGCTGACACCCGAGTCGGCACCTCCGGCATCTACGCCACGCCCGGCGGCACGCTCACCACCGGCGCGAGCCTGCTGGGCGCAGTGCCCGCGTTCCCGCAGTTCCAGATTCCGCAGCCCGCGGTGAGCAGCGATGGCCTGCGCTTTGACCAGTTCCCCGGTGCGCCAGCCGCATTCGACGGCAAGTACATCGCCTTCAAGGGCAACTACACCGAAGAGACGGTGGGCAAGACCGGTGTGTTCTACCGCGACATTGTCAGCGCTGGCGGAACGGCGGGCGCCGTCGCCATCGCGTGGCGAGGGATGGAGATGCCCGCCAGTCCCTATGTTCCTGCTGGTACGACGTTCGGCTCGACCGCACCACCGAGCGCGGCCAAGGGCCAAGTCGTGTTCACCGGGCTGGACAATGAAGACGCCCCGACCGCGGGCGGCATCTACCGGGCCAAAGTCGGCCAGCCCGGTCTCACCACCTTGGTCAGCATCGGGGAAACCGTCTCTGGCGTCACCAACGCAACTGGCACGACACTGAACCGACTGGGCGAAGGCCTGTCCTTCGACGGCCGCTATGTGTCGTTCTGGGGCGCGTGGGGAACCGAGACGCGCCAGGTGACGCTGAGATGTGCGGCTGACGGTAACGCGTCGGTATTGGCCGCCTGCATGGGCCAGAGCGACCCGGACGCCAACGGCAATCCCACAGGTCAGACCACCCGTGAGGTGCCACTGCACCAGGGCATCTTCCTCAAAGACACGGTCACCGGCAATCTGCAGCTGGTTTCGCAGACCGGCTCTGACTACGAGGACTTCCTGTTCTGGAACTTCTCGGGCAACGCTGGCCAGGGTGGCGGTGAGGAGTCTGAAGATGAGGAGGGCGCACGCTGGCGTTCGACGGCTTTCATCGCGGGCGACGGGGCGAAAGTGGTCTTCAAGGCGACTGAGCCCGTTACCGGCATTTTTGGACTGTATCTCGATCTGAGCGACCTGCTGGAGCCGTATGCGCTGTTGACCTCGGCGATGTTCGGTGAGGTGTTGGACTCAATGGCGACGGACCTGCCCATTGTGGCGCTGTCGATCGAACGCGACGGCTTTCGCAATGGCTGGCTGGCGGTCAGTGCCAGCATGGCAGACGCAGAGAATGGCTGGGCCGGCGTGTATCTGACACAGGTGGTGCCGGAGCCGTCGATTGGCGCATTGATGGTGCTGGCGCTGGGTGCGCTGGCCTTGTCAAGGCGTCGCCGCGCGGGCCCGTCGGGCGGATTCAACTCTGAAGCGTTGGGTAACGCCTGATACTTTCACTTACCCGGAGCATTGAGAAGCCTCAACAAAGGCTGGGACGTCCGCTACCAGAATCAGTTGGATTGATGTGTCAGCGGACGTTTTTTTGAGAGGGGGTGAGCACGCCCCACCATTTTTTACACTAGGAGCGAAGCATGAAGACACGAAAAACCAGTGTGACCCGATTGGCACTGGCCGGTGCAGTTTCACTGTTGGCCGCTGGGATGAGCGCCAGCGCCATGGCGCAGGACCAGACACGGGACCAAACGCAAGACCGGACCCGGGACCAGGTGCGGCTGCAAGACCCGATCTACGGCAGTCAGTTGATGACGCTGCAAGAGCGCAACCAATACCGGACCAAAATGCGCAGCCTCAAGACGGAGCAAGAACGCGAGACCTACCGGCTGGAGCATCACAAACAAATGCAGGAACGGGCCAAGGCCAAGGGCGTCACGCTGCCTGAAACCCCACCAACCTCGCGTCCGGCGATGGGCCCTGGTCCCGGTGCTGGCCCTGGCCCTGGCCCTGGCCCTGGCCCTGGCCCCGGTGCTGGCATGGGGGCTGGCGCTGGCATGGGGGCTGGCGCGGGTGGGGGAATGGGCGGCGGTATGGGCGCAGGCCCTGGCGGGAAGAAATAGGTCAGTGCCAGCGGAAAGCAGTTGGCCGCGATCAGCGCGGCGTGGTAATTGCCTTACTTGGGCGTTGATTTGACCGCATCGGTCTGATGTAAGCCTTTGCTTTGCTTTGATTTGTTCCCACCCATTCAGGCAAGCGCCCGGGCGCGCCGCTCATCAAGGCTAACATTAAGGGATGGAAGCTTTTCTCGTTTCAACCGGTATCGTGGCCTTGGCCGAAATGGGTGACAAAACCCAATTACTCGCACTCCTGCTGGCGGTGCGCTTTCGCCGGCCTTGGCCGATTGTGCTGGGCATTTTTGTCGCAACAATAGCCAACCACGCCCTGGCAGGGGCTGTGGGGGCCTGGGTGACCACCGTGCTGGGACCGGATGTGCTGCGCTGGGTGCTGGGCGGCTCGTTCATCGCCATGGCGGTCTGGATGTTGATTCCCGACAAGATGGATGACAACGAAACGGGCGCGGCGCCCCGGTTTGGTGTCTTCGGCACCACCGTCATCGCCTTTTTCCTGGCGGAGATGGGGGATAAAACCCAAGTTGCCACCGTCATGCTGGCGGCGCAATACCACGCTTATTTTTCAGTCATAGCCGGTACCACGCTGGGCATGATGCTGGCCAATGCGCCGGTGGTCTGGCTGGGTGAACGCATGACACGACTGCTGCCGCTGCGCGCGGTGCACATCGTGTCTGCCTTGATCTTCTTGGGGCTGGGGCTGGCGGCCTTGCTGGGGTGGATTTAAACCCTGGCGCTCAGGCGGCAAGCACTGGCGCAACGTGCGATGACGGCGCCGGTTTGTGAAGGGCGATTAACCGCCTTTTTTGCAGCGCTTGCCGGGGTTTTTCTTGTTGTTGGTGGCCACGCCGCGTTCCAGGCTGCGCATTTGGCCGTGACCGGCGGTGTAGCACACGCCTTTGGGGGCGACAGGACGGGGACTGGCTTTGCGCTCAGCTTCAGTACGGAATTCTTTGGCCATGAAATACTCCAGATAGTTTTAAAAACAGGCGATTATCCCCGCACTTGGGATCGGGCGGCGGGCCCGGCATGCTTGGGTCAGTCGCGGTCGGCCTGATCAGACGGCTCAGCACCGGCCGCGCGGGCCGCGCGATGGCCGGGTTTGGCCAATAGTTCCAGGTAAAACTCAGCGCCACCGTCCTTGGCCAGCGCATCAATCAAACTCGTGATGGTGGCGAAATGGACCACCGTGGCGCTGGCTTCATTGCTGCCAAATCTGCAGTCAAAATCCCAATAGTCCACGCCCTCGGGCAGCGGCACCCGCCGTTGGCGTTTGACGTACTTGCGGATCTCGTGTTTGGTGGCTTCCAGCACCCGGTCACGGTTTTTGCCTTCAATGTCTAATTTAAACGTTTTTTTCACGCTGGCCTTCTGAGAATTAATGCGGCACATCCCCACAGGGGGAGGTGATTCGCGAACGTTCGATTATGCGTTGACGGCTTTGACTGGGCGCATTCCAGTGGCGGGCGCTTCAGGCCCGTGCGATCCTGGGTGTCGCGCGCGCGATGATGGCGCCGGCATCAACACCGCGCGGCAGCGTGCCGTAGTTGTGCTGACCGGCCTGCCCCAGGCGTGACTCGCAGAACGCATCACTCACGAATGCCGGGGCGTGGCGCACCAGCAGGGAGGCCTGCAAAGCCAGCGCCATGCGGTCGACCACATCACGCGCGCGGTACTCAAAATCGGCCAAGTCTTTGAGATCGGTCGCCAGCGCGGCAATATGCCGGTCCAGCAAGGCCTGGGCGCCGCGCGCCTGGTTGACTTCTGCAAAAAAAGCATCCGCCACGGTGGGTGTTTTTGACAGCGCGCGCAGCACGTCCAGGCATTGGACATTGCCGCTGCCCTCCCAGATGGTGTTCACGGGCGCCTCCCGGTACAGGCGCGGCATCATGCTGTCTTCCATCACGCCGCTGCCACCAATGCACTCCATGGCTTCGTAGGCATGGTTGGGCGTGCGCTTGCAAATCCAGTATTTGCCCACTGCCGTGACCAGGCGCACCAGCAGGTCTTCCTGTTCATCGGCTCGGTTGTCCATGGCGCGCGCCATGCGCATCGTCAACGTGGTGGCGGCTTCGCTCTCCAGCGCCAGGTCGGCCAGCACGTTTTGCATCAGCGGCTGCTGGTTCAGTACCTGCCCGAACGCCGAGCGCACGGAACAATGGTGCAGCGCCTGCGACGCCGCCATGCGCATGCCCGCGCTGGAGCCGATCATGCAGTCAAAGCGGGTCATGCTGACCATCTCGATGATGTTGCGCACGCCGCGCCCCTCTTCGCCGACCATCCATGCCAGCGCGCCGCGCAGCTCGGTCTCGGACGATGCGTTGGACGCATTGCCCATTTTTTTCTTCAGCCGCAGCACCTGCATCGGGTTTTTGCTGCCGTCCGGGCGCCAGCGCGGCAGCAGGAAGCACGACAGGCCGCCGGGCGCTTGCGCCAGCACCAGGAACGCATCGCACATGGGGGCCGACACAAAATACTTGTGCCCCACCAGTTCGTAAGCCTGGCCCGGCCCACCCGTGCCCACCGGGTAGGCGCGCGTGCTGTTGGTGCGCACATCCGAGCCGCCCTGCTTCTCGGTCATCGCCATGCCGATGGTCACGCCTTTTTTGTGTTCCACCGGGACGTTGCGCGGGTCATACACGCGGGCCGTGACCTTGGGCTCCCACACGCTGGCCAGGTCGCTCTGCAGGCGCAGCGCGGGCACGGCGGCGAAGGTCATGGTGATCGGGCAGCCGTGACCCGCCTCCACCTGGCCATGCAGAAAACTCTTGGCAGCGCGGGCGACGTGCGCGCCCGCGCGCGGCGCGGTCCAGGGTGAGGCGTGCAGCCCGTGCTCGATGGAAGTTTTCATCAACTGGTGATAGCTTGGGTGAAATTTCACCAGATCGATGCGATTGCCAAAGCGGTCATGCGTATCAAACTCGGGCTGGAACTTATTGGCCAGGTTCCCCAGCTCAAGATAATCGGCCGAGCCTGTCATCTGGCCAAACTCGCTGACTTCAGCGTCGGCCCACTGCCCGCCCTCGCGTTGCACCGCCTCGCGCAAGGCTGCGTCTTCGGTGTACATGTTGTAGTCGCACAGCTCGGTGGACAAGTTGCTCAGCTCATGGGTGTCGGCCAGGTAGAGCGAGTTGGGTGCGGGGTTCATACGGTTATTCATTGAGCGTCTCCAGTTCGGCGGGTTGAGGGGTGAGATGAAGAGCGGGTGGGGTGTCGGCGACGGATGCAAAAAAGCGGTTCCAGATGGCACGACCGGTTTCGTCAAAATGGTGCACGGCCTGGATGAAAGCGTGGCGCTCGCGGGTGTCGACAAACGGCTCCGGCAACAGCGGATCAAAGACCAATTGATGAATGGCTTTGCCGCCCAGAAGGAACGATTCGCGCGCCGCTGCATCCAGCGGGAGCTGGTCCGCGCGGGCCAGCCACGCCTCCAGATCGACGCGCAGCTGCCGGTAGGTTCGAGTCAGCGCCTGACCGTTCCACAGCTGGTGCACGACGGCCTCACGCGCCGGGTCGAGGCCACTGGCCCGAAAAACAGCCGCATTGCGGTCCAGTCCAAGTTTGAAGAGACGTTGGCGCACCTCGTCAAGATCCGCCTCGATGTTGTCGGGACGAATATACAGACCACGCTCCAACAGCCGCAAGCCCATCATCTGCAGGGCGCGTTCACGCCGCTGCGGGGCGGCGCGGTCGCTGCGACCCAACGCGCCGCAGTGGACGACGATATAGCTGCCCTGCCATGCCCGCAGCCGGGATTCCATCGTGCGCCAGGTGGCCACCTCGCCGGCCAAATCGGTGGCCGCAGGCCCAAGACGGTAAGCGCCGCGCTCCGTTGTCTCGATCAGACCCGCCGCCGACAGGCGCGCCAAGGTGACCCGCAGGCTGTTTTCGCTGATATGGAAAAGGGAGCCCGCCAGGATCGCATCGCGGGCGGCCATCGGCTTGTCGCCGGTCGCCAGCATGAGATCGAGGATGAGATTTTTCGGATTGACCTTCATGCGCTCGGTGGGCCGCCGCAAGGCTGAACCCGTACATTACGATATTTGTAGATTTTTACAATTTTTCGTAATGTAGCAGCTTTCAAGCCTGGGGCCAAGCCCGCGGCGCGCAATGCTCGGCGCGCAACGGCTGCGCGCGCGGCTACCAGTCCACCAGACTCAAACCGATGCTCAGCACGGTGCGCCGGCGGTTGTAGTCAACCAGCGAATCACCATAGCCGCTGAACAATTGGGTGTGAAAACGCAAGGCGTCCTGGCCGCCGGGCAGGCCACTGCTGGTGAGTTGCCTGAGCCATTCCAGCCGCACCGAGCCGTTGGCTTCGGCGCGCAGCGAGTGGCGCAGGGTCACGCCCAGGGTGTTGTCCTGGTTGGGGGTCCAAAAAGCCGCCACTTCGGCGCGGCCAATTTTGTTGCTGATGTCGGGGTTGTCGTCATTGGCCTGGTTTTCATTCACGCGCTTCCATAGCTTGGCATTGACCAGGAACTGGCTGCCTTTCTCCATGCCGGCCATCAGCACATTGCGGTTCCAGCTGCGCGACAGCGGCAGGGGCTGGCCGTTGGACTGGTGCACCAGGCTCCAGCCGCTGTAGCGCAGGCGCCAGCCCAGCGGCAATTGAAAATCCGTCGGGTAGATGTAGGTAAGTTCCGGCTCATGGTCGGTGGTGCGAAACGGGCGCGACAGATCGCTGCTGAAGATTTGCCAGTTGGACTGCTGGCTGTAGCCAAACCAGAGCGAGTCGCGCTTGAGCTCCTGCTGCCCGGTCAGCAGGCCCTGGGCCATCTTGGTGCGCACCGAGAGCTGGATGCGGACCTCGTTTTTGTCATAGCCCAAAGCCTCGGCCGCCGTGTGCTCGGGCACGGGCGAGCTGGGTTGGGTGTTGACGCTGTCAGAACCGATCCACGACAGGCTGATGGGGTGAAAACCGCGAATGCCAAACGTGCCGCAGTCGCTGCCGGCTTCCAGTTCCCAAAACCGCGACAGTTCGGAAAACAGCTTGTTCTTGCAGTTGTGGGCGGCCGGCGCTTCCATGGTGATAGTCACCGGCGCGGGAGCAACGGGTGCTGGAGCGGGTGTGGCCGGCGTCTGCGCCAGCGCCGATGCGCCTGGCGACGGCGAACGGCTTGCCGCGGCGCCGGCCTGCTGCGCTGCCCAGCGGTCAAAGCAGATCAGCCGCGCTTCGCTGTCCCCGGTCAGATTCGCGCACGCTTGCCAGGCCGTGGGCACTGCCGAAACATCTATATCATTCTGGGCTCTAGCCCCCGTCGTTACTGCGCAAGTAGCTATTAAAATAGTAGTACACAACGGGTTCATGGTTGGCTTGCTCGGAGGGACAACATGGGTCATTGTTTCAGATTTCAAACTGGCCGCGACCTTAGAGCGGACGCGCCAGCACTTGTATGGCCTGCGCCTCCTGCGCCTTTTGCGCAAACTCCGCGCGCAGCGCGCGCAGCTTGGCGCGCGGGTCTTCCTTGGTGGTGGCCTGGTCCAGCGCCATCTCGGCAATGAAGCGGCTGGGCAGGGCGGCCACCATCTCGCGGCCTTTCTTGCGTTTGCGCGGCCAGCTCACCGCCAGGCTGCGCTGGGCCCGCGTGATGCCCACATACATCAGGCGGCGCTCTTCCTGCAGGTGCACGGCCGTGGCCTCATTGGCTGCTTCATGCTGCTGCTGCGACCCGCCGACCGAGGCGGCACCCGATTCGCCGCTGTCCTTCAGCTTGAACGGCAGCATGCCCTCGGTCACGCCCACCAGCATCACATGCGGCCACTCCAGGCCCTTGGCGGCGTGCAGGGTCGACAGCGTCACCACGTTCTGCTCGGTCTCACGCTCTTGAATAGTCGACAGCAACGACACGGTTTGCGCCACCTCCAGCAGCGACTTGGGCTCAACGGTGGTGGAGACCCCGGCTGCGTCGTCGAGTTGCCCGCCGCAGCGCGCGGACATCCAGTCGCAAAAATCGAGCACATTGGTCCAGCGCGCCGCGGCCAATTTTTCGCTGTCCTCGCCGTCATACAGATGCTTTTCATAGCCGATGTCCTTGAGCCACTCCAGCAAGAAGGCCTTGGCTGATTCGGCCCCCAGCGTGCGCCGGGCGCGAAACTCCAGGTCATTCACATAGCGGCCAAATTCATGCAAGCTGCCGACCGCCTTGCTGCTCAGCACGCTGCCCAATGAGGATGAAAACAGGGCCTCGAACAGGCTGATCTTGTATTGCCCGGCAAAAACGCCCAAAGCGCTGAGGGTCTGGTGGCCGATGCCGCGCTTGGGGACCGTCACCGCGCGCAAGAACGCCGGGTCATCGTTGTTGTTGATCCAGAGCCTGAACCAGCCACACAAATCCTTGATTTCGGCGCGGTCAAAAAAGCTGGTGCCGCCCGACACCTTGTACGGGATATGCGCCTTGCGCAGCGCTTTCTCGAAGGTCTTGGCCTGGTGGTTGGCGCGGTACAGCACGGCAAAGTCGCGCAACTCCTTGAACTGGGGCCCGCCGTGCGGCAGGCCACTGGCGCGCAGGCTCTGGATGCGCGCCACGGTGCGCTCGGCCTCGTGCTCTTCGCTGTCGGCGTCGACCACCCGCACCGGTTCGCCTTCGCCCAGGTCGCTCCACAGATTCTTGGGGAACAGCTTCGGATTGGGGCCGATCACATTGTTGGCGGCGCGCAGGATGGCACTGGTGGAGCGGTAGTTCTGCTCCAGCTTGATGACTTTGAGCGTCGGGAAATCGACCGGCAGGCGCTTCAGGTTGTCCAGCGTGGCGCCGCGCCAGCCGTAGATCGACTGGTCATCGTCGCCGACGGCGGTAAACCGTGCTTGCGTTGCCGGGTTACCGCCCACCAGCAGCTTCAATAATTCATACTGCGTGGCATTCGTGTCCTGGTACTCGTCCACAAGAATATGGCCTGCAAGCCCCTGCCACCTCTGCCTGACTTGCTCATGATTTTGTAGCAATTTAAGCGGCAGGCTGATCAGGTCGTCAAAGTCAACACTCTGGTAGGCGGTCAGCCGCTCCTCGTAGTGCGCCATGACGCGGGCGATGATGCGCTCGTTGTCATCCTTGGCCAGCGCCGCGGCCTGTTGGGCGTTGAGCCCCTGGTTTTTCCACAGGCTGATGGTCCATTGCCAGCTGCGCGCCGTGGCCGCATCGACCGTGCCGCCCGCATCTTTCAGGATGCTGGTGACGTCGTCGCTGTCCAGAATCGAAAAATTGGGTTTCAGGCCCAGCGCCGCGCCGTCCAGACGCAGCAGGCGCACGCCCAGTGCGTGAAAGGTGCAAATCACCACCTCGCGCGCCGCCTTGCCAATCAGCTCCTTGGCCCTCTCCCGCATCTCGCTCGCGGCCTTGTTGGTGAAGGTGATGGCAAAGATGCGGTTGGGCGCCAAGCCGGCCTGGATCAGCCGACCAATCTTGTGCGTGATCACCCGCGTCTTGCCGGAGCCGGCGCCGGCCAGCACCAGACACGGCCCGTGCATGAAGTTGACGGCTTCCTGTTGCGCCAGATTGAGGCCGGCAGATGCGGAGGAGGGGGAAGATGACATTCATGAAACCGATGAACGATCGGTGCTGCAAAGCCGCGCATCATACAGACGTGCCACCACGCCATGGATGCCGGACCGGGTCCGCCGTGGCCTCCAAAGGCGCCGGGACGGCAGCGAAGCTTGGCGACCTCTGCTGACACAATACCCGCGTGCTGCAAATTTTCTCTATTACTTTTCCCTTCTTCGCGCTGGTGTTGTGCGGCTACGCGGCGGCTCGGCGGCTCCTGTTGCCGTTGGAGGCGGTCACCGGCCTGAACAGCTTCGTGCTGTTTTTTGCGCTGCCGTGCATGTTGTACCGCTTTGGCGCCAATACGCCGCTGCCGCAGTTGCTCGACGTCGGTGTTTTTCTGACTTATTCGGTCTGCGCGTTGGTGATGGTGGCGTTCACGGTGGCCATCAGCTTGAACCGTCGCATTGGCTGGAACGACGCCGCCTTCGGTGCGCTGGTGGCGGCGTTCCCCAACTCGGGTTTCATGGGTGTGCCGTTGCTGGTGGCCTTGCTGGGCGCGCAGGCGGCCGGCCCGGTGATTGCGACCATGGTGATCGACATGCTGGTGACCACCTCGCTGTGCATTGCGTTCTCAAGGCTGGACGGGACGGACGTGCACGGCGCCAGCAAGGCGTTCAAAAGCGCCCTCAAAGGCGTGGCCGGCAACCCTTTGCCCTGGGCTATCTTGCTCGGTGCGCTGGCCTCGGCCCTGCAACTGGAGTTGCCCAAGCCGGTAGCGCAAACGGTCGGCCTGCTGGCCGATGCCGCCTCGCCGGTCGCTTTGTTCACCATCGGCGCCGTGTTGGCGCGCTCGCAGATGCTGGCTGCCCGGCACAAGCACCCGCCCATCCCGTTGGGGGACTACCTGCCGGTGGCTGCGCTCAAACTGTTTTTGCACCCGCTGCTGGTGCTGCTGGTGGGCAGCAGCGCGATCCAGTTGGGCCTGCCGCTGGACCGCTTTGCCCTCACCGTGCTGGTGCTGGTGGCCGCGCTGCCCAGCGCCAGCAACGTCTCCTTGCTGGCCGAGCGCTTTGGCGCCGACAACGGCCGCATTGCACGCATCATTCTGGTGTCAACAGCGGCGGCTTTTGTGACGTTCTCGCTGGCGGTGAGTTGGCTGACGTGATGGACGGCGGGGGCGAACCGATGCACCTGATCGGCGCCCGGTTCAGCAAAGCCAACCGAGGCGTGCTCGGCTTTGAGGTCGAAACGATCACAAATAGATAGCTGCTTACGCATATTCGACGGGGGCTACAGGCCGATTTGATATAAATGTGGCAGCTATTTGTCCGCACGCACAACGGCACCCACACGTTGACTTTCAGCCACGCAGCGGCGCGCTGCGGCGACCAGGCTGGGTACAAACGCATGACCGCTGCGCAAGGCGCTGCACAGAACGGTCAAGTCTTCAATGTACTCATGCACCATCTGATTTCTGAGCCGGCGCATCTCCATCCAAGCCTCGGTGGACTCAATCAATCCAAACTTTTCGGCCTTGTCCAGGTTGTCGATGGCCGGGCCGGGTGTTTCTGCCAAGGCGCTCAGCAGTGCCGGTAGCAGTTTGTCGCCAACGGTGTCTTGCAGTCGGCCAAAGCGACTCACAAACGCATCCAGCCGCTCAGCCAGGATCGGGTCGGTCTCGATTTTTTGGGCATCTTCAAGCGTAAAGAGGTGACCAAACAAGCGGTGATCGGTGTCAAGCAGGTGCTGGCACTCTTTTTCCGTCACTCGCGACAAAAATTCCAGGCGCGCCGCCAGTGCCGCAACCAGCCTCACAACCTGACCCCTTCTGCATGGGCCACGGCATGGATCGGCAAACGCAACAGGTTGGGCGCCTCAATCAACACATCGACTTTGCGACCGTGCATGTTTCTTGAAACGCGCGCGCCAAGCCGGGCGCTCAGCAGTGCGGGTTCTGCTACCGCCTCATTCATCTCGACCAGCAGATCGACGTCGCCACCGCGTGCGTCATCACGCACACGCGAACCAAACAGCCAGACCCGCGCTGAATTGCCCGCAAGATTCAACACCTCCTGGCGGATCATCACAGCTTGTTCGGGTGAAATACGCATAAGCGGTATTTTAGACTTTGCCTTGGGAACCTTGATTGTCGAAGGTGCGTGCGAGACCCGCGCCCTGCAACAGATCAAAGACCGGGGCTACGCTGACAAGTACCGCGGCGCCGCCGACCCCATCCACATCGATCGGCAGATCGACGTCACTACCGCGTGCCTCGTCATGCATCCGCGAGCCAAACAGCCAGATCCGCGCTGAATCGCCCGCAAGATTCAATATCTCTTGGCGGATGGTCGCAACTGGATCGGTGCACAGGCGCGTGGTTCGTTTTAAGCTTGGCAGCCGCAGACGCTGCCGATGAGTAGGTCTGCAACGCCAAATGGGAAAAGCCCCTCGCGGGGCTTTTCAGGGGTGCGGCAAGTGCCTGCTTAGAAGCGGTGGCGAAGGCCAAATGCGATGCCCGTGGAGCTGGTCCCGGCTGAAGCCGTGACACCACCAACGTAGCCATTACCGCCTGGGGCCACTTGGCCTCGATCCTTGTTGTCAATACGCACCAGTACCCCGTTCAAGTCAGTGCGTTTGGACAAGGCGTAGGTGTAAGCCACACCGTATGACGCTACGTCTGCATTGGACGCGGTTTTGTCGTTGAAGCTGCTGTAGGCCACAGACATGGTGTGCGGGCCGGTCACATGGCGGTAGCCAATATGCACCAGTGTGCCGTCTTGCTTGAAGGCGGTGGTGTAGGCGCCTTGGATCAGTGCGGCATAGGCTGCGGTCGCTGGATTGGCACTCAGCGCCTGACCGATTCCGGTCATGTTGCTTGGGTTGTCGTCCGTTATCTTGATGAGCATCCCACTGAGCTTGTCGCTGCCAAAATTCATTGATGCTCCCAACACCGAGGTCGTGAGCGATTTATCACCGTTTTCGTTATTGGCCGTGTTGTAACCAAAACCGACCGAGAAGGCCCCCGTTTTGTAATTGGCGTTCAAACCCAGCATGCGCCCCTTGGCAGCATCACCCGCTACTTCGCCCAGTGCATACATGAATGAACCAGACATGCCATCTTTAACAAACCTGTATTGCAGTGCGTTCGACTTGCGAATTTCAAGCACCGCAGGGAAGGCCGCAACTTGTCCCGCGGACAAGGCTGACTGCGTCTCCATGATGTCATAGGTGGCGTTGGTTTCAAAGGCGGGTGTGTACTGACGACCGGCCAGGAAACCACCGAACGGTGTCACGAGACCCACATAGGCCTGGCGATCGAAAAGGTTGTTGCCAATATTGACCCCCCAGCTGGCCGTGGCCAACTGGCCTGCAAGACCTGTTATGACGGGTTGCAGGGTCGCGGGCAATCCCAGCAGGGTTGCCTGTGAGTAACGATCTGACAGTTGCAGACCAGAAATTGGTCGACTACCTAACGCCCCCGTATCCGCCTCAAACCGATTTTCCAGCGTGAAAATGGTCCTATAGCCCCCACCCAAATCTTCATTGCCCTTCAGACCCCAGCGCGAGCCTTCCATGATGCCGCTGGCAAGTTGGGTCGCGGTGCCTCCCTTCAAGCCGCTGACCGACGTGATGCCCACGTCAACCATGCCGTACAGCGTAACGCTTGGGGCAGTTTGCGCGCTGGCCAAACCGGCGCAGCACAAGGCAGCAGCGGCAGCGATGGAGCGTGCAGCGATTGGGAGAATTTGGTTACGGCTGGTAACAAGGTTTGACATGGTTTTCCTTGGTGGTTTAAGAGTTAATCCAGCCTTGGATTTTCTGAGAATCCGCTTGTGCCAACAAGACGCACGGGCGACAGATGCACCGTTTTAGACTTTTTTGTCACAGGGGTTTTCCCTGATTCGGTGCGCTTGCTGCGCTGCTTGTCAAGTTCGCGTGGCGTTGGCAATTGGTGGGCCGGTGGCGTGAAGCGGCTCGTTGAAGCGCCACACGCCGGGTGTATGTGGAATTGGCGCAACACAATAGGTAAAGAATGCCGTTTGGCGGGCCTAAAACGCAAGTTAAGTGCGCTTCAATTGTGTCTCCGTGGTGAAATCCAGTCCGTGAATGTTTCATTCGCCACTTCAAAACCAGCCGTCAAAAGCGGTTTGATTGTTTAATTTTTTTGGAATTATCTATTATGAAGAAAAGTTTAATTGCACTCGCCGTGCTCGCCGCCTCCGGCGCCTCGTTCGCCCAATCCAGCGTCACGCTTTATGGTGTTGCTGATGTTTGGCTTGGTTCTTCCAAAGTGGAATCAAATGTTAACGGCGTCAACAGTTCTTTGACGACAACCAGGTTGGACAGCAACGGTGTAAGTACAAGCCGTTTCGGTTTCAAAGGCTCTGAAGATTTGGGCGGTGGCCTGAAAGCCAACTTCCAATTGGAACAAGGCATCAACATTGATACGGGTGCGCAACAAGTTTCTGGCGTTGCATTCAACCGTCAATCTTGGGTTGGCATCTCTGGTGGTTTCGGTGAAGTTCAACTGGGTAAGACCTGGTCGCCTTATGACGACGTTCGTTCAACCAACAACGACACGTTCAACGTGAACGTTGCCGCTTCTTTCAATACCTGGGTTGGCTATCAAGATCGCTTGAACAATTCCATCAAGTACCAATCACCCACGTTCAGTGGTTTCAGCGGTGCTTTGAGCTACTCGCTGGGTGAAGACAAGACAGCGACCGTGGGCGCAAGCAGCATTGCTGCCATCGGTGGTCTATATGCCAATGGCCCTGTGTCGGTTGGTGTTGCGTATCAAGAGCAAAAACAGTCTGGCGGCGTGAATAGCGTGTTCAGCGCTCTCCCTGGTATCCTTCCTGCCGATGTTGTATCGGCCTTGGCTCCCACTCTGGGTACAACCTTCAAAGGTAAAACCAAGTACGCCTTGATTAACGGTTCATACGACTTCCGCGTCGCCAAGTTGATTGGTGGTTATAACAAAGTTGAACAGACTTTTGATGACGTGGCTGGCAAATACGAAGCCGATGAGTTCAACCTGGGTGTTGAAGTGCCCTTGGCTGCGAGCCTGAAGTTGGGCGCCGGTTACGCAGAGTCAAAGTTGAAAGCTGACGGAACCGATATCGGAAAAACCAAAGGTTTCAGCGCCGCTTTGACCTACAGCCTGTCCAAGCGCACTACGATCTACGGTGTAGTGACAGATACCAAGTTTGATGCAACTAGCGCTAACGTCAACCTCAAATCTGATCTCTACGCTGTTGGTGTGAACCACACCTTCTAATCTGACGCTGACGCAAGTCAGCTGACGGCTAAATCGTGAAAACCCCGCTCGGGAAACTGGGCGGGGTTTTTTCATGTGTGCGCCCGCCCAGCATGCGCTTCCGCAGGTTGCAAGTCCTCCCGCATGCCGGGTGATATGGCAGCGGTGCAGTCGATAATGACTGCCCCTTAAATGGATGCGGGCCTTGGTTATTAGCCGTAAAACGTTGTATTTGACCCACATAAACCAGTTATATTTAGCCGCTTGCCGCCAAAATCTTTGCGCTGGTCAGCGCGCTCTGGTCAAATGGAACTCAACTTCTACTCAAGAAGTGATGCGAAGCACAACCAGTGTTTCACCAATATTAACTTTGGAGTATTTGAATGAAAAAATCCCTCATCGCCTTGGCAGTTCTCGCTGCTTCCGGCGCCGCTATGGCTCAGTCTTCCGTCACGCTGTACGGTATTGTTGACGCTGGCATCGCATTTGAAGACAACGGTACGGATAGCGTTACCCGTATGGATACTGGCAATCTGAATGGCAGTCGTTGGGGCCTGAAAGGCTCTGAAGATCTGGGCGGTGGCCTGAAAGCGATTTTCACGCTCGAAGCCGGTTTTAACCCCGACACAGGTGCACAGGCAGATTCAACAAGTTTCTTTAACCGTCAATCTTTTGTTGGCGTGTCTAGCGGCTATGGTACCGTCAAGTTTGGTCGTCAAATGAACCCGGTCTATGCCACCGCATCCACCTGGGATTCGTTTGGTGACGCACTGGCTGGTGACTCGTCACATTTGTTCAGCTACAACGGCAGCCGCACCAACAACATGGTGTCCTACAACTACGCGGCCAGTGGCTTCTACGGCGAACTCCAGTATGGCCTGGGTGAAGTTGCAGGCAACAATGATATTCAAGACGAGGAGTCTGCTGGGCGCACTGCAGCCATGTTTGTCGGCTACAAGGCCGGTCCCTTTGATGTCGTGCTGACGCATCAAAATATCCATAACGGTACGGATACCACCCCTTATGATACGGCCACCAAAATGACATTGCTGGGCGGCAATTATGATTTTGGCATGGTCAAGCTGTTCGCGGCTTATGCCGTTGAAGAGACCGAGTCTGGCATTCTCGGGAACAAAAGAGACCAAAATGACGCTCACATCGGTCTGAGCGCGCCCGTTGGCAAGGCTGGCACTGTTATGGTTTCTTATATCAAAAAAACGGATGACCTGAAAGCCGATGCGGATGCTGAGCAATTTGCAATTGGTTACATTCACAAGCTGTCCAAGCGCACCGCGCTGTACACCAGCTACGCTCAGGTGAGCAACGACAGTGCAGCTTCTTACAAGGCTGGGAAGCTCGCTACCCCCGCAGGCAATGACAGTAAATTGTTCAATATCGGCGTGCGCCACTCGTTTTAATCTGACGCTGACGCAAGTCAGTTAAAGATTGAATCCAAAAACCCCGCCTGGGCAACCCGGCAGGGTTTTTGTTTTATTGCGTCCCCGTGGCAGTCAGTCGATGGGCGCCTGCCGTACGCACCAAACCCTTTGACCACGCGGCATGTTGACAAATATGCTTCAAAGTGTACACTTTCAATGTGTACAAAATAAGGATTTCATCATGCCAAGAGCGTCCATTGAGAGCAACAGTCGGGTTGCTCTTCGGATTCAACCTGCGGACAAAGCGAGGCTGGTCCGTGCTTGCGCGTTGGAGAGAACCGATTTGACGGAATTTATTTTGCGCAACGTGTTGCGTGCTGTGGATGCCGTGATTGACCAGTCAGAGCGCGTGGCACTTTCCGAACGTGACAGTCTGCGAGTTTTGGAGTTGCTTGAGCATCCTCCGGCGCCAAACGCCCGCCTCATGGCCGCTGCACGCGCCATGCCTGCTCAGCAATGAGTCTGCCAGCCTGGCATGAAGAGCCCGTCGCCAAAAAGCATGATCGGCAAGAATTCGATTGCGGACAAGAAGAACTCAATACGTTTTTACGCGACTACGCCCGCCAAAGTCATGAGCGCGGTGCTGCCAAGACCTTTTTGGCAATTGATGACCACGACGGGAAAAAAATCTACGGTTATTACAGCCTGAGTCCGGCCTCGGTCGACTATTCGCGCACACCCACGCTATTGCGCCGCGGCCTGGGCCGCTATGAAATTGGCGCGTTCCGCTTGGGCAGACTGGCTGTTCGCATGGATTTTCATGGCCAGGGCCTCGGTGGTCAGCTGCTTTTGGCGGCGGGGCGTCGTTGCCTGCGCGCTGCCGAAGAGGTGGGCGGCACCGCGCTGGTGATCGATGCCAAAAACGACCCTGTGGCCGCCTGGTACGCAAGTTACGGTGCGCTTGCTTTGCTGGATGCGCCTTTAACGCTTGTGCTGCCGCTGGACATGATGGCGGTCGCCATCAAGGCTGCGGGAAAATTTTAATAGCTGCAAGTGGATGACGGGCTGTCCTTCGTTCACGCAAATTGCCTTGATGGCCTTTAGCCCGGTTGACGGATCAAGCTTTCAGCTGGAATGCCTAGGCCCGTGTGTAACTTCCACACCATCGCCATGGTGAGTTTGCGTTTGCCGCTGAGTACTTCATACACCCGGTTGCGCCGGCCAATCATGGGCTCCAGGTCTTTGGGCTTGAGCCCCTGCTGCTCCATGCGGAACTTGATTGCCTGCAGCGGATCGGGTGGCGCAATGGGGTAGTGTTTGGCCTCATAGGCCTCAATCAGGGTGAGTAAGGCCTCAAAGTGGGCGCCGGGATCGCTGTCAAGCTCAGGCTCATGATCAAAATAGGGCGCAACCAATTGCAGCGCTGCCTGGTAATCGGCCTCAGTGCGGATGGGATGAATTGGGTAAGCATTCTTTTTCATGATTGATTCTCCACGGTGCTTGCATCAATGGCGTCATATTCGGCATGTGTGCCAATAAATTTGATGTAAAGGGCTGCAAAGCGGTAGGCTACGGCCACAACCAAGCGGTAGTCATTGCCCTTGATATTGAATACCACTCGATTGCTGCCAACAAAACTGGCGCTTGCATACCGAATCTTGATCTCCTGCGGGGTCTTCCATTGCGCGTGAATGGCATCTTCAACCCAGGTTTGAAGGGCTTGTTTGGCTGTGGGGTGCTTGCACCAAAACCCTACCAATGCTGCCTTTGAAATAACTCGCATTGGTCTAATTTTAGTCCCATTGTGGGATTATTCAAGTCGAATTTCAAGCAAAGTGGTCGAACGAGGCGTACCGGTTGGGCACGGGTTGCCCTTGGGCATCCATCTGGCGCAAGCCGCGTTATTGCGCCAACGCCCAAGGCAGCTGCAGGGGCGAAATCACATCCACACTGTGGTTTGCGCCAGGCTTCATGGGCCAACCTTGCGTCACCGGGGCCAGCACATAAGCGTGTTGCACGCCCACATCCTGGCAAGCTTGCCAAAAGCCCTTGGTGACAGTGGGCGCGCCCGAAAACTTGATCTCGAACCCGTATTTCTTGCTGCCCAGCTCAACCACAATATCCAGTTCGGCCCCCGCCGCCGTGCGATAGAAACTCACATCACCACCCTTGGGCACGAGGGCGCAAATCTGCTCCACCATCAAACCTTCCCATGAATGGCCCGCCATCGGGTGTCCGATCAAACTGTCGATATCGGGCAAGTTGAGCAAGGCGTGCAGCAAACCAGAGTCGCGCACGTAGACCTTGGGTGATTTCACCAACCGTTTGCCGACGTTGACAAAATGGGGTTCCAGGCGGCGCAGCATCATGGTGTCAACCAGCGAATCGAGGTAGCGCGCCACCGTGGTGTGCGAGATGCCGCCCAACGATGCCGCGATGTTGGATGCATTGAACAACTGACCATGCAAATGGGCCGTCATGCGCCAAAAACGGTGCAAGGTCTGAGCCGGGACATTAACCCCGAACTCGCGAATGTCCCGGTTCAAAAAAGTGGCAATGAAGTCCGTTCGCCAGTTGAATGAAAGCGCATCGCTGGGCGCCGTGAAGCTGACGGGAAAGCCGCCGCGCAACCAAAGTTTTTGTAGGGTCAGTAGTGCTGTCTGGGCGTCGGCATCGGCGGCCATGACCTCGCGCACCTGCAAGGGCGTGAGCTCCAGATAGCTGACGCGCCCGGCCAACGATTCGGAGCTTTGTTGCAGTAGTTTGCCCGAGGCTGAGCCCAGTAACAGAAACCGCCCGGGGCGGCGCAGGGCGTCAATCTCAGGGCGCAATTGGGCAAATACCTCGGGCACATACTGCACTTCGTCGAGCACCACAAGTTTGTCGCGATGGGCTTGCAAGAACCCGCTACCGCTGATGAGCTTTGCCCGGTCGGCCGCTAATTGCAAGTCCAGGCTGAGGGCGCCCGGATAAGCGCTTGCAATCATCTTGGCCAAGGTGGTTTTACCGACTTGTCTGGGGCCCAGCAACACGACGGCGGGCGAAAATGCCAGTTGCTCAGTGGCAGTTTGCAGCAACGCCCGATGGAATTCATGGCGCTCGGCAAGATTCATTGTGCTGTTATTCATCCTCGCATTTTGCCTGTCTGGTGAGCAATATGCAAGGATAAATAGTTGTGAAGCACGCGCTCTTACAGCACTGCAGCTTCAGGCAAAGTGGTCGAACGAGGCGTAGCGGTTGGGCACGGGTTGCCCTTGGGCATCCACCAGACGCAGGCCGCGCTCGGCCTCAATTTGACCGATGCGGGTGACGGGTGTCAAGCTGGCCGCCGCCGCAGCGGCGACGGCTTCGCGGCGGGCCACCGGGGCGGTGAACAGCAGCTCGTAATCGTCGCCCCCAGAGAGCGCCCAGCGACGCCATTGCTCTGGTGCAATATTTGTATCAAATTGGCCTGTAGCCCCCGTGTAATATGCGTGAGCTGCTATTAACGCAGTAGCAACATCGGCGTCCATCGTGGCGCCCACGCCCGACTGCTGCAGGATGTGGGCGAGGTCGCCAAGCAGGCCGTCGCTGACATCAATGGCTGCGTTGGCAACACCGCGCAACGCCAGACCCAGTGCCACGCGCGGCGTCGGGGTTTCGAGGCGTACACGCGCCGCGGTGAACACCGCCTCGGGCACGGACACGGTGCCGCGAAAAACCTCCAGCGCCAGCCGGGCGTCGCCCAGGTTGCCACTGACATAGAGGTCGTCGCCCGCTTGCGCGCCCGAGCGCAGCAGCGCCTGCGAGCGACCCGCCACTACCGGCACCTCGCCAAACACCGTGATGCAGATGTTGAGCGGCCCCTGCGTGGTGTCGCCGCCGATCAGTTCGCAGCCGTGCGCGTCGGCCAGCGCCAGCAAGCCTTGCGAGAACGGCGCCAGCCAGGACTCGTCGGCGCGCGGCAGCGCTAGCGCCAGGCTGAACGCCAGCGGGCGCGCGCCACAGGCGGCCAGGTCGCTCAAATTGACGGCCAGCGCCTTGTGCCCGAGCTTGAAGGGATCCAGCGTGGAGACAAAGTGGCGACCTTCGACCAGCATGTCGCAGGAAATGGCCAGTTGCGTGCCGGGCGCCGGCTGCAGCAGCGCGCAGTCGTCGCCAATTCCCAAGGCTACCCGCGCGGCGTGGCGCTCAGGGCGTGTGAAATAGCGTTCGATCAATTCAAATTCACCCATGGCTAGTCATCCTTATCGTCTGCTGGCGGCGTGGGGACTGTTTCCTTTGCCGGTAAAAAGAAGCTCAGCGGCGCATGGCGCCAGCGCGCGCGAATGGCGGTTCGAATCCGGGAGCGGTCGATGCCGCCGATGTTATGGGCGCGCAAAGCAAGCCGGAACGCAAAGTAAAAGCTGACCCCCACGTTGAGCACGGCGGTGAGCACAATGCCGGCCACGCACCACCAGAAAGCCGATTGCTTGAGTACCGCCAGGCCGAGGCTGGCGGCTGCCGCGGCCAGTTGGCCGGTGGACAGTGTTACGTGCCGCACTTCCAGTCCCAGCCCGAAAAACGCGGCAAAAGCCGGGACCAAACCCAGCATCAACCCGAGCGACACATTGGCCGCCAGACCCGAGATGTTGTCGCGCATGAACTGCGCCCAACGCCCGGCACGCTCAATCCCCAGTGCTGTAGTGATCTTGGGGTTGTAGCGCAGCGCCGAGTCCAGCCGGTGCAGCACAAACCAGTTCTCGACCCAACCTGCGATGATGCTCGACGCAAACAACAGCACACCTGTCAGCGCGGCAAACAGCGCTGTCGGGCCGAACACGTGGAGCGTATGCAGCACGTGCTCGGCCTCCTTCACGTCAATCATCGGCTTTCCCAGAGTGAACCAGAGCGCCGCGCTGATCAGCACGACACACGGCGCCACCAAGGCCAGGTTGCCCACCACGGCTGCTACCTGCGAGCGCACCAGATGGGTGACTTCATCGACGAACAGGTCAACGGCCCCGGGTTCGTCGAGGTCCTTGAGTTTCGCGGCCATGGCCGGGGCCGTCATGGCCGGCTGTTTGGTGGCGACGGTCCAGTGCAGCAACTGGATCAGCACAAAACTCAGGGCGTAGTTCAGGCCGGCATAAAACCCGCTCCAGAAAGCCGACAAGCCGAGCGATAGCACCATGAACTTGAACAGCGTGGTGAGTGACATCACGGCGCCGCCACCCGCTGCATCGCGCAGCATGGTTCCGTATTCGGCCCGGGTGCGGGTAATGTAGTGCTCGCCGGTCTCGGAACTGCGCTCGGCTACTTTGGCGGCCAGCATCGATGAGTTGGAGGCGATCAGGGCGCGCAGACTGCGCCGCGCCTGCCCCACCAGAACCAGATGCGCCAGCAGACGCGCGGTGCTGGCCTGCGGGCTGGCCGCCAGCAGGCAATCGAGCAGGGCGCGAACGCGCAGCACCCGCTCACGCAATTGGCGCAACTGGAACACCAGGTTGACGGAAATACCGTTGGCATCCAGATGGGCGTAAACCGACGCGGCCGCCTGACGGCAAGCCTCCAGACGGCTCAGGTACCGCTGCAGCGCGTCCTGGCGCTCGGAAGAGTTGACGTGCGGGCTGGCCAGAAAGGCGACTTGCAGCGCCATGATGTCGCCGTCCAGGGCGTGAAAGGGGGCCGTCTCCAGCGCCGGGGCGCTCATGCGCAAACGCAGCTCCGGTGAAAAACCGGTGGCGCGAATCTGGCTGGTGCAAAAGGTCAGCGCCTCAAGCAGTGTCGCCTGCCAGGGCGAGACGCTGCCTTGCTTGACCTGGGGCACCCAGGCACAGTTTTCGTTGCTGACATCCAGACACGAGATTTGCAGTAACTCAGACAGTCGCGTCAAGGTGGCGTCGTCCAGGGCGCTGATCCATTGGGCATCAAACGCATCGCACAACACCAGTGAAAACAGGGCCGAGGCATCGACAGTTTCGGGGGTTCCAGGCAACCATTTGAGGCGCAGGCGCTCGGCCAGCTCACTGGCAAAAGCGCTGCTGGACGAAAACCCGTAGTCGGCCAGCAAGGCCGTGGCATCCACGGTGGAAAGCAGCACCTGCCACCAGGCCTGCAGCTTGGCACGCGCATCCGGGCGCTGTTGCAGCGCGTCGAGCAGCAGCGTCACACGTGCCACCGCGCGCGGCACTGAGTCGCGGCCGCCACGGACCCAGCGCAGCAAGTCAATCAGCCACAGGTGGCGGTGCGCCAGATGGGCTTGCGGGTCCAGGGCATCGAGCAGTTCAGCCAGGTCAAATTTGGGGGTCATCGATTCGGGTTTCAGTGCAGTGTGCGCGCGCCGCCGCTGGGGCTCAGGCCATCGAGCACAAACATCGGCACATCGACATCGAACTTTTCGCCGTCTTCGGCGACGCAAAAAAAGCTGCCATGCATGGTGCCCGTGGGGGTGCGCAGGCGGGTGCCGCTGGTGTATTCAAACGCTTCACCAGGTTTGAGCAGCGGCTGCTGCCCGACCACACCCAGGCCCTTCACACGCTCGGTGTGACCGTTGGCGTCGTTCACGTTCCAGGTGCGTGAGATCAACTGGGCACTGACCTGCCCCAGATTGATGATGGTGATGGTGTAAGCGAACACATACAGGTCTTGCTGCGGTGCTGACTGGTCAGCAAGATAACGAGACTCGACTTCAACGCGAAACTGGTACTGGGACATGGCGCAATGCTATCCTGAAAATTTGAGGGGCAGATCGCAGCTCGCGCGTCGTTGGCAAGCGCTGTCCCCAACCGCGCATGAATTCAAAGGCAAGTATTTATACTTCACCCATGACCTACCGCATTGCCCCTTCCATTCTCTCTGCCGACTTTGCCCGGCTGGGTGAGGAACTCAGCCACGTCATCGCCGCCGGTTGCGACTGGATTCACTTTGACGTGATGGACAACCACTACGTGCCCAATCTCACCTTCGGTCCGATGATTTGCAGCGCTTTGAAGCCGCATGCCAAGACCGCTGGCGGCGTGGCCGTGCCGATTGATGTGCATCTGATGGTGCAACCGGTCGATGCGCTGGCCAGTGCCTTTGCCGATGCCGGGGCGGATTTGATCAGCTTTCACCCGGACGCATCCGGCCATGTGCACCGCAGCATCCAGGCCATCAAGGCCAAGGGATGCAAGGCCGGCCTGGTGTTCAACCCGGCTGAACCCCTTGACGTGCTGGACTGGGTCATTGACGACATTGATCTGATCCTGATCATGAGCGTCAACCCTGGCTTTGGCGGCCAGAGTTTTATTGAATCTGCCTTGCGCAAGATCGAGGATGTGCGTCGGCGCATCACGGCCTGCGGCAAATACATTCGGCTGGAAGTCGATGGTGGCATCAAGGTGGACAACATCCGGCGCGTCGCCGACGCCGGGGCCGACACTTTTGTGGCCGGCAGCGCCATTTTTGGCCAACCGGATTACAAGTCAGTGGTGGATGCCATGCGGCTGGCGCTGGGAACAGCCGCCTGACCCTCGCGCCAGCTCATTCTTCTGTTGGCGTTTTGGCCGGTGCGGGCCGGGCTGGCGCTAGAGTTTGGGCTTGAGTTAATTTTGGCAACTCCAGCGTGACCGACACTGGCGCATCCAGGCTGGTGGCCAGCGATGCGCTGCGCGGCGCCACCGAGTGCAGCACCAGCTCGTCATTCACATGGGTGCCGACCCGGTACGGCTTGGCCGGTTTTCCATCGACGGAAATCAGGGCGTAACTACCGTTGGCCCGGTTGGCAAGCACGCCGCTCAATTTGAAATGACTGGCTGCGCTGTCCACCAGCTTGGCGCTCACGCTGGTCCGGCCACCACCCAGCAGGCGGGCCACGACTTGCGGGTCCGCTGCCGGTGGGGCGGTGTAAATCACGGCTACCGTCAGGCTTGCCGGCACGGTGGCCTGCCACTTTAGGACCCAATAGGTGGCGCTGGCCGCAGCCAGGGCAGCCAGCAAAAAAGTGGCGATGCGTAGCCACCAGAGGGAAAGCAATGCGGTCTTCATGGCTGGATTATCATTGAAGCGAACCCGATATTAGAAAGTGACTTAACCCGATGAAATCAATTTCTCAAAGCATGCGTCGTCGCCTCCAGGCCGGCTTCACCCTGATCGAGCTGATGGTGGTATTGCTGATCATCGGGGTGTTGGCCGCCCTCATCGTGCCGAACGTGCTGGACCGCGCCGATGACGCGCGGGTCACGGCGGCCAAGACAGACGTCAACAACCTGATGCAGGCCCTCAAGCTCTACCGGCTGGACAACCAGCGCTACCCCACGGCCGAGCAGGGTTTGCAAGCCTTGCTGACCAAGCCCACGACCGCGCCGGTGCCACCCAACTGGAAGTCCTACCTTGACCTGCTGCCCAACGATCCTTGGGGCAAGCCCTATGTTTACCTTAACCCCGGCATCAAGGGCGAGATCGACGTGATGTCCCTTGGTGCCGATGGCCAGGCCGGGGGCGAGGGCAAAAATGCAGATATTGGCAGTTGGCAACCATAGAGTGGGTTGGAATGGCCAATAGTTTTTGAATTCGTCTGCGCTCGCGATGGCAAAGGCCAGTCGAGGCTTCACGCTGCTGGAGTTGCTGGTGGTCGTTGCCATCATCGCCATGGCCTCCGCCGGTGTCGGCTTTGCGATGCGCGACACCTCACAGGTGCAGTTGGAGCGCGACGCCGAGCGCCTGGCGGCGTTGCTGGAGTCGGCGCGCGCACGCTCACGGGTCAGCGGCGTGCCGGTGCGTTGGCGCGCCACGCCAACCGGGTTCCGTTTTGAGGGCTTGACGCCCTCCGCGCAACCGGATTCCGATTTGCCGGAGCAATGGCTGGACCCGGATACCCGCGTGGCCGACGGCCCAGCCAGCGCACCGGCTCTTACGCTGTTGTTGGGCCCGGATCCCATCATCGAGCCGCAACAGGTGGAGTTGACGTCTCGCACCCAGCCGGGTAAAAGCGTGCGCCTGGCCACCGACGGCGTGCGCCCCTTTGCCGTGCTGGCGGGCGCGCCGTGAACAGCGCTCGCCAGCCACGGCGCCACGGTGCGCGCGGCTTTACCCTGGTTGAAGTGCTGGTGGCGCTTGGCATTGTGGCCATTGCCCTGCTGGCTGGTTTGCAGGCCACCGCCGCCTTGACCCGCCACGCCCAGCGCCAGTCCGATGTGCTGCTGGCCCAGACCTGTGCCGAGAATGAGCTGGTCAAGGTGCGCCTGGCCAGGCAGTTGCCCGACGTCGGCGACAGCAGCATCGCCTGCGAGCAGGCCGGGGAGGTCTTCACGGTGGCGCTGGCGGTGCGGCCCACGCCCAACTTCAATTTTCGACGGGTCGATGCGCAGGTGTTCAAGGGCGACGCCGCCGTGCTGCGCTTGTCCACCGTGGCGGGGCGCTACTGATGACGCAGCCAGGCTTGCCGCGGCTTCGAGTCAAAGGCTTCACGCTGATTGAGTTGCTGGTGGCGATCAGCCTGATGGCGTTGATGGCGGCACTGAGCTGGCGTGGGCTCGACGGCATGACGCGAGCGCAGACGCAAATGCGCCGCCATTCGGACGATGTGCTCGCCTTGCAGGCGGGCCTGGCGCAGTGGGGCGCCGACCTGGACGCGCTGGCCACCCAGCCCAAGACCCCGAGCCTGGACTGGGACGGGCGCGCCCTGCGCCTCCTGCGCGCCAGCACCGCGACGCCCGGCGAGGGGCTGCGGGTGGTGGCGTGGTCCCGGCGCACGATCGACGGGGCCGGTCAGTGGCTGCGCTGGCAGTCGCCGCCCTTGACCACGCGCGCTGAAGTGCAACTGGCCTGGCAGCAGGCCGCCTTGTGGGGGCAGAACCCGAGCGACGAAGCCAGAACGCGAGAGGTGCGGGTGGCGGCGCTCGATCAGTGGCAAATTTTCTATTTTCGGGACAACGCCTGGAGCAACCCGCTGTCCAGCGCCGGTGCCCCCGGCGCGGCCCAGGCGGCAACGGCTGCGTTGATCCCCGATGGCGTGCGGCTGGAGCTGACCCTGTCAGTCGGCCAGGCCATCAGCGGCCGCGTGACGCGCGACTGGGTCCGGCCCACGCTGGGAGGTGGCAAATGAAGTCGCAGCGCGGTGCCGCCATCCTGACCGCCATGCTGACCGTGGTGCTGGTGGCCTCGCTGGCCTCGGCCACGCTCTGGCAGCAATGGCGCGGGGTCGAGGTGGAGGCCGCCGAGCGCAGTCGCATGCAGTCGGCCTGGATACTGAGCGGCGCCCTCGATTGGGCGCGGCTGATCTTGCGCGAGGATGGCCGCAAAGGCGGCGCCGACCATCTGGCCGAGCCGTGGGCCGTGCCGCTGGAGCAGGCGCGGCTGTCGAGCTTTCTGGCGGCCGACCGCAGCGACACGCAAGCGGCCGATGCCGCGCAAGAAGCCTTTCTGTCGGGCCAGATCACTGATTTGCAGTCGCGCCTGAACGTGACCAACCTGGTGCAAAGCGGCAGCATCGACGCTGCCAGCGAGCGCGCCTTCACCCGGCTGTTCGAGATGCTCGATCTGCCTGAGACCGAGTTGGTCCTGCTGCTGGACAAGCTGCGACTGGCGCAGGGCGCACCAGCGGGTGCTGCCGTGGCGGCGGCGCCTTTGGATGCAACCGACGCGGCCAGCATCACGCTGTGGCCGCAAACGATCGATCAACTGGCCTGGTTTGGCGTGTCGGCGCGCAGTATTGCCGTGTTGCGCCCGTTCGTTACGGTGTTGCCGGCGCGCACACCGGTCAACCTCAACACCGCTGCGGCAGAAGTGATTTATGCGTGTGTCGAGGGCTTTGACCTGGCCGACGCCCATCGTTTGGTGCGCGAGCGCAACCTCACCCACCTGGCCACTTTGAGTGATGCCAGCAAAATCAGCGGCAAGACCTCAGCGCAGTTCAATGCCGCGCTGCACAGTGTGTCGTCGCGCTTCTTTGAAGTGCGCGGTGACCTGCGCATTGACCAGGCGACGGTGCAAGAGGTATCTGTGGTGCAGCGCGACGGGCTGGAGGTCAAAACACTGTCACGGCAACGCGTGGCGAGCAGCTCCCCCACTCTACAATGACCGCCGACACGCACCAAGCAGCACCCATGACCACCCTGATCGTTACCCTACCTGCCGAGCCGCTTGACGCGGCTGCCTTGTACGACTACGTGCTGACCCGCGATGGCAGCACGGTGGCCGAGCAGTCGCGCGCTCCGCTGGCGCTGTTGCCCCTGGTGGGCAAAGCCGACTGCGAGGTGGTGGCCTTGGTGGCCGCGCAGCGTCTGTCCTGGCACCAGGTGCAGTTGCCCAAGGGCACGTTGGGGCGGCGATTGTTTCAGGACGGTGGCGCCTTGCGCGTACGCGCGGTGCTTGATGGCCTGCTTGAAGATCGCCTGCTCGACGACACCGAGCAACTGCATTTTGCGTTGGAGCCCCAGCCGCCCACCGATGCGCCGGTGTGGGTGGCGGTGTGCGAGCGAGCCTGGCTGCGAGCGGCCTTGCAGGTGCTGGAGCAATCCGGGCGGGCGGTCAGTCGCATCGTGCCCGAGTTCACGCCGCAGGCGCTCACGGACACGCTTTACGTCACGGGTGAGGCCGACGCGGCCTACCTGGTGGGCGCCGCCGAAGGCAGCGTTGCCATGTTGCCCCTGTCCCGGGAGGCGATTGCGCTGCTCGCCGGGCCGGAAGAAAAAAATGTGGTGGCCGAGCCCGCCGTGGTGGCCTCGGCTGAAGCGTTGTTCCAGCGCCCGGTCACGCTGCAACAAAGTGCCCAGCGTCAGTTGCAGGCCGCGCAGTCGGCCTGGGATCTGGCCCAGTTTGACCTGGTGACGTCCCAGAGCGCCAGAAACTGGAAGCGTTGGGCTGGTGCCGCGCGCGGCCTGCTCAGCGCGCCGCGCTGGCGTGCCGCCCGGCTGGCGCTGCTGGCGCTGCTGGCGATTAACCTGGCGGGTCTGAACGCCTGGGCCTGGAAGGAAAAGTCCTTGCTCAACAGCCAGCGCCAGGCCATTCAGGCCGTGCTGACCAGCACATTTCCCCAGGTGCGCGTGGTGGTCGATGCGCCGATCCAGATGGCGCGTGAGGTGGCGACCCTGCAACAGGCCAGCGGCGCCCCATCGGGCCGCGACCTGGAGAGCATGTTGGGCTCTTTTGGGGCTGTAGCCCCCGTCAATGCTGTGCCGGAAGCTATAGAATATGTAGCAGGCGAGGCCCGGTTGAAGGGCTTGAAGCTGACCGCGGAGCAGCTCACGGCGATCGCTTCCCAACTCAAGCCGCAAGGTTATGCCGTCAACGTCGAGGCTGACAATGTGGTGATCAAACAGGTGGCTGCCTTATGAAACTACTGTCCGAGCTGCAAGCGCGCTGGCGCCTGCTGGCGCGCCGCGAGCAACGCCTGTTGCTGGCCGCGCTGGCATTGGTGTTGCTGACCTTGCTGTGGAGCCTGGCCTTGGCGCCCGCGCTGGCGACCTTGAAGGCGGCTCAGCAGCAGCGTCTGGTGCTGGACGCCCAGTGGCAACAGATGCAGCGCCTGCAGGCGCAGGCCAAAGTGTTGCAAGCCCAGCCGCCTTTGAGCTTTGCCGACGCCCGGCGCTTGCTGGAGGCCTCGGTCAAACCGCTGGGCGCCACGGCGCAACTGGTGGTCGCGGGCGAGCGCGTGACGCTCAGCTTTAAAGGGATCTCCGCCGACGCGTTGGCGCAGTGGTTGGCGCAGGTGCGCCTGACTGCGCGCGCCGTGCCGAGTGAGGCGCGGCTGGTGCGCGGTGCCGCGGTGGTGGGCGGTGCGCCAGGCGGCTGGAACGGCACGCTGGTGTTGAGCTTGAGCGCGCGCTAAGACGCCGGACCAGGTCAACCGTCCAGATCACACTCGTCCGACCCGCCGACCCCATGTTCCGCCGCCAAACCACCTTGAGAACGCCAGCCCGAAGCCGACCTCGAACCAGCGCACCCAGCGCACTGCCACTCACGGCCCCCTGGTCCTGGGCCTGGTCCGGGGCGCTGCTGGGGCTGGCAGTGGCGCTGTTGCTCAATGCACCGGCACGCTGGCTGACGGTCGCGGTGCAACAGGGCTTGCAGGAGCGGGTGCTGCTGAGTGATGCGCGGGGCACCGTCTGGAATGGCTCGGCCCGGCTCACACTCACGGGCGGCGCCGGCAGCATCGATGCGGCCACCCTGCCCGGGCGCCTGACGTGGCGGCTGCGCCCCGGCTGGCTGGGGCTGGCGGCTGAGCTGAATGCTGATTGTTGTATGCAGCAGCCGTGGCGCTTAAGCCTGCAACCCCGCTGGGGCGGGGTCAGGCTGGCGCTGGCCGACAGCCAGTCGCAGTGGCCGGCGCAGTGGCTCACCGGACTCGGAACCCCATGGAATACGGTGCAGCCCGAAGGTCTGTTGAGCTTGTCGACGCACGGACTCGCAGCCGAATGGGCGGCGGGGCGCTTGTTGCTCAGTGGGCGCGCCCAGCTCGATGCCCTGCACATGTCCTCACGCCTGTCCACGCTCAAACCGATGGGCAGCTACCGCGTCACTTGGAGCGGGGGTGCGACGCCGACCTTGGGTTTGAGCACCCTCGAGGGCGCTCTACAATTGTCAGGCACCGGCCAGTGGGTGGGCGCCAGACTGCGGTTTGACGGCATCGCCAGCGCCACGCCGGAGCGGCTGGACGCGCTGTCTAATCTTCTTAATATCATCGGTCGGCGCGACGGCGCCCGCGCCATCATCAAAGTAGGTTGAATCGGTATGAAACTTCGCGCCCCCATCGGCTCTAAAAATGCTATATATTCAATAGCTGCTTGCGCAATACTGACGGGGGCTACAGCCCTATTTCCTGTAAATCTACTGGCACAGGCCAGCGCCGTGTCGAAGCCGGGCGAAGCCGTTACCCTGAACTTCAGCAACGCCGATATTGAGGCCGTTGCGCGCACCATGGCGACCATCACGGGCACCAATGTGGTGGTGGATCCGCGCGTCAAGGGCACCCTGACGCTGGTCACTGACAAGCCGGTCAGCCGCCGCGCCGCCATGAACCAGTTTCAGGCGGCACTGCGCTTGCAAGGCTTCACCATGGTGGAATCAAACGGCCTGTACAAGGTCGTGCCCGAGGCCGATGCCAAGCTGCAAAGTGGCGCAGTGACGGTCAGCGATGAGTCGATCGGCGGTGCGCTGGGCAACCAGATCACGACGCAGATTTTCAAGCTCAACTTCGAGTCGGCCAACAACCTGGTGGCGGTGTTGCGCCCGCTGATCAGCCCGAACAACACCATCAACGTCAACCCTGGCACCAATTCGCTCGTCATCACCGACTACGCCGACAACCTGCGCCGCATGGCGCGCATCATTGCCGCTGTCGACGTGTCCAACGCCACCGACGTCGAGATTTTGCCGCTCAAGCACGCCATTGCGACTGACCTGGCACCGCTGGTGCTGCGGCTGGTGGAGTCCTCGGCGGCCGGCACGGCGCCGGGCCAGGCTGATACCTCTTTCAAGACCATTCTGGTGGCCGAGCCGCGCTCCAACTCGTTGATTTTGCGCGCCGCCAACCCGGCCCGCGTGGCGCTGGTGAAGTCGCTGGTGGACAAGCTGGACCAGCCCTCGGCGCCTGGTCTCAACGGCGAGGCGGGCAATATCCATGTGGTCTACCTCAAGAATGCCGACGCCACCAAACTGGCCGCCACCTTGCGCGCGGCCATGACCGGTCAGGCCCCGGCGGCGGCGACGCCCGGCGTGGCGGCTGCGGCGACGGTGGCGGTTGTGGCGGCCACCCAGTCCACCACGGGCGGACAAATCCAGGCCGATGTGGCGACCAATTCGCTCATCATCACGGCGCCCGAGCCGCAGTACCGGCAGTTGCGCGCAGTCATTGACCGGCTTGATGGACGACGTGCCCAGGTGCTGGTGGAGAGCCTGATTGTGGAGGTGAACGCCGACCGGGCGGCGGAATTTGGTATTCAGTGGCAGGGCCCGTTGGGCAAGGCCGGCGACGGCGTCATTGGCCTGCTGGGCACCAACTTTGGCGCTGCCGGCAAGAACATCATCAACCTGGCAACCGGTGCCGGCGCCGTGGCGCCGGGGGCAGGTCTCAATTTTGGCGCCGTTCAGCGCACCAACGGGGTCTACGTGCTCGGCTTCCTGGCTAATTTTCTGGAGACCAGCGGCAGCGGCAATGTGCTGTCCACGCCCAATTTGCTGACACTGGACAATGAGGAGGCCAAGATCGTGATCGGTGAAAACGTGCCCTTTGTCACCGGCTCCTACACCAGCAACAACACCAGTGGCAATTCGGTCAATCCGTTCACCACCGTGGAGCGCAAGGACGTGGGCCTGACGCTCAAGGTGAAGCCGCAAATCAACGAGAACGGTACCGTCAAGCTGGTGATCTACCAGGAGACCTCGGCGGTCAAGGCCGGCACGGAGACGGCTGCCAACGGACCGACGACATCCAAGCGCACGATCGAGTCCACCGTGCTGGTCGACGATGGCAGCATCGTGGTGCTGGGTGGTCTGTTGCAGGACAAGTATTCCGGCAACCAGGACAAGGTGCCCGGCTTGGGTGATGTGCCCTTGTTCGGCAATCTGTTCAAAAGCGAGGCGCGTACCCGCAACAAAACCAACCTGATGGTGTTTTTGCGCCCGGTGGTCGTGCGCGACGGCCAGGCCGTCGACCAGTTGTCGATGGATCGCTATGAATTGATGCGCTCGGGCATGAACGCTGCGCAACCGGTGCCCAGCCAGTTGGTGCCGATCAACGAGTCGCCGCTACTGCCCGCGCTGCCGGGTTCCCAGCCGGCCGTCCAGCCGGCCATCAGGTCGCTTGGCCCGACGCCCGCCGTTAAACCCTGACTTCGAGCCGGAGGCACAACGCCATGCGCTACCCGCTGCCCTATGCCTTTGCCCGAACGCATCAGCTCCTGCTGGAGGATGAGTCGGGCGATCTGACGCTGTGTGTGCACCCCGACTCGGGGGCCAGCGCGGTGAGCGAAGTGATGCGCAAGTACCCGGTGCGGCATCTGCAGTCGCTCGGTGCGCAGGCGCTGATCCAGCGCATCAGCGCCGCCTACGCCCAAGGTGAATCGAGTGCCGCGGCGGTGGTCAGCGAGGTCGAGAGCGACGCTGACCTTACGCGCATGATGCAGGACCTGCCCGCGATTGAAGACTTGCTGGAGACCTCGGACGATGCGCCCATCATCCGCATGCTCAATGCGCTCTTGACGCAGGCCGCGCGCGACGGCGCCAGTGACATTCATATCGAGCCCTATGAGCGCCATTCGAGCGTGCGCTTTCGGGTCGATGGCACGCTGCGCGAGGTGGTGCAACCCAACCGGGCGCTGCACGCGGCATTGATCTCGCGCCTGAAGATCATGGCCGAACTCGATATTGCCGAACGCCGCCTGCCGCAAGACGGCCGTATCTCGCTGCGTATTGGCACGCGCGCTGTCGATGTGCGCGTCAGCACCCTGCCGAGCGCCCATGGCGAGCGCGCCGTGTTGCGCCTGCTGGATAAGTCGGAAGGGCGCCTCAGTCTGGAAGCGCTCGGCATGCAGGGCGAGGTGCTCAAGCGCTTCGAGCATCTGGTGACACAACCGCACGGCATCGTGCTGGTCACCGGGCCGACCGGTTCCGGTAAAACCACGACGCTGTATGCTGCCTTGAGCCGGTTAGACGCCAGCCGCAGCAACATCATGACGGTGGAAGACCCGATTGAGTACGAGTTGGCCGGTGTCGGCCAGACCCAGGTCAACGCCAAGATTGAACTCACCTTTGCCAAGGCCTTGCGTGCCATTTTGCGGCAAGACCCGGACATCATCATGATCGGTGAAATCCGCGATTTCGAGACCGCCCAGATTGCAATTCAAGCCTCGCTCACCGGCCATTTGGTGCTCGCCACGCTGCACACCAATGACGCCACCAGCGCCGTCACCCGTTTGACCGACATGGGGGTCGAGCCGTTCTTGCTCAGCTCCAGCTTGCTGGGCGTGTTGGCGCAGCGCCTGCTGCGCAAGCTGTGCCTGACGTGCCATGGTGCCGGCTGTAGCGCCTGTGGCCAAACCGGCTACGCCGGGCGCTCGGGCGTGTTCGAGCTGCTGGTCACGGACGATGCCATTCGCGCCCAGATTCACAACCGCGCGGCGGAAGCCGATATTCGCGCCGCTGCCCTGGCCAGTGGCATGACGCTGATGCGTGATGACGGCGAACGGCTGGTTCGCCTGGGGCTGACATCGCGCGAAGAGTTGGTGCGCGTGACGCGCGACTAGCTTGCATCACTGCCATGCCCGTTTATTCCTTTGAAGCTCTGACCGCTGACGGCGAAACCCGCAAGGGCGTGATCGAGGCCGACTCGGCCAAGGGCGCGCGCAGCCTGCTGCGCGGCCAGGCCATGGTGCCGATCAAGGTCGAGACGGTCGGGGCGCAGGCGGCGGGGCAGGACGGGGCCGGTGGCGCCGGCTCAGGCCGCAGTTTGAGGCGGCGGGTTTTCAGCGCCACGGGGCTGGCCATCTGGACGCGCCAACTGGCCGGCCTGGTGTCCTCGGGTCTGCCGCTGGAGCGGGCGCTGACCTCGCTGTCGGACGAGGCCGAGCGCGACAATGAGCACCACCTGGTGGCGCTGTTGCGCGCTGAAGTCAACGGCGGCGCGACCTTTGCCAAGGCCTTGTCGCAGCATCCGCGTGAGTTCAGCCCCATTTTTATCGCCGTCATTGGCGCCGGTGAGCAAAGCGGCAACCTCGGCCTGGTGCTGGAGCGCCTGGCCGACGACCTGGAAGAGCAGCAGGCGCTCAAGGCCAAACTGATAGGCGCGGCGCTTTATCCGGCCATCGTGTCGCTGGTGGCGGTTGTCATTGTGCTGTTTTTGGTGACCTATGTGGTGCCGCAGGTGGCCCATGTGTTTGCGGGCAGCAAGCGCGCCCTGCCGCTGTTGACGGTGATCATGATCGGCACCAGCGCCTTTGTGCGCAGTTATGGCTGGCTGATGTTGATTGCTATTATTTTTGGAGTTATCGGCGCACGCCTGGCGCTGGCTAACGCCTTGTTTCGTGAAAAATTTGACGCCGCCTGGTTGAACCTGCCGATTCTGGGCAAGCTCTCACGCAGTTACAACACCGCGCGCTTTGCCAGCACGCTGGCGATGCTGGCCGCCGCCGGGGTGCCGATTCTCAAAGCCTTGCAGGCGGCGGCTGAAACCCTGTCCAACCGCGCCATGCGCACCGACGCGCTCGATGCCTTGGTGTTGGTGCGCGAAGGCGCGCCGCTGGCCTCTGCGCTGGCGCAAAAAAAGCGTTTTCCGGGGCTGTTGGCCATGTTCGCCCGCCTGGGTGAGCAAACCGGCCAGTTGCCCACCATGCTGCAGCGCGCGGCCAAGCAGCTCAGTGTGGAGGTGCAGCGCCGCGCCATGCAACTGGCCACCATCCTGGAGCCGCTGCTGATTGTGGTTATGGGCGTGGTGGTGATGTTGATCGTGCTGGCGGTGCTGATGCCGATCATTCAACTCAATCAACTGGTGAAATGAGCGGCCACGCGGGGCGGGGCCGCTGTTGCCCTTGCTATTTGCCCGCACGCAACTCACGCCGAAGTATCTTGCCGACATTCGATTTGGGCAGTTCGTCACGGAACTCAATGTATTTGGGGTGCTTGTAGCCGGTCAGATTTTGCTGGCAATAGCGCGCCACGTCGTCTTCGGCCAGCAGCGGGTTGTCCTTGACGACAAAGACCTTGATGGCTTCGCCTTGCTTCTCGTCGGGCACGCCGATGACGGCGCACTCCAGCACGCCATCGCACAGTGAAATCACATTTTCGAGTTCACTCGGGAAGACGTTGAAGCCGCTGACCAGGATCATGTCTTTCTTGCGGTCCACAATTTTGGTGTAACCGCGCTCATCCATGATGCCGACATCACCAGTGCGCAGGAAGCCGTCGGGCGTGAAGGCGCGCCGGTTCTCTTCGGGCTGCTGGTAGTAGCCGGGCATGACATTCGGGCCCCGGATGCAGATTTCACCGGACGACCCTTGAGACAGGGAGTGGCCCTCGTCGTCCTTGATGGCGATGTCAATGCCGGGCAGCGGCAGGCCGATGGTGCCCGAAAACTCCCGGGCCAGCACCGGGTTGTTGGTGCCAATGGCGCAGGTCTCGCTCATGCCCCAGCCTTCGACCATCGGGCAACCGGTGGTCTCCAGCCAGCGCTGGGCGGTGCCCTCTGAAGCCGCCATGCCGCCCGCTTGCGTCGCGCAGAGACTGGAAAAATCCACGGTTTTGAATTGCGGCTGCGCCAGCAGGGCGTTGAACAAGGTGTTGACACCCGGCAGCAAATGAAACGGGCGCTTTTTGAGCGTTTCGATGAAGCCGCCAAAATCGCGCGGGTTCGGAATCAGGGTCAGCTGCGCCCCCCAGCGGATGGCCAGCAGCGACAGCGTCAACGCAAAGATGTGGTACAGCGGCAGCGCGGCAATGCTGTTGACGTGGCGGACGTCGCCGATACGCGAGAGCGCCGGGTTGAACCAGGCCTCGGCCTGCAAGACCGTCGCCACGATGTTGCGGTGCGTCAGCACGGCGCCTTTGCTCAAGCCCGTGGTGCCGCCGGTGTACTGCAAGAATGCGACGGAATCGAGCGTGCTCGGCGCCGACTTGAAGGGCAGGGCGGCGCCCTTTGCGATGGCCTGCTTGAACGAGGTGGCGGTGCGGCCGTCTGTCAGCGTCAGTTTGTAAG
Source organism: Rhodoferax ferrireducens (assembly GCF_049302455.1). GTDB lineage: Bacteria > Pseudomonadota > Gammaproteobacteria > Burkholderiales > Burkholderiaceae_C > Rhodoferax > Rhodoferax ferrireducens_B. The sequence continues at coordinate 86,042 of NZ_JBAQMD010000073.1, read as the reverse complement.
GGGGCACCATTTTGGCAAGGTGGCGCACGGCAAACGTGATCCACTGGCCGTACCAAAAGCCCAGCAAGTCGCCCATGGACGCCACCACCACATGCTGGATCGGGGTCTGGTCAATCACTTCGGCCAGGGTGGCGACAAAGTTCTCCAGCACCACAATCACGCTCGCGCCGGAGTCGGTCAACTGGTGCTGCAACTCGCGCGCGGTGTACAGCGGGTTCACGTTGACGCAGGTGTAGCCGCCACGCAAGACGCCTGCCATCGTCACCGGAAACTGCGGGATATTGGGCAGCATGATGGCCACCCGCGCGTCCGTCGCCAGGCCCAGGCTGTGCAGCCAGGCGCCCAGCGCGCTTGAGAGTTGATCAAGCTGGCCATAGGTCATCCAGCTCTCCATGCACACGGCGAAGCGGCTGCTGGCGTTCTTGCGGAAGGACTCTTCCAGCAGTTGTGTCAATGAGGCGTATTGCTCTGGGTCGACGTCATGCGGGACGCCGGGGGGGTAGCTCTTGAGCCAGATTTTTTCCATGCGGTTTCTCCTTGGCTCTGATTTTGAGCCAGAGTGGCCGCCCGCCTTACAGGGCTTGCCCCAGTATCTGGGTGATTTCGGTCTCGCACGCGACAGCGCTGGCCTGAAAAAGCCGCTCGATCAGGCCGGCTTCGCGCTGGCGGACGGTGTCGAGAAAATAGGACGCGCCGTCGCCCTTGCGCCCCATGGCGGCGAAGGTGTCAAAGCCTGATTCCAGAAATTGCTGCAGCGCACTGAGCCCCATCATGCGCGCCGGGCCGCGCATCATTTTCAGCATCATGCGCAGGCCAGGGGTGCGTGTCAGGCGGTCGAGTTCCTGCCCAACCTCCAACACCGTTGCCAGTTGGACGTCGCGGTCCGCACGACGGCCAACGCTGCGCCAGGCGGCCACGTAGCGCGCGACCTCGTCGAGTGCGCCATGGCTCAGCCAGCACTGGGCCATGGCCAGATCGAGCTCTTCCGTCAGATGATGCAGGCGCGCCATCGACACGGCGGTTTGCACCACCTGCTGGGGAAAAAGCCGCTCCAGGCCACTGGCAATGCGCGCAAATTGCGCATCGCGCAAGGTGTAATCTTTCTCGCTGTACAGCTCCTCCAGAAAAAACCGGGCGGCTGGCTGGTACTGTTGGGACTGCAGCAGATCAAAGTAGGTCCCGGCAAAGCGTCGGGCCTGCAGTCGCTTGACCTCGCTGATGGCCTGCGCCAACTCGGGGTTGTCGGTGGCACTTTGACGCAGTGCGGTGACGCGGCTGACGGCGTCGCGGATGATGTTGGTGGCTTCCATATTAAACCCTGAGTCTACCTAGGTGCCAGGCTCTAGAAATAGCGCGCTTTTGCATGCGATATTCCAATGATGCAAAGAAGAACCTGGCTCAAATTGGGTGCCGTATCGGCCACGGTGCTGATTTTGGCGGGGGGTGCGACTGCCTTGTTGCAACCCGGCTTGCGGCAAGGGCACTTGACGCCGGGCGCGCAGGACGTGTTCACCAGCGTGGCGCGCGCCATTCTTGATGGCACCCTGCCCACAGAACCGGCGCAAGCCCAGGCGGCGCTGAAGGGCCTGATGCCGCGCATTGATGCCTTGGTGCAGGCCCTGCCGCCCCATGCACAAGCCGAACTGTCGCAACTGCTCGGGCTCCTGGGTACCGCGGTCGGACGGCGCACGCTGGCCGCTCTAGCGCCCGATTGGCGCAGTGCGAGCGTCGCCGAGGTGCAGCAAGCCTTGCAGTCGATGCGCAGCTCGCGCTTGGGCTTGCGCCTGCAAAGCTACCAGGCCCTGCATGACATTGTCGGCGCGGCCTATTTTTCGGATGCCAGCACCTGGCCCGCGCTGGGTTATCCCGGCCCTTTGACAATTTGAATCACCCCCCTTACCGAGGCGCCACTTAGTTATGAGCAGTTTGCAGGATCCGATCCGCGACGGATTAAAGCGTGGCTGGAAAGTGCTGGGTGGCGCGCACGGCGCACGGCCCGAAAAAATGGTCTGCGATGTGGCGATCGTTGGCTCGGGCGCCGGCGCCGGTATCAGCGCCGAGCTGCTGGCGCGCGCGGGTTTGCAGGTCGTGATCATTGAAGAGGGGCCGCTCAAGAGCAGCAGCGACTTCAACCAGAAGGAGGCAGAAGCCTACCCCGCGCTGTACCAGGAAAGTGCCGGCCGCAAAACCGCCGACAAAGGCGTCACGATCCTGCAGGGGCGCTGCGTGGGCGGCTCCACCACCGTCAACTGGACCAGCTCATTTCGAACACCGCTGGATACCTTGAGCTATTGGCAGCAGAAGTTCGCGCTGCCTGACTACACCAACGACGCTTTGGCACCCTATTTCCAACAGGCCGAGACCCGGCTCAACATGGGCCCGTGGCTGGTCGCGCCGAATGAAAACAACGACTTGTTGCGCCGCGGTGCCGCCAGGCTCGGCATCCCGGCGGCGGCGATTGCCCGCAACGTCAAGGGCTGCTGGAACCTGGGCTCCTGCGGCATGGGCTGCCCGACCAATGCCAAGCAGTCGATGCTGGTGACCACGATTCCCGCTGCGCTGGACTTGGGCGCCACGCTGCTGGTAGAAACCCGGGCCGAACAGTTTGAGCTGGTCAATGGGCGCCTGCGATCGGTCCGTTGCATTGCAGTAAAACCGAACGGAGCCCCCGTCGAATCTGGTGTTAATGCTACAACAATAATAGCTAAGCATTTTGTACTGGCGGCCGGCGCGATCAACTCGGCGGCCTTGCTGCTGCGCTCCAACGCGCCCGATCCGCATGGGCGCCTGGGTCGGCGCACCTTCTTGCATCCGGTGGTGATGTCGGCGGCCATCATGAGCCAAAAGGTGGAGGCCTGGGCTGGCGCACCGCAAACCATCTATACCGATCATTTTATGGGCACCCAGCCGATTGACGGCCCGATCGGCTTCAAGCTCGAAGCGCCGCCCTTGCACCCGGTCATCTTTGCCTCCACGGTGTTCGGTTATGGCCAGGAGCAAGCCGCGATGTTGGCGCAGTTTCCCCACACCCATGTCCTGTTGGCGCTGCTGCGCGACGGATTCCATGAAGAAGCGGCGGGCGGCCAGGTCAAGCTGCGGGGCGACGGGTCGCCCGAGCTGGACTACCCGCTGACTGACTTTGTCATGGCCGGGGCGCGGCGTGCCCTGCTGGCGATGATGGAAATCCAGTTTGCCGCCGGTGCCCGGCAGGTGTTGCCGATGCATGAGTCGGCCCGGCCCTGCAACAACTGGACCGAGGGCCGGCAGGCGGTAGCGGCGCTGGCCATGCAGCCGCTGCTGACCAAAGTGGTGAGTGCCCATGTGATGGGCGGTTGCGGCCTGGCTGGCACGGAGGCCCTGGGCGTGACGCGCCCGGACGGCGTGCATTGGCAGTTGGACAATCTGTCCATTCATGACGGGTCGATCTTCCCGACCAGCATTGGCGCCAACCCCCAGTTGTCCATTTATGGCATCGTCAATCGTCTGGCGCAAGGGCTGGTCAAGCGGCTCACGGGGCAGGATCTGAACCTGGCGTGAGGACGCCGGTGTTCGTGCTGATTTGCTATTTAATTAATAGCTTATTACGCAGTATCCACGGGGGCTAGAGTCTGATTTTACTTAAATCCTTCGCTTGAAGGCTGGTGCTTCAGAACAGGCGTCACACCTGCATGTTCATGATGTCTGTATAGGCCTGCACCATGCGGTTGCGCACATGCAGCGTGGCCTGAAAGCCGATTTGCGCTTTCTGGATCGCCACCATGGTTTCTTCCAGGCTGACATTGGGGTTTTCCATTTGCACTTCGCGCTGCAAGCGAGTGGCGTCGTTTTGCGCCGCGCTGACCGAACTGAGGGCGCTTTTGAGTGCGCCGGAGAAGCCGCCGTCGGCGCCGCCCGTCACCTGGCTGGATGACAGGCGCGGTGCCAGCGTGGGGCGCACCGTCGTCGGCATGGTGGTGGGGGAGAGTCGGAGTTCCATGGGGCCGTCTTGCCTGATAAATTGAGAGTTGAGTGATGCTAGGGCGGGGCTGGCAAAACATTAATTTGAAGTAAGGGGTAAAAACGCGGCTTATCGAGCTAATGTTTTCGCAGCCGGGTCGAATAATCGTCGGCATCGGTGGTGCAAAATTGCGCCACACTGACCTGGAAACCCTTGGAAACCCTATGTCTGCCGCCTCCGCCATCGCTATCAACCCCACGCTGTCACAGCGTTTTTCCGGTCTGGACCAAGGTCAACGGCTGCGCATGGGCTTGGGGCTGGCCGTGTTTGTTGCCATTGGCATCATCGGGCTGATGATGGGGCGCCAGGCCGAGTGGCGCGTCTTGTATGCCAATCTGGCTGACAAAGACGGCGGCGCCATCGTGGCCCAGTTGTCAACCATGAACGTTCCGTACAAGTATGCCGATGGCGGGGGCGCGATCCTGGTGCCGGCCGACAAGGTTTATGACACGCGTTTGCGACTGGCCTCGCAGGGCTTGCCCAAGGGGGCGGTCGCCGGCTTCGAGACGATGGATGCCAACCGCTTTGGCATGACGCAGTTTCAGGAGCGGCTGGCGTTTCAGCGCGGCCTGGAGGGTGAGTTGACGCGCTCGATCCAGGCGCTGTCCTCGGTGCAGAGCGCCCGCGTTCATTTGGCCTTGCCGAATCAAAACGGATTTTTTCGTGAGCAGCAAAAGCCGTCGGCCTCGGTGCTGGTCAGTTTGAACGCCGGGCGCACGCTGGACCGGGCGCAGTTGGCGGGCATCGTGCATCTGGTGTCGTCCAGTGTGCCCGAGATGAACGCCAGTGCGGTGAGCGTGCTCGATGATTCCGGCAAGTTGCTGTCGACCCCGCCCGAGGGCGCGGACGGCGCCGGTGGTGGTGACGCACAGCAACTGCAGTATGTGCAGCAACTCGAGCAGCTCTACAGCCGCCGTATTCTGGACATTCTGGAGCCGGTCGTGGGCCGGGGCAACGCGCGAGCGCAGGTGACGGCCGAGCTTGATTTCTCACAGACGGAATCCACCTCGGAGTCGCACAAGCCCAATCAGACGCCCGATTCAAGCGCGATTCGCAGCCAGCAGGTATCCGAGAGCAGCAACGGCAGTGGCATCAGCGGGCCTCCTTCGGGTGTGCCGGGTGCGACCAGCAACAAGCCGCCCGGACCGTCTTCGGCGCCCATCAACGGTGCGCCACAAACCTTGACCGCGGCTGGCACCGGCGCCAGTGCCAGTGCCGGGGGTCGCCGTGAATCCATCATCAACTACGAGGTGGACAAGACGGTCAAGGTCGTGCGCGGCGGCACCGGCATCGTCAAGCGCATCAGTGCCGCCGTCGTGGTCAACCACCAGTCGGTGACCGATGCCAAAGGCAAAACCACCACCACGCCTTTGAGCGCGCAGCAGATCGAGCAAATGACGGCCTTGGTACGCGAAACCGTCGGCTTCAACAAAGAGCGGGGCGATTCGGTGAACCTGATGAATGCGCCGTTCACCACGGAAAGAGTGGTGCCTGTGGACTTGCCATTCTGGAAGCAGTCCGAAATTCAGGATTTGGCGCGCAGCTTGGCCTGGCCACTGGGCACTTTGTTGTTCGGCGCTTTGGTGCTGCTGGGGGTGATTCGCCCGGCGCTCAAGACCTTGGCGCAGTCGCAACCGAGAATCTCGGCTTCAGCCCACCAGTTGAATGCGATTGAGTCCGAGGCGCCAGAGCGGGCGCAGTTGGCGGCCCCCGCCAGAAGCAGTGAGCTTGCCGGCCCCACCAGCGGTGAACTGGCCTTGGATGATGCCCGCAAGTTGACGCGCGACAACCCGGCTGCGGTGGCCAATATCGTCAAGACCTGGATCAATGGTGAGGCGCCGGCCTGATGGGGCCCGGTTGGGATCACAAGATGAATCAAACAGACGGACTACAAGACGCGGCCATTCTCATGATGTCGCTGGGCGAGGCGGAGGCCTCGGAGGTGTTCAAGCATCTGTCGCCCAAAGAAGTTCAAAAACTGGGCGAGGCGATTGCCAAAACCAAGGCCATCACGCGCGAGCGGGTGGATGAGGTGGTGGACCGTTTTACCGGCGTGGCCGCCGCCCAGAGCCTGCTGGTGTCAAACTCAGGCGACTATGTTCGTTCGGTCCTGAAGCGCGCGCTCGGGGACGACAAGGCGGCCTTGCTGATTGACCGCATTTTGCAGGGCGGTGATGTCTCCGGCATCGAGAGTCTGAAATGGATGGACCCTTCGTCCGTGGCGGAGCTCTTGCGCAATGAGCATCCGCAAATTGTGGCGGCCATTCTGGTTCATCTGGACTTTGACCAGGCCGCCGATGTATTGAAGTTTTTTGCCGAGCGCCAGCGCAACGAGGTGATGCTGCGTGTGGCCACCATGGAGGGCATTCAGCCGTCTGCCTTGAAGGATTTGAACGAGGTGCTGTTCCAGGTTCTGGCCGGTGGCGACAAGGTGCGCAAGTCGTCGCTGGGCGGCGTCAAGACGGCGGCAGAAATGATCAATCTGATGGGCACGGCGATCGAAGGCACGGTGATTGAATCGATCCGCAACCATGACCCGGACCTGGCGCAGAAGATCATGGACAAGATGTTTGTCTTTGACGATGTCTTGAAGCTCGACGACAAGGCGATCCAGACGGTGCTGAAGGAAGTGTCTTCCGACGTGCTGATCGTCGCCCTGAAAGGCGCCCAGCCCGAGCTGAAAGAGAAGTTTCTGGCCAATATGTCGACGCGCGCGGCCGAGGCGCTGCGCGAAGACCTGGAGTCGCGCGGCCCCATGCGCCTGTCCGAGGTGGAGGCCCAGCAGAAAGAAATCCTGAAAACAGTGCGCCGTCTGGCCGATGAAGGCACCATCGTGATTGGTGGCGGCGCAGATGACTTGATGGTTTGACGATGCGTAACTATTCCCGTTTTATTCCCGGCGAAGAGATTGATGCGGTTGAGCAGTGGAATTTTGCCGCGGTGGACACCGCGTCCTTGTTGCTGGCAGCGCAGGTCAAGGTGCGCGATGAAGCCGCCGAAGAGTCCAAACAGGAGGCGTGCAGGCAGGCGGGTTATGCCGAGGGCTTTGCGCAAGGGCGAGCCCAGGCGACCATGGAGGCGCAACGCCAGATGGCTGACTTTATCGCCCATCAGGGCAGCGATGCGGCACGCCAGTTCGCACAACTTTTTGCCACGGTGCAAGCGCAGTTGGCCGAGGCGGAGCAGGTGATGGCCCAGGGCACGCTGGAGCTCGCGTGCGAGCTGGCGCGTCAGGTGTTGCGCCGTGAATTGTTGGTGGACCCGAAGGCCGTGCAGCCCGTGATTCGCGAGGCCTTGGGCCTGCTGGCGGCCGACACCAAGAGTGCCGTGGTGCGCTTGCACCCCCTGGATTTCAACGTGCTCGAAGAGGTCATTCGCACCGAGTTTTCTTCTTTGTCCCTGACCTTGCTGGCGGATCCGACCTTGACCCGAGGCGGCTGCCTGATCGAATCAGCCGGCACCGTGGTGGATGGCACCCTTGAAAAGCGGTGGATGCGGGCGGTCGCCAGTCTGGGGCTTGATTCGTCCTGGGAGGAGCCCACTGATGAACAGTGACGCCTCGGTCAAGTGGCAACTCTTTATGGACAGTGCCCGCAAGCGCGTCAGCACCGGCAGCACGCTGGCGTTGCGCGGCACCCTGACGCGGCTGACCGGTCTGGTGCTTGAAGCAACCGGCATTCGCGTGCCGGTGGGGTCGCAGTGCCTGGTGACGATGAAGGCGCAAGCACCGGTGCTGGCCGAGGTGGTCGGGTTTTCAAACGACCGTGCTTTCCTGATGCCGGCAGGCGATGTGCATGGCTTGTCCAGTGGCGCCAGTGTGGAACCGGCGGCGGCGTATGTGGCGGTGCCGCGTTTGGGCGAGCGCCGCCAGACCGAGCGCACCGCAGGCTATGGCACGTTGCGCCTGCCCCTGGGGGACGGCTTGCTGGGGCGCGTCGTGGACGCGCAGGGGGCGCCAATGGATCGGCGCGGTCCGATTGAGGACGTCACGGCGGTGCCGCTGGATCGGCAACCCATCAATGCGATGGACCGGGCGCCGGTGCGAGAAACGCTGGACACCGGGGTGCGCGCCATTAATGCGCTCCTGACAATTGGCCGGGGGCAGCGCATTGGGCTGTTTGCCGGCTCCGGCGTGGGCAAGAGCGTCTTGCTGGGCATGATGGCCCGCTATACAAAGGCAGATGTGATTGTGGTGGGCCTGATCGGAGAGCGCGGGCGTGAGGTCAAGGAGTTCATTGAAGATATTCTGGGCGACGATGGACGCGCCCGCTCGGTGGTGGTGGCGGCCCCAGGCGATGCGCCGCCCTTGCTGCGCATGCAGGGGGCAGCCTACGCCACGGCCATTGCGGAGAGTTTCCGGGACAAGGGCAAGCACGTGTTGTTGCTGATGGATTCGCTCACGCGCTACGCCATGGCGCAGCGTGAAATTGCTCTGGCAATTGGCGAGCCGCCCGCGACCAAGGGCTATCCGCCGTCCTGTTTTGCGAAATTACCCCAGCTGGTGGAACGCAGTGGCAATGGCCTGCACGGGCTGGGCTCGATCACCGCTTTTTATACCGTGTTGTCTGAGGGTGACGACCAGCAGGATCCGATTGCCGATGCGGCGCGGGCGATTCTGGACGGGCACATTGTGCTGTCGCGTGCGCTGGCGGAGTCGGGGCATTTCCCCGCCATTGACATCGAGCAGTCGGCATCGCGGGTGATGCACAACGTGGTACCACAACAGCATTTTGAGATGGCGCGGCGATTTCGGGCGATCAACTCGCGCTACGAAAAAGGTCGCGATCTGGTGCAGATAGGTGCCTACGTCGGCGGCTCCGATCCGGCGCTGGACGAGGCGATCCAATTGCACGATGACATGGCCAGATTCCTGCAGCAGGATATGTTTGAGGCGTCCACCTTGGACGCCAGCGTGTGCGCCATGGCGAAGGCCTTAGATTTTGAAGAGGCCGTGGCATGAGTGCCGTCAAGAGTTTTTTGCTGGCGATTGATCTGAGCACGCGCAAGCGTGATGAGGCGGCGCAGGATTTGATGCGGGTCCAAAGTGCCCACGTGTTTGCGCAGGACCAGATGAACCAGCTGGAAGTCTACGCAGCGGAAACAGCGTCCAGGTGGACGGCCTGCGCCCAGGTTGGCACCACCCCGGAGTTGATGCGTCATCACTATCAGTTTCTGGATCGTCTGCAGCATGCCATCGGGCTGCAACAAGGGGTGCTTGCAAATGAGAGCCGTAAAGTGGCGCAGGCCAAACGATTGGTGCTGGAGGCGGAATTTCGGCTGGTCAGTTTGAAGCAGGTCCTGAAAAAGAAACAGGCCGGTCTGGCGCTGATTCAGACCCGTCGCGAACAAAAACAAATGGATGAGTTTGCCGCCTTGCAGACCCGTCGCACAAGCGCCGGGCATTTCAGTGGAAATCAATTATGAGCGTTGAATCAAGCAGCACGGCCAGCAGTCCCAAAATACTTGGGGCAGTAGACAGCAGCAGTGCCAAGGACAAAGGCAAAGTGAAATCAGGGGACGAGCTCGATGATGTTCCGGGTGGTTTTCTGGCGCTGATAACGGCCCTCGATTCGGATACCGATGTCAGTGCGGAGCTGAGCGTGGCGGCGACAACCCCGGATGCCGATCCTGCCCTGTTATTGGCGCAAGCTGGTGCCGTTGGTGCCGTTGGTGCCGTTGGTGCCGTCGGTGCCGTCGGTGCCGTCGGTGCCGTCGGTGCCGCTGGTGTTGGTGCCGTTGGAGTTGGTGCGGCAGGAGCGAAGGCAGGTGTTGCCAATGAACCGCTTGCACAAACAAGGTCACCAACGAGCGGGCGGGGGTCATCCGCAGCCTCTCTTTTGAACTTGGAGCCAGGCAACCCCAAGCAGGCAGTCGATGCGATGCTGGAACAGGCGGCGCAGACCTCGCCGGCCTGGTCCATCAAGGGCAAGGGTGCCGGGTTTCAGTCGGCTGTCAGCGCCACCGTAGCGGACGCGCGGGCACTGCAGCAGGCCGGGCGCGCGGACCCGGCTGCGAGCGAGTCCGCGTTGTCCGGGGCGCTGCTGAGCAGCGAGGGTGCTCTGCTCAGCAGCGAGATAGGTGACGCCTTGCTCAAGCCAGTGCAGCGCTCTGGCAACAAGTTTTCGGGGCTGTCGGCCAACGCTGGCATGGAAGGGTCTTGGGGGCATCAAGCCCTGCTGGCGGGAAACCGTGCCAATACGTCTGTTGTGCTGGCCAGTTCGTCGATGCAGTCGCTTGGGCCGACGGTGGCAGATACGGTGAGCTATTGGGTGACGCAAGGGGTTCAAAACGCCGAGTTGAAGCTTGAGGGCTTGGGCGGTGAAAGCGTTGAGGTGAAAATATCGCTCAAGGGCGATCAGGCGCACATTGGTTTTCGCACTGACCAGCCCGAGATTCGTCAGATGCTCGAAGGGGCGCTTGCCCACTTGAAGGAAGCCTTGAAGAGCGAAGGTCTGGTGCTGTCCGGGGTTTCGGTAGGTGCATCCAGCCAGGGTGGCTCGGGAGCGCAGGAGCAGCGCAATCACCCCGGCATCCGTCAAGCAGGCCAGGCTAAGCTGATAACGACGGAGCAGGTGCCCACGCCAGGCCAGCGGCGAGTCAATCTGACGGTGGGTCGGGCGCTGGATCTTTTTGTGTAAAGATGCCAACTGAAAAAACTGCTGTAAGCCATGCTTTCTGATGGTTTATTCGGCGCTTGTGGCCGTGAATGTGCTCAATAATGCTCTTCAACTCAATTTGTTCAAGGAAATCCAGTGGCGACCAAACCTGACGCAGCCAAGCCCGACGCCGTCAAACTTGACGCGGACGAGCCAGGCAAAAAGCCAGTCTGGCGCAAAAAGATGCTGATCATCGTTATTGCCGGGGTGATGGTCTTGGTTTTAGTGGGTGGCGGTGCGTTGTTTTTCATTAGCAAGAAGCGTGCTGCCGCTGCCTTGGAGGGCACAGGCGGTGCGTCAGCAGTTGCTGCAGAAGCAGTGCCAAAAGGGCCACCGGTTTACTTGCCACTGGACAACATGGTGGTGAATCTGGCTGACCCGGGGGGCGAGAAGGTGGCGCAGGTGGGTATTACCCTGCAGGTGCTCGATGCTCACGCTTCGGACTCAGTCAAAGCCTATTTGCCGTCTATCCGCAGTGGTGTACTGATGCTGATTTCGCAGCGAACGGCCAACGAGCTTTTGACGCAAGAGGGCAAGCAAAAGCTGGCCAAGGATATTTTGCGTGAAACCCTGATTCCGTTTGGCGGTGGCCAAGCAGGTGCGGCCCCGGCCGGCGTCAAGAAGAAAGCTGTCAAGGCGGCGGCTCAAGCTGATCTGCCGGTGGTGGCCGTGTTGTTTTCCAGTTTCATTGTTCAGTAGCGGCGCAAGCGGGACTGGTTTATGAGTGAATCCTTTCTCTCCCAAGAAGAAGTTGATGCCCTGTTGGAGGGTGTCACGGGCGAAAGCCAGAAGCTTGTTGAGGAAGTGCACGAGAAGGGTGAGGTTCGCTCTTACAACATATCGAGTCAGGAGCGTATTGTTCGTGGGCGCATGCCAACGATGGAAATCGTTAATGAGCGATTTGCGCGCAACCTGCGGGTGGGACTTTTTAACTTTATCCGGCGCAGCCCCGAAATCTCGGTGGGACCGGTGACTGTGCAACGCTACAGCGCTTTTTTGCGTGAACTGGCAGTGCCCACCAACTTCAATATTGTGGCGATCCGGCCTTTGCGTGGCAGTGGCATGATTGTTTGTGAACCATCGCTTGTTTTTGGCGTTATTGATACGCTTTACGGCGGTATCGGCAAGTTTCAGGACCGGATCGAAGGGCGTGATTTTTCCGCCACGGAGCAGCGGGTCATCAACCGCTTGGTTGACGTCATTACCGATGAATACAAGAAAGCCTGGAAGGGTATTTATCCGCTGGAGCTCGAATATCAACGCTCTGAAATGCAGCCACAGTTCGCCAATATTGCCACGCCCAGCGAGATTGTGATTTCGACCTCGTTCCAGCTTGAAATTGGTGAGATTGCGGGTTCGATCCATTTCTGTATGCCCTACGCGACGCTGGAGCCGATTCGCGACATACTGTATTCATCGACCCAAGGCGATTCCATCGAGGTGGATAAGCGCTGGGTGAATGTCTTGACACAGGAGATTCAGGCGGCTGAAATAACGCTGGTGGCTGAACTGGCCCGTGCCGACGCAACCGTTGAACAGCTGCTGGCCATGAAAACCGGGGACTTTATTGAACTTGATCGTCCCTCACGCATTGAGGTGACGGTGGAAGGCGTACCGGTGTTTGAGTGCCAGTATGGGACGCACAACGCAAAATATGCAATTCGCATTGACAAAAGTTTGAGGGGTAATGACCTCAACTGGAAGGGATAACGTTATGGCAGTTGATGAAAAACCAGCAGAAGATGACGGCATGGCCGATTGGGCCGAGGCCCTGCTGGAGCAAAAAAGTTCGGAGCCCGCCGCAGAACCAGGGGGTGTCCTGGCAGGGGATATGTCCCATTCTTTTTCGTCATCGGATGCGCCGATCAACGATATCAATCGGGTCCTCGACATCCCCGTTCAGCTGTCGGTTGAGTTGGGTCGAACCAAGGTGCCGATCAAGCATATTCTTCAGTTGGGGCAAGGCTCGGTGGTGGAGCTGGATGCCTTGGCCGGTGAGCCGATGGATGTGTTGGTGAACGGCTATTTGATTGCGCAGGGCGAGGTCGTCGTGGTGAATGACAAGTTCGGCATTCGCCTGACCGATGTCGTGACGCCGTCCGAGCGGCTGCGTCGTGTCAGCAAGGGTGGTTGATGCAGCCGATGACGCAAGCGCTGCTGTCGATTGGCCTGTTCGTCCTTCTATTGGCACTGGTGCCGATCGGACTCAAGTGGCTGCAAGCCCGCTCGGCGGCCGGGGCCGGGGGTGTGCTGGTGGCCTCCAGAGTTATTTCTGCGGTGGCGGTGGGGCCGCACCAGCGCGTGGTCACAGTTGAAGTCGGACCCGAGGGCGCGCGTGTCTGGCTGACGCTGGGCGTGACGGCGCAAGCCATTACCTGCCTGCACAGCGCAGCGCTTGACCCCCATGGGCAAGCAGGCCTGACGCAAGCGACTCGAACTCCGCCTGCGCAGCTGTGACGTGGAGTATGTGGTGAGCGATCAATTTGTTTATTCGGCGCTTGGCAAGAGACCGCTGCCCAAGGTGGCGCTGTTGTTGCTGGCGATCCTGACGCAGTCGGCGGCACTGGCCCAGAGCGCAGGGCAGTTGCCTTTGCTGATGGGGTCGGGGCCCTCGGGGGTGAGTTTTTCGGTGCCGATCCAGACACTGCTGTTTTTTACTGCCCTGTCCTTTTTGCCGGCCGTCCTGCTCATGATGACGGGCTTCACGCGCATTGTGATCGTGTTGTCACTGATGCGCCAAGCCTTGGGTACACAGTCGGCGCCACCGAATCAGGTGATTGTCGGGTTGTCGCTTTTCCTGACGTTTCTGGTGATGGGGCCAACGCTGGACAAGGTCTACAGCGAGGCTTATCTGCCCTATACCAATAACGGGATGCCATTTGAGCAGGCGCTGGCCAAAGCGGAGGACCCGCTGCGCCAGTTTATGAGCAAACAAACGCGGCAGTCGGATCTGGCGCTGTTTGCCAAGCTGGCCAAATTGGAATCGGGCGCAACAGCCCAGACCGTGCCGATGCGGGTGCTGGTGCCGGCGTTCGTTACGAGCGAGCTTAAATCGGCGTTCCAGATTGGGTTCATGATCTTTATTCCTTTTCTGGTGATCGACATTGTGGTTGCCAGTGTGCTGATGTCGCTGGGGATGATGATGTTGTCGCCGGTGTTGGTGGCCTTGCCGTTCAAACTGATGTTGTTTGTGCTGGCCGATGGCTGGAATTTGCTGATTGGCTCTTTGGCCGCCAGTTTTGTGACCTGAGGGAGGCGCATGAACGCACAAATGGTTTTGACGATGGGCCAAGAGGCATTGATCATGTTGCTGATGGTGTCTGCGCCGGTGCTGGGGGTCGTGTTGGTGGTGGGTTTGCTGGTTAGTCTGTTTCAGGCGGTGACCCAGATCAATGAGGCCACACTGGCTTTCGTGCCCAAGCTGGTGGCGGCGATGGCGGTCTTTGCGCTGGCCGGGCCGTGGATGCTCAGTATCCTGGTTGACTATATTCGTCGGACTTTCGAAGCGATCCCGTCGGCCGTGATGTGAGTCGGGTGACGCGCTCGTGATCGCATTCACCGAAGCCCAGTTGGTGGCGTGGCTGTCACCCATGATCTGGCCATTTTTGCGGGTGTTGGCCGTGTTTACCGCCGCCCCCCTCTTTTCTTCGAAGGCATTTCCGCTGCGCGCCAGGATTGGGCTGGCCTTCTTCATTGCCTTTGCCGCGCAACCCAGTCTGCAAGGTCAACCCATCATCAGTATTTCCGGGCCTGACGCCATGGGCGCGGTCGCACAGCAGGTGGGAATCGGCCTGGCGATAGGGTTCACGGTGCGGCTGGTCTTCGCGGCGGTGGAACTGGCGGGCGAGGTGGTGGGCTTTCAGATGGGACTGGGCTTTGCCTCGTTTTTCAATCCAGCCCTGAATACCCAGTCCAGCGCCGTCGCGCGTTTTTTTGGACAAATGGCCACTTTTTTGTTCGTCGTGATGAACGGTCATTTGATGGTCTTGATGGCCGTGATCAAAAGTTTTGATAAATTTCCAGTGAACCAGAATTTTCTTGAAGCCATCGGGCAAATGAAGATTTATGACTTCGGGTCGGACTTGTTCGCCAGCGGGCTGTGGATTGCCTTGCCGATGATTGGCATGTTGCTGTTCGCCAACCTGGCACTTGGCATCGTCTCCAGGGTGGCGCCGCAAATGAATATTTTTGCCATCGGTTTCCCCGTCACATTGACTGTCGGCATGATCGGCATTGCCGCGACCTTGCCCATGCTGGATCAACCCTTTATGGCACTCATGGAGCGGGCGATCGACATCTTTGCCGGCAAATGACCGTTTGACTTGTTGCGCTTCGGATGGTGTCGCCGGGGCCGGGTGTCAGACCAACTCGTTGCGAATGGCGTAGACCGTGAGTTCGGCGTTGTTGGAGAGTTTGAGTTTTTCCAGCACCCTGGCGCGGTACACGCTGACGGTTTTGGGGCTGAGCATGAGTTCTTCGGCGATGTCCGCCAGGCGCTTGCCAGAGGCAATTTTCAGCAAGGTCTGCAGTTCCCGCTCTGACAATGCGGCATGCAGGGTCTGGTTTTCGGGGGTGCTCAGGCTTTCGACCAGCATGTGGGCCACCGCGGGTGTGACGTACTTGCCTCCCTGGGCAACAGTCCGGACCGCGCTGATCAGGTCGGCCGGGTCGCCGGCCTTGTTCAGGTAGCCTTGCGCGCCAGCCCGCAGACACCGAATCGCATACTGGTCTTCCGGGAACATGGAGACGATCAATACCTTGATGGGTGAGTGGGCTTCTTTCAGGCTGGACAAAACCTCCATACCGCCTCGGCCCGGCAGATTCAGGTCGAGGACCAGCACCTCACAGGCCGAGTTGCGCATGGCCTCGCGAACTTCAGCGTAGCTGCCAGCTTCGGCGGTGACTTGAATATCAACCGCCTCCGCCAGCGTGTCGCGGATGCCGCGACGAATCATGGCGTGGTCGTCGCAAAGAATAACGTGAATCATCTGGATCGGCTTTCGGGTGGGTACCTGAATTGGACTACGCCAAGGGCACGGACAGAATGATTGAAGTACCGCTGCCCAGGTGGGTGCTGACGTCCAGCCAGCCGCCCACGGTCTTGGCGCGCTCATGGAGACCCCGAACGCCAAACGCCTGCGGCTTGTTGAGCTCGATGGGCGAGATGCCTTTGCCGTTATCCTTGATTTCAAGCGTCAAGACGTTCTCTGCATCGGACAAGTCGATCGTGACCTGGCTGCAGTCTGCGTGTTTGGCAATATTGGTCAAGGCTTCCTGTGCCGTGCGGTAGGCCACCAACTGCACGGCCTTGGACAGTGTGCCCGCTTCTGGTGCCGCATGCACGGTCGTTTTTATACCCGTGCGCTTTGCAAAACCTCCGGCAAGCCATTGAACAGCAGCGACCAGACCCTGATCCAGAATGGCGGGGCGCAAATTCATCATGATGCGCTGACTTGCCCCAATCGCCTGCTGCAGCATCTCGGTGGCCGCTGTGATGTGCTGCTGGGTCACGGCGTCGGTTGTGTGTCGGCCGATCCAGGAAAGATCAAAGCGCACGGCGGCCAGCGCGCCGCCAATGTCATCATGAATTTCGCGGGCAATTGCAGCGCGCTCTTGTTCTATGGTCATCTGCAAATGTTCGGCAAAATCCGCCAGCCTTTTCTCAGACCTGGCCAACTCGCTGTCGGCCATTTCTTTGGCCCGTCGAATGTCGTGAACCTCAAGCGCGCGGCGGATGACCTGCGCCAGTCGGCCCAGGTCGTCTTTGGCCAGGTAGTCGCTGATGCCCGTTTTGATGGCTGCAACGGCGGCCGGCTCGCCAATGGCCCCGGACAGCAAGACGAAGGGCGGTTGTCGTGTCTGTTGTTGCAGGATATGCCAGGCGTCCAGTGCCGTAAAGCCGGGCAGTCGATAGTCCGCCAGAATGACATCAAATTCGAACTCTTTGACCCGCCGTCCAAACTCGTCAAGGGTTTCTACCCGCTCCAGCTCGCAGGGCTGGTGCGACTTGAGTAAGGCCCGTTTGACGAGTTCATGGTCAAGGGCGGAATCTTCCAAGTGCAAAATTCGCAGCGGACGGGGAGGAGGATGTGTTTGCGCCATGGTGAACGGTATCATTGTCGGCGATGCCCGTAAATGAAGGTAACCAGCATCAGTTCAGCAGTGGGGTCTCCTGGCCTCTTATATTGGTCTAACAGTGCTTGAAATTGCATTAGTATCGGAGCTTCCCGCTAACCTGGCCCTGCGTAAATTTTAGTGCGCCTAAAAAGTCGTGACCCAAATCGTGGCTCATGCGATGCTTGGTGAAGAGATTGGATACAAGAATGCAAGCAAATCAGACAAGCTATTCAGTGCCCGCCGTGCAGTTGCCTGTCATGTTGGTGGCGGAGGTGCAGGATTCGTTGCTGGTTGTGGTTCATGATTTAAACCGTCTTGACGGGCTGTTGGTGCACACGATGGAGAACCTGATGGAACGGTTCACCTGTGCCAGTGCCAATCTGGCTGATCCCATGCTGGTCGACTCCGAGGCACTCGATGCTGTTCGTAGCGCCCTGCGGGCGGCGGTGACCGAGTTACAGTTTCAGGATATCGCCTCACAGCTGATCGTTCATACTTCCAAGATCCTTCAAGGTTGCGCCTACCGTCTGGCGTCCGAGTCCATGGGGCTCGAAGATGGCGAGGCGGTGCCGTTTGTTGAAGAGGTGCCGGAACGCCCCAACCCGGTCACCCAGGATGCCATGGACGCTGGTTCCATTGAGCTTTTTTAAACGCCGCCCCATTTACCCCCTAACTGAAATAGTCGGAGCCTTACATGTCATTAATACTCGCTGTTGACGACTCGCCGTCCATGCGCAAGATGGTGTCGTTTACTTTAACCGGGGCTGGCTACCAGGTGGTGGAAGCGGTTGACGGTGTAGATGCCTACGAAAAAGCGCAGGCGCAATCATTTGATCTGGTTCTGACAGATCAGAATATGCCCCGGCTTGATGGACTCGGGTTGACCCGTAAGCTCAGGGATCATCCGCAGTTCAAAACCGTTCCCATCCTCGTGTTGACCACGGAGTCGAGTGATTTGATGAAGCAGGCCGGGCGGGCCGCTGGTGCCACCGGTTGGTTGGTCAAGCCGTTTGACCCGGCTCGATTGCTTGAGGTCATTAAAAAGGTGATCAAGTAACGCGTTCAGAGATAGTTGAGTTGTCACAAGGAACACAGGAGATTGACATGGCGGAAGCGCACCAGGAAAGTAGCAGTACGGCGGGGGATTTTGATCTCAGCCAGTTTTATCAGATATTTTTTGAAGAGGCCGCAGAAAATCTCGATCTGATGGAGCAGATGCTGCTCAGCCTGAATCTTGAGACTGCAGACGATGAAGAGTTGAACGGGATTTTTCGTTGCGCCCATTCCGTCAAAGGCGGCGCGGCCACCTTTGGCTTTTCGGATGTGGCCGAGTTGACGCATCAAATGGAATCGCTGCTGGATCGTTTGCGTCGCCATGAACTGCAGCCCAACTCTGCCATGGTCGATGTGCTGCTTGAGTCGGCAGATGCCTCGCGCGGCTTATTGGCGCGTCATCAGGCCGGGGGAGAAGGCGATGCACCCCCCGCCGCGGATTTGGTGCACCGCATCAAGGCACTGGTTGCGGGGGAGATGGCGCAGGCGGTACAGAGCGTAGCGCCGCCGCCACCACCGACACCAGTGGCTATGCCTGCGATTGTGGCTGTGCAGACAACGGCCGTGCTGGCGCCGATCAACCAGCCATCGAACACAACACGTTCGCTTGAAATTCGAATCGGGCCCCTTGACCACCCGGCGCAAGCTGATGCGATCAAGGAATTGTTTCGTGATATTGAGGGCTTGGGTGACATCACGGTCGTGGCTTGCAACCAGGCTGACACGCGGGTCTTCGCCGTTGAGACTTCATCCACGGATGCGGATTTATTGGATTTATTCGCGTTTCATGTTTCAAGGGAACAGGTGTCGATCAAAGAGGTTGACAACGTCGCCGTCGCGCCTGAGACCCGCTACGGAGTTTTTGATGGCGCTGCGGGTTCGCCCGAAACATCGCTTTATGATGATCCGCCACCGGGAACTCCCTTGGCCCCGCCGCCAGGTTTTGGTTTCTTTGATGGTGCGCCTGGCGCCCCTGTCCCTGTCGCCGCTGCCACTGGCGTGGCTGCCGGGTCCAGCGGGTCAACCGCTTCCGCGCGGGCGGCGGCCAAGGCGGCAAGCCCCGTGGTCCAGCCAGAGGCCGCAACGATCCGGGTGGCCATCAGCAAGGTGGATCAACTGATCAATCTGGTGGGCGAGTTGGTCATTACACAAGCCATGCTGGCGCAAAACAGCCGGGCGCTTGACCCGGCGCTGTACCAGCAACTGCTGACGGGCCTGACCGATCTGGACCGCAACACGCGCGATTTACAGGAGTCCGTGATGTCGATCCGGATGATTCCAATGTCGATCGTGTTCAGCCGCTTTCCGCGCATGTTGCGTGACCTGGCGAACAAGCTCGGCAAAAAAGTTGATTTCGTCACGCAGGGTGAGGCCACTGAACTGGACAAAGGCCTGGTTGAAAAGATAACCGATCCGTTAACGCACCTGGTGCGCAACAGTTGCGACCACGGTATTGAAATGCCCGCTGATCGCATACGCGCCGGCAAGTCTGAAACGGGCACGATCACGCTGTCAGCAGCACATCAGGGCGGCTCCATCGTGATCGAGGTGCGCGATGATGGCCACGGCATGTCGCGTGAGAAGATTTTGGCCAAAGCTCGGGAGCGTGGCATGGATGTGTCGGATCAGATGCCGGACTCTGAAGTCTGGATGCTGATTTTTGCGCCCGGTTTTTCCACCGCCGAAGTGGTGACCGATGTGTCAGGGCGAGGCGTTGGCATGGATGTGGTCAAGCGCAATATTGCCGCCTTGAACGGCACGGTGGAGATCGATTCGGCTGAGGGTTATGGCATGAAGGTGTCGATCCGGCTGCCGCTGACACTGGCCATCATGGACGGCATGTCGGTCGGCGTTGGCGACGAGGTTTACATCTTGCCGCTGTCCTCCGTGGTGGAGTCATTCCAGGTGAAGTCGGATGCCGTGAGCACGGTCGGGCAGGGCGCCCAACTGGTGAAAGTGCGCGACGAATACATGCCGGTGATCGAACTGGAAAAGGTCTTTCAGGTGCCGCGCTTCGATTTTGACAAGTCGAGCGACATCATGGTGGTGATCGAGGCCGATGGCAGTCGGGTTGCCTTGCTGGTGGACGAATTGCTGGGCCAGCAACAGGTGGTGGTAAAAAACCTGGAGTCCAATTACCGAAAAGTGCCCAACATATCGGGCGCCACGATTCTGGGGGACGGCAAGGTGGCGCTCATTCTTGATACCGGTGCGCTGGTGCGCCGCTCGCGCCATTAAGGCAGCAATTAGCAGGAGAAAAACATGGGTGCGATGGAAAGAATTGGCGAAATGACCTCGGCTGGTGCACGTGAGTACTTGACGTTCCGGCTTGATCAGGAAGAGTATGGCATTGACATTCTGAAGGTGCAGGAAATTCGAGGCTATGAGCCACCCACGCGCATCGCCAATGCGCCTAATTTCATCAAAGGGGTGGTTAATCTGCGTGGCACGATTGTGCCGATCGTGGACATGCGGCTGAAGTTCAATTGTTCCAAGGCTGAATACGATTCCTTCACGGTGGTCATCATTCTCAATCTGCACAGCCGAATCGTCGGCATTGTGGTGGATTCGGTCAGCGATGTGATGGAACTTCCGCCCGAGAGCCTGAAGGCAGCGCCGGATGTCGACAGTGTGATCGACGGCGATGCCGTACTGGGGCTTGGCTCGCTGGGTGACCGCATGTTGATATTGCTGGATATCGAAAAGCTGATGTCAGGCGTCGATATGGCATTGGCACCTGATGTCGTTTGAAAACCTCTCAGCCTGTGTTTTGATGTGGTCGACAGCATGGCGCTAGTCAGGACGGATGTTCGTCCCAATGCTGCAGTGCGTATGCCAGTGGGGGGCGCATCGGACGCGGGTGGCGCGGACATGCAGGGTCGTGAATTTGCCTGGACCGATGCTGATTTTGATCGGGTTCAAGCCTTGATTTATCAACACGCAGGCATCAGTCTGCACGACGGCAAACATGCCATGGTGTACAGCCGCCTGTCGCGGCGCCTGCGCGATACCGGGTACCAGAGCTTCAAGGACTATCTGGCCTGGCTTGAGACGCATGACGGCCCCGAATGGCAGGAGTTTGTCAACGCCCTGACCACCAACCTGACTTCTTTTTTCCGTGAGCAGCACCATTTTGAAATCTTCGCCAGCCACTTGAAATCCAGACCCGCGGGCACGGCCTGGCGGGTCTGGTGTAATGCCGCGTCGACCGGTGAGGAACCCTATTCGATTGTCATGACCGCGCAGGAGGCGCTGGGTCCCCAGGCGAATTTGACGCTGACGGCCAGCGACATTGACTCCAAGGTACTGGCTTCTGCCGCGCAAGGCGTTTACCGGCTTGAAGGACTCAAGGGTGTCAACGAGGAGCGCATCCAGCGTTTTTTTCTGCGCGGCAAAGGGGGCAACGCCGGCATGGCCCGCGTGAAACCAGAACTGCAGCGCATGATTGAATTCATCAGTGTCAATCTGATTCGCGATGACTGGCCGTTTCGCCAGCCCTTTGATGTGGTGTTCTGCCGCAATGTCATGATTTATTTTGATGCGCCCACCCAGCGCAAAGTGCTTGAACGAATCCATCGCGTGATGGCTCCCGGGGGCTTGCTGTTTGTGGGGCACGCTGAAAATTTCAGCGAGTCGCGCGACTTGTTTGTTCTAAAAGGCAAAACCGTCTATGAACGTCGTTGAGTATTTGTGCGTGCACAACGGCGTCCCGGCTTGCGACCACGCCCATTGATGGCAAGGCAACCATGAACATGTTCGCATCTGGGCCGGCCGCTTTGCCGCCTCGCGCTTCGGGCGTGGTCGTTGCGCCCACGGTATTGGCGGGTGGGGCTTTGTCGCGCGTTGATCAGTTGAAGGCGCAAATCCGCAACCCTGGCGAAGCTTCTTTTTTTTACCGTGACCATCATTTTCAATATGACGCGGTCAAGGTGCTGCCGGGCGAGTACTTTGTGTCCAACGAAGATCTGGTCGTCATGACCGTCTTGGGCTCGTGCATTTCGGCCTGCATCTGGGATGGCAGGGTCCGGGCCGGAGGCATGAACCACTTCATGCTGCCCGATGGCGACAGCGTTGATGGTTTTGGTCGCTATGGTTCGTATGCCATGGAGTTGCTGATCAACGAATTGCTGAAGAAGGGCGCACGGCGCGAGTCGATGCAGGCCAAGGTGTTTGGCGGCGCGGCGGTCATGGCGGGTTTTACCACCATGAACGTGGGTGAACGCAACACCAAATTTGTCTTGGACTACCTGGCGACGGAGCGCATCCCGGTGGTGTCGCAGGATGTGCTGGATATTCACCCGCGCAAGGTTTGTTTTTTCCCGGTGACCGGCAAGGTGCTGGTCAAGCGGCTGGCCCATTCGCATCCGGAAACGCTGGCCGTGGAAGAGCGCAAAGGCAATGCCGCGACCGTAGCCAAAGCGACGTCTGGTGGCTCGGTGGATTTGTTTTGAGGATATTGAATTGAAAAAAATTCGCGTGGTGGTGGTCGATGATTCTGCCTTGGTGCGCAGTTTGTTGGCAGAAATCATCAATCGGCAAAAAGACATGGAATGTGTGGGAACTGCCCATGATCCCCTGATCGCCCGGGAAATGATCCGTGAACTCAATCCTGACGTCCTGACCCTTGATATTGAGATGCCACGGATGGATGGCATTGATTTTTTGGGTCGGCTCATGCGTTTACGACCGATGCCGGTGGTGATGGTCTCGACCCTGACCGAGCGTGGTGCCGAAATCACGATGAAGGCGCTGGAACTTGGTGCCATTGATTTTGTGGCCAAGCCCAGAATTGGTGTCGCCACTGGCCTGACCGAGTTGTCGGACCAAATCGTGGAGAAGGTTCGCATCGCCGCGACGGCCCATGTTAGACGCGCCCCTGCTGTGCCTGCTGCTGCCACCCCGGCCGTAGGGGGGGCAGTGGGTGTTCACGCCCCGGTGGCGTCTATCGGCCGCGTGTCGACCGAGAAGCTGATATGTATTGGCGCCTCGACCGGTGGTACCGAGGCCATCAAGGAAATATTGACGCGTCTTCCCGCCGACTCACCCGGCATCGTGATCACCCAGCACATGCCACCGGGCTTTACCACCAGTTTTGCCGCGCGACTGAACAGCTTGTGCCAGATTGCAGTGCAAGAGGCGGTCAACGGTGAGCGCATCCTGCCGGGACACGCCTATATCGCACCGGGCGGCAAACAATTCCGGGTCAGCCGCAGTGGTGCCAATTATGTGGCGCTGGTGGAAGATGGCGAGTTGGTCAATCGGCACAAACCGTCGGTTGAGGTGTTGTTTAAATCGGTCGCCAGCGTGGTGGGTCGCAATGCGTATGGTGTCATGTTGACCGGCATGGGCAACGATGGCGCCAAGGCGATGCGCGAAATGAAGGATGCCGGCAGCTACAACTTTGTGCAGGATGAGGCGTCCTGTATCGTTTTTGGGATGCCGCGTGAAGCGATTCTGCATGGTGCCGCCGACGAAGTGTTGCCACTGACGGCCATCGCGCCCGCGCTGATCACCAAGCTGAGCAGCGCCACAGACCGTTACCGGGTGTGATCAACGCACTTGCGCCGCTTTGATCATGTCGGCCGCCTTCTCGGCAATCATGATCACCGGTGCGTTCGTGTTGCCGCTGACCACGCTGGGCATGATGGAGGCATCCACCACGCGCAGGCCTTCCAGCCCGCGCACCCGCAACTGCGCATCCACCACGTCCAGGGGACCGTTACCCATGCGGCAACTGCCCACCGGGTGATAAATCGTGTCAGCGTGGTCGCGAATGAATTGTTCGATCTGGACGTCACTTTGGGCGTGGATCGACGCTTCCAGTTCCCGTCCGCCCAGGGCTGCCAGGGCCGGTTGGGACAGAATCCCGCGCGCCAACTTGAAGCCGCGCACCATGCGGTCCATGTCATCGCGGTCGCCCAGAAAATTGGGGTCGATCAGGGGCGTGGCAAGCGGGTCTTTGCTGGCCAGTTTGACGCTGCCCCGGCTGCGCGGGCGTAGCAGACACACGTGACAAGAAAAGCCATGGCCAAAGACGACAGTGCGGCCGTGGTTGATCAGCTTGCCAATCACAAAGTGCAGCTGGAGGTCGGGTGTTGCCTCAATCGGTTGACTCTTGATGAAGCCACCCGCTTCGGCAAAATTGGTGGTGAGGATGCCGCTGCGGTGCTGGCGCCAATCCACAATGCCTTTGATGAGGTGCCACATGCCCGTCAGGGAGATGCCAAGAAGATCTTTGGCGCGTGGTGCATTCACGACCAGCACCACGTCAACGTGGTCGTGCAAGTGCTGGCCGACGCCAGGCAGGTTGTGTTGCGTGGCGATGCCCATTTCGACCAGGTGGGCATGTTCGCCGATACCCGAGAGCATCAGAATCTGGGGCGAATGCAGCGCACCCGCGCACAGCAACACCTCGCGCCTGGCTTTGAGTTGTTTAACTTGTCCTTCGTGCTGAAATTCAACGCCGACGGCGCGTTTGTGCTCCAGCAGAATGCGCGTGGTGTGGGCGCCGGTAAATACCTGCAGGTTGGGGCGTGTGAGGTTGGGCGTCAGATAGGCTTTGGCGGCGCTGAAACGCTCACCGTTCTTGTGTGTCACCTGGTACATGCCCACGCCTTCCTGGGTGGCGGCGTTGAAGTCAGTGTTGTGCGCATGGCCCGCTTGTTGACCAGCCTGTACAAACGCCGGGCTATACCGGTTGGGGCAGCGCAGATCCATCACGTTGAGCGGGCCATCACTGCCATGAAAAGCGTCCCCGCCCCGCTCGTTGTGTTCAGCGCGTTTGAAGTAGGGCAGCACATCGTCATAAGCCCAACCGGCGTTACCTTCGGCCGCCCAAAGGTCGTAATCCTGTCGCTGACCGCGGATGTAAATCATGGCGTTGATTGAGCTGGAGCCGCCCAGCACCTTGCCCAGCGGCGAATAGCCTTGGCGGCCATTGAGGCCGGGCTGCGGCACCGATGCCACCTTCCAGTTGGCCCGGCCCGTTTGTGCCATCAGGGCGAGCCCGGCGGGACAGTGGATCAGCACGCTGCTGTCGACCGGGCCTGCCTCAAGCAGGGCGACCGTGATCTCTGGGTTTTCGCTGAGCCGCGCGGCCAGCACGCAACCGGCCGAGCCGCCGCCAACAATGATGTAGTCAAACATGGGTTTCTCCGCGGCACTTTGTGAATCAGGGTCAAGTGCCTGTCGCGGACCATAGCTCATAGTGGCGCCGGCAATTAGAGGAGGGTCCCAAGGCCGTCCCTATGGCGCTACGGAGGCCATGACAATTAAATTGTTAACAATTTAATTGTGTGCTATATTTGTTCCATGCCCTCTCAAAACTCAAATCCCCAGCTCGACCCCGCGCTGCTACTGGACAACCAGCTGTGCTTTGCGCTGTATTCCACTTCGCTGACGATGACCAAGATTTACCAGCCCTTGCTGGCGGCGCTGGGGCTGACCTATCCCCAGTACCTGGTGATGCTGGTGCTGTGGGAGCAGGATGATGTGAGTGTGTCGGCTTTGGGAGAGCGACTGTTTCTGGACTCTGGCACGCTCACGCCGCTGCTCAAACGCATGGAAGCGGCGGGTCTGCTGCGGCGAACCCGCTCCAGCCTGGACGAGCGGCGGGTGCAGATCGCCCTTACCGATAGCGGGCGCGAGCTCAAGGCGCAGGCCATCAAGGTGCCCGCTTGTGTGGTCAGCGCCGCGCATTGTCCAGTGGCTGAGCTGATGGCATTGACAAAAAAGGTACAGGCCCTGCGACGCCAGCTGACGGCCTGATCGTGCACTGGCTTCCAAACACCTCCGTTTTTTCAACCCGCTTCGATGCAAGAAGCTATTTTTTCAGGAAATACCATGATCACCAAAGTCGAAAAAGTTGTCTACCAAGCCCACGCGACATCCACGGGCGGGCGCGACGGCAGCACCAGAACATCCGACGGTCTGCTTGACATCAAGCTTGCAGTACCGAAAGAAATGGGTGGCGCCGGCGGTGGCGTCAACCCCGAGCAGTTGTTTGCAGCGGGCTACAGCGCCTGCTTCATTGGTGCCATGAAGTTTGTGGCCGGTACTCAAAAACTGGCCATGCCAGCCAACGCTTCGATCGACGCCACCGTGGGCATTGGCCAGATTCCAGCGGGATTCGGCATTGAGGTGCAAATGGTGGTGCATCTGCCGGGCATGGACCGCGCGGTGGCGCAGGCCCTGATTGACAAGGCGCATCAAGTGTGCCCCTACTCCAACGCCACACGCGGCAACATTGAAGTGACCCTGACGCTGGCGTGACAGGCTTTTGTCGCCAAAGTCGCTGACCTGGCGTAAGCCGGGGCCGCCATCACACGCCGTCATGGCCGAAAACCCAGCATTGCGACGTGCCGCGCCAGACGCGACAATGGCACCATGTTTGCACCCTCGCCGTCTTCTGTTGTCCCGCATGCTTATCAAACGCTCACGCCCGACGTGGTGATGGACGCGCTGGCGAGCGTCGGCCTGTATGGCGACGGTCGTCTGCTGGCATTGAGTTCTTACGAAAACCGGGTTTATCAGTTGCACCTGGAGGACGGGTCGGTGGTCGTTGCCAAGTTTTACCGGCCAAAGCGTTGGAGCGAGGCGCAAATTCTGGAGGAACACGCGTTTTCCGCCGAATTGATGGAGGCGGAAATTCCGGTGGTCGGGCCGCTGCTGCTGAACGGTAGCACGCTCCATCATTTTGGCGGTTTTGCCTTCAGCGTCAGTCCGAGCCGGGGCGGGCGACCACCCGAACTTGACGACCCGGAGGTCCTGGAGTGGATTGGCCGCTTTCTGGCGCGCATTCATACAGTGGGCGCCGCCAAGCCCTTTGCCAGCCGCCCCGCCTTGGACCTGCAAAGCTTTGGCATCGACTCGCGCGAGTGGCTGCTGGGCCATGACCAGGTGCCGCTTGATGTGCAATCGGCGTGGGCCAAGGCGTCGCAGGATGCTATCGATGTTATAGCTACTCATGCCTGTTTGACGGGGGATACAGGCCAAAATGATCCCTATTTTGAGCCCATCAGGCAACTCCGATTGCACGGCGACTGCCACCCCGGCAACATCCTCTGGACGCCACTTGATTTGCCGACAAGCGCCGGGCCGGGCCCACATTTTGTTGATCTGGATGACGCCCGCAGCGGACCGGCCGTGCAAGACCTGTGGATGCTGCTCAGTGGCGACCGCCAGCAGCGCACGCGTCAACTCGGCTGCCTGGTGGATGGCTACGAGCAGTTCCGCGAATTTGACCGGCGCGAACTGGCCCTGATCGAGCCGCTGCGCACCTTGCGCCTGATCCACTACAGCGCCTGGTTGGCGCGGCGCTGGAGCGATCCGACTTTCCCCATCAACTTCCCGTGGTTTGGCTCCAGCGACTACTGGCAGGGCCAGGTGCAGATGCTGCAGGAGCAGCTGGAAGCGATGCAGGAAGAACCGCTGATGGTCTGACCCGATTGGCCGGAAAGATGATCTTGAACACCGAGCCTTTGCCCGGTGTGCTGTCAATTTTCAACTCGGCGCCGTGGCGCTGCGCCACATGCTTGACGATGGCCAGCCCGAGGCCGGTGCCGCCGGTGTCGCGAGAGCGGCTGCGGTCGACCCGGTAAAAACGCTCGGTCAGGCGCGGGATGTGTTCTGGGGCGATGCCGGGGCCGGTGTCCGACACTGAAAACTCAGCCCGGTCGTCGGCCAACAGTCGCGCCCGCACCTGAATCTGCCCGCCGCTGGGTGTGTAGCGAATGGCGTTGCTGACCAGGTTGCCCAACGCACTGAGCAATTCGTTGGGCGCGCCCATGATGTCACCCGTGAGCGAACTGTCGAACGTCAGGTGCTGCAAGGGCTCGGAGGCCGGGTTCATGACGGTCGACAAGGCGCGACCGTCCTGCTCCAGTTGGTGCATCAGGGCTGGCACGGCGATGCCCTCGCTGTCACTCGGCAGCGGGCTGCCCTCCAGCCGCGAGAGGACCAGCAGATCATTGACCAGGGTCTGCATGCGCCCGGCCTGCTGCGCCATCAAGGCCAGGTAGCGGGCACGTTCCTCGTCGTTGAGGGGCAAGGTTTGCAGCGTTTCGACAAAACCGGCCAGCACCGTCAGTGGGGTACGGATTTCGTGCGAGACATTGGCGACAAAATCACGCCGCATGGCTTCGGCCTGCTCGACGGCCGTGATGTCGCTGGAGAGCAGCAGCAGACGCCCTTCGCCATAGGGATGCAGGTGAACGGACAGTCTGACCGGCCGCGCCGGTGTGCTTTCGCGCCCGGGCATGATGAGCTCATGGCGGTAATCCCGACTGGCAAAGTAGCTCGCAAATGCGGGATCGCGCACCAGATTGCCCAGGTGCTGCAACAGGTCACGCTGCGCATCCAGACCAAAATGCGAGGCTGCGGTCTGGTTCAGCCACTCGATTTGCCCTTGCGCGTCCAGCAGCAGCACGCCATTGGGCGAGGCCTGCAAGGCAGAGAGGAAATCCTGCAGTCGGTGCTGGCTCTCCAACGTCATTTGCTCGCGGGCGCGAATCAGGCGCCGGGCCCGATCGGACACCTCGCCCCACAAGCCCGAGCGCATGGCCACCTCGGAGACATCACCGACGCGCAGCCAGCGCAACAAGCGCGCGCCGCGCGAGGTATCCAGCAAAAACCAGACCACGCCGCCCAACACCACACCGGCCAGGGTGCTCACCAGTTCGCTGGTCGGCGCATGAGACGATGAGGTCGCGTACCAACCGACCAGGCCACCCAGGAGTTGGCACGCGATGAAGGAAAAAAAGCGCCAGAACATGATGAGACTGCTGTTAGCGCCAAACAGCGCGCAAGCTGCGTTGGATCACGCGCTGGCCTGCACCGGCGTGGGTCGTATTGATTGCGCCGTCAGCCGGTAGCCCGCGCCGCGCACGGTCTCAATCATCTGGCCGGCCTGGGGACCCAGGGCCTCGCGCAAACGCTTGACGTGTACATCGACCGTGCGCTCTTCAATGAAGACGTGGTCGCCCCAGACCTTGTCGAGCAATTGCCCGCGGGTATGCACGCGCTCGGCGTGGCTCATCAGGTACTGCAGCAACTTGAATTCAGTCGGCCCGAGCTTGAGCGGCTGACCAGCAAACGTCACGCGGTAGGTGGCGGTATCAAGCGACAGGGCGCCAACGCTGACCACGCCACCGACTTGTTCGGGAGCCCGTCGGCGCAGCACGGCACGCATGCGCGCCAGCAGCTCCTTGGTGGAAAACGGCTTGGCAATGTAGTCATCGGCACCGGCGTCAAGGCCCGCGACCCGATCGGTCTCGTCGCCACGGGCCGTCAGCATGATGATCGGTATCGCCTTGGTGCGCGGGTGGGCGCGCCAGCGTTTGGCCAGCGTCAGGCCGCTCTCGCCGGGCAGCATCCAGTCCAGCAGAATCACATCGGGCAATACCGCATCGAGTTCGCGCTGGGCACTGGCACTGTCCATCGCCCAGGTCGGCCGAAAACCGTTGTGGCGCAGGTTGACGGCAATCAGTTCGGCGATGGCCGGCTCATCTTCCACAATCAAGACGCCGGGCTGCTGTCTCATTTCAGAACCGATTCAATCTGTTCCATTGAGGTGTGGCGCACGTCCGCGCCCTTGACCACGTAGATGATGAACTCGGCGATATTTTTGGCGTGGTCGCCAATGCGCTCCAGGGCTTTGGCCAGAAACAGCAGGTCCAGGCTGGGTGAAATCATGCGCGGGTCTTCCATCATGTAGGTGATGAGCTTGCGCACGAAGCCGTTGAACTCCTCGTCGATCAGATCGTCTTCCTTCAGAATGGCCACTGCGGCTGTGGTGTCGAGGCGGGCAAAGGCATCCAGCGCCTTGCGCAGCAAACCCGAGGCCATATCGCCTGCCACCCGCAGTTCATTGGCCGGCAGCGAACGCGGCCCACCGCTTTCAATGATGGAGCGCACCATGCGCGCAATCTTGGCAGCCTCATCGCCGACGCGCTCCAGGTTGGCGGTGGTTTTGGAGATGGCAATCAGCAAGCGCAGGTCCCGCGCGGTCGGCTGGCGCCGGGCGATGATGCTGGAGAGCTCGCGGTCAATGTCCACTTCCATCGTGTTCACGCGTGGCTCGGTCGCCGAGACCTGGTTGGCCACTTCGACGCTGAACTGGGACAGGGCAAAGATGGCCTGGTGGATCTGGGACTCCACCAGACCACCCATTTCCATGACACGGGTCGAGACCGCGCTGAGTTCGCTGTCAAATTGGGTGGAGAGATGTTTTTCTGGCATGGTAATTCCTTCTAATCAGTTGGGGACAGAGCTTGCCCACTTCGTGTGGCGGCGGTCTTTCCCGCAAGCTACCCAAACCTTCCGGTGATGTAATCTTCAGTTTCCTTGCGCGTGGGCTTGAAAAATATCTGCTCGGTGGCACCAAACTCCATCAGGTCACCCAGGTACATGTAGGCCGTGTAGTCACTGCAGCGCGCCGCCTGCTGCATGTTGTGGGTCACGATGACGACGGTGTAGTCGCTCTTGAGCTCGGTGATCAGTTCCTCGATTTTCCCGGTCGAGATCGGGTCAAGCGCCGAGCAAGGCTCATCGAGCAGCAGGACCTCGGGCTTGATGGCGATGCCGCGCGCAATGCACAGCCGCTGCTGCTGCCCGCCCGAGAGACTGGAGCCGCTCTGGGTCAACTTGTCTTTAACCTCGCCCCACAAGGCCGCCTTGCGCAAGGCCCACTCAACGCGTTCCTCCAGGTCGGTGGTGTTGAGCGATTCAAACAGCTTAACGCCGAAAGCAATATTGTCAAAAATCGACATCGGAAACGGCGTTGGCTTTTGGAACACCATGCCGACTTTGGCCCGCAACAGCGCCACATCCTTTTTGCTGGTCAGCAGGTTTTCGCCATCGAGCAAAATTTCACCTTCAGCACGCTGCTCCGGATACAACTCGAACATCCGATTGAAAACACGCAGCAGTGTCGATTTGCCACAGCCGGACGGGCCAATGAAGGCGGTCACTTTGTGCTCGGGAATCTCCAGGCTGATATCTCGGAGCGCGTGGAACTTGCCATAGAAGAAGTTCAAATTCTTGACGGCAATCTTGGGCGCTGCATTCGTGACGACGGCAGTGTTCATGTTCAATTTTTCTCAGGTCTTGCTGCGGGTTAACACCCGGGCCAAAATATTGAGCCCGAGCACCGCCATGGTGATGATGAAGACACCGGCCCAGGCCAGCTTTTGCCAGTTCTCATACGGACTCATGGCGAACTTGAAAATGGTGACCGGCAAACTCGCCATCGGCCCACTCAGGCTGGAGGTCCAGAACTGATTGGACAGGGCCGTGAACAGCAGCGGTGCGGTTTCACCGGCGATGCGCGCCACCGCCAGCAAAATGCCGGTCAATACACCCGCGCTGGAAGCCCGCAAGGTGATGCTGATGATGACTTTCCATTTGGGCGCTCCGAGCGCATAAGCGGCCTCGCGCAGCCCGGCAGGCACCAGTTGCAGCATGTTTTCGGTGGTGCGAATGACCACCGGAATCACGATCAGCGCCAGCGCCAGGACGCCGGCGTAGCCCGAGAATGACTTGAAACGCGTCACCACCACGGCATAGACAAACAGGCCAATCACAATCGACGGCGCCGACAGCAGGATGTCGTTGACAAAGCGCGTGGTGCTGGCCAGCCAGCCTTTGGGCTCGAACTCGGCCAGGTAGATGCCGGCCATGATGCCGATCGGCGTGCCGACAAACGTGGCGAGCAAGACCATCAGAAACGAGCCATAGATGGCATTGGCCAAGCCGCCCACGTCATTGGGCGGCGGCGTCATCTGGGTCAGGGTGGCGAGGTTGAGCCCGCTCACGCCCAGCCGAACGGTCTCAAACAAAATCCAGGCCAGCCAGAACAAGCCAAACGCCATGGCCAGCAAGGACAGCGTGAGCGCCACCCGATTGACGAGCTTGCGCTGGGCATAGCGGGCCAGCCGTGTCTGCTCCAGCGCCTGCGCCTGCAGCAGCAATTCGCTGGTGCTCATGTCCTGGCCCCTTCATTCTTCTTGAGCTGTGCCAGCAGGATTTTGGACAGGGTCAACACCACAAAAGTGATGAAGAACAGCACCAGACCCAGGTACATCAGCGATGCCTGGTGCAGGCCTTCACCCGCTTCGGCAAACTCATTGGCCAGGGCCGAGGTGATGCTGTTGGCGGCCTGAAACAGGCTGAGTGAATCGAGCTGGTTGAAATTGCCGATGACAAAGGTGACGGCCATGGTCTCGCCGATGGCGCGTCCCAGGCCCAGCATGATGCCGCCGATGACGCCAGCCTTGGTGTAGGGCAGCACCACGGTGGAGACCACTTCCCAGGTGGTGGCCCCCAGCCCGTAGGCTGATTCCTTGAGCAGTGTCGGCGTGATCTCAAATACGTCGCGCATCACCGCCGCGATGAAGGGAATGATCATGATGGCCAGAATAATGCCGGCCGACAAAATGCCAATGCCCACGGGCGGTCCGGAAAAAAAGGCGCCCATGTAAGGTACGCCGGAAAACACGGCTTGCAAGGGTTGCTGCACGTAGGTCGCCAGCACCGGGCTGAACACCAGCAAGCCCCACATGCCATACACAATGGACGGAATCGCCGCCAGCAATTCAATGGCGGTGCCGAGCGGGCGCTTGAGCCAGGCCGGCGCGAGTTCGGTCAGGAACAGGGCGATGCCGAAACTGACCGGCACGGCGATCAGCAGCGCGATGAACGAGGTCATCAAGGTGCCGTAAATCATCACCAGGCCGCCGAACTCCTCTTTGACCGGGTCCCAGGTGGTGCTGGTCAGAAAGCCCAGGCCATACCGGTCGATGGCAGGCCAGGCGCTGATGGTCAGCGACACCAGAATGGCAATCAGCATGCCCAAAGTGAATAAGGCCGCCGCTTTGGCCAGCCAGCCAAAGATGCGGTCCGCCATGGGGCCCGAGCGGGCCATTTTTGGCGCAGGAGGAAGGCTCATGACACGTCCGGCGGTTGGTTCAAACTGATGAAGAGAGATTTCACGTGCCGGAAGTGTAGATGACATGCTCCAGTCCCCAAAGTGCCAGGGTACGCGTCAGCGCTGTTTTACTTGAACGCGACCGCTTTGCCAGACGCGTCCTTGATCTCACCCCAGGCTTTTTCAATATTGCCTACAACCGACTTGGGCATGGGCACATAGTCCAGATCAAGCGCTTGCTTGTCGCCGTTTTTGTAGGCCCAGGCGAAAAACTTCAGCGTTTCGGTCGCATTGGCGGGCTTGTCCTGCAACTTGTGCATCAGGATGAAAGTCGCGCCCGAGATGGGCCATGCATCTTTACCGGGCTGATTGGTCAGAATTTGATAGAAGCTCTTGGCCCAGTCGGCACCTGCGGCAGCCGCTTTGAAAGTGGCATCATCGGGCGCGACAAAATTACCGCCGGCGTTCTGCATCAGGGTGTAGGTCATCTTGTTTTGCTTGGCATAAGAGTATTCCACGTAGCCAATCGAATTGGGCAGACGGCCCACAAAAGCGGAAACGCCTTCGTTGCCCTTGCCGCCCGCACCGACCGGCCAGTTCACTGCCGTGCCTTCACCCACTTTGCTCTTCCATTCGGCATTCACCTTGCTCAGGTAGTTGGTGAAGATGAACGTCGTGCCAGAACCATCGGCCCTACGCACCTGTGCGATGGCTGCATCGGGTAAGTCCAGCGTCGGGTTGAGAGCCTTGATTGCGGCGTCGTTCCATTTGCTGATTTTGCCCAGATAGATGTCGCCCAGCACTTGGCCATTGAGTTTGAGTTGGCCGGGATTGATGCCCTTGACGTTGATCACCGGCACCACGCCGCCCATCACGGTCGGGAACTGCATCTGGCCTTTCTGGGCCAGTACCTCATCGGACAGCGGCATGTCAGACGCACCAAAATCAACCGTCTTGGCGTCGATCTGCTTGATGCCGGCACCGGAGCCGACCGACTGGTAATTGATCTTGACACCCGTGGCCTTGTTGTAGTCGGCCGCCCATTTGGCGTACAAGGGCGCCGGGAACGAGGCGCCGGCGCCAGTGATTTCCTGCGCGCCGGCCACCGTCGCGTACGACAGGCTGGCTAGGCTGGCCACACTAAGCAAAGCAATTTTGAAACTGGTTTTCATCGGGATACCTTTCGAGTGAAGTAAAAGAAAATCTCTGGACACTCGATGACTGTATGAAGATTGTGTGACAGTGGTGTGACAATTCTAAAGCGCCAAGCAGTCCGCCTGCGGTTTCACAATGTCAACCCGCGTGCCCACCTCGAACCTGCGCCAGGTACCGGGCCGGGCCTGAACTGGCGCCCGGCGGGAATAGCGGTGACATAGGGGGGTTGTTGCAAAATTAATAGCAGACTGCGTATTAACGACGGGGGCTGCAGCCGCTATTTATCAAGAAAACATACCCGACCAGGCATCAATGCGAACGCTGGCGCAACGATTCCGACGGACTCCGCCCAAATAACTTTCGGTAATCGCTGGAGAACTGGCTGAAATGCCAGAAGCCCCAATCGGCGGCTACGTCCTGCACCGTCAGGGATTTGGATGAGGCTTGCCGCAAATGGCGGCGTGCGCCGTTGAGGCGGATCAGGCGCAGGTACTGCATCGGGCTCATGCCCAGCACATCTTCAAAACAATACTGCAAGGTGCGGCGGCTGACAAACAGCTGTTCACACAGCTGCGGCACGGTGATGGCCTGGTCGTGCTGCGCCAGCACCAGATCACGCGCCTTGGCCACGATGCGTTGACGGCGCTGGAAGCTGCTGCTGACCGCACTGTCCACCGCACTGGTGTCCAGCAGTGCGAGCAGGGCGTTGAGCAGGACTTGCTGGCGCAAATCAGAGTCGGTGCAGCCAACGTCGCTTTGCAGCAAGCCGGCCAGCGTTTGCAGCAAAGCGGTGCGTGAGCTGTTGTCCACATGCATCACCTCGGCACTGGTCAGTTGTGCCCAGTCGATCCGGCTGCCGCTCAACTCAGCGGCTTGCAACAAGGCCTCGCGGCGGATCACGATGCCGTAGATGGTGTAGTCCGACGGGGTGACCAGCTCAAACTCGCAGTCGCCTGGGCGCACCATGACGGCGTGCTCACCCGCCAGTCGCCCGTTGATGCGGGTCTGGTCGGACTGTTCGGGCAGGCCAAACCAGAAGGCATCCGGCCAGACGCAGCAGGACTGGCGCACCGCCTGGCTGGTGCATTCCAGAAACACCTGCATCTGGGGCAACTGCAGCTCGGCCAGCGTGCCGTGGAAATGACCCGGCGTGATCTGGTCGTAACTTTGTTCCCAATCGGTGAGGTTGTGCGCGTGCTCGTCGGCATCAAACGCTTCGACCGTGCGAATCTGGTGCGCGTTGCACGCAAATGGCGCATCACGCACGATGTGATCGGTAAGGCAAGAAGATGCGAGTGCCATGGCGTGCGTCCTCGTGAGTCGGTTTTGCGTGGATTGGAGCCCTTGCGTATCGAAGGTGGCAACGGGGTTAACCCGTGTCAAAAAAAACTTTGCCGAAATTCGATAACGCAAAAAAGCTGGACTGGCTACAGTAAAAGCCAAGCAAATCCCATGCCCAAACCGCTTCTGGCGAATCCGCAAACCACCTTGCACTTGATTGGAGAAATCAGATGAAACCTGCTAACCCTTTTCACAGCACGCACGTGCTCAAACCGGTGCTCAGCACCCTGCAACTTTGGGGCATCGCCGTCGGCCTGGTGATTTCCGGCGAGTACTTTGGCTGGAGCTTCGGCTGGGCCTCGGCCGGCACGCTGGGCTTCACCATCACCTCGATTTTTATTGCCGCGATGTATGCCACTTTCATCTTCAGCTTCACCGAGCTGACCACCTCCATTCCCCACGCCGGTGGTCCGTTTGCCTACAGCAAACGCGCCTTCGGCCCGGTGGGGGGTTATCTGGCCGGTGCTGCCACGCTGATTGAATTTGTGTTTGCGCCACCCGCCATCTCTCTGGCCATTGGTGCCTACCTGAACGTGCAATTCCCGGCGCTGGACCCCAAGCTGGCCGCGCTCGGGGCCTACCTGGTTTTCATGACGCTCAACATCGTGGGGGTGCAGATTGCCGCCACCTTCGAGCTGGCGGTGACGCTGCTGGCCATTTTTGAACTGCTGGTCTTCATGGGCGTGGTGTCGCCCGGCTTCTCGCTGGCCAACTTCACCAAAGGCGGCTGGTCCGGTCAGGACAGCTTCAGCCTGGCAGCGATTCCCGGCATGTTCGCTGCGATTCCGTTTGCCATCTGGTTCTTCCTGGCGATCGAAGGTGTGGCCATGGCCGCCGAAGAAGCCAAAGACCCCAAGCGCTCGATTCCCGTGGCCTACATCACTGGCATCCTGACGCTGGTGGTGCTGGCCATTGGTGTGATGGTGTTTGCCGGTGGTGCGGGTGACTGGACCAAGCTGTCCAACATCAACGACCCGCTGCCACAAGCCATGAAGATGATCGTCGGCGAAAACAGCGGCTGGTTGCACATGTTGGTCTGGCTGGGCCTGTTTGGTCTGGTGGCATCGTTTCACGGCATCATCCTGGGCTACTCACGCCAGATTTATGCGCTGTCACGTGAAGGCTATCTGCCACCCTTTTTCGCCAAATTACACCCGCGCTTCAAGACCCCGCACCGCGCCATTCTGGCCGGGGGTGCCATCGGTATTGCGGCTATCTACAGCGACGAGTTGATCAAGATCGGCGGCAATACCCTGACCGCCAACATCGTCACCATGTCGGTGTTTGGTGCCATCCTGATGTACATCATCAGCATGCTCAGCCTGTTCCAGTTGCGTCGTGCCGAGCCCCTCATGGTGCGCCCGTTCCGCGCGCCGTTTTACCCGCTGTTCCCGGCCTTTGCACTGCTGGGGGCAGGGGTCTGCATGGCTACAATGATTTATTACAACGCCCTGATCTTCGGCATTTTCCTGGGCTTTCTGGCCATTGGTTATGGCTACTTCCTGATGACCAGCCACCACCGAACCCGGGCCATTGCCATGAACAACATGGCGGCCGATTTGACCTGATAGAAGCACCGTGCAGACCCATCAGTACACCCATAGCGTCGGAGCCAAAACCTACAGCTTTCGCGATTTGAAGGACCTGATGGCCAAGGCCACGCCGGAACGCTCCGGCGACCTGCTGGCGGGTGTGGCCGCCCACAGTGCGCAGGAGCGTGCCGTGGCGCAAATGGCGCTGGCCGAGGTGCCACTCGCCACCTTCCTGAGTGAAGCGCTGGTGCCGTATGAAGACGACGAGATCACGCGCCTGATCATCGACAGCCACGACGCCACAGCCTTTGCCCCCGTCAGCCACCTGACGGTCGGCGACTTTCGCAACTGGCTGCTCGGTGACGAGGTGGACAGTGCCGTGCTGGCCGCTTTGGCGCCCGGCATCACGCCGGAAATGGCGGCCGCCGTGTGCAAGATCATGCGCAACCAGGACCTGATTCTGGTGGCCAAGAAGTGCCGCGTGGTCACGAAATTTCGCAACACCATCGGTCTGCCGGGCCGCATGGCCACGCGCCTGCAGCCCAACCACCCCACCGACGATGCCACCGGCATTGCCGCCAGCCTGCTCGACGGCCTGCTGTACGGCAGCGGCGACGCGGTGATTGGCATCAACCCGGCCACCGACAACGTGCCGCAAGTGATCAAGTTGGTGACGATGATGAACGACATCATCCAACAGTACGACATCCCGACCCAGTCCTGCGTGCTCACGCATGTGACCAACACCATCCAGGCCATAGAACGCGGTGCGCCGGTGGACCTGGTGTTCCAGTCGATCGGCGGCACCGAGGCCACCAACCGCAGCTTCGGTGTCAGCCTCGATTTGTTGGGCGAGGCGCGCAGCGCAGCACTGTCTTTAAAGCGCGGCACGGTGGGCGACAACGTGATGTATTTCGAGACCGGCCAGGGCAGCGCCCTGTCGGCCAACGCGCATCACGGGCTGGACCAGCAAACCTGCGAGGCGCGGGCCTATGCGGTGGCGCGCCACTTCAAGCCGCTGCTGGTCAACACCGTGGTCGGCTTCATCGGCCCTGAATACCTGTTCGACGGCAAGCAGATCATTCGTGCCGGACTGGAAGACCATTTCTGCGCCAAGCTGCTCGGGCTGCCGATGGGCTGCGACGTCTGTTACACCAACCATGCCGAGGCTGACCAGAACGACATGGACGTGCTGCTGACCCTGCTCGGTGTGGCCGGTTGCAGCTTCGTCATGGGCATTCCCGGCTCGGACGACATCATGCTCAACTACCAGACCACGTCGTTCCACGACGCGCTGTATGTGCGCCGCGTGCTGGGACTAAAGCCCGCACCCGAGTTCGAGGCCTGGCTGCAGAAGATGCAGATCTTCAGCCGCGACGCGCAGTTCCGCTTGAACCCCGCCTTGCCGCCCGCCTTCCAGAGGGCGCTGTTGCGCCTGGCTTAGCCTGCCATGGACGATCAGACCTCTCCCGTCATCACCAACCCGTGGGCCGCCCTGCGCCAATTTACCGATGCCCGCATTGCGCTGGGGCGCGCCGGCGTGAGCTTGCCAACGGACGCGCATCTGGACTTCCAGCTGGCGCATGCGAAGGCGCGTGATGCCGTCCATCTGGCGCTGGATGCGCCGCAATTGGCGCAGTCACTCGATGCCGCGCGCGGCGATCAGCAGGCCCCCTGCCTCACGCTGCATAGCGCGGCGGCCGACCGCCCGACCTACCTGCAGCGCCCTGACCTGGGGCGTCGGCTCGACGCCGCATCGAGGGCTGCATTGGATGCCCTGGAACCCCCGGCACAAGCGCCATCGCCACGACCGTACGACCTCGCATTCGTGGTGGTGGACGGCCTGTCCGCCTTGGCCATCGAGCAGAACGCCGTGCCTTTTCTGTGCACCCTGCTGGCCCGCATCGCGGCGGAGAACTGGTCCGTTGCGCCGGTCTGCATCGTCGAGCAGGGCAGGGTGGCGATTGGCGACGAGGTGGCCGAGCGGCTGGGCGCGAAGGCGGTGGTGGTGTTGATCGGCGAACGCCCCGGCTTAAGCGCACCCGACAGCATGGGCCTGTACCTGACCTGGATGCCGCGCGTCGGGCTGCTTGACGCCAGCCGCAATTGCATCTCCAACGTGCGCCCGGCTGGTCTGGGCTTTGATGAAGCCGCTTACAAGCTGCACTATCTGTTGTCGCAAGCGCGCCAGCGACAATTGTCCGGTGTCGAACTCAAGGACGAAACGGGTGGCGACCCCGACCGGGTGACTGCGAATCAGACAAACTTCCTGCTGGAACACGCACACACGCCAAACGAGGCGGCCCCATTGTCTTGAGGCGGCCGCTGCTCAGCGCCAAGAGGGCATGCACTGGCGCGCAGCACAGCAGGCGCAGAAAACCACCGATGGCTTGCGGTATATTGCCCCGCAGCATCCAACAGCAACGGCACGAGACAAACAGCACGATGAACGTTACGCACAATCAAGGTGGTCCCGCAACTCGCGGCATTCTGGTTCGGGGCCGTGAAACAGGCGACGCGAACGGGGCACGTCATGCTGTGCTGACGCTGCTTGACGCGCTGGATCTGGCGCCCCATGTGATGCTTGAAGCCGGGGCCGATGCCCTGGGACCCTTTGTGCGGCTGTGGCTCAGCGACGACCGGGTGCAGGCCTGGGCTCCCGCTCACGACACCTTGCAGCTCTGCCAGACGCTGGGACTCGATACCTTGAACCAGCCCGGCGACCTGATGCGCGAGATCGTGCTGACCCTGCTCATGGGGCCGGTGGCCTTCGAGTTCCCCAGCCTCGATGAGTTGGTGTCGGCGGTTCGCATCCGGCGCAACATCGTGCAGGCCGCACGCAAAACGACGCTGGCCTTTCACACCAGCGCGCTTGATCGCCCGCTGGACTGCTGGACCTATGACGAAGATCGCGGCTTCACCATCCGGCCCGGGGTGTCACTGATCGCGGCCCTGACCAAAGCCACCCAGCCGGAAGTCTCGGGCAGCCTGTATTCGTTCTCCTGCTATCGCGCCACCGAGTACGTGATCTTGTTGGGCATCGCGCAGGAGCTGCAGCAGAGCCACCCGGCCCTGCTGCAGCAGTTGCAGACGATGTGGACGGCCCGGCCGATCGCATCCGGCGAGTTTCATGAGGTCTTTCTGCGCGAACAGGGCTCTATGGATGAACCCTTGCCGCCGCGTTATTTTGTACCGGGTGACCGCACCTGGTTTCGCAATCCCGATGAAGCCTCCGCCGATGCCTCGGGTTTTGAAGGTTCGTGGGTCATGTACCTGGGCGGCGGCCTGTTCTGCAATTTCTGGAAGCACGACCAGCCCTACACCCTGACCCGCAAATGCGTGGAGATCTACCACTGGCGACACGGACTCTATCGGGACGAAAACGGCGACGAGCGCATTGACGAAGCCCGGATCGAGCCTTTGATCGAAGCCTCATTGAACAACGCCGCCGAGCGCCAGCGCATCCTGGCCGTGATGGAGCGCTACCGGGAGCCGCGCGGCGTCTACACCGAAGCCGGCGGCTGCATCGACACCACGCGTGAATTCGCGCGCTGGGTTCGCCCCGGCACGGCCGACCTGGTGCTGCCAGCGCAATGAATACAGCCAGACCGGGGCGGCAAACGCACGTTGATGCCCTCAAGCTGCTCGCCTCGCAGTTGATTGTGTTGCACCACTTTGCGACTTATGGTCCGCTGGCCGACGCCTTGAGCGAAGTTGCGCCCGCACTGACCAGCTGGTTTTACGACTACGCACGCATGGCGGTGCAGGTGTTTCTGGTGCTCGGCGGCTACCTGGCCGTACGCAGCCTGGCGCCTGCAGGGCAATTGCGCGCTGGCACGCCCTGGCGCGCCATCCTCCAGCGCTACCAGCGCCTGATCCTGCCTTTTCTGGCCGCCCTGGTCCTCGCCGTCGCCAGTGCGGCGCTGGCCCGTCAATGGCTCAGCGACGACTTCATCCCGGGCGCCCCCACCTGGGGTCAGGCGCTGGCGCACGCTGCGCTATTACATGGCGTGCTCGGCCACGACTCGCTGTCCGCCGGCGTCTGGTATGTGGCGATCGACTTTCAGCTTTTCGCCCTCATGACCGTGCTGCTGTGGCTAGGCCGCCGCCCGCGTTGGCCTCAGGCCCTGCTGCTGGGCCTGATGCTGGCGTCGCTGTTCTTTTTCAATCGGGATGAGGACTGGGACAACTGGGCACTGTATTTTTTCGGCGCTTACGGCATGGGGGCGGCCGCCTTCTGGGCCGGCAACGCTCGCCGCCCCGGCTGGCTGCTCGGCCTGCTGGCCGGCGTCGGGCTGCTTGCGCTGGTGTTTGATTTTCGCGAACGCATCACGCTGGCCCTGGCCGTCGCCTTGTTGTTGGGGCTGCTTCAGTGGCGCCATCACACGGCCGCATCCCCACTGCGCCTGCCCGCAACGCTGTCACATGCGCTCGCTCTGTTGGGAAAGACTTCTTATGCCCTTTTTCTGGTGCATTTTTCGGTCCTGATGATCGGCAATGCGCTGTTTGCGCAACTGGGGCTGGGCGCCAGCTGGCTCACCTGGCTGTTTTTGCTGGGCTGCTGGGCCACCTGTATGGGGCTGGCCGTGTTGTTTGAACGCTGGGTCGAGGCGCCGCTGTCGCGTCTGGGTTATCGCTGGAACAGGGGCTTGAGCAAGCCCGTGCCCCATCGCGCCATTTTATAAGCCAAATCGAGCCCCAGCCCCCGTAGAACATGGGGATACAGCTACTAAATTAATAGTAAATCAAAGCTTGACCGAAACCCAGGCCATCACGCTGGCCAAGGCGGCTGGCAGTTTGGCTGGTTCGGTGCCGCCGGCCATGGCCATGTCGGGCTTGCCACCACCTTTACCGCCCACCTGGCTCGCCACAAAGTTGACCAGTTCACCGGCCTTGACTTTGCCTACGCTGTTCGACGTGACGCCAGCGGCGATTTGCACCTTGTCGCCCTCAACCGCCGCCAGCACGATCACGGCGCTTTTGAGTTTGTCTTTGAGCTTGTCCATGGTCTCGCGCAGGGTCTTGGTGTCGGCGCCTTCAAGCATGGCGACCAGCACCTTGATACCCTTCACATCCACCGCCTGAGTCAGCAACTCATCACCCTGGGCGGAGGCCAGTTTGCCCTTGAGAGCGGCGATCTCTTTTTCCAGCGACTTGAGGTGATCGAGCACGCCGGCAACACGCTCGTTGATCTCCACCACGGGCGCTTTGAGGGTGCCCGCCACCTGGGTCACCGTGTCTTCCAGATCCTGCAGATAGCTCAGCGCATTCTGACCGGTGACGGCCTCGATACGCCGCACGCCGGAGGCGACGCCGCTTTCCGCCACGATTTTGAACAGGCCAATGTCGCCGGTGCGGGCAACATGGGTG
The DNA here is from genome assembly GCF_049302455.1 of Rhodoferax ferrireducens. Taxonomy (GTDB): domain Bacteria; phylum Pseudomonadota; class Gammaproteobacteria; order Burkholderiales; family Burkholderiaceae_C; genus Rhodoferax; species Rhodoferax ferrireducens_B. Next base: position 43,898 of record NZ_JBAQMD010000073.1, on the reverse strand, counting down.
CCGCCGCACAGTTCGCGGCTGGCACCGATGTCGAGCACACGTACCGACTCGCCGTATTTCTCGCCAAACAGCATCATGGCGCCGGTTTCCTGGGCCGCATCAATGTCCATCACACGCGCCTGGGTCGCCGCGTTGGACAGGATCTCAAAGTTGACGCGCGCCTCCACCTCGCGAATCTGCTCGTCCGTGACCGGCGCGTTGTGGGCAAAATCAAAGCGGGTGCGCTCTGCGTTAACGAGGGAGCCTTTTTGCTGCACATGCGCGCCCAGCACTTCGCGCAGCGCCTTGTGCATCAGGTGGGTGGCGCTGTGGTTGCGCTGGGTGGCGGCGCGCAGGCTGGCGTTGACATGGGCCGTGACTTCGTCGCCGAGCTTGAGTGCGCCGGATTTCAGCACACCATGGTGGCCAAATACATCGGCCTTGATTTTTTGCGTGTCGGCCACGTCAAACATCGCGCCGTCAGAAAAGATCGCGCCCTGGTCGCCGACCTGGCCACCGCTCTCGCCATAAAACGGCGTGGCGGCCAGCACCACGACCCCGGTTTGACCTGCTTTCAGCTCGCTAACCGGCGTGCTGTCTGCATAGAGCGCTACTATTTTTGTAACTTCCGTGAGGCGCTCATAGCCGACAAAGTCATTGCCGTCGCCGCTGTACTCCAGTGCGCGGTCCATGCGGAACTTGCCCGCAGCGCGGCCTTGGGCTTTTTGTTTTTCCATCGCGGCATGAAAGCCGATCTCATCCACCTCGACACCATTCTCGCGGCATACATCGGCAGTTAGATCAAGCGGAAAGCCAAAGGTGTCATGCAACCGAAAAGCCACAGCACCGGGCAACTTCTTGATGAGCGCCTTCTTAACGCCCGCCGCCCGGTCAAAATTGATTCCGAAAAGTTCTACATCGAGGATTTGCATGCCGTTGGCCAGCGTTTCATAAAAGCGCTCCTCCTCGGCCTGCAACACCTGCGCAATACGTTCGGCTTGCGCCGCCAGACTCGGATAGGCCTCGCCCATCAGGGCCACCAGGTCGGGCACCAGTTTGTAGAAAAACGGCGTCTTGCGGCCCAGCTTGTAGCCGTGGCGAATGGCGCGGCGGATGATGCGGCGCTGCACGTAGCCCCGCCCTTCGTTGCTGGGCAGGACGCCGTCGCTGACCAGAAAGGCGGTGGCGCGGATGTGATCGGCGATCACGCGCAGGCTCTTGTTGCCCAGGTCGGTGCAACCGGTCTCGCGGGCCGCGGCCTTGATCAGCGCATCGAAAATATCGATCTCGTAATTGCTGTGCACGTGCTGCAGGATGGCAGCCAGGCGCTCCAGCCCCATGCCGGTATCAACACACGGTGCCGGCAGCGGCTTGACCGAGCCGTCCGGCTGCATGTCGTACTGCATGAACACGTGGTTCCAGATTTCGATGTAGCGGTCACCGTCCTGCTCCGGGCTGCCCGGGGGGCCGCCGGCAATGGCGGGGCCGTGGTCATAAAAAATCTCGCTGCAGGGGCCGCACGGGCCGGTGTCGGCCATCATCCAGAAGTTGTCGGAGGCGTATTTGGCGCCCTTGTTGTCGCCAATGCGCACCACGCGCTCGGGCGGCAGGCCAATTTCTTGCGTCCAGATGTTGTAAGCCTCGTCGTCGTCGATATAAACCGTGGCCCAGAGCTTGTCAGCGGGCAATTTATAGACTTGCGTCAGCAGTTCCCAGCCCCACTTGAGCGAGTCGCGCTTGAAGTAGTCGCCAAAGCTCCAGTTGCCCAGCATCTCGAAAAACGTGTGGTGACGTGCGGTGTAACCGACGTTTTCCAGGTCGTTGTGTTTGCCCCCGGCGCGCAGGCAGGCTTGCACCGAGGCGGCACGCACATAAGAACGCTTGTCGGTGCCCAGGAACACATCCTTGAACTGCACCATGCCCGAGTTGGTGAACATCAGCGTCGGGTCATTGCCGGGCACCAGCGGGCTCGACGGCACCACGGTATGGCCTTTGGAGGCAAAGAAGTCGAGGAAGATCTTGCGGATGTCGGCGACGGAGGCGGGGGCGACGGTTGAGTTCATGGCGTTTGGGCAATGGTTGACGGGTTTTTGGGGTGAAGCGCTAAGGTTCCCTAACGCAGGGCGGTGGCGCGACGCCCACCAAAACGGTCAATTTTAAGGCATCAGGGCGCCCGGCACTGCTGTTCCAGGAAGGTGAACAGAGCCGGTTCATCGCAAAAAATGACATTGAAGCGCAGCCACGGGCTGGGTTGTAAATCAGGACTGAACAAGTGCCCCGGCCCGAGCAAAATATCCTGCTCGGTGGCCTTGTAGGCCAGCTCGGCCGAATCCGCGATGGCCGGGTGTTTGGCCCACAGAAAAATGCCGGCCTTGGGTTCGCAAAATATTTCAAAGCCGATTTTCAGCAAACGCGATGCCGCGCCCTCGTGCGCCTTTGCCAGGCGCTCGCGCAGGTTCTTGACATGCTTGCGCCAGCGCCCATCCATCAAGGCGCCATACGCCAGGCGTTCACTGAACTCTGAAGACGTCAAGCCTGAGATCATCTTGAGTTGGGCCAGGTCTTCCAGCAGATCCGGATTGGTCGCCAGGTAGCCGACCCGGATATTGGGCGAGATCGTTTTGGAAAAACTGCTGATGTAAATCACCCGATTGAGCTGATCCAGGCTGGCCAGCGAGGGCCGGGGCTCCGGGTCGAGGTCGGCGTAAATGTCGTTCTCCACCACCAGAAAATCATGTTTGTCGGCCAGTTGCATGACGCGGTGCAGATGCGCCAGCTGGGCGACCGATCCGGTTGGGCTCTGCAGCCGGGGCTGGGTAAAAAACAGCTTGGGCTGGTGTTCGATGACCAGGCGTTCCAGCGTCACCAGGTCGTAGCCGGTCGGGGTGCGCGGCACGCCGATCAGGCGCGCGCCCAAAAAGCGCAAGGAAAACAGCAGATTGGGGTAACCCGGCTCGTCCACCAGCACCGCGTCTCCTGGGCGTACCAGGCGCCGGGCCACCAGGTCCATGGCCTGACTCGATCCTTGCGTGAGCAGCACCTGCTCCGAACTCACCGCAATTTCCTGCTCGGCCAGCAGGTCGCGCACCAGTTGGCGCAGCGGTGGGTAGCCTTTGGGCTCACCATAGCCGCCCAAGTCCACGTCGTCGGTGGCCAAACTGCGCAGGCTGCGGCGCACACCGTCCTGAAACAGCCAGTCACCGGGCAACCAGCCGCAGCCCGGCTTGATGCGCAGTGCCCGGTTTTCAAAAATGCGGCGCAGGTACCACATGGAGTCGAAGTTGAAATTCGGACCGTGTCCGGGCACCTCAAGGTCCGACACCGGGCGCTGTCTGACAAAGAACCCGGAATGGGGGCGTGACGTAAAGTAGCCCTGGGCCACCAGCCGGTCGTAGGCATCGACCACGGTAAACACGCTGACCCCGTGCGCATGGGCAAACTGCCTGATCGACGGCGCCTTGGAGCCTGGGCGCAGCGAGCCGTCCTGGATGGCGAGCCGAAACCCGTCCACGATTTGCAGGACCAGGGGCGTCGCACTTTGCGGATTAAGGGAAAACATGGTGATACCTAGGGTTTGTATGTAGCGGTGCTGCTGGCTGCACAGTGCATCGAAAAATAGCGCAATCTGTATATGGTAGTCGTGAAGGGCTGGCTCTATATTCGCCTCACTTCACCAACCACCCCAACCTTATTTGGACTGATATGCAACGCGAATCAAACCTGAAAAATGCAAGCTTGATGGCCCGTCGTCGGGCTGCCATTCCACGCGGTGTTGGCCAAAGCCACGAGGTGTTTATCGCCCGCGGTGAAAACGCCGAAATCTGGGATGTGGAAGGCAAACGCTATATTGACTTTGCCGGCGGCATTGCCGTTCTCAATACCGGGCACTGCAATCCCACGGTGATCGCCGCCGTCAAGGCCCAGCTGGACCTCTACACCCACACCTGCTTCCAGGTTCTGGCCTATGAGCCCTATGTCGAGCTGGCTGAGCGCATCAACGCCCTGGCCCCCGGTGATTTCGCCAAGAAAACGATGTTCTTGAGTACCGGCGCGGAAGCGGTTGAAAACGCCATCAAGATTGCCCGCGCCTATACCAAGCGCACGGCCATCATCGCGTTTACCAGTGGCTACCACGGCCGCACGCTGCTGACGCTGGGTTTGACCGGCAAGGTGGCTCCGTATAAGACTGGCTTTGGCCCGTTTCCGGCAGAAATTTTTCATGCCCAGTTTCCCAACGCGCTGCACGGCGTGAGCGTCGATGAATCGATCGCGTCGATTGAATCGATCTTCAAGAACGATGTCGAAGCCAGCCGTGTCGCGGCCATCATTGTGGAGCCGGTGCAGGGTGAAGGCGGCTTCAATGTGGCGCCGCCAGAGTTCCTGCAGCGCCTGCGCACGCTGTGCGATCAACATGGCATTTTGTTGATTGCCGACGAGATTCAAACCGGCGCTGGCCGCACCGGCACCTGGTTTGCCGTCGAGCAAAGCGACGTTGCGCCTGACTTGATCACTTTGGCCAAGTCAATGGCCGGTGGTTTCCCGATCTCGGCCGTCGTGGGCCGCGCTGACGTGATGGACGCGCCCGCGCCCGGCGGGCTGGGTGGCACGTATGCGGGAAGTCCCTTGTCGTGCGCAGCCGCGCTGGCGGTATTGGAGGTGTTCAAGCAGGAAAACCTGCTGGACCGCAGCCGCCAACTGGGCCTTCGCTTGACCACCAGCCTGAAAAAAATGGCCGCCAGCCACCGCTGCATCGCCGATGTGCGGGGCTTGGGGGCCATGGTGGCGATTGAGTTGTGCAAGGGGGGTGACATCCATCAGCCCGATGCCGACATGGCCAAACGGCTGGCAGCCGAGGCGACCCAGCGCGGGCTGATCCTGTTGACCTGCGGCACGTATGGCAATGTCGTTCGTATTCTGGTGCCGCTGACGGCCAGTGATGCCATCGTCGATGAAGGCCTGGGCATCATGGACGCTTGCCTGACCGCCATTCAAGCAGTCTAATCAACATCCAAGTCGTACATCGGGCATGCATGTTGCTTAACTGACTAAAGCCGCATCCCCTTTATTTTGTTCGCCCCTTGAAACGCTGAAAGGCCGCTACATAACATGTCGTCCCAAGAACTCGTGAAATTTGCCGGCGTTGAAAAAACGTATGACGGCAAGACCCTGGTGGTGCGCGATCTCAACCTTGACATCCGGGCTGGCGAGTTTCTCTCACTGTTGGGTCCCTCGGGATCGGGCAAAACCACCACCTTGATGATGCTGGCCGGCTTTGAGTCGCCAACAGCGGGCGAGATTTTTTTGAACGGCACACCCATCACCCGCACGCCGCCGCACAAGCGCAACTTTGGCATGGTGTTTCAGAACTACGCACTGTTTCCGCACATGACCATTGCCGACAACGTGGCCTACCCCTTGACGGTGCGAAACTTTAGCAAGGCCGAGCGCGAAGCCAAAGTGCTGCGTGCCTTGGGCATGGTGCAAATGGACAACTTGAGCGCCCGCTATCCGGGGCAACTCTCGGGCGGTCAGCAGCAGCGCGTGGCGCTGGCGCGTGCGCTGGTGTTTGACCCCCAACTGGTGCTGATGGATGAGCCGCTGGGTGCGCTGGACAAGCAGTTGCGCGAGCACATGCAGCTCGAACTCAAGGCGCTGCACCGTCAGCTCGGCCTGACCTTTGTCTATGTCACGCATGACCAGTCCGAAGCACTGACCATGTCGGACCGGGTGGCTGTTTTCAGCGATGGCATCATTCAGCAAATCGACATCGTGACCGGCCTGTACGAAACCCCGGCCAATCATTTTGTGGCTGGCTTTGTCGGGGACAACACGGTTTTTGATGGCACCGTTGCGGCGACACGGGATGGTCAGTGCGACCTGCGGCTGGCCAGCGGCACGGTGCTGAGCGGCCTCAATGTCAACGCCGCCGCTACCAGCAGCCGGGTGCATGCCTGCATCCGGCCGGAACGTATCGAGGTACATCCGGCTGGCGCCTCACCGGGCGCCAACAGCCTGGAGGCGAAAGTGGGCGACGTCATTTATTTTGGCGATCACCTGCGGCTGCGCTGCGCGCTCCCTGGCCAAGTCGATGCCACCGTCAAGATTGCGCTTTCCAGCCCGACCGTCCCGCAATCCGGGCAAACCGTTTGGCTGCGTTTGCCACCCGAGCATTTGCGGATCTATCTTTGATCCGTGTGCAAACCCTGACCTCTTGCCCATTACCCAACCCCAAAAGGAGACCCAACCATGAAACTCAAACCCATCGTGGCCGCTGTTGCACTGCTGGCCTGTACGGCCAGCTTCGCGCAGACCCAGATTACCGTCGTCAATTTCGGCGGCGCCAATGGCAATGCCCAGAAGAAGGCTTACTTTGAGCCTTATGAGAAAGCCACCGGCAACAAGATTATTGGTGTGGAGTACAACGGTGAGCAGGCCAAGATCAAGGCCATGGTCGAGGCCAAGCAAGTGAACTGGGATGTGGTGGAGGTCGAGTCGCCCGACGTGACCCGTGGTTGCGACGAAGGTCTGTTTGAAAAGCTCGACTACAGCAAGATTGGCAACAAGGCTGACTTCACCCCGGCCGCGATTCACGAGTGTGGCATTGGCACTTTTGTCTGGTCCACCGTCATGGCCTATAACGCCGACAAGCTCAAAACCGCGCCCACCACCTGGGCTGACTTCTGGGACGTGAAGAAATTCCCGGGCAAGCGCGCCATGCGCAAGGGCGCCCGCTACAACCTTGAATTTGCCCTGATGGCTGACGGTGTGGCGGTGCCAGACGTGTACAAGGTGCTGGCGACCAAGGACGGCGCCGAGCGCGCCTTCAAGAAACTGACCGAACTCAAGCCCAACATTCAATGGTGGGAAGCCGGTGCCCAACCGCCGCAATTTCTGGTGGCGGGTGATGTCGTCATGACCACCGCTTACAACGGCCGCATTGACGCCGCCCAGCGCGAAGGCAAGAACCTGCAGATCACCTGGACCGGTGGCATCTATGACCTGGACTATTGGGTGATGCCCAAAGGAGCGCCCAACAGAGAGGCGACCCTGAAATTCATTGCCATGGCCAGCAGTGCCAAAGAGCAGGCGGAATATGCCAAGCTGATCTCCTACGGGCCGACCAACATCAAGGCACTGACCATGCTCGACGCCAAGGTACTGGGCAAGTTGCCCACGGCACCGGCCAATGCCAAGATGGCGTTGCAATTCAACGTCGGTTTCTGGGCTGACCAGGGTGAGGCGCTTGAGAAGCGCTTTGCCGCCTGGGCCGCGCAGTAAGCCACTGACAGCGAGATCGCCATGGCCCAATCGATGACCCTGGAACCCGGCAAGCTGGTAGGCCAGTTGCGCCGGGCCGAGCGCCGCAAGCGCGCTTTTGCGATCTCGCTGACGCTGCCGCTGTTGCTATTTCTGCTGTTCACCTTTCTGGTGCCGATCGGCGCCTTGTTGGTGCGCGCGGTGGAAAACCCCGAAGTCGCCAATACCTTGGGCCGCACGGCCAAGGCCTTGTCAAGCTGGAACCGCACCGCAGCCCCGCCCGCCGTTGCCTACGCGGCCTTGATTGAAGACTTGTCGGCCATCAAAGAGCAGTCTGACGCCGGTGCGCTGGCGCGCCGGCTCAACAGCGAAGTCAGCGGTGCCCGCTCCCTGATCATGAGCACCTACCGGGCGCTGCCGCTGGCGCCGGGCCTGACGCCCGAGCAGGTGCGCACCCAGTTGCTGGCGCTGGATGCGCGCTGGGGTGAGCTCAGTTATTGGCAGGCGATTGCCAAAAATGCGTCGCGCTGGACGCCTGATTATTTGTTGACCTCGCTGGACCTGAAGCGCGATGTGCAGGGCCACATCACGCGGGTGGATGCCGACTCCGCTGCGTTTGCCAACATCCTGGTGCGCACCTTCAAGATCAGCGCCATCGTCACCTTGTTTTGCCTGCTGCTGGGGTACCCGCTGGCCTACTGGCTGTCGATCCTGTCCACACGCAAAGCCAATATGCTGATGATTCTGGTGCTGGTGCCGTTCTGGACCTCGATTCTGGTGCGGGTGGCCGCCTGGATCGTGCTGCTGCAATCCAATGGGCTGGTGAACCGCTCGCTGATGGGCCTGGGGCTGAGCGATGCGCCCTTGCCGCTGCTGTTCAATCGCCTGGGCGTGATCATTGCCATGGTGCATATCCTGCTGCCGTTCATGATCTTGCCGCTCTACAGTGTGATGAAGTCGGTGCCGCCGACTTACCTGCGGGCGGCGGTGTCGCTGGGCAGCCATCCGCTGGCGGCGTTCTTTCGGGTTTATGTGCCGCAAACCTGGCCCGGTGTGGGGGCCGGTGGTTTGCTGGTTTTCATCCTCAGCATTGGCTATTACGTGACGCCCGCACTGCTGGGCGGCGCGGGTGACCAGATGCTGAGTTACTACATTGCCCAGTACACCAATGTCAACGTCAATTGGGGCATGGCGTGTGCGCTGGGGGCCGTGTTGCTCTCGGCCACGCTGGTGCTGTATGCCCTGTACCGCCGTGTCGTCAAGTCCGAACTCAGTCTGGGGTAAGCCTGATGCGATTGTTTCCATTGCCTACTGTCTCTGAGCGTCCGGCTGGCGCTGTGCGTTCGGCCCACCCGATCATGCGGGTACTGGCCACGCTGGCGGCGTTCGCCCGCCTGCCCACCTTCCCCGCCTACGCCACGCTGGCTGACAAGGTGGGCTGGTACGCGCTGCGTGTGCTGTGCCTTGGGGTTTTGCTGTTTTTGCTGCTGCCGATTCTGGTCATCATGCCGTTGTCGTTCAGTGCCAGCTCGTTTTTGTCGTACCCGATGCCGGGCTGGTCCATGCAGTGGTACGACAATTTGTTCAGCTCCGACGAATGGGGCCGGGCCACTCGCAACAGCTTCATCGTCGCGCCGCTGGCCACCCTGCTGGCCACGGTATTGGGCACCCTGGCCGCCGTCGGCTTGGCGCGCGTCCAGTTCTTCGGCAAGGGTGCGCTGATGAGCCTGCTGATCGCCCCGATGGTGGTGCCGATTGTGGTGGTGGGCGTTAGCACCTATCTGTTTTTCGCCAAGATTGGCCTGGCTGACACCTACCTCGGCCTGATTCTGGTGCATGCCGCGTTGGGAGCGCCGTTTGTGCTGACGACCGTGCTGGCCACGCTGCAAAACTTCAACGACAACCTGGTGCGGGCCAGCCAGAGCCTGGGTGCCAATCAAACGCAAACCTTTTTTCGCATCACCTTGCCGATCATTGCGCCGGGCGTCATTTCAGGTGCCCTGTTTGCCTTTGCCACGTCGTTTGACGAAGTGGTGGTGACCTTGTTTATCGCCGGCCCGACCCAGGTGACGCTGCCGCGCCAGATGTTTACCGGCATCCGGGAAAACATCACGCCCACCATTGCCGCTGTCGCCACTTTGTTGATTATTTTTACCACCACCCTGATGTTGGGACTGGAATGGCTGCGCGGCAGAAGGCGTTGAAAATGGCGCCGAAAAATCAGCCCTTGTCCGGCAACGCCATGCCGCGTTTCGGCGGCATCGCCAGCATGTTGCGCCTGCCTGTTGCCAGTTCCCCCGCAGGCCTCGATGCAGCCTTTATTGGCGTGCCGCTGGACATCGGCACGTCGCACCGGCCCGGTGCGCGCTTTGGCCCGCGCCAGATTCGCGCCGAGTCAGCGCTGATTCGGCCCTACAACATGGCGACCGGCGCCGCGCCGTTTGACACGCTGCAAGTGGCGGATCTGGGCGACGTGCCGATCAACACCTATTCGCTGACGAAATCGCTGCCGATCATCGCCGGGTTTTATGACCAGGTGTTGCGCGCCAACTGCATCCCCCTGACGCTTGGTGGTGACCACACCATCGCCCTGCCCATCCTGCGCGCCCTGGCGGCCAAACATGGCCCGGTTGGGCTTATCCATGTGGATGCCCATGCCGATGTCAACGAAGAGATGTTTGGCGAGCCGGTGGCACACGGCACACCGTTTCGCCGGGCGGTTGAAGAAGGTCTGCTGGACTGCCACAAGGTGTTTCAGATTGGCCTGCGCGGCAGCGGCTACGCGTCCGACGACTTTGACTGGCCCCGGCAGCAGGGTTTTACGCTGGTGATGGCACATGAGGTCTGGTACCAGTCACTCGCGCCCCTGATGGCCAATATCCGGGCCCACATTGGCCAGACCCCGTGCTACCTGAGCTTTGACATCGACGGTATCGATCCGGCGTATGCAGGCGGCACGGGCACGCCAGAAATAGGTGGTCTGACTGTGCCGCAGGCGCTGGAGATCATTCGTGGCTGCTTTGGCCTCAATCTGATCGGCTGCGACTTGGTCGAAGTTTCGCCTGCCTATGATGTGAGCGGCAACACCGCCCTGCTCGGGGCCAACCTGTTGTTCGAGATGCTGTGCGTGCTGCCAGGCGTCCTCAGACGCTAGCTATTTTGTAGCTGTTGGCGCTTATTCCGTAAGGGCTAGAGCCTTATTTCTTATAAACATACAGGAGTTTTCATGTCAGCTTTGCTTTCGCCTCTTTCCCTGCTCAAAGATCCCACTCTTCTGAAAACCGATGCCTTGATCAATGGCCAATGGGTCAGCGGCGCAAGCCGTTTCGCTGTCACTGACCCGGCCACGGGCGCGCACCTCGCCGACGTCGCGAACCTGGGACCGGCGGAGGCTGAAGCAGCCATTGCGGCCGCCAACGCCGCCTGGCCGGCCTGGCGCAACAAGACCGCCAAGGAGCGCAGCATCATTTTGCGCAAGTGGTATGACCTGATCATGGCGAATCAGGATGACCTGGGGCGCATCATGACCGCCGAAGAAGGCAAGCCGCTGCTCGAGGCCAAAGGCGAAATCGCCTATGGCGCCAGCTTTGTGGAGTGGTTCGCCGAGGAAGCCAAACGCATCAACGGCGAGACCTTGCCGCAGTTTGACAACAACCGCCGCCTGCTGCTGCTGCGCCAGCCGATTGGCGTCTGCGCCGCCATCACGCCGTGGAACTTTCCGATGGCCATGATCACCCGCAAGGTCTCACCCGCGCTGGCGGCGGGTTGCCCGGTGGTCATCAAGCCGGCCGAATTGACGCCCTTGAGTGCGCTGGCTGTTGCCGAGCTGGCTTTGCGCGCCGGTATACCGGCTGGGGTGCTCAACGTCATCACCGCTGACGCCGACAACTCCATTGCCGTGGGCAAGGTTTTTTGCGCCAGCGACGTGGTGCGCCACATCAGCTTCACCGGCTCCACCGAAGTGGGTCGCATCCTGCTGGCGCAGTCGGCGCCCACGGTCAAAAAACTCTCCCTGGAGTTGGGCGGCAACGCACCCTTCATCGTCTTTGACGATGCCGACATTGACAGTGCGGTGGAAGGCGCGTTTGCCAGCAAGTACCGCAATGCCGGGCAAACCTGCGTCTGCTCCAATCGTTTCTACGTGCAAGAGGGCGTGTATGACGAATTTGTGCAGAAGTTCGCCGCCAAGGTCAAGACCGCCAAGGTGGGTAACGGCTTTGAGGAAGGTGTCAACCAGGGGCCGCTGATTGAAGAAGCCGCGCTGCTCAAGGTCGAGCGCCATGTGCAGGACGCGTTGCTCAAAGGTGCCCGTTTGCTCACTGGCGGCCACCGCTTGCCGGGCCAATTTTTCGAGCCCACGGTGATGGCTGACGCCAGCGTCGATATGCTGTGCGCGCGCGAGGAAACCTTTGGCCCGTTTGCGCCGGTGTTCAAGTTCAAAACCGAGCAGGATGCGATTTTTGCTGCCAACAACACCGAATTTGGACTGGCCAGTTACTTCTACAGCCGCGACGTGGGCCGCATCTTCCGGGTCAGCGAGGCGTTGGAGTACGGCATGGTGGGCATCAACGTTGGCATTCTGGCCACCGAACATGTGCCGTTTGGTGGCGTCAAACAGTCCGGTCTGGGGCGCGAGGGTTCGCATTTGGGCATCGATGACTATGTGGAGATCAAATACCTCTGCATTGGCGACATCCTCAAATAAGCGGCGCTGCTGGCCGGGGTGCTGAGCGGCCTGATGCGACTGGCGCTGACAGCCGTCAACTCGGCCGCACGTGAACGCTCATCCCGCCAGCTTGACCATGCCGGCCACTAATGCGGCACAACCCAAAAAAATGGCCAGCGCCAGCGCGCGGGACATGGCGTCATCCCTTGAACTCCCGGCGGCGTTGTCGGTCTGCTTGTCCCCCAGGATCATGGGCAGCACAAGATTTTGGCGCTTCTTGAAGTAATAAAAGGAGATGACGCTGATGTGCAGCACCACCAAACCGATGAGAACCCGCTTGCCAATAGCCGTATGGTAAAAAGTGGCGAAACTCACGACCGCGTTGGAGACAAATTGGCTTAAGGGGCCAGCGTTTGCAATTTCGTCGTCGCTGACCAACCCGGTCGTGACCTGAAGCAGAAGAAAACCCAGCATGGCAAACACCGAGCCGGAACCCAGCGGGCTGTGTCCAACGGTGTGCTCTGGCAGGCCGCGTCCTTTGATGTAGGCCAGGATGGTGGCGGGTGCATAGATGAAAGAGGTAAAACGTGACCATCTTCCTCCCACCAGGCCCCAAATGATGCGGAACAGCAGCAGACTGAGCACCGCGTAACCCGATCTGAAATGCCAGGCCATTGCGTCGCCGCCCATCTGAGCGCTTGTGATCGAGCCGATAAAGCAGACGACCAATGCCCAATGGACGCACCGGGTTGGCAAGTCCCACACCCTGACTTTGTGCGACATCGGTGGCCTCCTTCAATGTTGATCAAAACTCGCAGTCATTTTGCAGGAGATCAGGCCCTATTTTCGTCGGGCCATTGGTGATAAAAACTGCGCGCGCCAGCCGGTCTTTTCTGGCCCGGTGGTGTCAGCAGGATTTTTTTATCACCATTACACTGATCGACCCGAATAAATCACAACCGTCCCGAGGAAGTAATCGCCATGAAAAGTAGCACCCTGTTTGTTCTCGCTGCCACCGTCGTCGCCTTCAGCGCACCAGCCTGCGCCCAGTTCGCCAAACCGGAAGACGCCGTCAAATACCGCAAGAGTGCCTTGTTTGTCATGCAGCAGAACTTTGGCCGTGTGGCTGCCATGGCAACGGGCAAAGCGCCGTTCGACGCCAAGGTGGCCGCTGACAGTGCGGCGGTCGCGGAGTTTATGTCCAAGCTTCCCTGGGCTGCCTTTGGTGAAGGGACCGGCAAAGGTGAGACCAGGGCCAAGGCGGAGATTTGGAAAGAGACCGCCAAATTCAAGGAATACGCCGACAAGATGCAGGCTGAAATGACCAAGCTTGCCGCCGCTGCGAAAACCGGTAGCCTCAATGACATCAAGACGGCGGTGTCCGCCACGGGTGGGGCCTGCAAGACTTGCCACGACGATTTCCGAAAAGACTGACGCTGCCAATTGGTCTTTGGACCATGGCACAGGCCGACTCCCCGGTGCCGTCAGGTCCATGACCGTGGCGGGCCGCAAGAAAACCCCTGGTGCTGGGGCTGACAAAAATACCGCTTGTTCAGGTCATTTTGGGCACCTTTTGGATGGGCCCGATGGCACCTCACGCCGATTGTCCGCCTGCAAAAAGTCATAATCAGTCCATCTCAGGGTTTCTGGACCGGGCGTGGCCTGTATTGAGTGCGTGGCCGGTCCTGTTAAGTTAAATAAATGAACAACGGCATTCTTATCATTGCTCATGCACCACTGGCCAGCGCGTTGCGCCAGTGCGTGCTGCATGTATTCCCGGATGCCGAGGCGGCCGTCGCGACGTTTGACGTGCAGCCCAATACGCCACCCGAAGAAACGCTGGCCGGTGCCAGGCAGGCACTGGCCTTGCTGAATGTGCCGCAGACACTGGTGTTGGCCGACGTGTTTGGGGCCACCCCCTGTAACGTGGCGCAAAGGCTGGTCGACGGCGTGAACTCAAAATTAGTTGCCGGGGTCAATCTGCCGATGCTGCTGCGCACCGTCACCTACCGCGGTGAGACCCTGGACGCCATGGTGGCGCGGGCTCTGGCCGGTGGCACGCAGGGCGTCATGCCGGTGGCGACGACGGCGCCGCAGAATCAATTGAGGAAGAAAAGTGATCAAAGCAAGCACGACCATCAGCAATAAACTGGGCCTGCATGCGCGGGCCTCAGCCAAACTCACCAAGCTGGCGGGCGGCTACCCATGCGAAGTCTGGATTGCAAAGGGAGAGCGGCGCGTGAACGCCAAGAGCATCATGGGCGTCATGATGCTGGCGGCAGGCAACGGCAGCACGGTGGAAATTGATGTCAGCGGTGAACGCGAACAAGAGGCCCTGGATGCCTTGCTGGCATTGATTGCCGACAAATTTGGAGAAGGTGAGTAGGTATGGCCCCCACGCTAGTCACTTCGTGTACTGCGCTGCCCCCCGAGGGGGTGGCCTCGCCTTGGGGCGGCCCGGCGGCTCGGCAGGCCCCCACGCTTGTCACTTCGTGTACTGCGCTGCCCCCCGTGGGGGCTAGCCTTGCTTGGGGCGGCCCGGCGCCGCGGCTGTCATGACATTTTCCATTCACGGTCTTGCCGTTGCGCGCGGCATCGCCATTGGGCGGGCGGTGCTGGTGGCCTCCAGTCGGGTGGATGTGGCGCATTATTTTATTGACGCCACCCAGGTGGATGCCGAGATTGAACGGGTGCGTAGCGCGCGCGACGCGGTGGTGAATGAAATTCACCGGCTGCAAGCCAGCATCAGCCATATGGGCCCAAAAGAAGCACCGCAGGAGCTGACAGCGCTGCTCGATGTGCATCTGATGCTGCTCAACGACGATGAACTGTCAAACGGCGTCAGGCATTGGATCAAGGACCGCTTGTACAACGCCGAGTGGGCGCTCACCACGCAATTGGAAGTGATTGCCCGCCAGTTCGACGAGATGGAGGACGAATACCTGCGCGGGCGCAAAGCCGACCTGGAGCAAATCACCGAAAAAGTATTACGCGCCATGAAGGGCGTGGCCTCGCCGGTGGTGGTGGCGCCCAGCCGAACGCTGCGCAAGCCCTCGCAACAAGACCTGTTGCTCGACGACACCGTGGATGTGCCCTTGATTCTGGTGGCGCACGACCTGTCGCCGGCCGACATGTTGCAGTTCAAGCAAAGTGTGTTTGCCGGCTTTGTGACCGACGTCGGCGGCAAAACCTCGCACACCGCCATCGTCGCCCGCAGCCTGGATATCCCGGCGGTGGTGGGCGCACGCTTGTCGAGCCAGTTGGTGCGCCAGGATGACTGGGTCATCATCGACGGCGACGCCGGTGTGATGGTGGTCGATCCGTCTCCCATCGTGCTGGCCGAATATGGTTTCAAGCAGCGCCAGGGCGAGTTGGAGCGCGGTCGCTTGACCCGCCTGCTGCACACCCCGGCCGTGACGATGGATGGCCAGAAAATTGAATTGCTGGCCAATATCGAGATGCCTGAGGACGCACTTGGCGCCGTTTTGGCGGGTGCGGTCGGCGTGGGCCTGTTTCGCAGTGAATTCCTGTTCATGGGACGCAATGGCCGACTGCCCAATGAAGAGGAGCAGTACCTGGCGTACCGGCGCGCCGTCGAGGGTATGCAGGGCTTGCCGGTGACGATTCGCACCGTCGATGTGGGCGCCGACAAGCCGCTGGATGAGTCGCAGCAGGATAACGCTCACCTGAATCCGGCGCTGGGGCTGCGGGCCATTCGCTGGAGCCTGGCGGACCCGGCGATGTTCCTGACGCAGTTAAGGGCGATTCTGCGTGCCGCCGCCCATGGCCCGGTGAACCTACTGATACCGATGCTGGTGCATGCCGGTGAAATTCGCCACACGATGGCCCTGATTGACCGCGCCCGTGTCGAGCTCGACAACCGCGGCATTGCCTACGGTCCGGTCAAGATAGGCGCCATGATCGAGGTGCCTGCCGCCGCTCTCATTGTCAAGGTGTTCCTGAAATACTTCGACTTTCTGTCCATTGGCACCAACGACCTGATTCAATACACGCTGGCGATCGATCGCACGGACGAGTCCGTCGCGCATTTGTACGACCCGCTGCATCCGGCCGTGCTGCGGCTGGTGGCACAGACCATTGCCGAATGCCGGGCCCAGGGCAAACCCGTGAGCCTGTGTGGCGAGATGGCCGGCGACGTCTCCCTCACTCGCCTGCTGCTGGGCATGGGCTTGCGCAGTTTTTCCATGCATCCGGCGCAAATTCTGGCCGTCAAGCAAGAGGTATTGCGCGCTGACGCGGGCAAGCTGACGGCGTGGGCGCAACAGGTGATGGCCGACGACGAGCCGGGTTTGCGCATGACCCGGCACTAAACTCAAAACAGCCGGAACGCCAGCGGTATCAGCAGCGAGGCCAGTACCACCTGCAGCCCCAGCGCCAGCCCGGCGTAAGCACCGGCATCGGCATTGACCTGTAGCGCCCGGGCGGCGCCGATGCCGTGCGCGGCGGTACCCAGGGAAAAACCACGCGCCATCCAGCCCGCCGGGTCGGTCGGGATCTTGAGCGCAGCAAACAGGTATTTGGCACTCAGGGCACCCACCATGCCGGTGATCACGGCAAACACGGCCGCCAGGGCGGGAATGCCGCCAATCTTGTCGGCAATGCCCATGGCCACCGGTGCGGTGACCGATTTGGGCGCCAGCGACAACACCACGTCCAGGGGCAGTCCAGCCGCCCAGCCCAGCGCCAGCGCCGAGCCGCTGGCCGCCAAGCCGCCTGCCAGCGCCGCCAGCAGCAGGGCGGGCCAATGCAGAGCCAAGGCGGCGCGTCGCTCCCAGAGCGGCCAGGCCAGCGCCACCACCGCCGGGCCCAACAGGAAATGAATGAATTGCGCACCGGCAAAGTAAGTGGGGTAACTCACGCCGGTGGCCAGCAGCACACTGGCAATGGCGAGCACCGTCCAGAGCACCGGATTGGCCCAGGGCGCCTGTTGCAGCCGGGCGTACACGGCTTGCGCCAGCACATACACCACCAGCGTGGCGGTCAGGCCAAACAAGGGCGTGCTGGAGAGGTAGACCCAGAGCTCAACGAAGTTCGGCATCGCTTCTTTTCCTGAACAGACGCAAGGTCAGCGCCGTCACGGCCAGGCCGATCCAGGTCGACAGCACAATCACGATCAGCATACGCACGCCGTACTGGCTGATCAGGCCCAGGTGCGTCATCACCCCGACGCCAACCGGCACAAACAGCAGCGAGAGGTGCGACAGCAAAAAGCTGGCACAGGCCGCCACCGGTTCTCGTACAACGGGTGCGCGCAGGGCGAGCAGCAGCAGAAGCATGCCGATGACCGGACCGGGAAAGGGCAATGAGAAACCCCGCGCCAGCAACTCACCAATCGACTGCAGCGCCAGCAGCCAGGCCAAACCACGCAGTCCGGTCATGGGGCCTGGAAGTTAAAACCGCGGCAGATCCGGGTGCTTGAGCTGTCCGCCGCGCACCAGCATCTTGCCGTACTCGGCACAGCGTTGCAGCGTCGGAATCACCTTGCCCGGGTTGAGCAGACCTTTGACGTCAAAGGCGCGCTTGACGCCGAACATCTGTTCGTTTTCCTCCACACTGAACTGTACACACATCGAGTTGAGTTTCTCCACGCCGACGCCGTGCTCGCCGGTGACGGTGCCGCCCATGGCGACGCTGGTTTCCAGAATGTCGGCGCCGAACAACTCCGCCCGGTGCAACTGGTCGGCCTGATTGGCATCAAACAGAATCAAGGGATGCAAGTTGCCATCGCCGGCGTGGAACACATTGGCGCAACGCAAACCGTATTTTGTTTCCATCTGCTGAATTGCCAGCAGCATGTCGGCCAGGCGCTTGCGCGGAATGGTCGAGTCCATGCACATGTAATCCGGGCTGATGCGCCCGCTGGCCGGGAAGGCGTTTTTTCGGCCGCTCCAGAACTTCAGCCGCTCGGCCTCGTCGCGGCTCACCGCAAGGGCGGTGGCGCCGTGGCTGCGCAGCACGGCGCTCATGCGTGCGATTTCTTCGTCGACCTCTTGCGGCGTGCCGTCGCTCTCGCACAGCAAAATCGCCTCGGCGCTCAGGTCGTAGCCGGCGTGCACATAGTCTTCCACCGCCGCCGTCATCGGCTTGTCCATCATTTCCAGCCCGGCCGGGATGATGCCCGCGGCAATGATGGCGGCGACCGCGTCGCCGGCCTTGCGAATGTCGTCAAAGCTGGCCATGATGCAGTTCGCCAGTTGCGGTTTCGGGATCAGCTTGACCGTCACTTCGGTGGTGACGGCCAGCATGCCCTCCGAGCCGATGATGATGCTCATGAGGTCATAGCCGGGTGCGTCCAGCGCGTCCGAACCGAATTCAACCGCCTCGCCGTCCATCGTGAAGCCTTTGATCTTGACGATGTTGTGCAGGGTGAGCCCGTACTTCAGGCAGTGCACCCCGCCCGAGTTTTCCGCCACATTGCCGCCAATGGTGCAGGCAATCTGACTCGATGGGTCGGGCGCGTAGTACAAATCATGCGCGGCCGCAGCGTCGCTGATGGCCAGGTTGCGCACGCCGCACTGCACGACCGCGGTGCGGCTCAAGGGGTCGATCTTGACGATTTTGTTGAACCTGGCCAGCGACAGGGTGACACCCAGCGCGTGTGGCATGGCCCCGCCCGACAGGCCGGTGCCCGCACCGCGCGCCACCACCGGCACGCCCAGCGCGTGGCAGGTGCGCAGCACCGCCTGAACCTGCGCTTCGGTTTCCGGCAAGGCCACCACCAGCGGGCGCTGGCGGTAGGCGGTCAGGCCGTCGCATTCATAGGGCGTGGTGTCTTCGGGGTTCCAGAGCAGGGCGTGGCGCGGCAAAACCGCCTCCAGCCCCCGTACGATTTGTGCCTGACGTTCTGCTCTTTGTGGCGCAGTCGGCATGTCAGGAGAGAGAGATGTGTTCATGGTGGATTCCACGCGTCAATTCAATAAAGGGTTCAACTGTAGGGGCAAGCCGGCTTGGGTGGTGTGACAAATTCAGATAGTTTTGAAACAGGAATACTATGAAATAAATAGCTGCTTACGTAATAACGACGGGGGCTAGAGGTCAATTTCTTATAAATTTACCGGGAATGACCGCAACGGTGCGGGCGGTCGTCAAGGCTACATTGTCACACTGCGGGCGCCGGAATGCGCTGGGTACAATCCCGCCCATTCCAACCACCGGTAGCCCCTATGTTCGACCGTCTAGCCGTGCTGCCGCAATATTTGCTTCCCAAGCAGGCCGTCACCCTCTTGGCCGGGCGCGTGGCGGGTGCCCGTGGCGGGAAATGGACGACCTGGTTGATCGAGTGGTTCGTCAAGCGCTACAAGGTCAATATGCGTGAAGCGGCCAACCCGGAGCCGGCCAGTTACGCCACCTTCAACGACTTTTTCACCCGCGCCCTCCAGGCCGGCGCCCGCCCGCTCGCCGGTGCTGATCTGATTTGTCCGGTCGACGGCGCCATCAGCCAGTTTGGCGCCATGGCGGGTCAGCAGATATTTCAGGCCAAAGGCCACCACTACAGCAGCACCGCGCTGGTGGGCGGCGATGCAGCCTTGGCGGCGCAGTTTGACGATGGCCACTTTGCCACACTGTATTTGAGTCCGCGCGATTACCACCGCATTCACATGCCGTGCGACGGCGTTCTGCGCCGCATGATTTACGTGCCCGGCGCGCTGTTTTCGGTCAACCCGACCACGGCCCTGGGTGTGCCGGGGCTGTTTGCCCGCAACGAGCGCGTGGTGTGTGTCTTTGAGTCCGCGCGCGGCCCGTTTGTGCTGGTGCTGGTGGGCGCCACCATTGTGGGCAGCATGGCCACCGTGTGGCACGGCGTGGTGAACCCGCCGCGCTCCGTCGCGGTGCGCGAGTGGCGCTATGACGAGCAGCCTGTCCGATTGAAGCAGGGCGAGGAAATGGGCCGCTTCCTGCTCGGCTCCACCGTGGTCATGCTGTTCCCGAAAGGCCCGCTGCAGTTCAACCCGGCGTGGTCGCCCGGTGCTGCGATTCGGCTGGGTGAAGCCATGGCCAGCCAGCCGCCGCTTGCGTAGACCTGGCCGGACGGCCACAATGCCGACATGAACTACGAACATTTGCTGCTCACATCCAGCGGCCCCATCACCACTGTCACCCTGAATCGTCCCGAGAAGCGCAACGCGCTGGCCATGCCCGTCATGCGGGAGTTGACGCAGGCCCTGCGCGCCGTGGCGCAGAGCGACGCCCTGGGTGTGATTCTGGCGGCCAACGGCCCGGTCTTCAGCGCCGGGCACAACTTTGGCGACATGGCCGGGGCCACGCTGGCGCAGGCGCGCGAGCTGTTTGGTGTTTGCACCGAGATGATGGACGCCGTCCAGGCGATGCCGCAACCGGTGATTGCCCGGGTGCATGCACTGGCCACGGCGGCCGGTTGCCAACTGGTGGCCAGTTGCGATCTGGCGATCGCCGCCGACACCGCTGGTTTTGCCATTCCAGGCGGCAAGGGGGGCTTGTTTTGTCATACGCCGCTGGTGGCGGTGGCTCGCAATATCGGTCGCAAACGGGCGCTGGAGATGGCGCTGACGGGCGATGTGATCGATGCCGCCACGGCCGCTCAGTGGGGCCTGATCAACCGCGCTGTGCCGGCCGATCAGCTCGATGCCGCCACCCTGGATTTGATCACCCGCGCGACCCGGGGCAGCGCGCTGTCCAAGGCGATGGGCAAGCAGGGTTTTTACCAGCAGGTTGGTTTGCCGCAGGCGCAGGCGTACGCGCTGGCTTGCGAGCTGATGGCGACGGCCGCCATGACACCGGACGCCCAGGAAGGGATTGCGGCTTTTCTGCAAAAACGCCAGGCGCACTACACGCAGCGCCCGTCGGGCACAGGCGCCTGAGCCGGCCCGCGCCCACAGCGGCTGTTGTGGTGCTTACTTGAAAATCACGGTTTTGTGACCGTTGATCAGCACCCGGTGCTCGCTGTGCCACTTGACGGCCCGCGCCAGCACCTGGCTTTCGGTGTCACGGCCCAGCGTGGTCAGGTCTTCCACCGTCTTGCTGTGGTCGACGCGCGCCACGTCCTGTTCAATAATCGGGCCTTCGTCCAGGTTGGCGGTCACGTAGTGGGCGGTGGCGCCAATCAGTTTCACGCCGCGGTCATGCGCCTGGTAATAGGGCTTGGCCCCTTTGAAACTGGGCAGGAACGAGTGGTGGATGTTGATGGCCGAGCCGGACAGTTTGCGGCACAAATCGTCGCTTAAAACCTGCATGTAGCGCGCCAGCACCACCAGTTCGGCCGCTTCCGTCTGGATGATTTCATACTGCCGGGCCTCGACCTGTGGCTTGGAGGCGGCCGTGATCGGCAGGTGATGAAATGGCACGTTGTAGCTGGCGGCTAACTGGTAGAACTCGCGGTGGTTGGAGATGATGGCGCGAATGTCGATGGGCAGCAGGCCGCTTTTCCAGCGAAACAGCAGGTCGTTCAGGCAATGGCCTTCTTTGCTCACCATGATCACGGTGCGTATGGGCTGCGCGCGTGCGTGCAGACGCCACTGCATCTCAAAGGGCTGGGCAAAAGCTTTAAGTTGCAGTGTCAAGTCTTCATGCGTCAGCTGGGCGCAGGCAAACTGCACCCGCATGAAGAACAGACCGGTGTCCTGGTCGTTGTACTGCGCCGCTTCTTCAATGTTGCCGCCGCGCTCCAGCAAGAAGCCGGACACCGCATGCACCAGCCCCAAGCGGTCCGGGCAGGAGAGAGTCAATATATAAACAGGATTCATGCGGTCGATTGTCGCAGGGCTCAGGGCTCTTTTTTCGACCTGGATGCAGCGGCTGTCGCGCTACGCTGCTGGCTGAAGTCGGCGCAATAGTCCTTGACGGGCGCTGGTCCGGTGGGCCAGATCTGGTCAAAATTGCCTGCACTTTCCGCTTCTTCGGAGGCAGGCCCGGCCTGCAGAAGCACCGTTTTGGCCGTCAAGTCCGGTGGCAGGTGCAGCGGCACACCCAGGCTGCGGTCCACATGGCCGCCGCCGGCCAGCAACAGCACGATCTTGCCGCGCAGCGCCGCCCGCGCGACGGTTTGGGCCATGGCGACATCGCGCGCAATCTGGACCCGCGTCATGGGGGCAATCTGGCTCTCGGGCAGCAGATTGCAGTGACCCACGCGGACCTTTTCCTGTTGCGCCTGCAGCGCCGGGTCCGACAAAAGTGCATCCAATGCGCTGTCCGTCATGGCCGCACGCACACGTGCAGGCGGCAGATTGGCGCCGACTACCGGCACGCCCGCATGCACAGCCGCCATCACGGCCGGGCCGTAAGCCGACCAGGGCCAGCCTTCATCGTTCCAGTGCAGGGCTGCGCGCACGGCGTCCTCACTGGCGTCTGATCCCAGTTTTTCGGTGGACTGGCCCTGGCTGGCCATCTCCAGCGCCAGCACAGCCAGTGTCTGCTGGCCGGCCAACGCTTCTACAACGGCGCGGTGGATTTGTTGATGCTTGGGTACGTCATGCTGCTCACCCAAAAAAATGGCGTCAGCGGGCAGTAGCTGCTGCAGTTGGCTGATGGGATCAAGGCCGGGCGGCGCTGCGGCCGGGCTCAGTGTGGTGCAGCCCAGCAATGCCAACACGGCCACAAGCGCCGCGAGGGGTCTGGCAGCCATCCTAAAAGCCGATGGTTCGAGGCAGAGTGGCAGCGGGCGTGGCCTGGCTTCAGTGCACCAGCACCGGGTTTTGCGCCAGCTCGGCATATTGCTCCAGCGTGTCTTCCACCTCTTCCTGCGTCGGGGTGTTTTGCTGCCAGGCCGAGATGTGCTGCTGGAACAGTTCCGCCCAGGAGCCGTCCAGATAGACCTCCTTGTTGGCGCGTTTGTCCACAATCTCGAAGCCGTGGCGTGCCAGCGTGGGCACAATTCGCACCGGCTCGGTGCGGTCAAGGCTCACCTCTGGCGTCGCATCGGTGGCCACGGCATTGGCCAGCATGTGCGTCACAGAGTAGGTGTCAGAGTCGTAAAGCGTGTGCATGGCAAGAATTATCCCTTAAACGTCTATGCCCTACAGGTGGCGGGGGAGCAGGCTTTTTTCAAGGGTCAGGTTGGCGGCTCGGTCTCCAGCCACTGCTGGTCGACATAGTCACCGTTGGATTCCGTGATGCGGATGCGGGCCGGCAAATAGTCCAGCGCTGGCGCCAGCCAGAGCTCAACTTTCTGGTCAAACGGCTCGCGCGGGTTGCGCAACAGTTTCAAGGTGGCTTGCGGGCCACCCGGCAGGGCGAGTGTTTCCGGCTCACCCACGGTAAACCGCCAGAGATCGGCAGCGCGCGGCCCGATGGTCTGAATCGTGATCGTGCTGCCTCGCGGGTAGCTTTGCGGGGCACTGGCGACCATGGCGGCGAGTTGCACCAGCACGCTCAAGCGGTCCTGGGCACCGGCCAGCAGCGCCACGTCCGGCGTGTTGGCGCTGAAGGTGACTTTGCCTTGCGCCCGGTTGAAGTGGGCGGCGACTTCGCTGCGGAACTTGTCGGAAAAGCGCAGCGGCGCCAGACCCTGGGGCGTGATCTGGCCGCGACTGGTTTGCACGCGTGCCTGGCCGAAAGCGCTGATTTCCAGCCGGGCCGCGTACTGGTCGCCGGTTTGCTGCCACAGCAGATCGGCGTTAAGCCGATAAGGGAATTTGTTGGCCTGCACCTGGTATTTCAGATGCACCGAGCCGGGCAGCTTGTCGGCAGCCACCGCCAGTGTGGAGTCGCGTGGCGGGGGCGGTGTGCCCGGCGCCAAAGCCAGTTGCTCCGCGCCAGTGTCGGGCGGCGCCTGCGCCACGGCGTCTTGCGCCTGGCGTGAAACCGCCTCCACCTCTTCACGGGGGGGTGGCATCGGCGTGGCTGCTTGCGCCCGGTCGGGTGCCGCCTGCGAGGCGGGCGGTGGCGCTGACCGGCTTGCACTGGGTCGGGCACGCTGGCGTGGCGGCGGCGATTGGGTCTTCGTTGTGTGGGTGCCTGCTGGCATTGCCATGGGGGGTGCGACCGCTTCAATCGAGCGTGTGATGAACGCCCGCACGGTTGGTTCGGCCTGGCTCGGGCGCAGGGCCATCGGGTTGGCCTGCAAGGCGGCCAGGTGCGCCCCCAGCACGGCGACTGTGATGGCTGCCAGCACCTTGAACGAAAATACAGAATTTACACCTGCCATTAAGCCGTATTCCCCATGAAACTTGCTACTTACAAAGACGGCTCACGCGATGGCCAGCTGGTCGTCGTCGCGCGCGATCTGAGCATTGCCCATTATGCGACCGGCATCGCGCACCAGTTGCAGCAGGTGCTCGACGACTGGAACTTCCTCTCGCCCCAGTTGCAGGACTTGTATGACGCGCTCAACCGTGCGCGCGACAGCAGCGCGAGTGCCGGCCTGGCACGCCACGCCTTCCCGTTTGATCCGCGTCAATGCATGGCGCCGCTCCCGCGTGCCTACCAATGGGTGAATGGGTCGGTTTACCGCAATCCGGCTGCATTGCAAGGCCCGGCCAGCACAGCCGGTAGCCCGGTGCTGTACCAGGGCGCCAGCGACGATTTTTTTGGCCCGTGCGACGAGGTGCACTGTGCCAGGGAGGCCGATGGCATCGATTTCGAGGCCGGGGTGGCCATCATCACCGGCGACGTGCGCCTGGGCGCCAGCCCGGCCCAGGCGCTCGACGGCATTCGGCTGCTGCTGCTGAGCAACGCGCTGAGTTTGCGCCAGTTGATGCCGGCCGAGCTGGCGCACGGCTTCGGACCGCTGCAGAGCCGACCGGCCACCGCCTTCAGCCCGGTGGCGGTGACGCCTGACGAAGTGGGGACAGCCTGGGCACAGGGCCGTTTGGATCTGACGCTGCAATCGAGCTGGAATGGCCGCAAAGTCGGCCTGTGTGAGGCCGGGCCGGAGATGCGCTTTCATTTTGGGCAACTGATTGCGCACCTGTGCAAGACACGCCGGCTGCGCGCCGGTTCCATCATCGGCGCGGGCGCTGTCAGCAACACCGATGCGAGCCATGGCTACAGCTGCATCGCCGACAAACGCGCGCTGGAAATCATGCAGGACGGCCAGCCCTTGACCGAGTTCATGAAATTTGGCGACACCATTCGCATCGAGATGAGGGGCCGTGACGGCCAGAGCGTGTTTGGCGCCATTGAACAGGAAATCGTGCCACTGGAAAAAGCCGCTGCATCACTTTGACAGGGTGGCGGCCGGCGCGCAAGCTCAAGCGCTCGTCAATTGCCCGGCAAAGGTCTTGACGCCGCGCAGCATCATCTCGATCGACACCGCCACCAGCACCAGGCCCATTAGGCGCTCCAGTGCCACCACAAAGCGGTCACCGGCCACGCGCTGAATCCGTTCGGCCAGCACCAGCACCACCGCGCTCACGGTCATGGTCACACACAGGGCGGCGATCCATTCCATGCGCCTGGTCGGTGCCTGCGACACCAGCAGCAACACCGTGGCCAACGCCGACGGCCCGGCAATGGCCGGAATCGCCAGCGGCACGATCAGCGGTTCGTGCAATTCCTCGGGCGCATCGGACTTGGGCGGCGGGAAAATCATGCGCAGTGCGATCAGGAACAGAATCACGCCGCCGCCAATTTGCAGCGACAGCTCGCTCAAGTTCATCACCCGCAGAAAGCCGCTGCCGACAAACATGAACGTCAGCAGCAGCACAAACGCAATCAACACCTCCCGCAAAATCACCCACGGACGCCGCTCGGGCGCCACATGCTTGAGCGCATTGGCAAATATCGGGATGTTGCCAATCGGGTCGGTGATCAGGATCAGCAGGATGGTGGCCGAGGCAAAGGTGTAATTCATGGCCCCCGCAGGATATCAGGCCTGTCGGGCCTGGGTTTTCTCCAACTTCTCCTGGCAGGCGATGCAGCGCAGCGCGTCCGGCGCTGCGTGGAGCCGGGCGGCAGGAATTTCAACGCCACAGTCGACACACAAACCGTAGCTGCCGTCCTCGATCCGGCGCAGGGCGGCGTCCAGGCGGTCAAGCTCCTCGCTGTCGCGCGCATCAAGCGCAAATTCAAGCTCCCGTGCGCTGCTCTCTTGCGCGCTGGAGTCTTCCTTTTGGCCAAAATGCTCGGCGGATGCCTCGGCACGTCCCACCGTGCCGCCGCGCAGATCGCTGAGCTGCGCCAGCAGGCTGGCGCGCTGGGCCAGCAACTGTTCTTTAAAAATGGTGTTGAGTTTTTGGGTCATGAGAAAACCTCCGTGGCAATGTGTTGTCATCATGCGCCGCCCAATCAATACAAACTTTGATGACCGTCAAGCAGCAGACGTTGACTGTAGGCCGATAAAGCGGGCACTACAATGCGCCCGATGTCAACCCTGCAACTGCTGCGCCACGCCAGACTTCTTGCCCGCTTCGTGCTGGTGTGGTTTGTCATGTCGGTCGCAGTGGCGATTGCCTCGCCGCTGGTCAAGCCGCAGGCGATGGAGCTGATCTGCTCGGGTGCGGGCGGGATGAAGCTGCTGCAGAAGACCGATGACGGCGGCCAGCCGGCTGCCAGCCACACGCTGGACTGCCCCTTGTGCGCTGGCATCGGCGCGCCGCCGCCGCCCTTGGCACATGTGGCTACGGAGTCGATGCAAGCGCTGGGCTATGTGCTGCAAGGCATTCCCGCCGCCCACATCGCGGTTCTGAGCGCCGCGCCCTTGCCCGCGCGCGGGCCACCGGCTTCTCTTTAATTCATCAAAAACAATAGCGTCTTATGCAGACCTGATAAGGGCTGCAGGCGTATTTGACCGATATTGCGCGGCGGCCTCGCGTGGCTGCCCGTCGTCCGACAGCCGCTTCCGGCTGCCCCTTGATTTTTTAATACCCTGATAGAGAAAATCCCATGAAATTCAAAACACTGATGAGCTCGGTCGCCCTCGCTGCGGCTGCCTTCGCCGCCCACGCTGCTGCCATTGAGGTCGAAAACGCCTGGGTGCGTGCCACCGTGAAGGGTCAGCAAGCCACCGGCGCCTTCATGACGCTCACCGCCAAAGAGGGCGCCCGGCTGGTCGGCGTCTCGTCCCCGGCGGCGGGCGTCAGCCAGGTGCATGAGATGACGATGGACGCTGGTGTCATGAAAATGGGCGAGGTCAAGGGCGGGCTGGACCTGCCCGCAGGCAAGGCCGTGGCGCTCAAATCCGGCGGCTACCACCTGATGCTGATGGACTTGAAATCCGCTTTGGTCGCCGGCACCAGCGTGCCCTTGACCCTGGTGTTCAAGGATGCCAAGGGGGTGGAAAGCAAGGTCGAGCTGACGTTGCCGGTGGCGGCCGTTGCCCCCGCTGGCATGGCGCATGGCAAAGAGGCGCCGATGGATCATTCCATGCACGGCAACATGCCGGCCAAAAAGGCCCCTTAGCGCCTGTTAACCGGCTTGAGCCTGTTTCCGCATTTGATGTCACGCCCAACCCACGCTGACACGCTGTGTCGCCCGTGGGCGCTGGCGTTGGCGCTGTTGCTGGCCGTGCTGGGTCCGCTGGCGCCTACGCTGTCGCACGCCATCGTCTGGGCGCGTGGCGACATAAGGCCATTGGTAGAGGTCTGCACCCTTAGCGGGCCGCGCTGGGTGGCATTGGCGTCCACACAAAACGCCGGGCTTGAGGCGGCTGGCAGCACCGAATTTCAGACAGATACCCCTGACGGGCCGGTATCTGCCCTTGCGCTAGATCATTGCCCGTTTTGCCTGCTATTCACAGACCGTGCAGCACCACCGCCCCACTTCCTTGTTCACCTCTTCGCAGTGTTGGGCGAATCCGTGGAGCCCACGGTCCGGCAGGCTTTTTTCTTCCCCGAGCAACCGATGCTGGCGGCTCACCCGCGCGGCCCGCCACACACCTCCTGCACTACTTAATTCATAGCGTCTCACGTAGTTCCGATGGGGGCTAGAGGCTGATTTGTCTTAAATTCATGAGGGTGACATGAAGTCAAAGCGACGACCACCTCATGCTGATTGATGTGAAGCATTCGCTGAACAACGGCGAGCGCTTTGACCAATCCTGAACGTTAAGCACGCAGCCAGCCAGACCGTCAAGGTGTGGGTGCACCCGCCGCGCGATGCGGCAGGTGCGCATGATCCACACCAGCATTAAGCCACTGTCGATTTCTCCGCGGCCTGTCCGCGACCCAAACAAACTTATTACAAAAGAAGCCTATTCATCATGTCTCAATTCAGACTTTGCCAACTCACTTGCGCCATGGCCCTGGCGCTGCCTACACTGGCGCTGCTGAGCGGCCCGGCACTGGCGGCAGACGTTGCCGCGGTCACGCTGGCCCCGATCACTGTCACCGGTACCCCAAGCAATATCAGCCAGCCACTGGGCGCCACAGCCGTTGACCCGGCCAGCCTGGCTCCCAAACTGTCCGCCACCAGCGACACGGCCAGCCTTTTGCAGGACGTACCGGGCTTAAGCCTGTATGGCGCCGGTGGCGTGTCCAGCCTGCCAGCGATCCACGGCTTGGCTGATGACCGTTTGCGCATCAAGGTGGATGGCATGGACCTGATTGCTTCCTGCCCCAATCACATGAATCCGGCGCTGTCTTACATCGACCCGACCCAGGTGGGCCTGCTCAAGGTCTATGCAGGCATCACGCCAGTGAGCGCTGGTGGTGATTCCATTGGCGGCACCATCGTTGCGCAGACGCGCGCGCCCGAATTTGCCGCGCCTGGGCAAGCCGCCATCACCAAGGGCGAAGTGGGCACCTTTTACCGCAGCAATAACAAGGCAAGAGGCGCCAACGTTTCGGCCACCTACGCCACGGAGCAATTCAACATCAGCTACAGCGGGGCCACCAGCCAGGCCGACAACTACACCGCAGGCGGCGACTTCAAAAACTATGACTTCACCGGTCGCGTCGGGCACACCCTGGGGCGTGATGAAGTGGGCTCCACGGCGTATGAAACACGCAACCACAGCGTGGGGCTGGCTTTCAAGAACGACAACCATTTGTTGGAAGCCAAGCTGGGCTACCAGGACATGCCGTTTCAGCTCTACCCGAATCAGCGCATGGACATGCTGGGCAACACCCAGAACAGTGTGAACCTGCGCTACGCGGGCCAGTTCGACTGGGGCGCACTGGAGGCGCGTGCCTACCGCGAGAACGTGGATCACGTCATGGACTTTGGCGCTGACAAACGCTACTGGTATGGCACGGCGTCGGGCGGGGGCGCAGCGCTTGACGGCACACCCTGCAGCCCGATCAGCGCCACCTGCGCGGCCGGCATGCCGATGCTCACCGAGGGAAAAACAACAGGCGTGAGCGTCAAAGCCGACGTGGCGCTGACCCCGCAGGATGTGCTGCGCGTGGGCGCAGAAGCGCAGCAATACCGGCTCAAGGACTGGTGGCCACCCTCAGGTGGGGGCATGTTTCCGGGCACCTTCTGGAACATCCAGGATGGCCAGCGTGACCGCACAGCTGTCTTTGGTGAATGGGAAGCGCGCAAGAACACGCAGTGGATGACCCTGCTGGGCGCACGAGTTGAACAGGTCAAAATGAACGCTGGCAATGTGGTGGGCTACAACCCTGCGGGTGGTGGCTTTCAAGGTCGTGACGCCAGCGCCTTCAATGCCCAGGACCGGAGCAAAACCGACAACAACCTGGATCTGACCGCACTGGCGCGCTACAGCGCCAACACCAACTACGACATCGAGTTCGGCTTCGCCCGCAAGGTGCGCTCACCCAATGTGTATGAGCGCTACACCTGGTCCACTTGGCAGATGGCCGCGCTGATGAACAATTTTGTCGGTGACGGCAACGGTTACCTGGGCGATGTCAACCTCAAGCCAGAGAAGGCCAACACGATTTCCGCCACCTTCGACTGGCACGCTGCTGACAGCCGTTGGGGCTTTAAGGCCACGCCTTACTACACCCAGGTGAGCGATTACATCGACGCCGTGCAGTGGAATGCCACTACCAACTTGGCTGCCACAACCCTGGCAGCCAACAAGTTCAGCGTCCTCAAATATGCCAACCAGTCGGCCCGCCTCTACGGCATTGACCTCTCCGGCCGCATGCCGCTGGCCAGGAGTGCCTGGGGTGACTTGGGGCTCAAAGGTTTGCTGAACTACACCCGCGGCACCAATCAGGATACGGGCGATGGCCTGTACAACGTCATGCCGCTCAACGCCAAACTCGCGTTGACGCAAAAGTTGAAAGCTTGGGACAACAGCTTTGAACTGTTGATGGTGCAAGCCAAGGACAGCGTCTCAGGCATGCGCAATGAAATCAGGACACCGGGCTACAGCCTGGTCAATTTGCGCGGCAGCTATTCGTGGAAACAGGTGCGCGTCGACTTCGGTGTTGAGAATCTGTTCGACAAGTTCTATTACTTGCCCACCGGAGGGGCCTATACCGGGCAAGGGACAACCATGACCAACCCGGCGCTGCCCAATTACCCGCAATGGGGTGGCGCCGTGCCGGGTATCGGACGCTCAATTTACGTGGGTGTGAATGTGAAGTTTTGACGCAAGTGCCGGGCTGATGGCGCCGAAACTGCACTGCTGCGGCTCACTGAACGCCTTGAGCAGGCGCCAAGCTGCCGTACACTCGCGCCGCCAGCCCTCTTGTTGATGCTCCCGCACTGGCCGGTGGCAAAGCGAATGACGAATCCATGCTGACGGCACCCGAAACCGAAGTATCCCGCCTCCTGCATATCTGCAACGACTGCCACTATTGCGATAGTTTTTGTGCGGTATTCCCCGCCAGCTCGCGGCGGCTCCAGTTTGCCAAGGCCGACATCCACTACCTGGCCAATCTTTGCCACAACTGTGGCGCCTGTCTGCACGGCTGCGAGGTTGCCCCGCCGCACGAGCTGGCGGTCAACCTGCCGCAGGCCATGGCCCGCGTGCGTGGCCAGACGTATGCCGACTATGCCTGGCCACCGGCCTTGGGCGCACTTTACCAACGCAATGGTCTGGTGCTGTCGCTGGCGCTGGCGCTCGCGCTGACCGTCTTTCTGCTGCTGGCGCTGGCCTTGAATGGCACGCTCTTGGGCTCACCCCAGGCTGGGTACAACGCGGTGTTTGCGCACCAGGTGCTGGTCGGTTTGTTTGCGCCGGTTTTCCTGTATGCCGTGTTGGCACTGGGCATGGGGGTGCGGCGTTTCTGGCACGACGTGACG
The DNA here is from genome assembly GCF_049302455.1 of Rhodoferax ferrireducens. Classification (GTDB taxonomy): domain Bacteria; phylum Pseudomonadota; class Gammaproteobacteria; order Burkholderiales; family Burkholderiaceae_C; genus Rhodoferax; species Rhodoferax ferrireducens_B. The sequence continues at coordinate 12,904 of NZ_JBAQMD010000073.1, read as the reverse complement.
CCGGCCACCAGCGGCCAGTCAGTCGGCGCCGCGGCCGCTGGCGAGGCGGCCCGTGACGTCTTGCGCCTGAAATACCTGGACGGTGGCCACGGCGACGGCTGCAACAATGCCGACGGTACGGCCACACTGGCCCGGCGCCGGGCCCACCATTTGACCTTTTACGGTGTCTTGCTGTGTTTTGCCGCCACCTTGGTGGCGAGCGTTTATCACTATGTCCTGGGCTGGACGGCGCCCTACGATTTGCCGCAACTGCCCAAACTGCTGGGTGTCGCCGGCGGGCTGAGTTTGCTGCTCGGCACGGGCAGCTTGTTCGCACTCAACCTGCAGCGCCACCCTTTGCACGGCGACGCGGCGCAAAAACCAATGGATCGCGGCTTTATCGCGCTGCTCTTTTGCGCCAGCGCCAGCGGCCTGGCCCTGTGGTGGGTGCACGCCGGGGTGGCCCTGCCAGCCCTTCTGACCCTGCACCTGGGACTTGTGATGGCGCTGTTTGCCACGCTGCCTTATGGCAAGTTTGCGCACGGCATTTTCCGAACCGCCGCGCTCTTGCGCCATGCGGTCGAAAAGCGCCAGACCTAGCGCGGGCGGCGCATCGCCATCCGGTCAGCATTGGGGTAAGCTGTGAACCCTTACAGCCAACCCCTTGGAGACAACATGAGTGATGCACAAAACGCTGGTTTCGGCAAATTTATTCCCGGTTTTGATTTTTTGCAGAACCTGGCCAAGGGGGCGACGGAGACGGTGCCGCAGATGCCCAATCTGGCCAACTGGATTGCACCCACCCTCAATGTGGAAGAGCTGGACAAACGTATTGCCGAACTCAAGGCGGTGCACTTCTGGCTCGATCAGAACTCCAAGGCACTGGGCGCAACCGTGCAGGCGCTTGAGGTGCAGAAAATGACGCTGGCCACACTCAAGGGCATGAACTTCAACATCGGCGACGTGGCCAATGCGCTCAAGCTCAAAGCAGCCGACTCGGTTTACTCCGGGGTGCAGCGGGTCACGGAAGAGGCAGCCTCGACCGCCCAGACTATTTCTGAAGTGGCCTCTGACGCCGAAGATGTGGCTAAAAAAGTACGCAAAGCGGCCAAGCCCGTGACCGATATGGCTGCTGGCTTGATTGATCCGATGCAACTTTGGACTTCTCTGACCCAGCAGTTTGGGCAAATTGCCGCCAGTGCCATGAAAGACGCGGGCAAAGCCACCGCCATGGACGCCACCAAAAACATGGCGGCAGGGTTTGCCAAAGAAGCCGTCAAGGCTACGAAAAAAGTAGCTGCTAGCGCAGGTGCAGCGGGGGCTGCAGCCAAAAAAGCGCCTAAGAAAGTCGCCAAAAAAACCGTTCGCCGCAGCACCTGATGCGCGATGGCTTGCGATAAAAAAGGCGGGTCATGAAGCTGTTTCCCTATGGCCATGCCACGCACCCGCAGTGGCAGATGGCCGCCGAGCTGACGCTGGCGCAAGTGCGCGCCCAGATGGCGCTGCATGGTTACGCCAGCAGCCCGACGCTGGCTCTGCTCTACATCACGGACCACTACGCGCTGCAGGCGCAAGAGATTCTGGATCACCTGAGCGCCGAGCTGCCCGAAATCACCGATTGGGCGGGCACCGTGGGCGTGGGTATTGCCGCCAATAACGCCGAGTATTTTGACGAGCCGGCGCTGGCCCTGATGTTGTGCGAGCTGCCGACTGACCAGTACCGGGTGTTTTCCGGCGTGGCGCCGCTGGGACTGGGCTTTGAAGCGCATACAGCCTTGATCCATGCCGACGCCAGCACGCCCGATCTGGGGGAACTGATCGAAGAGATGGCGCTGCGCACCGACTCGGGCTACCTGTTTGGTGGCCTGGCTTCGAGCCGCTCCAAAACCGTGCAGTTTGCCGTGGGCGGCGATGGCAACATCAGTGGCCAGGGCGCGGCCCGCGGGGTTTTCAGCGGCGGCTTGAGTGGTGTCGCTTTTGGTGCCGGCATCAACCTGGTGTCGCGCGTCACGCAAGGCTGTTTGCCAGTGGCGCGCACGCATCAGGTCACCAAGGCCGACAAGCATGTGGTGTTGACACTGGACGACGAGCCCGCGCTGGATGTGATGCTGCGCGACTTGCATATTTCACTGGAGCAGCCGCAAGAAGCGCTGGCGGTGGTGCGTGCCACGCTGGTGGGGCTGGCGCGCGCGCAGACCGCGCGCCGGGGCCTGGCGGGGTCCGATGCGCCCGCAGTGCGCCAGACCGGGCATTTTGGCAACGATGTCGTCGTGCGCCACATCATTGGTCTTGATCCGGGGCAGCGTGGCGTCGCCGTGGCGGAGCCGGTGGAGCCGGGCATGGAACTTGTGTTTTGCCAGCGCAACGCCCAGGCGGCCAAGGCCGATTTAATCCGCGTCTGTGCCGAAATTCGCGAGGAACTGGAGCCCGAAGAGCTGCCGCTGGAGGCGGTCGCCGCGCTGCATGCGTCCGAGGCCGAAGCGGCGCCGCATCCGGCGCGTGGCATTGCCGGCGCCATTTACGTGAGTTGTGCCGGGCGCGGCGGGCCGCACTTTGGGGCCCCGAGCGCCGAGCTGCAAATCATTCGCCGTGCCTTGGGTGATGTGCCGCTGGTCGGCTTTTTTGCCGGTGGCGAGATCGCCCGCAACCACCTGTACGGCTATACCGGGGTGTTGACGGTGTTTGCCGGGGGTGATTGGGGCGATCAGAAGTAGCCAGGCAACTCAAAGGGGTCAAAGTCATCCTGTGGTGCTTGGCGCTGTTCGCGCAGCCAGCGCTTGAACTCTGCGTCCTCCTGGACGCGTTGCAAATCCCTTTTCATCATCACAACATCGGCCTGCAAGTTCTGTTGTTGCTCGACCATCGCGCGCTTGAGGCTGGCCGCACTCAATGGCGCGTAGGGCGGCAGACCGAACTCGGACAGCGTGTGCATCTCAATTTCGCGCAGTTCGCGGGTCAGCACCTCGGCCCGCTCTTTCAGCAGGACGGTCAGGGCCATGATCTTCTCACGCGCCAGATTGGCCACCATCTCCCCGTCCGCCAACTCGGCGCGCAGCTGCAATTGCAGCAGGGCCAGCAGATCACGGCGCTCATAGGCCGCGTTCACATCTTTCATCAGTGCGGTTTTGCGCGAGTGCTCATGGGCGTCGCTTTCGCGGTCGGGGTGCAGGGCGCTGACCAGTTGGCGGTAGATCGTACGCAGCGCGCCATCCGCGTCCTGGGCTTGCTGCTCGGACTGTTGCTGGCGTGCGGACTTCTTGCCACGCCCTTTGTGTGTTGCCCGGGCTTCTTCCTGCGCCCGGTTGTGCTCCTGCATTTGTTTCATGCTGGCTTGCAGCATTTCCTGCAGGCTTTCAAACCCCTGGGTATCACCCAGCGGTTTGCCCAGAATGTCTTCCATCAGTTCCTGCATGTCGGCCACGGCGGACTTTTCTTGCTCGGCCAGTGTCTCGTCGCTGTGCGCATCATGCAATTCCTGCATGGCGGCGTCGCCCGCCATTGCCAGTCCGGCCGCCAGGCTGCAAATAATTTCGCTGGCCATGCGCTTTTGTTTGGCGGTGAGTCCTTTGCGTTGTAGTCGTTCATTCAGCCACAGCGCCATGTTGCGCATCAGGGCACTGCGCTCGGTTAGCAGTGGGCCCAGGGTGGCGCCATGCATCGGGCGGTGTGTATCCGCCAGCGCGCGCGTCGTCTCGATTTTGCGTGCGAGGTTTTCGGTCCGTGTCAGCAGCTTGTTAAAGCGCTGCTGCTCGGGCGAGAGCTGGCCGCTGGTGAATTTGAGGGCGGTGACAGCTGTGCCGGGTTCGGTCAACTTGTCGGCGGAAGTTGACGTTGCGCTGGCATCTGGCGCGTTGGCTGGAAATAAAGGGGCTTGGTGGTGCACGTTCGGTAGGGGTAGAAATGGCTGGGTGAGCAGTCGATGTTGCAGTTTTTTGATGGAGTTATAGGCAATTGTCTTGAACCAATTTTATATAAGCTTTTTTACCTCTAGCCCCCGTTGAATAAGCGCACGTCGCTATTAACTCAATATCGGTTGACGTGAGGGGTGGTTATCCGGTTCGGATCTGATCGTGTAGCCTGGGCGTTCCACTTTAGTGGAGCTGCTGCCGCAGCAACTGCTTCAAGTCAGACGGGCTGAAATCCACGGTTTTTCCGGTGTAGAAGTTGGCCCGTTTGAATTGCTTTTTGCCCACTGCCTGCTCACTCTCGGCGATAGCCAGCACAAAGCCTGGTTGCTGGGTGTAGAGATATTGCATGTGGATGACTTCGGCCTCCAGTAGGCGAGCAGCACTTGAAGCTGCAATCACAATCAGGGGCGTGGCGTGGTCAATGACATGATCCGCCACCATGCTGCCAGCCATGGTTAGCTCGACATTGCTGCGGTACGGCAAGTTGAGTGCGCCTGCGATTTCGGCCACGACCTCAGCTACACGGTCTTTGAAGTCATTGGCTGCGCGTTCTTTGTGCGAGGTGGCCAGCGCAAAAAGCTGTTGGGCGGCGGCTGCTACCTGAAAGATGGTGGGGGCAATCAGGCGCTGGTCGCTCAGGCTAGCTATCAGGGTTTCGTCTGAATAGTCCACGCCAGCGGTTTGGTTCAAGTCTTCAGCCCAGCGCTGTACCAGTTCCGAGTCCACGTCACCGCCATGCATGGACGCATAGAGCGCGGCTTCGCCGTTTTCATCAATTTCAAAGCCGTGGCTGCGCTGCCGTACCCGAATGACGACCTTGTCGTTGCTGCCAGGGTATTCAAGGGGCGTGACGATGCGCTGCACTGAATCGCTGTCTTCATGCACTTCAAACAAGGAACAAATGGTTTGTTTTAAACCAGGGGCAAAGTCCACGTGTCTTTCTCCGATGCCAGTGTGATGCCACACACCTTGCAAAATTGCAGTGTTAGCTTTTGACGGTCCACCTCAACCCTCGGATCGAGTCCTTCGATGGTTAATAAATCCAACTCGGGTGCCCCGGGAAGTTGGCGGTTGGTGTAATCATTTTCTGTTTTACAGGGCAGTTTGCAATGCACTCCTTTGTGGCTGGGGTGGAAGTGCAATTCAAACAACGGGGACAAGATTGATTTTCTAGAACACAAAACAGCCACGCCATGAAAGCCGAGTCTTGTAGAGTCTCACCATCACGCCACATCAAGACCACGCGGTGCGTGTCCGAAACCGCCATCAGGTCAGTGGACATGATCCGCGTCGATCCGACTTTGTGCAGAGGTTTGGGTAGCTTGTTGCGTTTGAGTGGCTTGAAGACAGGCATGCCGCGCAATTGCTTGGCAGCAGTCTTGTGTTGGGCTAGCTCTTTGGGTGTCATTGCGGCATGTTAGCAGGCGGTGCGATTCGATCGTGGTCATGTCATAAAACGCCGCAAGCGTTGCTTCCAGCGGCGTTTCATCACCCGCCCCAGCCGCCACGGCCATGAGGCGCGCACTTGGGCCAGCAGGGCTTCTTTCCAGCTCACCCAGCGCGTGAACAGGCGCGCAAACCAGGCCAGTTGCATCAGCGCGGGTTGCGTCAGCGCAAACAGGCGGGCGACGATGGCCGTGCCCACCAGCTTGGCGCCGAGGATGACCAGGGTGCCAGCCCACATCTTGCCCTGCCCGATCAGCCACAGGGCCAGCAACTTGACCGGCAGCAGCATCGCGGTGGGCAGCAAAAACAAGGCCAGCGCAGCGTAGGGCGGCAAGGCGCGGATTCGCGCTTCGAGCCAGCGCAGCCCCGGCAAACGACCGACCCAGGCCAGCGCCCGCTGCAGCGGCTCCCAGCCCCATTCCTCGAACAGGATCAGCAGCGCCAGCAGGCCACTGAACAGGTTCTTCAGGAGGCGAAAGGCCAGGTTCACAAATTCACACCCCGCGCGCCCGATCGGCCTTGAACTGCTGGCGGAATGCGCCAAAGGTGCCGGCGTCCAGCGCGGCGCGCACCTCTGTCATCAGGTTCAGGTAGTAGTGCAGGTTATGGATGCTCGACAGCATGGGCCCCAGCATCTCGCCGCAGCGGTCCAGGTGGTGCAGGTAGGCGCGGCTGAAGCCACCCCGCCCGCCTTGGGCCCAGGAGCGGCCCGCACCCGTGTCTGGCGTGTTCGCGTGCGTGGCGCTGCCCGCGCAGGCGTAACAGGTGCAGGTTTCATCCAGCGGGTGCTGGTCCATTTTGTGGCGGGCGTTGCGGATTTTCAAATCGCCATAGCGGGTAAAGAAAGTGCCGTTGCGCGCGTTGCGGGTCGGCATGACGCAATCAAACATGTCCACGCCTTGGGCCACGCCCTCGATCAGATCCTCGGGCGTGCCGACACCCATCAGGTAGCGCGGTTTGTGAGCCGGCAAACGGTGCGGTGTGTGCGCCATGATGCGCAGCATCTCATCCTTGGGCTCGCCGACACTGACCCCGCCGACCGCGTAGCCGGGAAAGTCCATGGCCACCAGCTGCTCCAGCGACTCTTGCCGCAAGTCCTCAAACATGCCGCCCTGCACAATGCCAAACAGCGCGTTGGGGTTTTCCAGCCGGGCAAATTCGTCCTGGCTGCGTTGGGCCCAGCGCAGGCTCATTTCCATCGAGGCTCTGGCCTCGTCCTCGGTGGTGATCTGCCCTTTGGTCTTGGGCTCGACCGACAAGTAGGGTGTGCATTCGTCCAGCTGCATCGCGATGTCGGAATTGAGCGTGGTTTGAATCTGGATGCTGACTTCGGGCGACATGAACAGCTTGTCGCCATTCACCGGGCTTGAGAAGTGCACGCCGTCCTCGGTGATTTTGCGCATGGCCCCCAGGCTCCAGACCTGAAAGCCGCCGGAGTCGGTCAGGATCGGTTTGTTCCATTTTTCAAACTGATGCAGGCCGCCAAACTGCGCCATCACATCCAGCCCCGGGCGCATCCACAGGTGAAAGGTGTTGCCCAGGATGATTTGCGCGTCCATGTCTTCCAGGCTGCGCGGTGTGACGCCTTTCACCGTGCCATAGGTGCCCACCGGCATGAAAATGGGCGTTTGCACCACGCCATGGTTCAGGGTCAGGCGGCCACGGCGGGCATGGCTGGAGGGGTCGGTTTGGAGCAGGTCAAATTGGAGCATGGGCGCTATTGTCTTTCATGCTGGCGCCCCGCTTCACATTTCAAAATGGTGGCGTACGCGGTCTTCCAGCAGTTGCCGGGTGGCGTTCTCGCTGATGCCGGCCAGGCGGTCAAAGGTCGCTCGCGCCATCGGGCGAAACACGGCCATCACCGACGGGTCGAAATGGCTGGCGGTGTCCTTCTCCAGAATGGCCATGGCGGCGTCAAAGCCCATCGGCTCCTTGTACGGGCGCTTTGAACAGAGCGCATCAAACACGTCGGCCACCGCAAAAATACGCGCCGCCAGCGGGATGTCCTCGCCGCCGAGCTGGCGCGGGTAGCCCGAGCCGTTCCATTTTTCGTGGTGCGCGGCGACCACGGCATTGGCACCTTCAAGCCAGCCCATGCCGTTCACGATCTCCTCCCCTTGCGCGACGTGGGTGCGCATGACGCGCATCTCGTCGTCATCGAGCTTGCCGGGCTTGAGCAAGATGGCGTCCGGAATGCCAATTTTGCCCACATCGTGCAAAAAGCTGCCCGCAATCAGGGCCTGCATGTCGCTGCCCGCCAGACCCATCTGTTCGGCAATGCTGGCGGCAATCCAGGCCACGCGGTAGTTGTGGGCGCCGGTGTCGGAGTCGCGCTTGGCGATGGCGCGCCCAAGCGCTTCCATCATGGAAATATGCGAGTCCAGCACCTCCTGCGCCTTTCGCTCGTTATCCGCTGACAAGTGCACCACCACCGGGTAAAGCGCCCCGCCACACAGCAAAGAAGCCAGCCCGACCATCAAGGCTGCGCTCAGCGAGTTATTGAAGATCTGGTCTTGCTGCCAGGTCGGCATGACGCGCACGCCCTCGAAATAGCCCGTGACTGGGCGGCTCATGTCGGTGGCGGAGTCACGCAGTGGCACAAAAACGCGCAAGGCCCAGACCCCCGATGCGGGCTTGTGGCCCTTGTAAAAAGCTGCCGTGTAATTGGGCGTGCCATGGTGCGGCAATGACGACTCCACTGCGTGGCCCTCCGGCGTGACCGATTCAGCGAGCTTGCGTCCTTGCGCGTCATAAATCTCGACAATGTCAAACATGCCGCCCGAAATGGCGTTCGCGGCCAAGGTTGCGTGTTGTGTCGCCTGCGGGCCGCTCAAGTCGATGGCGTCAAACTGGTGCAGCAGACGCCCCGACTCCTCAACGGCCAACGCCACAATGCTTTCCTCGGCACTCTCGCGCGCCACGTACCAGGCAATCGGGCTGGCCAAAGACGCCAGCACAATACTGACTGCGGCGATGCGAATGGCGGTGCGCTTTTGAAAAGTATTCATCCTCGTCTGCTTTCCTGGCATCTGCGTATGCCTCAGCGTTGGCGTGCCAGCAGCATGGCGTCGCCATAACTGAAAAACCGGTACTGCGCTGCCATCGCGTGACGGTACAAAGCCATCACAGGCTCATAACCCGCAAACGCGCTCACCAGCATCATCAGGCTCGATTTTGGCAGGTGAAAATTGGTCACCAGCTGGTCCACCAATTGAAACTCAAAGCCCGGCGTGATGAAGATTCGGGTGTCGCCTGTGGTCTGGCCGGTTTTGGCCCACGACTCCAGCGTGCGCACGGTGGTGGTGCCCACGGCGATGAGACGGCCACCCCGCGCGCGGCATTCGGCAATCGCTTGCTGCGTGGCGGCGGGCACGTCGTACCACTCGCTGTGCATCTGGTGCTCGGCCAGGTTTTCGGTTTTCACGGGCTGAAAGGTGCCTGCGCCCACATGCAGGGTGACAAAAGCACGCTGCACGCCCCGGGCGTCGATGGCGGCGAGCAGGGCGTCATCAAAATGCAGGGCGGCAGTCGGCGCGGCCACGGCGCCGGGATTTTTGGCGAACACGGTCTGATACCGCGCAGCGTCTTCGGCCGAATCGGCGTGCGTGATGTAGGGCGGCAACGGCACATGGCCATGGCGCGCCATCAGTGTGAACGGGTCGTCGCCCGCGTCGTTGGTGAGGACAAAGCGAAACAGCGCGCCCTGGGCATCGGGCCAGCGCCCCAGCAGCGTGGCGCGCAAATTCTCGTGCGTGCCGGGGGCGCCGGTCAGCGTCACCGAGGCGCCCACCTCCGGCTTCTTGCTCACGCGCAGGTGCGCGGCCACCTGGTTGCCGCCCAGCACGCGCTCAACCAGGAGTTCGAGCTTGCCGCCGGTGGACTTTTCGCCAAACAGGCGGGCGTTGATGACACGTGTGTCGTTGAAGACCAGCAAATCGCCCGGCTGCAACAAGGACGGGAGATCACGAAAAAAGCGGTCTTGCGGGGTGGCGCTGGTGCCGTCGAGCAACCGTGAGCCGCTGCGCTCGGGCGCCGGGTGCTGGGCGATCAGCTCGGGCGGGAGGTGGAAGTCAAAGTCGCTGAGGGAGAATGCGCGGGCGGCATCGGCTAAAGTGAGCGGCATAGTGCTGGAGAGGGTGGACGGGCCCCGTACCGGGTGCATAAAGAGCCCGATTGTCGCAGGCCAAAAGTGGATACCCTGTGCTTTCCAACTTTGTCATCGACATGACAGGGTGGCTGCGCTGACGGGGTTCCCGTTTGCCGCCTGATCGCGTCTAATAGAGTGTCTAAAACAACTGGAGAAAATTCATGACAATACTTGTAGCTTACGTGCCACGCCCCGAGGGTCAGGCCGCCCTGGACAAAGGGATCGAGATTGCCCAGAGTCGCAATGAACGGCTGGTGGTGGTCAACGCCACCTCAGGTGGCACCAAAGAGGATGCCTCGTTTGCCGATGTGCAAGACTTCGAGCGGGTTCAAAAGTTGCTGGAAGACACGGGCCTCAACGCAGAAGTCAAACAGTTTGTGCGCGGCAAGAATGCCGTCGAGGAAATTGAAGCCCTGGTCGAGTCCTTGCCGGCATCCCTGCTCGTCATTGGCCTGAGAAAGCGAACCCCGGTGGGCAAACTCATCATGGGCAGCGTGGCCCAGGAGCTTCTTTTGTCCGTTTCCTGTCCTGTATTGGCGGTCAAGTCGGCGGGGTGATGATGCCGGGTTTAAGAGGGGATTCGCGGGTAATTCGAACCTGACCTTTCTTCTTCGTATATAGCAACAAAATATCATGGCAAACAGCAAAACTTTGATGCCAAAAAATGAGCCATGCACAGCTAAAGATGCCCTAGCGCAGACTTTGCGTGATGAGCCACAGCTGGAATTTGCGGTATTGGTGGGCAGCCGCGCCCTAGAGACGGCCCGTGTCGACAGCGACTGGGACATTGCCCTGCAATGGGCCCCGCAGCTCGATTGGCTCACTGTGCTGGGCAAAACCGAAACCTTGAGGCGCACCCTGGCACGTCAGCTGAACGTTGCACCCACAGCGATTGACCTGATCGAATTACGCCGTGCCAATCTGGCCATGCGCGCCAGCGTTGCCGAAGACGGCTTGCCGCTGGCGGGCCAGGACTCTCTGGCGTGGGCGCGGTTTTTGCAGCGCACTTGGCGTGAGCTGGAAGACTTTTATTGGGACAAACAACATGCGGCTTGACCTGTACCAAGCCGAGACCGCGCGCATTGCCATCATTGGTCTGCGCAACAGCATCGTGCACGATTACATGAACATCGACATGGATCAAGTCATTGCTTTGGTGGCCGCTGACAAAGAACAATTTGTTGTGCGCTTCCTGGTCAATGCTTGATTCAGATTACGCCTGCGCTGCACGCCATGGCCCAGGCATCTGGAGGAGTCCTGGTATTTCGAGCTTATAAAACTGCCAGGCCAGCCGCGATGGCCGCATCCCTCAGTTGTGTATCTTGCGTTGCCAACGCAATGCCATGGCGCTGGGCCAATTCCAGATAAGCTGCGTCATAGCTGCTGAGCTTGTAGTGCATGGCCAATTCAAACAACTGTCGTTGGTTGGGTCCGGGGCGCCTATCGACTTCTATTGGGAGCTCACCCAGCGTGTCAAGAATTTGCCTGGCGACCTCCCGGCTCAGTTTCCCGCGCGCGCAGGCAGTTTTAAGAACGTTAGCCAGCTCCAGTTGCCACAGCGGTGGCATCAGGGCGCTTTCCGTTTCCAAACGGGTCGCAATGGTCTGTGTGTAAGTCGTGGCCTGGTCTGGCAAATACCAACCGGTGACGACCGAGTTATCAAGCACAAAAGACATCACTCTCGGCCCTCTTGGATGGCCTGCTTGACAGTGCAACCCAACTCAGCACCACTTCCCAGTGTACGCATCCGTTGCATGGCATTTGAAACGCGCTGACTTTGCGCCACTGGTAGCTCGCCCGCGGTGCCCATCGCCACCAATCTCGCTATGGGTGCGCCGTGGCGCGTGATGGTGATTTCCTCGCCATGCTCGACCGCACTGAGCAACTCCGAAAACCGGTTTTTGGCTTCAAAAACAGCAACAAATCTCATGGTTCAACCCTGGAAATTATGGATAGCCATAATTTTGCACAAACCGACAGCGAGAGGGGAAACAGTAATTCGAACCGTGGCCCGTCTTCCCTTTTCGTCTGCCCCCCCTTTTCCTCATGCCTTCAAAAGCGCAGCCAAAGAGATCACCTCAAGGCCTTCATTTGAACTGATCCCGGCGTCGTTCGTGATAAAAAATTGACATCCTGCATGCACTGCGGTCGCGACGTGAAGCGCGTCGATAAACTTCAATCGCTTGCGAGCAACCAGCATGGCGGCAGCATCAAAAACATCACGGTCATGCCCAACAATGGTGAGGAAGTTTTTTTGCGCGAAGAACCGCTTGAAACGGGCGGCAAGCGCAGGATTGTCCTGTCGGTAGGGCCCGACCATGACTTCCGCCACAGCAGCATCGCCCGTGGTGCCGAATATCTCTCGTCTGATGCAGGCCTGAAAGAACTGTGACACCACTTCGAAATAGGTGTCGTGTTTGTCCAGGAAATAGATGAAAACGTTGGTGTCGATATAGACACGTTGCCCCGCGAGTCGGGCCATCGCGGTGGCTACCTTTCCCATGAGTTCTTCATGTTGCACAGGGTCTGGTCGACCTCCTCGGGCGTGTTCCCCCAAAGGCCGTGACCGATTCCAGCGAAGGACATGATGTCATCTTCATCCTTGGCATCATGTTTAGGGGTAATGATGATGCTTCCATTGATAAAGGTAACGGTCAGACGATCATCGGGCTTTAGTTTGGCTTCACGCACAACACTGGCAGGCAATGTGACCTGATGTTTTGGGCGCATACGAATTTCAGGCATGCAAGGCTCCTTAAGTAAAAGTTAGATATTGGTCATATTAATCCAACATCTAACTTTGTCAAACCTTTGCTGCGCCTTCCCCTGATAAAGATGCATTCCTCCCGGCAAGCTCAAGCAGCTTGATGACCGGGAACGGCAAGTCGCCAAACCCTGCCGTCAGAAATAGCCGTAAACCCCGCCGTTTATCGCGCTTTAGCCGGGCTGGAATTTTCATATTCTCACTACCGTTTCATCTCAAAAGTGATTCAGCGAGCTTCAGTGCAAACAGAGCTCAACGTCCGGCAAGTGTTCGAAAGGGCGCACCGGTCATGGCGGTCAATCCACAGGATTGGCGTTGGGATTGGCAGCAATGCCGGATTAATTCAGCTTTAAAGGAGCTTCAAAATGACCTCAGTTATCAATACAAACATCAGTTCGTTGACGGCCCAGCGTAATTTGGGGATGAGCCAGGCCTCGCTGGCCACCGCCATGCAGCGCCTGTCAAGCGGCCTGCGCATCAACAGTGCCAAAGACGACGCCGCCGGCCTCGCTATCAGCGAGCGGATGACCACCCAGATTCGCGGCAGCAACCAGGCGGCGCGCAACGCCAACGACGGCATCTCGCTGGCGCAAACGGCTGAAGGGGACTTGACGCAGGTCACCAGCAATTTGCAGCGTATCCGTGAACTGGCCGTGCAAT
>NZ_JBAQMD010000072.1:0-21391 GCF_049302455.1 Rhodoferax ferrireducens | reverse complement strand
TAGCACGCCACCGTCTCGAGTGGCGGCTTAGTCCAACGGGATCTTTTGCCTACCGTTCGCGGAACGGCCGCCCCAGTTTTGATTCAGCTCTTTAGCCCGCGACCGCCAGGCAAAAGACTCTCTGCATTTCGTTGCTCTGGACATTACGTTAAGCAGCACGATGAACGCTGACCTGTTGCGCCAACGCCGTAACCTGATACTGGTGAGTGGCGTTCTGCTGATCTTTGACTTCTCCCAGGTGAAGATCACGAAGGTGAGCATTCTGGGTACCGAGCTACTGATCGGAAATGCGCAGGTACTCATGGCGTGCGCTTGGATCCTCTGGGCGTACTTTCTTCTACGGTATTACCAGTATTGGCGCGCAGAACCGGAGGCTCACGTTCGAAGTGCGTTTGCAAAGCGGCTGGATGCTTACGCACGAGCGTATACGAAGACGCAGCCTACCCAAGATTCATATGGTCAGGTATACGACAGCTACAAGATCGAACCTATTGGATTCGCCAAGTGGACGTATACCCTCCAGAACTACGAGCCGAGGACAGACGGGATCGCAGATGGACCAACACGTCACTTACCACTCTGGAGAATGCTTCTTTGGTGGTTTTGTTCCGCGGTTTATGTCTGTTTTCAGACGCCCCACGCAACAGACCACCTCCTTCCCTTCGCTTTAGCCGTAGCTACGCCGCTCGTATCGTTTGCATCGGCTTGGAATTGGTTGCCAACATGACCTCCGTGCAACTTAACAGGTCCGTCAACACGGACGTCCTATCGGCGGGCTTCGTCCGCCTACTGTCCGCCGGTTACGTCCAACGTTGAACGGCAGCTTCCAAGAAAAGCGAATGCCTCCAAAGTCTTTTTCGGCCCCAACCCACCGCTGACGCGTTGGATGGAGACACAATCATCCATCGGACATTTGGCAGCATCTGCCCGAGCCCACGAAGTCCAGCGTTGATGCGCTGTCGAGGTGCCGATGTTCAGGCACCGGGCAAAGAGGTTTTGGCTGACCTCGGCTCTCTTGCGAAGCTGCACCACATCTGCAGAGGTGTAGTCAGGCACGGGTTGCAAAACCTTGACCCGCAAAAAAGCCCACCCGAGCTTCAGACTCGGGTGGGCTTGCAGCGTGATCCGGTTTAGTTGCTGTAAGCGGTTTCGCCGTGTGACGTGATGTCGAGACCTTCGCGCTCGTCTTCTTCACTGACACGCAGACCGATGGTCAGGTCGACGATCTTGTAGGCGACGAAGGACACGACGCCCGACCAGACAATGGTGGTCAACACCGCTTTGGCCTGAATCCATACTTGCGATGCAATCGAGTAGTCGGCGCTGGTCACCATGGTGGCAGTCACCCAGTCGGCCACATAGCCGGGGCCGCCCAGTGCGGGCGAGTTGAAGACGCCGGTCAGCAGCGCACCGACGATGCCGCCGACGCCGTGCACGCCAAACACGTCGAGCGAGTCATCGGCACCGAGCAGCTTCTTGAGACCATTGACACCCCACAGGCAGGCAAAGCCGGCCACCGTGCCAATGACCAGGGCACCGCCGACACCCACATTGCCAGCAGCTGGCGTGATGGCGACCAGGCCCGCAACGGCGCCTGAGGCCGCGCCCAGGATCGAAGCCTTGCCGCGCATCAGCGCTTCACCGACACACCAGGCCAGCACCGCCGCCGCCGTGGCGCCAAAGGTGTTGATGAAGGCCAGCGCGGCAAAGCCATTGGCTTCGAGCGCCGAGCCGGCATTGAAGCCGAACCAGCCGACCCACAACAAGGAGGCGCCCACCATGGTCAGCGTCAGGCTGTGTGGTGCCATGGATTCCCGGCCGTAGCCGATGCGCTTGCCCACCATGTAGGCGCCGACCAGACCGGCCACCGCCGCGTTGATGTGCACCACGGTGCCGCCGGCAAAGTCGAGCGCGCCCGATTGCCACAGGTAACCGGCTTTGGCGTTCATGGCATCCACCACGTCTTTGGCGCCGTAGGCGTCCGGCCCCATCCAGAACCACACCATGTGGGCGATCGGGGCGTAGCTGAAGGTAAACCACAGCGCCATGAACATCAGCACGGCCGAGAACTTCATGCGTTCCGCAAAAGCGCCGACGATCAGGGTGCAGGTGATACCGGCAAAGGTGGCCTGGAAGGCGGCAAACACAATTTCGGGAATCACGACGCCCTTGCTGAAGGTGGCGCCGTTGGCAAAGGTGCCCGCCACGTTGTCCCAGATGCCTTTCATGAACAGCCGGTCGAAGCCGCCAATAAAGGCGTTGCCCTCGGTAAACGCCAGGCTGTAGCCATAAATGAACCACAGCACGACGATCAGTGAGAACGTGACCATCACCTGCATCAACACCGACAGCATGTTTTTGGAGCGCACCAGGCCACCGTAAAACAGCGCCAGGCCGGGCACCGTCATCAGGATCACCAGCAGGGTCGACACCATCATCCAGGCGGTGTCGCCCTTGTTCGGCACGGGTGCCGGCGCGGCGGCCGGGGTCGCCTCGGCAGCGGGTGCGACTGACGCAGCCGGCGCCACCGCTTCAGCGGGTTTGACTTCCGCCGGGGCAGCGCTGGCGGACGCCGCTGCGGGCTCCGGCGTGGCGGCCGGGGCTTGCGCCAAGGCGGCCGAGCCACCAGCCAGCAAACTCAAACCCAGGGCAAGGGATAGCAATAATTTTTTCATGGTAAGTTTTCTCATCAAGGTGGGGGCGAGGCGCTTACAGCGCCTCCTTGCCGGTCTCGCCAGTGCGGATGCGCACGACTTGTTCAACGTCATAAACAAAAATCTTGCCGTCGCCAATCTTGCCGGTGCGGGCGGCGCCCTCAATGGTTTCAATCACGCGCTCGACCAGTTCATCGGCGACGGCCGCTTCGATCTTGACCTTGGGTAAAAAGTCGACCACGTACTCGGCGCCGCGGTAGAGCTCGGTGTGACCTTTTTGACGACCGAAGCCTTTGACTTCGGTCACGGTGATGCCCTGCACGCCGATGGCCGAGAGTGCTTCGCGCACTTCGTCAAGCTTGAAGGGTTTGATGATGGCGGTGACGAGTTTCATGATTTCTCCTTGGCATGGAATAAGTGAAGGGTGCTCCGTGAATTCAGTTTCATCAGCTTCTCCGATAAAGTGGGTACACAAGAGTCTTAAGCATGGTTCATGCCACTATTTTTGCGACAGCGGGTGGCTATTAGCGATGGCGGTCGCCCTGGGTTTGCGCTAATATCAATGTATAAATAAACAGTATGCACATACTTGGTGCATAAACCAGGGCGCAGCACCAATTCGCGCCAGCCCTTTTTTGGAGAGGAATCCTGATGAGTCTGTCTTTGGTGCAAAGTCGTGCGCTACTGGGTCTGGACGCGCCAGCGGTCACGGTGGAGGTCCATTTGGCCAACGGCCTGCCCAGCTTCACGCTGGTCGGCTTGGCCGACGTCGAGGTGAAGGAGGCGCGCGAGCGGGTGCGCTCTGCGATTCAAAACTCCGGGCTGGAGTTTCCCCACAACAAGCGCATCACGGTCAATCTGGCGCCCGCCGACCTGCCCAAGGACTCGGGCCGGTTCGACCTGCCGATTGCGCTGGGCATTCTGGCCGCCAGTGGCCAGATCGATGCAGCCCGGCTGGCCG
This sequence comes from Rhodoferax ferrireducens, assembly GCF_049302455.1. Lineage (GTDB taxonomy): Bacteria > Pseudomonadota > Gammaproteobacteria > Burkholderiales > Burkholderiaceae_C > Rhodoferax > Rhodoferax ferrireducens_B. Next base: position 17,776 of record NZ_JBAQMD010000072.1, on the reverse strand, counting down.
GCTATGAATTCGCCGGCGAGCTGTCGCTGTCGGGCGAGCTGCGCCCGGTGCGTGGCGCGCTGGCCATGAGTCTGGCTTTGCACGCCAGCCGGGTGGTGACGCAACTGGTGTTGCCGCCCGGCAGCGCCGAAGAAGCCGCGCTGGTGCCCGACGCCCAGGTCTATAGCGCCCGCCATCTGCTTGACGTGGTGCAGCATTTTTTGCCACAGGACGACAACGCGCCGCCAGCGGAGCCTGCAGCGGGCTGGTCGCGGGTCACGGCCGCGCCCCAGCCCGAGCTGGTCCGGTATCTGGATCTGGCCGATGTCAAAGGTCAACTGGGCGCCAAACGCGCCCTGGAGATTGCCGCTGCTGGCGGCCACAGCCTGCTGCTGATGGGACCGCCCGGCTCGGGCAAGTCGATGCTGGCGCAACGCTTTGCCGGCCTGCTGCCCACCATGACGACCCTTGAAGCGCTGCAAAGCGCTGCCGTGGCCAGCCTGGGCGGGCGCTTTTCGCTGGACAAGTGGGCGCAGCGGCCCACTTGCAGCCCGCACCACACCGCCAGCGCCGTGGCACTGGTGGGCGGCGGTTCACCCCCGCGGCCCGGCGAGATTTCACTGGCGCATCACGGCGTGCTATTTTTGGATGAGTTGCCCGAGTTTCCGCGTGCCGCGCTGGAGGCGCTGCGCGAACCGCTGGAGTCGGGGGTGATCACGATTTCACGCGCGGCACGACGGGCCGAATTTCCGGCCCGCTTTCAGCTGATTGGCGCCATGAACCCCTGCCCTTGCGGCTATCTGGGATCAAAGCAAAAGGTCTGCCGCTGCACACCCGACCAGGTGGCGCGTTACCAGAGCAAGCTGAGCGGCCCGCTGGTGGATCGCATTGACCTGCATGTGGAAGTGCCGGCCGTGCCGGCGGCAGACTTGCTGCAGGCGAGCGCCGGTGAAGCCACCGCCGTCATCCGCGCGCGCTGTACGGCCGCGCGCGAGCGCGCCATGGCACGCCAGGGCAAGACGAACCAGGCGCTGCAGGGGCAGGAAATAGACCACTATTTGTTGCTCGACGATGCCGCCGCCAAGTTTCTCAACCTGGCGGCCGCGCGCCTGGGCTGGTCGGCCCGCAGCACGCACCGGGCCCTCAAAGTCGCCCGCACCATCGCCGACCTGGCCGGGGCACGCGCCACCCAGGTGACACATGTGGCCGAGGCGATGCAATACCGGCGTGCACTGCACGCCTAGGCCATCGCCTTGCGGTTCATCAGAGCGGCAAAAAGGCTGCCGACATCCACCGTCTGAATCAGCAATTGGCCGCCATTGGCCTTGATGAAATGTTTCACCAGCGTGCCATCGGCCTGCCCGGTAAAGGGGGAGTGCATGATTTGGGACTGATTGAACTCCGGCACGTCGTGCAGCGCATCGACCAGCAGACCAATCGTTTGCCCGCAGTAGCGCACGATGATGACCTGGCTGCTCTTGTCGATGACGGAGGGTTGGCCGTGCAGCAGATAGCCCAGGTCAAAAACCCAGACTGAGCCATTGTTCACCGCTTCATGCTGCAGCCCCAACAGGCCGATGCAGGCTTTGCGCTCGCCCCTGGACACGGTCGATATTTTTGACGCGGGCAGCGCCTCCAGAACATGCTCGGCGGGCAAGGCGAACAGGGCACCATCGACAAAGAAGGTGGCGAATTCAAGACCCCCTATTGCGGTCAAATCCGATTGCAACACAGTGTGGCCCTGATGGCCAACGCCCGGGCGCTCACGCACTTCACCGAAGGAATCAAACACAAGGGCCAACACATCTTCACGGTAGCCATCGGACACCTTGAATTCGCGGTAGCCGCTGGAGACGGTGCATCCCATGATCGCGTAATGACCGTCGTGGATCACGATGCGCGACGCGCTGCTGCCGTTGGGCAGCGCCAGCAAAGTTTGATCCAGTTCCAATCTCGTTCCGACCGGGCGTGTCGGGTCCGTACTGGCAATCACGCAGCCCCGTCGATCCACAAACAAGGCGTTGATCCCCGCTTTGTGGCCCAGGCCACTGCGCAGCATGGCATCGAGTTCAGGCTTTGAGTCGAACACGATGCCGATACCACCGACCACGCCCGCATCGTCATCGGGGTCGCGGATGGCCGCGTGGTACACGTAGGTGGGTCTGCCACCGTAAAGTGGGCTGGGTGCAAACGGCGTCACACAGTAATCCTGTTCACTGCGCAGCGCACGCACCTGCGCCAGCATGTCGGGTTCGATGAAGGTCCCCAGCGCCGTCCCACCCTCCTGGTCGGGCTGGGTGCTGGCAACAATGCAGCCGCTGGCGTCATAGACAAAGATGCGCGTGTAGACCGTGTACAGGCGGTTGATGTACTCCAGAATGCCGGTGATGCGCTCGACCATCTCGCCATCGCGCTGCGGCGCCGCCAGCGCCGCCTGCAGCTCCGGCGTCAAGGCCCACCAGCGACAGTCGTCCGAGCGCTCGTACAGGTTGCGGTCCAGCAGATCGACCAGCAGGTGCGACACGAATTCCGAATCGCGCAAGCTGGACGCCAGCACGGTCTCATACAGATCGGCGATCGATTTTGAAAACAGCTCGTTGCTGCGCGCGCCGGTTTCACTGATCTGGTCCAGGATCGTCTTGAGTTTCATCTGTTCGCCGCGCTGGCCGGTTGTCATCACCTGCCCGTTCCACACCACGCGCTGGATGTTTTCAGCGGCGGCCATGATCTCGTAGAGCGGGGGCGAGAAGGATTGGGCGTGCGAGAGCAAGCCGGCTGCAACACCGGGATCAAGCGTGGTCAGGGTGCTGCTGGCGCCGCCGGTGAAAGCCACGTCAACCGGAATCATGACCTGGCCCTGCCAGCCCGGCGGCCCGGGGTAGCCCTGGTAGCCCCCGGCAGGATAGGTTCGTACCAGGTATTCACGACCCGCAAACATCAGCAGTGTCGGGTTTGAGGCGGTGTTGACCGGCACCACGGCACCGGGTGGAATCCACAAGGCATCCGCACTTTCAATCACGCGATTGCTACCGTCGAGCAGCATCATGTTGGAGCGCCCGGCCGGATCGCGATGCGACTGAAAGATGCCCGCCATTTCCTGCTCGAAGTTGAAGCACAGGCACAACACGCCGACGACCACGCCGGTGTCGGGATGCAGCATGCGGCGCGAGTAAATCAGCGCCTGCTTTTTGGCCGGACGCAAATCCGTGGCGCGAAACGTTTCAACATACGTGTTGCTGGCCAGCGTCTGGGTCAGCAGCGGATCAACGCTGCCTTCCAGCGGCGTGGACTCGTCAATCTGCACCAGCACATTGCCGGCGGTATCGAGCAAAATGATTTCGTCGTACACCGTGTATTTGCTGCGGTAGGCCCGCAGCCGCTGGCGAATGGCGTCCTGCTTGTCGGTGAGGCCGGCGACAAAGGCGCACAGCTCGTTGTCGGTGGCCAGAAAACCCACATCGGCGGTGCGCTCATACAGATTGCGCACCACGATATCGATCACATACTGGGCCTTGGTGCCGATCTCATCGAGCACCGTGGCAATTTTTTCATTCACCAGACTGGCGACCAGTTCCTGCTCCAGGCGGTTGAAGCCTTCGCGCGTGGCCGCCATGGTCGGCAAAATGGTTTTCGCCTCGACCGGGCAGTTCATCTTGGCGGAAGATTCAATCATGCGCCACATCAGGTTCAACTCGTGCAGCGATTGTTCGCAGCGGATCACGTCCCGCATGTAGGGCAGATAGGTGTCAATTTGAAGTGGGGCAGCCGTATTGGTCATGTTTTTGCCTAGTCGCGGGTGGTTTGTGGATGAGCTGCCATCAGCTCGGGCACTGTTTTGGGGCGTCCCAATAAAAAACCCTGAATCAGGGTGCAGCCGAATTGGCGCAAAAACAGGAGCTGCGCGTCGGTCTCGACCCCTTCGGCGATGACCTGCAGCTTCATGTGGCGCCCCAGGTCCAGAATGGTGCGCACGATCGCGGCGTCACCACGATCGTGCGGCAGGCCGCTGACAAAGGAGCGGTCAATTTTCAAAGAGGAAATCGGCAGCATCTTCATGCGCGACAGCGATGAATGTCCCATCCCGAAATCGTCCAGACTGACCTTGAAGCCCAACTGCCGCAAGGCCGCCATGACGGGAATGACCTTGTCGGGCTGCTTCATCACCAGGCCCTCGGTCAGCTCCAGGCAGAGGTGGCGCGGCGCCACCCCGCACGCCTGCAGCACAGCCATCAATTCGCCGGGCAAATTGGGATTGACAAACTCGGGCGCCGCCATGTTGACGTTGACCTGCAAGTCAGTGAAGCCGCAGCGGTGCAACTGGGCCAGATCATGGCAGGCCTGCTTGACCACCCAGCGGCCGATCTGCACGATCAGGCCGCTCTGCTCCGCCACCGGAATGAACAGATCGGGCGGCACCACATCGCCGCCGGGCCGGCGCCAGCGAATCAGTGCCTCGACCGCGACCATGTGCTCGGCGTCGCGGCCAAAAACCGGCTGGTACGCCAGAAAGAATTCATGGTTCAGCAGCGCACGCTGCAACTCGGCTTCCATCGTCAGTTGCCTGGCCAGCGCAGAGCGCTGCTCAGCCAGGGTTCCGGACGTGCCGCTGGAGAAGAAACTCAAGCCGTTGCGGCCGCCGTGTTTGCGCCGGTACATGGCGGCGTCGGCGCAGCGCATGAGTTCCGAGCCGGTCCAGCCGTCGTCGGGGAAAACACTGATCCCCACGCTGGCCGACATCGTCAATTCCTGCCGCTCGAACAAAAACGGCTGGCGCGCGGCCAGCAACACCCGCTCACCCAGGGCCTGCAGTTGCGCGGCCGAGCCGGCGGGCATCACCAGCAGGGCAAACTCGTCGCCACCCAGCCGGCCCACGGCGGACCCGGCCAGTCCAAGTCGCTGCAAGCGCTGTGCAAATTCATGCAGGACCAGATTGCCGGCTTCGTGGCCGAAGGCGTCGTTGATTTGCTTGAAGCGGTCGAGGTCGATATTGAGGACGGCGAACGACGTGCCCCATGACAGGGCGCTCAGGCACGCCGCATCCAGCAGATGATGGAAATGCTTGCGGTTGGCCAGTCCGGTCAGGTCGTCGACCTGCGCCAGCTGCCGGATGAGTTCCTGCTGCTCCAGGCGCTGCACCGTCTGCGCAATCAGCTCGCCGATGGTCGCAGCCAGGCCCGGCAATTGCGCCTCGCGCTGGCGCGACAGGCTGCTGTAGAACTCCAGCACGCCATGGCTGTGACGGCGTCCGCCCAGCGTGACATAAGAAACCGCAAAGGCATAGCCGGACTGCAAACCACACGCATGGGCACTTTTGCGCCGCACAAAGTCTTGGTCGTTGACCATGTCCTCCACCCAGGCCGGCTGCATCGTGCGCCACACGTTGCCGACCAGGTCTTCGCCCGGCGCCAGGCGAATGGCGGCCGTGTCCGCGATGAACGATGCCAGTGGATAGTCCGGCTGGTGCCACTCATACTGGCAAGCCAGCCGATGCTCACCCATCTGTTGCTGCTCCAGTGACCAGTAAGCGCCACACTCCCAGCCCAGGTTGTCGCAGACCAGTTGAATCACCTTGGTCACGGCCTCCCCCAGCGTGGGGGTGCCAATCAGGAATTGGGTCGATTCAAAACAAAAGCGCTCCCGCATCGCGGCCAGCCGGGACGATGTGACATCGACCACGACGCCGGTCTGCACCGCTTGCCCGGGCACAAGGTGGGGCTCCGAGACCATGCGCAACCAGCGCAGGCCGTCAAACTCATTGATGATGCGAAACTCGCACGCGATGGCCTGGCCCGGCTCGCGCAGGTCGGCCATCAGGCGCAGGACATCATCGGGCACCACCTGCTCAAAACAGCTGTGCCCCGTGGGATGAAGCCCGGCGCTGACATCCAGCAGGCTCGCCGCCCCGGTCGACAACACCCATTGGCCGGTTTGTGGCTCGCACCACCAGCGGCCGAACAAGCCCAGTTTTTCAGCGGTGTCGGGCAAATTGGCCTGCACCAGTGCCGGCCCCAGTTTCTGGCTCAGGTCCGGGTCATGCGCGGCCAGGGTATCGGGACAGTACAACAAGGAATGGTCACACATGGTTTTAGCTATTCTTGAGTCGGGACAAGTGCGTCATGCAATTCTTATGCCCGATCCACTCTGTCTTCAAAGAACTGCAGCAGGCCTGTGGCCCCGGTTGGCGCCTTAAACTCCATGCCATCCCAATTCAAAATGGTGGTCCCTTATGCAGCATGTCGTGTTCAACCAAAAAGGTGGCGTGGGCAAGTCCACCATCACCTGCAATCTGGCCGCCATCAGTGCCTGGCAGGGTTTGCGCACCCTGGTGATCGACCTGGACGCGCAGGGCAACTCCACCCGCTACCTGCTGGGCGCCGACGCGCCAGACGAGCTGCCCAATGTGGCCGAGTTCTTTGACCAGAGTCTGAGGTTCACCATTCGCGACAAGCCGCCGGGCGATTTCATCGTGAACACCCCTTGGGAGGGGCTGGACCTGATGGCATCCAACCCGCTGCTCGATGAACTGCATGGCAAGCTGGAATCACGCCACAAGATTTACAAGCTGCGCGATGCGCTGCTGCAGTTGGCCGATGATTACGACCAGATCTACATCGACACGCCACCGGCGCTCAACTTCTACACCCGCTCGGCCCTGATGGCGGCGCAGGGTTGCCTGATTCCGTTTGATTGCGACGATTTCTCGCGCCGGGCGCTTTACACGCTGCTGGAGAACGTGGCGGAGATCAAGGCCGACCACAATGCCGACCTGCAAGTCGAGGGCATCATCGTGAACCAGTTTCAGCCGCGCGCCAACCTGCCGCAGCGCCTGGTGCAGGAGTTGATCGACGAGGGCCTGCCGGTGTTGCAGCCCTACCTGAGCTCGTCGGTCAAGATTCGGGAATCGCACGAGCAGTCTTCACCCATGATCTTTCTGGAGCCCAACCACAAGCTCACGCTGGAATTTGTGGCCTTGCACGACGCCCTGCTCTAGCTCGCACCTGGCCGCCACAGCTCACCTCATCCCTTGATAGGTCCTGAATTCATAGCTGCATAGGCTTATTCGACGGGGGCTAGAGCCGAATTTGGCATATATATCCGATCAACCCATGCAAGCGCCACTCCCCATCAACCTGCGCCTGGTCGGCTGGCTGTCGCTGGCGCAGTTGATCAGCTGGGGCAGCATTTTCTACACCTTCGCCCTGGTCATGGCGCCGGTGGAGCGTGACCTGGGTTTGAGCCGGGCCGAGTCGTCGCTGGCGTTCAGCCTGGCCTTGCTGGTCGAGGGCCTGCTGGCGTACCCGGTGGGCCGCTGGATTGACCGCGGCCATGAGCGCGTCGTCATGACGGGGGGTTCGGTGCTGGCCGGTGTTTGCCTGCTGCTGCAGGGCAGCGTCACCGGCATGATCGGGTTTTATGCGGTCTGGGCCGGCCTGGGCGCGGCGATGGCGGCCACTTTGTATGCGCCCGCCTTTGCCGTGGTGACGCGCCGCTTCCCAAACGATTTTCGCCGCGCCATCATCCTCATGACTTTTTTGGGTGGCCTGGCCAGCACCGTGTTCATCCCTTTGAGCGCCTGGCTGATGGCGCTGTGGGGCTGGCGCCATGCGTTCATCGCCCTGGCGGCGCTGCATCTGCTGGTGTGTGCGCCCCTGCACTGGCTGACGCTGCGCGGGGCGCCGCGTCCGAGCCCCCGCGTGGCCGCCGCTGACCCGCAGGCGGTCAAAGGCGTGACCGATTTCATTTTCAGTGCCCCGTTTTTGCTGATTGGCGTGTTTGTCGTGCTGCTGATGGCGGTAACGGTGGCGCTGCCTGCCCACATGGTGAGTCTGTTGCGCGAGAACGGCTTGCACGAGGTCTGGGTCATCGCCATTCCGGCCGGCATCGGTGTCATTCAGGTCCTGGGCCGGCTGCTGCTCTACTTCTTTGAGCACCACCTCGACCCGCATCTGGCGAACCGGCTGATTCCGTGCCTGATTCCGCTCGGGTTGCTGGCCTTGCTGGCGGCACCCCTGTCCGCTGACGGGCAAGTGGGGGCCGTGCTGCTGTTTGTGCTGCTCTACGGTCTGGGCAACGGCATGCTCACGATTGTGAAAGGGACGGCCATCGCGCAGTACGTGAACCGTGACCATGTGGCCACGCTCAATGGCGCGCTGGGCCTGCCGCTGGCGCTGGCGCGCGCGGCAGCGCCTTTGCTGCTGGGTTTGTTGTGGACGGCGCAGGCGGGCTACACCCACGGCCTGTGGCTATTGCTCGCGCTCAGCGTGGTGGGGGTGGGCGCCTTGATGCTGGCGCAGCAGCTAGCCCTGCGCTCGCGCTAAGAATCACAGATTGGGCGCCAGCAGCCGCTGCAAATCCCGTTCGGCCATGCCACGGCGCATCGCCAAGTCTTTGAGCTGGTCGTCGCCGATCTTGCCGACGCTGAAATAGGTGCTGTCCGGGTGGCCGATGTAGAAACCACTGACGCTGGCGGCTGGCGTCATGGCCAGACTCTCGGTCACGCCCATGCCAATGTCGCCGCACTGCAACAACTCGAACATGTCTTTCTTCACGCTGTGGTCCGGGCAGGCCGGGTAACCCGGCGCCGGGCGGATGCCTTGGTACTTTTCCGCGATCAGCTCGGTGGCGGGCAAGGCTTCGTCCGCCGCATAGCCCCACAGGTCGGTGCGCACTTTTTTGTGCAGGCACTCGGCAAAGGCTTCGGCCAGCCGGTCGGCCAGGGACTTGAGCAGGATGGCGCTGTAGTCGTCGTGCTGGGCCAGAAACTGCGCCTCCTTCTTCTCGATGCCGATGCCCGCCGTCACAGCGAAGACGCCGATGTAGTCCCGGATGCTCGCTGGCGCGGGAATCACGGCCCCGGTATTACCTGGCATATTTAAGCCTTTTTGGCCTGCAGCCCCCGTATTCATTACGTTAGTAGCTATATTTTTAATAGCAATTTTGGGTGCCACAAAATCGGCCAGGCAGCGGCTCGGGCGCATCACACCGTCAATTTCTTCCTTGGCCGCCTGCTGGCGCAGACCGTACCAGGTCATGGCCACGGTGCTGCGGGTCTCATCCGTGTAGAGCTCGATGTCGTCGTCGTTGACCGTGTTGGCGGGGTACAGGCCCAGCACGCCATTGGCGGTGAGCCAGCGGCCTTCGATGATTTTCTTCAGCATCGCCTGGCCGTCGGCATAGACCTTCCTGGCTTCCACGCCCACGACCTCATCGTCCAGGATTGCCGGGAATGGTCCGGCCAGGTCCCAGGTCTGGAAGAACGGCCCCCAGTCGATAAAACCGGCCAATTCGCTCAAGTCAAAGTTCTTGAAAATGCGCCGGCCGATGAACTTCGGCGTGGTCGGGGTGTAGTCGCTCCAGGCCAACTCCGTTCGGGCTGAGCCTGTCGAAGCCTTAAGCCCTTCGACCCCTTCGACAGCGCTCAGGACAGGCAGCTCAGGGCGAACGGGGGTTGGCAGCCACTTGTTGGCGCGCGCCTTTGCCAGCGGCCACAGCGGAATTTGCTTCTTGTTGGCGTGCTGCTGGCGCACGCGCTCGTAATCGGTGTTGAGTTCGGCCAAGAAGCTGCTGGCGGCCTCACCCAACAGGTTTTGCACCACACCCACGCTGCGCGAGGCATCGGGCACATAGACCACGGGGCCCGCGTAATGGGGCGCCACCTTGACGGCGGTGTGGACCCGGCTGGTGGTGGCGCCACCAATCAGCAGCGGGATTTTTTTGACGCGAAAGTACTCGTCCTTCTGCATCTCGCCGGCCACATAGGCCATCTCTTCCAGGCTGGGCGTGATCAGGCCCGACAGGCCAATGATGTCCGCGCCCTCCACCTTGGCACGCGCCAGAATCTCGTGACACGGCACCATCACACCCATGTTGACCACGTCAAAGTTGTTGCACTGCAAGACCACGGTGACGATGTTCTTGCCAATGTCATGCACATCGCCCTTGACGGTGGCGATGATGATCTTGCCTTTGGTCGCGACGTCGCGACCGGCCGCGTCGTCGAGCCGCTTTTCTTGTTCAATGTAGGGACTCAAATGCGCCACGGCGTGCGTCATCACGCGCGCGCGTTTCACCACCTGCGGCAAAAACATCTTGCCTTGGCCGAACAGGTCGCCGACGATGCTCATGCCCGCCATCAGTGGACCTTCAATCACATGCAGCGGCCGGCCACCTTTGGCGATGATGGCCTGGTAGGCTTCTTCGGTGTCAGGGACGATGAAGTCGGTGATGCCATGCACCATGGCGTGGCTCAGGCGCTGCTCCACGCCGACCGGGTGCTCCGGCGTGCCGCGCCATTCGAGCTTCTTGCTCTCGTCCTTGGCCCCGCTCTTGGCCGTTTCGGCAATCTCGACCAGGCGCTCACCCGCATCCGGGCGGCGGTTCAGCACCACGTCTTCCACGCGCTCGCGCAGCTCCGGCTCCAGGTCGTCATAGACCCCGACCATGCCCGCGTTGACGATGCCCATGTCCATGCCGGCCTTGATCGCGTGGTACAGAAACACGGTGTGAATCGCTTCGCGCACCGGGTCGTTGCCCCGGAAGCTGAAAGACACGTTACTGACACCGCCCGACACCTTGGCGCCCGGCAGATGCTGCTTGATCCAGCGCGTGGCGTTGATGAAATCGACCGCGTAGTTGTTGTGCTCTTCTATGCCGGTGGCGATGGCGAAGATGTTGGGGTCGAAGATGATGTCTTCCGGCGGGAAACCCACTTCATCGACCAGGATGCGGTAGGCGCGCTCGCAAATGCCGATCTTGCGCTCGTAAGTGTCGGCTTGGCCCTGCTCGTCAAACGCCATCACCACGGCAGCGGCTCCGTAGCGGCGCAGCAGCTTGGCGTGATGTTTGAAAGCGTCCACACCCTCTTTCATGCTGATGGAATTGACCACCGCCTTGCCTTGCACGCAGCGCAGGCCGGCCTCGATGACGCTCCATTTGCTGGAGTCAATCATGACCGGAACCCGTGAGATGTCGGGCTCGGACGCTATCAAATTCAAGAACCTCACCATGGCCGCCTGGCTGTCGAGCATGGCCTCGTCCATGTTGATGTCGATGATCTGGGCGCCGTTCTCGACCTGCTGGCGCGCCACGCTCAGGGCCTGGTCAAACTCGCCGTTCAAAATCATGCGGGCGAAGGCCTTGGAGCCGGTCACATTGGTGCGCTCGCCGATGTTGACAAACGAAGCGATGGGGGACAGATCTTCAGCTCTGTCCCCAACTGATGGGGAGGGTGCATCGGCTGACGGCGCAAGGCCAATCGTCAACGGCTCCAGGCCGGACAACTTCATGGGGGGAACTAGGGTTTCAGACATGCAACTCACCTGTGGGCAAAATTTTGATCAGGTGAGCGTCGTTGGGGTCATCCAAGCCTGACCGGCCATGTGGCCGACTGCAACGCTCCTTGGAAGAAATGAATTTTAAGGGCTAAGCAGTTCGGGTATTGCCGCAGGGGTTTGTCGTCATGCTGCTCAGCCGTCCGCACAATGCCAACGGACTCATGAAAGTCTTCACAGCAGTCATTGGAGTTGATGAAAGATGGACGGCCAATGACAGGGTTTGGGTACCTTGGGCCAAGCTCACGAAGCCAAACGCCCACGTTGAATGGACGCGCGAAACCGGGCCATCCTTCGACCGCCCAGCCTGCGCGTCATAACGCGCCCTACATGGTTTTATGTTTTGGCGCGGCGGCGTACAAAAGCCAGGCCGACGAGCCCCAGACCCAGCAGCGCAAGTGACATCGGTTCGGGAACCTGCGCGAATGTGGCGTCAACCTGGACGGCGGCACCGTGGTTGTAGCCCCACTGTGGGTAGTTATCTATGGCGGTGAACGCAATGAGATTGTCGCCAATGACCATGTGCGAGGTGATGTCGGCAAATGAGTTACCGGCAGATCCGTTGTGATCGCTAACCACAAGGTTGCCGTTCACATAGATATCTCCGTCGTCGTCAAAGCCATTGTTGAGAACCGCAGACAAAGGAAGGGCGCCGAGATTGAAGATGCCTCTGGCCCAAATCTGGGTCTCGATGGTGGAAAACTGCCCACCCGCACTCCAAATGACTTTCGCCACGTAGCCGGGCCAAGGGGAAAGTTCAGTCGCGGATGCCCATCCAGAATCGTTGAAGGCTGCATTGCTGTTCCAGCCGCTTGCTCCAGGGTCGCCTGCCGTGACTTTCCAAGAAGCATCTGTCGCCGTCAGCACAGTGGCCGAACTTGAAGCGGCGACACCCAGCAAGCCCAGGAATAGCGCCGCAGCACAGCCCATTGCCTTCATACTGTGCGTGAAGGTGCACCTTGCGAAATTCAGCTTCATGACATTTCTCCAGAGAAAGTAAAGAACAACAGCACATCCGCTATTGATTTAGCAATGCAGACCGCTGTAGCGCGTCGCAGGTGCATTTTCATCAGCAAGCAAAATTCTTGCCATCATTCGCAAGCTGTTGATATTTATGATTTATTTACTCGTTTTTGTTGTCAATCTACAGTGGGTGTAAAGTTTTTCGACAGGATGCAAGCCGTATCGGGCGCAGAAATATGGAGGGCTGTCGGGTGCCCGCCCGTGGCGGAGTGCGACAGGCGACCCGATCACCGTCAACGGGTGGGCGTCGTGCAAGCCTCAGCGAAAGCGGCCATTGGCGCAGGTCGATTGATCTTCCTCGTGCCTGCCAACGTGGTGCCGTCTGAGGCGGCAACTGGCAGTTGGTTGCAGCAATGGCGTGAGGCTTGGGATTGCAGCCTGCGCCAGCTACGCGGCGATTCGACCGAAGGGGTGCGTGGACGAAGGATTGCCGAAATGCACGCGCAGAAACGGCAGCATGGCCTCAAGCACTTCCGGCGCGACCGGCGTTGTGGCGTTGTAGTCGAGGTAGATTGGCTGGTTCATTTCAGCGCCTGTCCCAGGTCCCGCATTTTCTGTTCGTATTCGCCCCGGTCTATCTCGCCACGGGCATACCGCTCCTGCACGATCTCCAATGCCGTTTTGTCGCGCACGTCGTGACGCTGCGACGGCTGCGCCAGTAACCATCGGATGAGCGCTGCAATTCCGAGAATGATCAAGACCCAGAACAAGAGCATGAATAGCATGCCAAAACCCATTCCCCACCCGCCGTAGCCGGCCCAGCCGTTCATCATGTCGTACCTCCTGTCGGGTCTGTCATTTCATGTACTCGCGACCAGCCCCCAAAAATCAACACGGTTCGTGTCACAAGGTGCTCCTTAAAAAACCAGGACCTTGTCACTCCACTGCGTCCATGCGGCAAGCTCGTCCATCGAGCTGCGGGCAGCGCCCTTGACCATGTCGGTTTCACTGATGCCGCGCGCGTCAATGCAACTGCCGCAGACACCGATCGTGCCGCCGGCGCGCTCAATCATGCCCAGCATGTCGCCAAGGTTGTAGTAGCCCTGGGGCACCTTCTGTCCGGCCTTGGCGCAGGCGGCGGCATCTCCGATCAGGAACAGCTTGACTTCGGCGTCGCCCGCCTTCAGCAGGGAACGCGCCAGACGCAGGCCGTTGTAGCTTCGTTCGGTGCCGTAGGGCGGATCGTTAAGAATGAAAAGATACTTGACCATGTCATTGGCCTCCTGATTTGAGGGTTGACTGCAAAGGGTTGAAGTTTTTGCGAACCGGCTCCTGATGGGGGACGCCGGTTCCTGGCTGGCTTGGCTCCCCTGCAGAGGCCTGGACCGGGAGTCCGGCAGCCTGCCACTCGCTGACGCCGTCAAGTATCTTGCGTACCCGATAGCCCTTGGCTGCAAGCAGAACAACGGCTTCGTCGGACAGCAAACAGAAGGGTCCGCGGCAATAGGCCACGATGTCCTTGTCGAGGGGCAGCTCCGCGAGCCGTTTTTCGATCTCGGCCACCGGCATCGAGCGGGCAAAAGGCAGGTGCGCCGCCTCGTACTCGGCTTGCGGCCGAACGTCGATGACAAGGACATCGCCCCGCCTGGCCTGTTCCAGCAGTGCTTCTCGGCCGACTGAGGCGAGCTTGGCCGGATCGGCCACCATCTGATCCAACGCCAACCTCAGTTCCAGCAAGTGTTCCTCGGCGACCTCCCGCAATGTCACCAGCAAGCCAGCCACGTCACCGCCCGTCAGCCGGTAGACCACATACTTGCCATCGCGACGAGAGGTGACCAGGCGAGCGTCCCGCAAGGCCTTCAGGTGCGCGCTGATGAGCTTGATGTCGGCCGACAACTCGGTCGCCATGACGTCAACCGTTTTTTCCCCCTGCGCCAGCAACTCCAGCAACTCCAGCCGCTTCGGGCTGGAAACCGCCTTGCCGATGCGTGCGACTTGTTCGTAGAGCAAGTCTTTTAGCGTTCTTTGATTCATTCGTACATTCTAACAATGAAGCGAATGATTGAGAATAAACTGACCTATTTTTATCTATAAGCACCGGGGCCTGCACCGGCCAGCTGGCGCCCGGCGCCGAGCTGGAGTACGGCTGTCAACACAGGCCTTTGATATTCCGCAACACCCAACGCAAAAACTGCTTGCAACTGCGCATTTTTAAGTGTAGGTTGAGATGTGGGATGTGCAGACTTACAGCCAATGCCTGAACCGGTCGGCCTACCCACGCTTCAGTAGGAGTTTTTATGTCGACCCTGCATTTACCAAAAAGGTTTGAGCATTTCGGCGGGAGTATCAAGAAGACCGATCCGGCCGCATGGGTTGTGTTGGCCTTGGCGATCGCCTCTTTGGCCGTGCTTTATGCGGTGATCTATTTCCGTTGATGCCCCGCGATTTTCTGTTGCCCACGCGAAGGCCACCATGCCGGGCCACTGCGGCAGCACATCAACGCGAATAATCTATCGGCTGGCTGTACGCAGGATCAGCGTGCCAGGCCCAGTAGGTCTGTACCAGCCGTTGCGTGATCGGCCCCGGACGGCCATCACCAACCGGACGTTTGTCCACCCGGGTCACGGGCAGTACACCACCGCCCGAGGTAGAGATGAACACCTCCTCGGCCCCACGCAACTCATCGGCTGGCAAGGCACGCAGTTGTGTCTCCAGCCCCATAGCACGCGCCATCTCGATGACCGTGCGACGCGATATACCTTCCAGCATGCCCTCGTTGGGCGTCACAAGCGCGCCGTGGCTGACACAAAACACGTTGAATCCGGGGCCCTCGACCACGTTCCCAACTGAATCGACCAGCAGAACACTGTCGGCCCCGGCGTCCAGCGCCCCAAGCAGTCCCATCGTCAAGTCGTTCCAGTGGTAGTTCTTGGCCGAAGGGTCCACGGAGGTCGCAGGAATACGTTGCACGTCGCTGATCATCAGGTGCAGTCCCGCTTCACGCTGCTGGGCATTGGCGAGCCAGACATAGGGCACCGCAAAGGCATAGAACTGATTGACGGCCAGGCGCGGGTCGCGCGATCCCCACGGCGGCTGGCCCCGGGTGCAGATCATTTCGACATATGAGGCGCGAAGCCCGCTCCGGCGCACGCATTGCGACAACACCTCGGTGATTTGTCCGGCCGTCAGTCCCGGGTCAAGCCGCCAGCGTTGGCAACTGCGCATGAAGCGCTCCAGATGGGCGTCCAGGCGAAAAAAGGAACCGTCCCACACCGTCACCACGTCATAGGTGGCGTCGGAGCGCAGGAAACCCCAGTCAGTTATCGGAATGCTTGCTTCGCCAATGGGGACGTACTGCCCACGCACAAAGGCGACGCCTTTGGAAAAATCGGGTGCTGGCATCGGTCAACTCCTTGGTAACCCGTCAAGCCGCCTCTTGGTAAAACACATTCCTTTGCAGCACGCGCCCTGCCAGCGGAGCCACTTTGTCGTGAATGGCCCCAATGTGCTCCGGCGTGGTGCCGCAGCAGCCACCCACGATGTTGACCAGGCCATCCAAGGCAAACTCGCCAATCAGGCGGCTGGTGTCGGCCGGGGTTTCGTCAAAGCCGGTGTCGCTCATCGGGTTGGGCAGGCCGGCATTGGGGTAGCAACTGATGAAGGTGTCGGGCGCGGCCTTGGCTAGCTCCTGGATGTAGGGGCGCATCAGCGCGGCCCCCAGGGCGCAGTTCAGGCCAATGGCCAAAGGCTGCGCGTGACGCACGCTGTGCCAAAACGCGGTGACGGTCTGGCCGCTCAAAATGCGCCCGGACGCATCCGTCACCGTGCCGCTGATGATGATGGGCAGGCGCTGCCCACTGGCCTCAAAAAATTCGTCGATGGCAAACAGCGCCGCCTTGGCGTTGAGGGTGTCAAAAATGGTTTCCACCAGCAGCGCATCGGCGCCGCCCTGCACCAGCGCTTCGACCTGTTCGTAATAGGCGGCGCGCAGTTGCTCAAAAGTCACGTTGCGGGCGCCGGGGTCGTTCACGTCCGGGCTGATGCTGGCGGTTTTGGGTGTCGGGCCCAGAGCCCCCAGCACAAAACGCGGTTTGTCGGGGGTTGAAAATTTGTCGCAGGCGGCTCTGGCCAGCTTGGCCGAGGCCAGATTCATCTCAAACGCCAGGTCGGCCATGTCGTAGTCGGCCTGGGCCACGCGGGTGGCGCCAAAGGTGTTGGTCTCGATCATGTCGGCACCAGCGGCCAGATAGCGCTCATGGATGTCGGTGATGACGTCCGGGCGGGTCAGGCTCAGCAACTCGTTGTTGCCCTTGACGTCTTTCGACCAGTCCTTGAAGCGCTCGCCCCGGTACTGGGCTTCACCCAGCTTGAAGCGCTGGATCATGGTGCCCATGGCGCCGTCCAGCACCATGATGCGGTGTTGCAAAATTTCGGGCAGCGCCTGGCCGCGGGTATATTGAAGTTGTTTCATAGCGGGTGCATTGTAGAAAAGATCGAATTCCTGCGTGCCCGGCCCTTGTTTGACCCGCCAGGCCTGTGCCGGTGAGGACTTGAAAGAAAAAAATGAATGGTTTCAAGACATTCTGCGCCCTGTGGCTGGTCCCGCTGCTGTTGCTGACAGGCTGCCAGCCCAAAGCGGCGCCGGGCTGGTCGGGCTATGTGGAGGGCGACTACGTCTATGTGTCCTCGGCCCTGGGCGGCACCCTGTCGCAACTGAACGTGCGCACCGGCGACCAGGCCACCCAGGACATGCCGCTGTTTGCGCTGGAGGCCGAGAGTGAGCAGGCGGCGCGGCTGGAGGCCGACGCCCGGCTGGCGCGCGCCAATGCCCAGCTCGCCAACACCGCCAAGGGCAAGCGCAGCGACGAAATCGCCGTCATCCAGGCCCAGATCAGCCAGGCCAGCGCACAGGCCCGGCTGACGGCGGCTGAACTGGCGCGCGAGGAGCAGTTGGTGCGGCAAGGCTTTGTGTCTGCCGCGCGGCGCGACGAGTTGCGTGCCGCGCAGGCCCAAAGCAGCGCGCGGCTGGACGAGCTGGCGGCCCAGCTCCGCGTGGCACGGCTGCCGGCGCGGGTCGACGAGCAGGCCGCCGCCGTGGCCGACACCGATGCCGCCCGCCAGTCCTTGCGCCAATTGGCCTGGCGCGAGGCGCAGAAAGCCCGCACGGCGCCGGCCGGCGGCTTGGTGACGGATACGTTTTTTCGCGTCGGTGAATGGGTGCAAGCGGGTCAGCCGGTGCTGGCGCTGCTGCCGCCAGGCAATGTCAAGGCGCGCTTTTTTGTTCCTGAAGGCGTGGTAGGCCGGCTCCAGATGGGCGCGGCGGTCAACATCGTGTGCGACGGCTGCGCGGCGTCGATTCCGGCCAAAATTTCATTCATCCTATTTCCGGCAGTTGACGTCTCATAAACCGGCTGCAAGCTAGACTGGGAGCCAGTTTCAACGGATTTATCGAGGTCACCAAATGGGTGAAGCAAAAAGACGTCAAGTTGCTGTCCAAACACAGG
>NZ_JBAQMD010000071.1:0-13091 GCF_049302455.1 Rhodoferax ferrireducens | reverse complement strand
TCGCTCAAGTACGCGAGCCACTTCAAGCGGCATAGTCAGGCCGGCATGGTGATGGTGAACCTGCCGACCGCCGGTGTCGACTACCACGTGCCGTTTGGTGGCCGCAAGGGATCGAGCTACGGCTCGCATGAGCAGGGCCGTTATGCGCAAGAGTTTTTCACCACCGTGAAAACAACCTATATTGCCAGTTGAACTATTCATTACTTAGGAAACCACCATGTTGAAGCCATCCGCTCAGGCTACTGGGCCCTGTCATATCGTGATCACCGGCGGTGCCGGGTTTTTGGGCGTGCGTCTTGCACGCACGCTGCTGGCCCAGGGGCAGCTGTCGCTCGCGGGTGCCGCGCCCGTGGAGATCAGCCGCATCACCCTGGTGGACCGCGCCGCGCCACCAGACGACTTGAGGGCCGACGCCCGCGTGTCTGCGCTGATCGGGGACCTGAATGAACTTCTTGAAGATAAAAGCGCTGCAGCCCCCGTCGTTGCTAAGGATACCGCTATTGTTTTTCATCTCGCGGCGGCGGTCAGCGGTGAATGCGAGGCCGATTTTGATCTCGGCATGCGCAGCAATTTTGCCGCCACGCTGGCCTTGCTGGGCGCCTGTCGCGCCTTGCAGACCAAGCCCATCCTGGTGTTTGCCAGTTCGCTGGCCGTTTTTGGCGACACCCCGGAACAGCCGTTGCCGAGCGCCATTGAAGACAACACCCTGCCGACACCGCAGAGCAGCTACGGCATCCAGAAATTCATTGGTGAACAACTGGTGGCCGACTACACGCGCAAAGGTTTTGTTCAGGGCCGCAGCGTGCGTTTGATGACCGTCAGCGTTCGCCCCGGCACACCCAACGGCGCTGCATCGAGCTTTTTGAGCGGCATGCTGCGTGAGCCCCTGGCCGGTGTCCGAGCGACCTGCCCGGTGCCAGCCGACACCCCCGTCGCGCTGTCGTCCCCGGCGCGCACCATCCAGGGCCTGATCCGTGCGGCCGAGGCCTCCGACCAGGCCTGGGGCCCCCGAACGGCCCTGACTTTGCCGGCCCTGACCACCACCCCCGGCGAGATGGCGGCGGCGCTGGAGCGCGTAGCGGGCACGGCGGCTACCGCTCTGATCGACTGGACGCCCGACCCGGCCATCCGCAACATCGTCAAGACCTGGCCGGCCCGCATCCACGCAGTGCGCGCCAGCGGTCTGGGTCTGTTGCCCGAAGATAGCTTTGACGACATTATTCGCGAGTACATCAGGGAAAATACCTATGCCATCAAGCTGCCAATCAGATAACAATACACAAGTTGTATGATAACTTTTGCCACCCTTCCCAACTGAGGAGACTTTTGATGAAATTGAGAAAACTGGTTATTGGCCTGTCTTTGGCCCTGGGTCTAGCGGCCACCGCCGGAGCCCAGACCGTCATGAAGATCAACATTGCCATCGCGCAAAATTCGCACCAAGGCATTGCCATCGACACCTTCGCCAAGGAAGTTGGGACACAAACCAAAGGTCGCTACAAAATCGAGACTTTTTACAACGCTTCACTCGGCAGTGAGCGTGAATCGATCGAAGCCGTTCAGCTGGGCACGCAGGAGCTGACTTTCACATCCACCGGCCCGGTGCCCAACTTTGTGCCGGAAGCCAAGATTTTGGACGTTCCCTTCTTGTTTCGCGACAAGGCGCATGCCCGTGCCGTGCTGGACGGCCCGATCGGCCAGGACATGCTGGCCAAGTTCGATTCCAAGGGTTTCAAGGCTTTGGCCTGGGGCGAGAACGGCATGCGCAACATGACCAACAGCAAGCACACCATCAAGACCCCGGATGACCTCAAGGGCCTCAAGATTCGCACCATGGAAAACCCGGTGCACGTTGCCGCCTACAAAGGCTTGGGCATTGTGACCACGCCGATGGCCATGGCCGAGGTGTTCACCGCGCTGCAGCAGGGCACGGTCGACGGCCAGGAAAACCCCTTGTCCGTGATCATGGCAGCCAAATTGGACCAGGTGCAAAAGTACGTGTCACTGACCGGCCACGTCTATTCACCCGCCATCTTTTTGATGAACAAGGCAGCGTTCGACAAGCTCAGCCCGGCCGACCAGAAGGTATTTCTGGAAGCCGCCAAGGTGGCCGTCAAGGCCAACCGGGCCCGGGTTGACGCCGACGATGCCATGGGCGTGACTTACCTGCGCGGCAAGGGTATGGAGGTGACAGAGAACGTGGACAAATCCAAGTTCGTCGCCAAGCTTGCACCGGTGTACGCTGACTTCGAAAAGCAGTTCGGCAAAGCCAATATGGACAAGATCCGCAACTACAAATAATTGCTGCTGATTTTGTAGCTGCTGACACCCGAAGCGCGCAAGCTTTCGGGTGTTTTTTTATAACTCCCCATTTCAGGCTGATATTGCAATGAAAGAAAATTTTCTCCGGCTGGAGCGGTGGACCAGCGGGCTGTCGTTGTACACCGCCTGTGCCATGCTGCTGCTGGCGGCCAGTCTGGCCATGTTCCAGATCATCACCCGCTTCGTGCTTGAAATACCCGCCGAATGGACCGAAGTGTTGATTCGTTTCAGCCTGATCTGGATGGTGTTTCTGGGTATTCCGACGGCGTTTCGCCAGGGTGCCATGGTGAGTGTCGATGTGCTCTACCGCTGGAGCCCGCCACGCATGCGCCGTTTGCTCGACTGGGTGGTGTGCCTCGCCGCCACCGGCTTGATTTGCATCATCATCTGGTGGGGCTGGGACTATGCCGTGCGTGGCAAGGTGCAAACCATGGCCGGACTGGAAAGCGTATCGATGTTCTGGGCCTACCTCGCCATGCCGGTGGGCGGCTTGTTCAGCCTGATCGGCATCTTCGGTAATCTGCTGGACACCCAGCGTCTTGAATTGGAGACCGCAGTATGACCGCCGTGATGTTAAGCACCATGGTGCTGTGCTTTGCCCTCACTGTTTCCGTGGCCGTGTCGATCGGACTGGCCTCGATCCTGGGCATCCAGGCGTCCAACGCCCACATGCTGATCTCCGTGAAGGAGATGTTCAACGCCATCAACAAATTCCCGTTGGCCGCCATCCCGTTTTTCATCCTGGCCGGCAACATCATGGAAACCGGCGGCATTTCGCGCCGCCTGGTGGACTTTGCCAAGAGCCTGGTGGGCGGCGTGCAGGGCGGCCTGCCGATGACCTGCGTGCTGACCTGCATGATCTTCGCATCGGTGTCCGGCTCGTCGGTGGCCACCACGTTCGCCATTGGTACCATCCTGATTCCGGCGCTCATGAAGCATGGTTACCCGACCACCTGGGCGGCGGCCTTGCAGGCCACCAGTGCCGAGCTCGGCGTCATCATCCCGCCCTCGATCCCGATGATTCTGTATGGTGTCAGCGCTGAAGTCTCCATTGGCGAACTGTTCATCGCCGGTTTTGGTCCGGGCCTGTTCATCAGTGGCGCGCTGATGCTGTTTGTCTGGGCTTACTGCAAGTACAAGGGCTGGGGCAAGAACGACGGCGACGGCCGTCTGTCGGTCGGCAAGGCGACCTGGAAGGCCGGTTGGGCGCTGCTGATGCCGGTCATTATTCTGGGCGGTATTTACGGTGGCATTTTCACCCCGACCGAGGCCTCGGCGGTGGCGGTGTTTTACGCGCTGATGGTGGGTCTGGTGATCTACCGCGAGATCAAGTTCCCTGACCTCTACCTGATCCTGCGCAAGTCGGTGCTGTCGTCGGCGGTGATCATGTTCATCATTGCCAACGCCGGGCTGTTTGCGTTCCTGATCACGCGTGCCGGCGTGCCGGAGGCGATTGGCATCTGGCTGCAGGATGTGCTCAAGTCACCCACCTATTTCCTGCTGGGCGTCAATGCGGCACTATTTCTTATTGGCATGTTCATCGAGACCGGTGCTGCCATCATTGTGCTCGCCCCGATCCTGGCGCCGGTGGCCATCCACTTTGGCATTGATCCGGTGCACTTTGGCCTGATCATGGTGGTGAACCTGGCTTTGGGCATGATCACGCCGCCATTCGGCGTCAACCTGTTTGCCGCTTGCACCGTGGCGCGCATCTCGCTGGACCGCATGGTCAAGGACCTGATCCCGTTCGTGCTGGTGGTGCTGGCCTGCCTGATGGTGATTTCCTACGTGCCAGCTCTCTCACTGACACTGCGCGATCTCGTTTACAACAGATAGTTGGCACCCGACCCGGCAGGTGAGCGCCTGCCGGCCGACAGAGTCACACGATGAATTCAAGTCCTCCCGTCACTGCACAGTTCAAGCCCATCACGCCCGGCGCCTATCTTTCCGATCAGGTCGCGGATGTGCTGGCAGCCGAGATCCGGGCCGGACGGCTGGCCGTGGGGGCCAAGCTGCCAACCGAGGCGGCGCTGGTGGACCAGTTTTCTGTCAGCCGCACGGTGGTGCGGGAAGCGGTTTCGCGGCTCAAGTCGCTGGGCTTGGTCGATTCACGGCAAGGCAGTGGTGTGTATGTCAAGGAAGTGGGTTTTTCGCCGCTCAATTTTGATGCCAAGTCAGCCGTCTCCAGACAAGCGGTGATCCAGATGGTGGAGGTGCGCCGCGCGCTGGAGGCCGAGGTGGCCGGGCTGGCGGCGCAACGGCGCAGCCAGGCCGACATCAAGCGCATCGGCAAAGCCATTGCGCTACTGGACAAGGCGGTGCAAGCCGGTGGCGACGGCGTGGACGAAGACGTGCAATACCACCGCGCCATTGCGGAGGCCGCGCGCAACCCCTTTCTGATCGGCACGCTGGAATACCTGGGCCAGTTCCTGCGCGGGGCTACCCGCGTCACGCGTGCCAATGAAGCGCGCCGGGCCGACTTCGCGCGCCAGGTGCGTGCCGAGCATGACAAGATTTTGCACGCCATTGAAGCCGGCGACGCCGCCGCGGCGCGCAAGGCCGCGGCGCGGCATATGGACAACGCCATCCTGCGCATTGAGCAGGCTGACCCGGCGTTTTGGCAGCAGGCGGGCGTGCAGTTGGCCAGCCCGCTGGTCTCCGGCCTGCCGCCGCGAAGCTGACGGGCCGGCAGTTTGGGGTAAACCCGGATGCCGAAGGCTTTTTGAATTTGTATGATAACCTTATAAATTAGGGCTGAAACAGCGATGATGTCGAACCGACTTCGAATGGAAGGAAAGAACCAATGACAACCAACGTAGGTGTGATCGGCCTGGGGGCCATGGGCAGTGGCATGGCGCGCTCGCTGCGCCGCCATGGCAGCCAGGTGCATGTGTTCGACGTGCGTGCCGAGGCGGCGCAAGCCTTTGCCGCCGACGGCGGCGTGGCCTGCGCGTCACCGGCCGAACTGGCGGCGCAGTGCAGCGTCATTGTGTCGGTGGTGGTCAACGCCGCGCAGACCGAAAGCGTGCTGTTTGGCGACGGCGGCTGCGCTGCGGCCATGAAGCGCGGCAGCGTGTTTGTGATGTGCTCCACCGTGGACCCCAACTGGTCGATTGCGCTGGAGGCGCGCCTCGCTGCGCTGGGCATTTTCTACATCGACGCCCCCATTTCCGGTGGCGCCGCCAAGGCCGCCAGTGGCGAGATGACCATGATGACCGCGGGCAAACCCGAGGCCTATGCCGCGGTCGGGCCACTGCTCGACGCCATGGCGGCCAAGGTCTACCGGCTCGGTGACCAGGCCGGCGCCGGCAGCAAGGTCAAAATCATCAACCAACTGCTGGCTGGCGTGCACATCGCCGCTGCGGCCGAGGCCATGGCACTGGGCTTGCGCGAGGGTGTGGACGCCAAGGCACTGTACGAGGTGATCACCCACAGCGCGGGCAACAGCTGGATGTTCGAGAACCGCATGGCCCATGTGCTCAGCGGCGACTACACGCCGCTGTCGGCGGTGGATATTTTTGTCAAAGACCTGGGGCTGGTGCTGGATGTGGCGCGCGCCAGCAAGTTTCCGCTGCCGCTGTCCAGCACGGCGCACCAGATGTTCATGCAAGCGTCCACGGCGGGCTTCGCGCGCGAGGACGACAGCGCAGTCATCAAGATATTTCCCGGCATTGAACTGCCCAAGAAATCATGAAGAAAATCTTGCTCGGCTGCATTGCCGACGACTTCACCGGCGCCACCGATCTGGCCAACAACCTGGTGCGCGCCGGTATGCGCGTCGTGCAGGCAATGGGCGTACCAGCGCAGCCGCTCGACGCCGATGCCAACGCCGTGGTGGTAGCCCTCAAGTCGCGCACCTTGCCTGTGGATGAAGCCATTGCGCAGTCGCTGGCGGCGCTGCGCTGGCTGCAGGCGCAGGGCGCGCAGCAAATCTACTTCAAGTACTGCTCCACCTTTGACAGCACGGCGCAAGGCAATATCGGCCCGGTGGCGGAGGCCCTGATGGACGCGCTCGGGACCGACTTCAGCATCGCCACGCCGGCCTTCCCGGACAACCAGCGCACCGTATTCAAGGGCCATCTGTTTGTCGGCGACGTGCTGCTCAACGAGAGCGGCATGCAAAACCACCCGCTCACCCCCATGACGGACGCCAACCTGGTGCGCGTGCTGCAGGGGCAGTGCCGCCGCCAGGTGGGCCTGATCGACTACAAGGTGGTGGCGCAGGGCGAGGCCGCGATTCGCACGCGCATCGACCAGCTACGTGCGCAGGGGGTCGGCCTGGCCATCGTGGACGCCATCTCCAACGATGACCTGCTGCGCCTGGGCTGCGCGCTCGGCGGCATGCCGCTGGTAACGGGCGGCTCGGGGGTCGCCATTGGCCTGCCCGCCAATTTCGGGATTGCGCCTTCGAATGCTGCCAGTGCCCTGCCCGCCGCCACTGGCTTGCAGGCGGTCGTGTCCGGTAGCTGCTCGCTGGCGACCAATCGGCAGGTGCTGGCCTTTATCCAGGCGGGCCGGCCGGCCTTCGATGTCGACGCCTTGCAGATCGCCGCCGGGGTCGATGTGACGACGCAGGCGCTGACTTGGGCCGCGCCGCTGCTGCGCCAGGGTCCCGTGCTGATTTATTCGACCGCTGATTCCAATGCGGTCAAGGCGGTGCAAGCGCAGCTCGGCGTGGAAGAAGCCGGCGCGATGGTGGAGCGAACCCTGGCCGCGATCGCGCGCGGTTTGGTGGCGCTTGGCGTGCGCCAGCTGGTCGTGGCCGGTGGCGAGACCTCGGGCGCCTGCGTGCAGGCTTTGAACATCACGCAAATGAAGATCGGCCCGCAAATCGACCCCGGTGTGCCCTGGTGCCATGCCCAAGCCGACGCCGCACCTGGGGCGGGCCTGCACCTGACGCTGAAGTCCGGCAACTTTGGCGCCGATGACTTCTTCGGCAAAGCTTTTGCGTTGCTGGCATGACTGAATCACAAGCCCGCGAGGAAATCTGCCGTGTCGGGCGCAGCCTGTTCGAGCGCGGCTACGTGCACGCCACCGCCGGCAATATCAGCGTGCGGCTGGATGAGTCAGAAGGTGGTGGCTTCCTGATCACGCCGACCGATGCCTGCCTGGGTTTTCTCGACCCGGCCCGGCTGGCGCGACTGGACGCGCAGGCGCAGCAGCTGAGCGGCGACAAAGCTAGCAAAACTATAGCATTGCATGCCCATATCTACAGGGCTACAGCCCAATTTTATCCAAATACCCGGTGTGTGATCCACACCCACAGCACGCACTGCGTGGCACTGACGCTGCAGCCCGGCAACAAGGAGCTGCTGCCTGCCGTGACGCCCTACTTTGTGATGAAGGTAGGGCACGTGCCCGTGATTGCCTACCACCGCCCCGGGGCGCCCGAGGCGGCGCAACTGGTGGCGCAGGCTATTTCGCGTTATGGCCAAGCCGGCACACCGATCCGCGCCGTCATGCTGGAGCGCCTGGGCCCCAATGTCTGGCACGACTCGCCCGCCGCTGCCATGGCTACGCTGGAAGAACTTGAAGAAACCGCCCGGCTGGTAAGCCTGAGTGCATTGGCACCCGAGCCCCTGACCGAATCCCAAATTAACGAACTGCGCCAAACCTTCGGCGCCCGCTGGTGAACCCTATGCCTAAATTTGCAGCCAACCTTTCCATGCTCTACCCCGAGCTCGATTTTCTGGACCGTTTTGCGGCCGCCGCCCAAGACGGCTTCAAGGCGGTCGAATATCTTTTTCCCTATGCCTATAAGAGCCGCGAAATCGCGGCCCGCCTCAGGGCCCATGGCCTGCAGCAGGTGCTGTTCAACGCGCCGCCCGGCGATTGGGATGCCGGCGAGCGCGGTCTGGCGTGCCTGCCTGGGCGCGAAGCCGAGTTCCGTGCCGGTATCGGCAAAGCCCTCGACTACGCAGCCGCACTGGACTGCCCGCGCGTTCATGTCATGGCCGGGCTGTTGCCCGCGGGCAGCGAGCGTGCGACGCTGCGCCCCACCTACGTCAGCCAATTGCGCTGGGCTGCGCTGGAGGCGGCCAAGCAAGGGGTGGATGTGCTGATCGAGCCGATCAACACGCGCGACATTCCCGGCTTCTACCTGAACCGCCAGGACGACGCGCACGCGGTGCTGGCCGAGGTGGGCGCGCCCAACCTCAAGGTGCAGATGGACCTCTACCACTGCCAGATCGTTGAAGGCGACCTGGCGATGAAAATGCGCCAGTACCTGCCCACCGGCAACGTCGGCCATGTCCAGATTGCCGGCGTGCCGCAGCGCCATGAGCCCGATCTGGGCGAGCTGAATTACCCCTACCTGTTCTCGGTACTGGACGAATTGGGCTACACCGGCTGGGTCGGTTGTGAGTACCGGCCGCAGGCCGGCATGAAGCCCGGCGGCACGTCGGCTGGACTGGGCTGGCTCAAGCCCTACCTGTGACGAGCAGCTTGCGTTGCGAGCCAGGTGAAATTCTGGCCGATCTATCCCAAATACCAGTCAAGTCAAAACAAGGAAAGAAACGATGAGCGATTCAACATCCAGCCTGAAGGTCGGCTTTATCGGCGTCGGCATGATGGGCTGTGGTATGGCCAAACATGTGCTGGCCAAGGGTCATCCGGTGACGCTGCTGATCCGCAAGAAGGCGGATGAGGAGCGCTGCGCCGACCTGCTGGCGCACGGCGCACAGCCGCTCAAAACCGCCGCCGAGGTGGCGGCAACAGCCGATGTCATCATCATCTGTGTCACCGGTTCGCCGCAAGTTGAAGAGGTGGTATTTGGCGACACCGGCATCCTGCAGACCCTCAAGACCGGCTGCGTGGTGGTGGACTGCTCGACCTCGCTGCCCGACTCCACCCGGCGCGTGGCCCAGGCCATTGCGGCCAAAGGGGGCAGGTTCCTGGATGCGGCCATGACCGGTACGCCCAAGCATGCCGACGAAGGCAAGCTCAACCTGCTGGTGGGGGGCGACCCGGAGGTGCTGACGAGCGTTCGCCCGGTGTTTGCCTTGTTTGCAGAGAACATCTTTTACTGCGGGGCCGTCAGCGCCGGGCATACCACCAAGCTGCTGCACCAGTTCGTGGTGCTGGGCAACGCGGCCATTCTGGCCGAGGCTTTTTCGTGCGCCAGCAAGACCGGGGTCAATCTGGAGGTGCTGTGCGATGTGATCGCCTCCGGCGGCGCCAACAGCACGGCGTTCCAGCGTTTTCGCCCTTACGTGCTGGAGGGCAACGATCAGCTGTTCCGCTTCTCGCTGGCCAACGCGCACAAGGACATGCACTACTACGCCCAGATGACCGGAGAGGCCCAGGCCGTGTCGTTCATCGGCGATACCGTCCACAATGTGTACACCATGGCGGGCAACCTGGGCTACAAAACGGCGTTTGTGCCGCATTTGCTGAGCAGCTTCAACCGGCTCAACGGATCCAGCTGAGCCGAAACAGCAAGCGCCTGCCGGGGTCCTATTTAAACGGCCGAAAGACAAAGGCCCGCGACACCGGTGGTGTGTCATCCATGGCCTTCGGGTGTGCCGGCATCGCGTGGTCGCTGCCGCGACGCTCAATGTCAGACTCCTGCTGCGCCCCGATGCGCTGGTCATAGCGCCGACGCTTGCCCGGATCCGACAAAATGCCATAGGCGAAGTTGATCTGCGCCTGGCGTTCGCTGGCGGCCGCGCTGCCTGGGTTTTTATCAGGGTGATTGCATTGGGCCAGGCAGCGGTAGGCCGCCCTGATGACCTGGGCGCTGGCGTGTGGACTGACTTCCAGTATTTCGTACAGTGTGGCTTCACGTTCCATGGGCGTTCCTGAGCGATACAGGTGCGGACCTGGCTCATCGTCACACGTGTTGGCGCCGGGCGTTTGCGTCTTGTCAAAGAAGTAGAGGCTATCGCTCAATTTAGACGCGCGTTAGCGTTGGTCAGGATCGCGACGCAGGGCACGAATATAGATGATGACAATGCCGACAAACCCGCTGATGATCATGGTGTTGCCCAGCGTGTCATGCCAGCCGCCCATCGGAGTCATCAACAGCATGGAGCCACCGATCACGAGCGCCGCGAAAGCGATGGCACCCGTGAGCCGCTCGAGATTGCGGTTGAAGCGGCGTCCCACGGCCTCCAAACCTGGCAGCCGACCCAGATTGCCTTCGGCGAAACGCCGCAGGACGCGCCGCGTGTCGCCCGGAGCCTCGGTGACCAGGCGCTCCATTTCGCGTGCCAGCTTCGTGGTCTTTTCCTTTATCCGCTCCGGCGAGAAGTGCTGCGCAGTCAGGCGCGAGATCTCCTCGCGAAACGATTCCATGTGGTTGTAGCCCGGGGCGAGCAGGCCGATCATCGACTCCAGGATGGCGAAAGCACGCGTCAGCAGGACAAACTCACCGGGGTTGTGGACTCCGTTGCGGCTTCCGGCGCGCAGCAGTGCCTCGAACGCATTCCCGATTGAAACATCCTCCAGATTGGTCCTGCGGATTTCATAAAGCACGGCCTTGATGTCCACCAACAGCGCCATATGATTGACCTTTTCGTTCGCCGGCGCCATTTCCAGATAGGCCTCGGTGGCGGCCCGCGCGTCGCCTTTGACGACGGCTTCGAGAAGCAGTGTCAGCGACTCACGCATCGGCTCGTCAAGGTCGCCGGTATTCCCGAAGTCGAGCAGGGAGAGCCGCCCGTCCGGCAGAACGAAGACATTGCCGGGATGCGGGTCGGCATGAAACAGCCCCTCTTCGAAGATCGAATGCAGCATCAGCTTGACCAGGGTGTTGACTACCCGCGGCATCGCTTGCGGGTGGGACTTGGCGTAGAGATCGACCCGTTCGCCGGGCGAGTACTCCATCGTCAGCACGGTTTCTCCCGAGCACGAAGCGATGACATCCGGTATCCAGAGATCGGGAACGTCGGCCAGCGCGGCGCGAATGAGCACGATGGAACGCGCTTCACGGCCAAAATCAGTTTCCCGGTGCAGGCTGTTGGCCAACTCACGCACGACAACCGGGAGGTCGAGGGCACGCAGACTCGGGAAAAACCCCTCTCCCAGCACGACCAGGGAATTCAGCGCCGCGATATCCGTGGCGATGATTGATTTAAGGCAGGGCCGCTGCACCTTCACAGCCACATGACGTCCGTTCAACAGTGTCGCCTCATGCACCTGGGCGATGGTGGCAGCGGCAAGCGGCGTCTCGCCGAACGCGGAGAAAAACTTGGTCAACGGGGCGCCCAGTTCGGCTTCGACCGTCGCGCGCACCATGTCAATATCCATCGCCGGCAACTGGTCGTGCAGCAACTCCAGCTCTTCAATGTAGGCCGTCGGCAGCAGGTCACGCCGCAACGCGAGCACCTGTCCGAATTTGAGAAAGACCAGCCCGAGCTCCTCGAAGGTTTCCCGTACCTCCTTCGGCGTCGGCCAGTGTCCCCGGCCGAACAGGGCTCCCAGAAACTTGTGCCGGGCGAACACGCGCATGATTTGCATCAGTCGCGGTGCTGCTCGCAACACCCTGCATTTCTTCACGTCGATCAGCGCAGCCATGCGATCCTCCTGACAGTCATACGAAAAATAGTCAGTCCGGTGTCACGAAGGTGAGACATGGTGAACTCCAATTGCGAAAGTCAATACGACAAGAAGGAAGCGTTCCGGCATGGCCCAAAACGGCCATCCGAAAGAGGATGCAGGCGCACCGCCGAACGGATCAGTCCGCGCAGCAGAAGGCCTGCTTAAGAGGGGTCAAATAGTGAGCCGCAAATAGCGGATGGAGACGGAGGGCTCCGACCAGGTCGGACTACCGAACGCCTCCGGCTGAGGAGTCTGATCTAGCGCTGGCATCAGCAACCAGGTCAAAAACAGCACTGGGACAATATCCTGGGCGACAAGCGCGTCTGCGTGGTCCTTGACCAGGGTGTTTTGTTCTGCCGCGCAGAAATTCAGGCACGCCTTTTTTTCGGGCGACCTGTCGTTCTCATCCGCTTGAACGTGGGCCTTGGCCAAATTGTCCAGCGCCAGCTCGCGCTCGATAGTCGCCTGAGACGTAAACCCAGAACGGGTGTGGCCTAAAAATTCGTCCTCTGCGGGGTTCTGCTGCACAAGACAAGCATTCGCAACACCTATTCCCAATGACATCAGCCAGACGAACAACATCACGGCAGCGGTGTACCGTGTTCGTCGCGAGCTCAAGAAATATTTCATGATCAGCAATTTACGTCCGCATCTTGCCGCCGTCCGTGCGCCAGCGCACAGCCAGAGGATTGCATAATGAAACGGCTGAGAAGATCCATGGATCGGGCAAGATGGATTTATAGAATGTCAGACAGTGTTTTCTGACACCAATCACAGGGGCGAAAAATCCCTGTCAACATCGAAAAAGATCGAGCTGAAAATGTCTGCAATAAATTCGCCAGCATGGCTTGGTACGCTGAGAACCTACGTGGTTTTGGTCACGCTGCTCAATCTTTGCTGGGAAATTTTGCAGTTGCCTCTTTACACGATCTGGTCCACGGGCAGTCATCGCGACATTGTTTTCGCCTTGCTGCATTGCACGGCGGGTGATGTGCTGATTGCCGTGTGTAGTTTGGTCTTTTCCCTGCTCATGGCGGGAAGGCAGGAGTGGCCAGACAGTCGATTCAAAACAATTGCGTTGATCACAATTCAGCTTGGCCTGGGCTATACCGTTTACAGCGAATGGCACAACACGACGGTCACTCAAAGTTGGGCCTATTCTGCGGCGATGCCGCGTCTATTTGGCATCGGTTTGGCGCCTGTCGCGCAGTGGCTATTTGTTCCGGGCT
>NZ_JBAQMD010000070.1:0-34640 GCF_049302455.1 Rhodoferax ferrireducens | reverse complement strand
CTGACCTCGCTGGCGACGGCACCACCACCGCGACCGTGTTGGCCCAGGCCATCGTGCACGAAGGCATGAAGTACGTGGCCGCCGGCATGAACCCGATGGACCTGAAGCGCGGCATCGACAAGGCGGTACACGCCCTGATCGTTGAACTCAAAAAAGCTTCCAAAGCCACCACCACGTCCAAAGAAATCGCACAAGTCGGCTCCATTTCGGCCAACTCGGACGAAGCCATCGGCAAGATCATTGCTGATGCGATGGACAAAGTGGGCAAAGAAGGCGTGATCACGGTTGAAGACGGCAAGTCGCTTGAATCCGAACTCGACGTGGTTGAAGGCATGCAGTTTGACCGTGGCTACCTGTCACCCTACTTCATCAACAACCCCGAAAAGCAAGCCGCACTCTTAGACAACCCGTTTGTGCTCTTGTACGACAAGAAGATCAGCAACATCCGTGACTTGCTGCCCACGCTGGAACAAGTCGCCAAGTCCGGCCGTCCTTTGCTGATCATCTCGGAAGATGTCGAAGGCGAAGCGCTGGCAACTCTGGTGGTCAACACCATCCGTGGCATTCTGAAGGTGGTCGCGGTCAAGGCGCCAGGCTTTGGCGATCGTCGCAAGGCGATGCTGGAAGACATCGCCATCCTGACCGGCGGCAAGGTCATTGCTGAAGAAGTTGGCATGTCGCTGGAAAAAGTGACCCTGGCTGACCTCGGCTCTGCCAAGCGCATCGAAGTGGGCAAAGAAAACACCATCATCATCGACGGTGCAGGTGCTGCTGCTGACATCGAAGCCCGCGTGAAACAAGTGCGCGTGCAAATCGAAGAAGCCACGTCCGACTACGACCGTGAAAAACTGCAAGAGCGCGTGGCCAAGCTGGCTGGCGGTGTTGCCGTGATCAAGGTGGGCGCTGCCACCGAAGTCGAAATGAAAGAGAAAAAAGCCCGCGTTGAAGACGCCCTGCACGCAACCCGCGCTGCGGTGGAAGAAGGCATCGTGGCTGGCGGCGGCGTCGCTCTGTTGCGCGCCAAGCAAGCGGTTGGCACCCTCAAGGGCGCCAATGCCGATCAGGACGCCGGTATCAAGCTGGTGATGAAAGCCATCGAAGCGCCTTTGCGCGAGATCGTTTACAACGCCGGTGGCGAAGCCTCGGTGGTGGTGAATGCGGTGATGGCCGGCAAGGGCAACTACGGCTTTAATGCTGCCAACGACACCTATGGCGACATGATCGAAATGGGTATTCTGGACCCGACCAAAGTGACCCGCACGGCACTGCAAAACGCAGCGTCTGTGGCTTCGTTGATGCTGACCACCGAATGCATGGTGTCTGAATCACCGAAGGACGACTCCGCTGGTGGCATGGGCGGCATGGGCGGCGGCGACATGGGTGGCATGGGCGGCATGGGCGGCATGGGCATGTAAATGCGCCTTGCCTGACGATCCAGGGCGTCGTTGCACCGACTTGCCCTGAATCGTCATGCTGCGTCGAGTGGCGTCAATGCCCTCGACACAAATTAAAAAACCCGCAAAGCGTGAGCTCTGCGGGTTTTTTACCATCAAATATATAGCGTACTGTGCTTATTTTACGGGGGCTAGAGCCCTATTTCATCAAAATAATCCGTGCTCTTTTGATCTCAGTTAAACGGTGCGCTGACCTGAAACATCAAGCCCGCCGTACCCAAGAAGTTCAATTGACCTGACCAGCCGGGCTTGAATTCATAGGCCAGGGCGGGAATGACCGCGGGTGAAAAACCGTTGTGGTTGTACGGCACTTTGTCCTTGTAGGGATCCCTGTAGCCGTAAAGCAAACCAGCCGTCCACTTGAATGACAAGTGCTCGATGCCCCAAAGCGTCTTATATACCCCGCCCCACGGATAGGCATACACGGTCGGTTGCCCAAACGAATTGGTAAACAGCGTGATGCCGTCCAGTCTGGCATCGGGATGCTCGCGCTCCACACCCACCATCACCACGTTCTTGTGGTCATCGCTGGGAGAGAAATGAAGGGTATAGGGACTGAACTGCCAGCTCAGCACTTTGTCCCGGGCCAAGTCCGCAAGGAAAGCTGGCGCGGCCAGCGCGTGGCCGGCCGACTGGGCCACAATCAGGCCGAAAACGATGGAAATCAATTTATTCATGGGAACAAGTGGGAACGGGCTGATGCAAAGGCTTCGCAGTGTAACGGCTAGGCCCTTGATCCTGGGCGAAGCCGGTCGGCGCTTGCTACAGATTTTATTGCTCCTGTCATTGCTCGCCAGCAGCGGTTGCGCCTGGCTCGATGCCCGCCAGCGTGAGCTCATCTACCGCCCCACACCCGGCAGCCCGGCTGAGTTGACGGACTTGCGCGCCGGTGAGGCGCATTATTTTGTCAGCCTGCCAGCCCATGCCGACACGGTCAACAACACCCAACGGATCGAACTCTGGTGGCTGCCCCATCCCGACAAAAACGCGCCAACGTTGCTGTATTTGCATGGCACATTTCGCACCGTGCCGCAAAACCGGCCCAAGATCGAGGCGCTGCGCGAGGCCGGCTTTGCCGTGCTGGCGGTGGAATACCGGGGCTGGGGCTTGAGTACCGCGATCACACCGTCGGAACAAACGCTGCTGCAGGATGCCGATGCCGCCTGGGCAGAGCTGCAGCGCCGCGAGCCACGTGCCGCCCAACGGGTCATCTACGGCCACTCCATGGGCAGCGGTGTCGCGGTGGATCTGGCCAGCCGCCTGAAGGCCCGGCAAGACTACGGGGCGCTGATTCTGGAGTCGGCCTTCACCAGCTTTGCCGACGTCGCGAGCGAGGCCGGACTGTTTGCGTCGCTGCTGCTGCACCTCAATAACGAACGCTTTGCCTCCATTGACAAAATTGCCCGCGTGCACGCCCCGCTCTTGATGATCCATGGCTCGGCTGACACCACCATTCCCATCCATCTGGGCCGGCAATTATTTGCGGCGGCCAACCCGCCCAAACGCTGGCTCAACATCCACGGCGGCGCACACAGCGATCTGCAGCAAGTCGGCCACGCGCGATACCAGGCCATCCTGCAGCGCTTCAAAAACGACTACCTGTCAGGGCCGTAGACAAGCCCCGGAGCGCGTCAACTGCGCCTGCATCAAGCGCACAGTCGCGCCAGCAAGCCCGCCGTCGAGGCGTCCAGGCCAGTCACGTCAGCGCTGGTCAGACGCGCTTGCACATCTTTGGCCAGCACCTTGCCCAGCTCCACGCCCCATTGGTCAAAGCTGTTGAGGCCCCAAACCGAGCCGCTGACAAAGACGCGGTGCTCCTGCAAGGCGATCAGCGCGCCCAGGCTGGCGGGCGACAGCTCATCGAGCAACAAGAACGTGCTGGGCCGGTTACCGGGAAAGTTTTTGTGCCCGCCCACATCGGCCTGGCCTACCATCAGGGCTTGCGCCTGTGCCAGCACATTGGCCAGCAGCAAGTCGTGGTGCCCGGGCAAATCGTGTGCCGGCTGTTTGACCGCCACAAACTCGACCGGCACCACGTCCGTGCCCTGGTGCAGCATCTGAAAATAAGCGTGCTGGCCGTTGGTACCCGGTTCACCCCACAGCACCGGCGCCGTGCCATACGGCAGCGCCTCACCATGCGCGTCGACCCGCTTGCCGTTGCTCTCCATCTCCAGTTGCTGCAGATACGCCGGATAGCGTTTGAGCGCGCTGTGATAGGGCGCAATGCTGCGGCTGGTGAAGCCGTGAAAGTTGCGGTACCAGACATCGAGCAGGCCCAGGCGAACCGGCAGGTTCTGCGCCAGCGGCACGGTGGCGAAGTGCCGGTCCATGGCATGCGCACCAGCCAGAAAATCGCGAAACCCGCTAGCGCCAATCGCGATGGCCAGCGGCAGGCCAATGGCCGACCAGACTGAATAGCGCCCGCCGACCCAGTCCCAAAAACCGAAAGTGGTGCTGATGCCGAACTTGTTTGCGGCGGCCACGTTGGTGGTGAGCGCCGCGAAGTGGCGCGCAATGTCGGTGCCACCCTGGGCCTCAAACCAGGCTTTGGCCGAGCGCGCGTTGGTCATGGTCTCGATGGTGGTGAAGGTCTTGCTGGCAACCAGAAACAGCGTGCTCTGCGGTTTGAGTCGTTTCAATACCGCGGCCAGTTCATGCCCGTCCACGTTCGAGACAAAGTGAAAGCGTTTGCCCGGCAGCACAAACGCGTCCAGCGCCAGCACGGCCATTTGCGGGCCGAGGTCCGAGCCGCCAATGCCGATGTTGACGATGTCGGTGATGGCGGCATCAAAGCGCACTGCCTCGGCAAACGCCAGCATGGCGTCCAGCGTGGTGTGCACCTCGTGCAGCGTCTCTGCCATATGTCTGTGCACGGATTGTGCCGGCATGGCGGGGTCGGCCGGCGGCGTTCTTAACAGCCAGTGCATGACGGCACGCTGCTCAGTGGTGTTTATTTTTTCACCGGCAAACATAGCATCCCGGTGCTGCTCCACGCCGGTTTGGCGCGCCAGTTCCAACAGCAGTTGCTCGGTCCCGGCGTCGATCAGATTCTTGGACAAATCCGCAAAAACATGCGGTGCGCCCTGGCTGAAAGCCTCAAACCGGCCCGCATCCAAATCGAATGCACGGCGCAGGTCAAAGGCGCGGCCTTGGGTCTGATAAGCGGCTTGCAGCGCGCCCCAGGCGGGGGTTCGGTCACAACGGGTAGGTGTCATAAAAATTCCTCAAGTGATCCATCAAGCCGCCAGCAACAGCTGATCGAGCTTGGCCGCATCAACACAAAAGGCGCGTATGCCTTCTGCCAGCTTCTCGGTCGCCATGGCATCTTCATTGAGCGCAAAACGAAAGCCTGCCTCGTCATAGTTCACCGCGGTCAAGTCCAGCGATTTGGCGGCGTTGGCGTCGAGCGAGCGCGCCAGCGGCGCCTTGCAAGCGGAAAGTTGCGCCAGCAGCTCCGGGCTGATGGTGAGCAGGTCACATCCCGCCAGCGCCGTGATTTGCCCGATGTTACGAAAACTCGCGCCCATGATCTCGGTGGCAATACCGAACTTCTTGTAATAGTTGTAGATCTGCCGCACCGACTGGACGCCGGGGTCATGGGCACCGGCCTTGTCCTGCTCGACCCACGCCGCACCGGCCGACTTCTTGTACCAGTCGTAAATGCGGCCGACAAAAGGCGAAATCAGCTGCACCTTGGCGTGCGCACACGCCACCGCCTGGCAAAACGAGAACAGCAAGGTCAAATTGGTGTGAATGCCGCGCCGCTCCAGTTGCTCGGCGGCCGCGATACCTTCCCAGGTGGCCGCCACCTTGATCAGCACCCGATCGATGTGAATGCCCTGCCCCTGGTACAACTCGATCAGGCGCTCGGCGCGGGCCACGCTGGCCACCGTGTCAAAACTCAGCCGCGCATCCACCTCGGTGGAGACCCGCCCCGGAATGATCGACAAAATCTCGCAGCCAAAACGCACCAGCAAGCGGTCCATCAGCTCATCGAGCGGCCGCCCCCGGAACTGCGCCACGGTGTCCGTCAGCAGCGCGCGGTAATCGGGTTTTTGCACTGCCTTGAGGATCAGCGACGGGTTGGTGGTGGCATCCGTGGGCTGGTAGGCTTCAATCTGTTTGAAGTCGCCGGTGTCGGCCACCACGGTGGTGAATTGTTTGAGGGCATCGAGTTGGTTCATGCTGCCATTATCCGGCGAGCGCAGGCGCGCGCATGACGGGCCGGTTTCAATCATGTTACGAAAATCTCAGTTACGAAGTTTTTTGAATTTCATGAAACTAAGTTACATTACCGGCTGTTTTAATCAGTTAAGGACAGAGTCAAAGACCTGTACCGAAAATTCTTGATCCATGGAGGACAGCGTCAACGATCTGTCCCGCAATTAGATTGGCCTTATGAGTTTTGACCTTGTTTTGTTTGGTGGCAC
Source organism: Rhodoferax ferrireducens (assembly GCF_049302455.1). Classification (GTDB taxonomy): domain Bacteria; phylum Pseudomonadota; class Gammaproteobacteria; order Burkholderiales; family Burkholderiaceae_C; genus Rhodoferax; species Rhodoferax ferrireducens_B. The sequence continues at coordinate 28,756 of NZ_JBAQMD010000070.1, read as the reverse complement.
CGGCGACCTGGCCTGGCGCAAGCTGATGCCCGCGCTGTTTCAGGCCTTTCGCCATGGCACGCTTCCCCGTGATGGCCGCATCATTGGTGTTGGCCGCGACGACCTCAGCAATGCGCAGTACCAGGCCCAGATTTGCGCCCGCTTTGACCAAGTCGAGCTGGCCAAACGTCCCAGCGAAGAAGAGTTCTGCCGCTTTGCCGCCCTGCTTGAATTCGTGCAGATGGATTTGTCCCACCCCGATGACTACGCCCGTCTTGTCGCCAAGCTGGCCGAGCGCCAGGCCGACGTTGTGGTGATGTATGTGGCGACTGCACCCAGCTTGTTCACGACGGTCTGTCAACAGTTGGCCATTGCCGGGCTGAACACGCGGCAGACCCGCGTGGTGCTGGAGAAGCCGCTCGGTCACGACCTGGCCAGCAACCGCGCCATCAACCGCACCGTCAGCGAGGTGTTTGGTGAGAAGCATATCTTTCGCATCGACCATTACCTGGGCAAGCCCTCGGTCCAAAACCTGTTTGCGCTGCGCTTTGGCAATGCCTTGTTTGAGCCCTTGTGGCGGCGCGAGCACATTGCCAACATCCAGATCACCATCGCCGAAGAACTGGGCGTGGAACAGCGTGGAGCGTTTTACGAGACCACCGGCGCCCTGCGCGACATGGTGCAAAACCATGCCCTGCAACTGCTGTGCGCCATCGGCATGGAGCCGCCCATCAACTCGCATGCCGATGCCATTCGCGACGAAAAGCTCAAGGTGCTGCGCTCCCTCAAGCCCTGGACGGCCGAGTCACTGACGCAGGACGTCATCCGCGGCCAATACGCGGCGGGTTCCATTGGCGGTGCGCCGGTAGCGGCCTACCGGGAAGAAACCGGCGTTGACCCGCACAGCCACACCGAAACCTTTGTCGCCCTGCGCACCGAAATTTCAAACTGGCGCTGGGCCGGCGTACCGTTCTACATCCGCACCGGCAAACGCCTGGCCAGCCGCGACGCCCGCATTGTGGTCAATTTCCAGCCGACGCCGCATGCCATCTTCAATTCACAAATCGGCGATGCGAATCGGCTGGTCATCAACCTGCAGCCCAAGGATGGCCTGGAATTGCACCTGCTGGCGCAGGGCCAAAGCAACCGTCGCAATTCACAGACCCTGTCACCGGTGCAACTTGACCTTGACTTCGACAAGCGCTTTGGTTCCGAGCGCGTCGGCGCCTATGAACGCCTGTTGCTGGAGGTCATCGATGGCCGCCTGAATCTGTTTGTGCGCAGCGACGAGCAGGAAGAAGCCTGGCGTTGGGTCGAGCCCATCCTGGAACACTGGAAGAACGACACACTGGGTCCCCGTTTGTATGCGGCAGGCACCTGGGGCCCCAGCGCATCAAGCGCCATGATTGCGCGCGACGGCTTCTGCTGGGCTGAAGAATCCTGAACAGCCAAAGACAGAGCTTGAAATTTGAATATGCTTGACCGAATCAAAGCCTGCTTGCCTTCGCTGGCGCCCGCCGAACAGCGCGTGGCCAAGCTCGTGTTGAGTGATCCGCGCAGCTTTGCCAAGCAGCCCATCAGCGAACTGGCGGTCCGGGCGCATGTGAGCAAGCCCACGGTGGTGCGCTTTTGCCGCAGCGTCGGCTACGACGGTCTGTCGGATTTCAAGCTCAAACTGGCCGGCAGCGTGAGCGAGGGCGTGCCCTTCATCCACCGCAGCGTCGATGCCGACGACAAGACCAGCGACATCATGGTCAAGGTCATCGACAACACCGTGGCTGCGTTCTTGAAGTACCGCAACGACGCCAGCACGGTGGCGATTGAGAAGGCCGCCATCGCGTTGGTCCAGGCCTACGAGCAGGGCAAACGCATCGAGTTTTTTGGCGTCGGCAACTCCGGCATCGTGGCGCAAGACGCGCAGCACAAGTTCTTCCGCCTCGGCATCAACACCGTGGCCTACAGCGATGGCCACATGCAGGTGATGGGTGCCACGCTCTTGGGGCCGGGCGACTGCGTGGTCATCATCTCCAATTCAGGGCGTACCCGCGACTTGATGGACGCCTGCGACATTGCGCGTAAAAACGGTGCAACCACCATCGTCATCACCGCCAGTGGCTCGCCGCTGGCAGCGGCCGGTCACCTTCACCTGGCCGCCGACCATCCCGAAGGATTCGATCGCTACAGCCCGATGGTGTCGCGCCTGCTGCACTTGATGATCATCGACATCCTGGCCACCTGCGTTGCCTTGCGCATTGGCGGTGAACGGCTGCAACCACTGCTGCGCGAGATGAAGAACAATTTACGCAGCAAGCGCTACGCTTGACCGTGTCTTCAAACCCACATGGAATGAACCGTTTTTTTTGGATTCAGTGCGACACCTTGTTCCTGCGTGCCAGCGCCAATCCAGCCAGACCAACACCCAGCAACGCCAGCGAGCCGGGTTCAGGCACACGGGCCGGTGGGTCCCCAGCAATCATGTTTTGCGCATTAGGAGCCTCGAAGGTCACCACGGACTCCACGCCAACGTCCCCGTAAGTGCCCAGCGCACCCACGAATGAGTTCCAGTAAGTCGCTGTCGCGGGCGCCAGATCTGACGCTTTGAAACTGCCCTTGGCAAGACTCCAGGTCGGGTCTGTTTCGTACTTGCTCTCCCAAATGCCAAGCTGAATCGCGGCCCCTTGGGAAGCATTTATCGGATGCAGCCAGGCATAGGGATCAACGGGCAGCAGCGAGTCGGCGTTCATCACCCCGTTCACTGCGCCCAAAAAGTCCCGTGTACGTGCCAGTGCACCGTTGTAGTTGATGGTGTAATTAACCGTCTGCCCAGAACTGATGTTGTGATAGAGGTCATAGCAGTACATAAAAACGTCGGCAACGCTGTCAACAAAAATTGACGGTGGTACATCGGTATAGCTATTGGCGGTGCCCTGAAAGCGCCCAGCCGCCACGTGCGCAGAGGTCAAGCCCCCGTGGGGCAACAAGGCAGGGTAGGTGATCTTGACATTGTCGTAGCCGGAGCCGGTGAAAATGGGATTGTCGAAGGTGATATTGACCGTAGCGGCACCACAGACCGAGGCCGCGCCAGCACAGGCCAGCAAAACACAAGTGTGTCGAAAATTCTTCATAAATCTCTCTGGATATAGGCGTCATAGGTTGAAGCAATAATTGAGCCAGAAATGCAAGTCATTGGAAACAAAAGGTTTTTTGTTGTTTCATAAAGAAACAAAAATAGAACTGTAAAAAATATCGACACCTTGTTTAATCTTTTTTGGTCGTCTATAGCCAGCATTTACATCGAAATAAATGATCTGAATCACAAAACCACTGGCCGCGAGTCTTGCAGGCTAGCGCTGTGGACTCCATCTGAGACCTGAAAAGGCACATACATCATGAATAACTCCCTGCACATCATTTGTCCCCACTGCCACACCACCAACCGGGTGCGTCAAGTTGATGTGGCCAGCGCGCCCGATTGCGGCAACTGCCACAAACCGCTGTTCGTTGCGCATTCGGTGGCGCTTGACGACAGCAACTTTGATCGTCACATCAGCCGCAGCCAGATCCCGGTGTTGGTGGACTTTTGGGCCCCGTGGTGTGGGCCGTGCCGCCAGATGGCGCCGGCGTTTGAGCAGGCGGCGGCGCAGTTGGAACCGCGCTTTCAGCTGGCCAAGGTCAACACCGAAGAGGCACAGGCACTGGGGGCACGCTTCAACATCCGCAGCATTCCAACACTGGCCTTGTTCTCTGCCGGTCGCGAAGTGGCACGCCAGCCTGGCGCCATGGGCGCGGCTGACATCGTGCGCTGGGCCTTGGCGCAACGCCTCTGACGGTAACGCCGCCGTAACCCAGGCGCCCGCCAGCGATTAGCATCGGGGCTTTGTCACTACTCACCCAAGCCCCATGACCAGTTCATCAAGAAGCGAGTCGATTGAACGCACCGAACGGCCTTGGGGCTGGTATGAGATCCTCTCCGAGGTACCAGGCCACAAGGTCAAACGCATCCGCGTCAATCCGGGACAGCAACTCAGTCTGCAAAAACACCTGCAGCGCGCCGAACACTGGGTTGTGGTGCTGGGCCAGGCCCACGTGACGGTGGGCGAGCAGGTGCTGACCCTGGTACCGGGTGGTCACATGGACATCCCCATCGGACAAGTGCACCGCCTGACGAACCGGAGCGCCGCCCCGGTTGAAATCATTGAAATTCAGTTTGGCCACTACCTGGGCGAAGATGACATCGTGCGCCAGGGAGACGACTACGGCCGGACATGATCAACACCTTCCCACCCTGCCTTGACTCTGCACTCTTGTTGAAATTGACACCATGAATCAAAACGTTTTATCTGACGGATTTCACCTGGCACCTGGCGCCGCGCCAGTCGCTTGCGTGGACATTGGCGGCACCAAAGTGGCGGTCAGCATCGCCGACGAACAGGGCGTGCGCGGCCGGGTGGCCGAGCCCACGGCCAAGGAAGGTGCGAACGTTGCATTGGCCCTGCAAATCATCCGTCTGGTCGGGCAGAGTTGCGCTGCATCGGGCGTGGCAACCGGCGATCTGTCGGCGCTGGGCGTGGCATCGTGCGGACCGTTTGTGCTGAACAAGGGCTGCGTGGAACTGGCTGCGCCCAATATTTGCGGTGGACTGGCGGGCAAGGCGCGTGGTTTGCCCAATGACTGGCAAACCGCCTTGCTGGAGGCGCCCTTGCGCCGGGTTTTTGCCAAGGTACGGGTTGAAAACGACGGCATCGGTGCCCTGGAGGCCGAACGGCGCTGGGGCGCGCTGCAGATCAACGGCCAAGCGCTGGCCAACTGCGCCTATGTCACCTGGAGCACCGGCATTGGCGTGGGCCTGTGTGTGGACGGCCATGTGCTGCGTGGCAAAAACGGCAATGCCGGACACGCCGGCCATCTGTTCGTGAGCGACAACAATGACGCCCTGTGTGGCTGCGGCAACGTCGGTGACGTGGAAGGCCTGATTGCCGGCAACGCCATTCCAAGGCGCTTCGGACATCTCGGCTATACCGACTCTGCTACTCTTTTTGTAGCTGCTTATGCAGGTGATACGGGGGCTACAGCCATTATTGATGAGTTCTGCCGGATCATGGGCCGCACCTTGTACAACCTGATTGCGACGCTTGATCTGGAGCGCATCAGCCTCGGTGGCAGCGTCTTCTGGCATCACCGGGCCTTGTTATTGCCCAAACTGCAGGGCTACGTTCACGGCAAGTTACCGCCCCTGACGGACGGCTGCGAGTTGGTGCCGGCCGGTCTGGGTGAGCGGGTCGGCGATTTCGGCGCGCTGGCACTGGTGGCATAGGCCTGAGCGTCGCTCACGCCAGCAGACATCTGTCTATTAGGAATCCCTTATGTCCATGAATGTCGGCTCCAACGACGACGATGGCGACGACGCTGTCATGTCGGCCATCAACACCACGCCTCTGGTGGACGTGATGCTGGTGTTGTTGATCATTTTCCTGATCACCATTCCCGTGGTCACCACCTCCATCAAGCTCTCCTTGCCCAAGGAACGCGTTGAGGTGCGGGAAAGCAAGCCCGAGAACATCATCATCTCGGTCGATCAGGCGGGCAACATTTTCTGGTACGACGCCCGCATCAAGAACGTTGACGCACTGGTGGAAATGCTCAAGAAAGTCTCCAGCGTCAAGCCGCAACCCGAAGTTCAGGTCCGCGGTGACGCCAACGCCCGCTACGAAGGCGTCGGCAAAGTCCTGCTGGCCTGCCAGCGCGCGGGCATCGTCAAAGTCGCCTTTATCACTGAGCCGCCACCGCTGGGTGGTTGAGCGCCAACAAGGGAATTACCCCCATGGGAATGCACGTAGGAAACACAAGCAACTCGGGTGAGCCCGAGGTGATGATGGAGATCAACACTACGCCCCTGATTGACGTGATGCTGGTTCTATTGGTCATGCTGATCATCACGATCCCGATTCAACTGCACTCGGTCAACCTGGAAATGCCGGTCGGCGCGCCGCCCACCAATCTGATCAAGCCGGAAAAGATACAGATTGACATCGACGAGCAAAGCGTCGTTTATTGGCAGGGCTTGCCCGTGAGCGCACAGGAGCTCGATGAGAAGATGAAAGCCGTCGCGCCCCAGCAGCCCCAGCCCGAAGTCCACATCCGCCCCAACAAAGCCTCGCAGTACGCTGTCTTTGCCAATGTGCTCTCCAGCAGCAAGCGCCTGGGTCTTAACAAAATTGCCGTCATCGGCGCTGAGCAGTTTGTGCAATGAATACGCTTGAAATGGATTACCGCTTTGAGCCGCGCGACCCCTCACGGCGCATCAAGGGCTTGATTATTGTTGTTACGCTGCACGCCATCATTGGTTACGCGCTGGTCTCGGGCATGACGCGCAAAGGCCTCGACTTCATCGAGAAGCCTGATGCCCAAGGTTGAAGCACCGCCACCGGATGCGCCTGTGGTCACCGGACCGAAGCGCACCACCCTCGGGCTGGCATGTCCCATATGGGAACAAAAGTGCGCAGCCGGAACTGAATGTCAGTGCCCTTCCAATCTATCAGACAACGCGCGGGCAGTGGATTGAGCCGCGCCGAAGAATCGGGTAACGCTTGCCTAGGGTAAGCCATAATAGCTTCCACCCGAGAATTAATTAACAATTAATTAATTCGAGTGGTAGGGTACCAGCGCGAATCAACCCCCCTGCTTCATGGCCTGTGCCTTCGAAGCTAGCAAATCAGGAGTCAATATGTTGAAACTTTCCAAACTGTCTGCAGCCATTGCATTTGTAGTGGCTGGCGCATCGGCCTTGGCCGGTGAAGTTGAAGTGCTGCATTGGTGGACATCGGGCGGCGAGGCCAAGTCGGTCAGCGAATTGAAAAAAATCATGCAAAGCAAGGGCCACACCTGGAAAGACTTTGCGGTGGCCGGCGGCGGCGGTGACAACGCCATGACCGTGCTCAAGAGCCGTGTGGTGGCCGGCAACCCGCCCGCTGCAGCCCAGATCAAAGGCCCTGCGCTTCAAGAGTGGGCCTCTGAAGGGGTGCTGGCGAATCTGGATGCCACTGCAAAAGCCGAAAAGTGGGACAGCCTGCTGCCCAAGGCGATAGCAGACGGCATGAAATACAAAGGGAACTACATTGCTGTTCCGGTCAATGTGCACCGCGTCAACTGGCTGTGGGCCAATGCGGCCGTGCTGAAAAAATCTGGCGTGGCGGGCATGCCCAAAACCTGGACTGAATTTTTTGCCGCTGCCGACAAGATCAAGAAAGCAGGATTTATCCCGGTTGCAACGGGTGGCAATGCCTGGAATGACCTCACCAACTTTGAGCCCGTGGCGCTCGGTGTCGGCGGTATCAAGTTTTACAACGATGCGTTTGTCAAACTTGACCCTAAAGCACTGAACAGCGATGCCATGAAGAAATCGCTGGAGACCTTTCGAAAGCTCAAAGGCTACACCGATGCCGGTGCCGTGGGTCGCGACTGGAATATCGCCACGGCCATGGTGATCCAGGAGAAAGCTGGCTTCCAGTTCATGGGCGATTGGGCCAAAGGCGAATTTGTCGCGGCCGGCAAGGTGCCGGGCAAAGATTTCCTTTGTGCCGCAGCACCTGGCAATGCCGGCACCTACACCTTTAACGTGGATTCATTCGCCATGTTCAAGCTCAAAGATGCGGCCGCCCAGAAGGCGCAGGCTGACCTCGGCGTTGCCATCATGGGCACTGAGTTCCAGGAAGTATTCAACCTGAACAAGGGCTCCATTCCGGTTCGCCTGAACATGAACATGGACAAGTTTGACGACTGCGCCAAGCTGTCAGCCAAGGAATTTGTTGACACCGCCAAGTCAGGTGGCCTGGTTCCTTCCGTTTCCCAGGATATGGCGCTCAAGCCTGCCCAGACCGGCGCCTTGAAAGATGTCGTCAGCCAGTTCTGGAACGACGACAAAATGGCGCCAGAAACGGCGATGAAGAACATGGTCAAGGCGGCGCAGACCAAGTAAAGCTGGGTTTTGCAAAAGCCTGTTGCAGGCGCTCGCAGCAGGGATGGGGTACGTGCCGCCGCTCATGTCCCCCGCCCTTCGGGCTCCTCCTTGACTTCGCTTTGGCACGCACCCCAACCCTTCTGCTTGAGGTGTGGGTTTGCATGCCGGCAAACCAAAGACCTGCCGGGACCAGATGGGCTGGGTGTTTCGCGAAGTGAGGTCAAGGAGGAGCCCGAAAGCTGGAAGCTTTCGGGCGGGGGACACGAATGTAGCGAAATGCCCGGCTCGTCTGGTCCTGAAGTAGCGCAGGCGTTCCATCAACGGGCAGCCAATTGAAATAACCCGAAGGCGAAGTGTTTATGAAATCATTTGAAAACGTGTTGCCCAAGCTGGTAATTGCGCCGGGCTTCGTGCTCGGATTCGCCTTCATTTACGGCTTCATGATCTGGAACGGCGTGCTGTCCGTGACCAGTTCGCGCATGTTGCCCAACTACGACGAATTCGTCGGGCTGGAACAGTACGTGAGCCTGTGGGAGATGGACCGCTGGCTCGTGGCCCTGAAGAACCTGGGTATTTTCAGTCTGCTGTATGTCGGTGGTTCGATGCTGCTGGGCATGGGCTTGGCGATTTTTCTGGATCAGAAAATTCGTTTTGAAGGTGTGCTGCGCACCGTTTATCTGTACCCGATGGCGCTGTCGTTCATTGTGACCGGCACCGCGTGGAAATGGATTTTGAACCCGAGCCTCGGACTGGAAAAACTGATGCATGACCTGGGTTGGGCCAGCTTCCACTTTGACTGGCTGGTGCAAAGCGACACCGCCATTTATTGCGTGGTGATCGCCGGCATCTGGCAGTCGGCCGGGTTTGCCATGGCGCTGTCGCTGGCGGGCTTGCGCGGCATTGACGACAGCATCATCAAGGCGGCGCAAATTGATGGCGCTTCCTTGCCGCGCATTTACTGGCGCATTATTCTGCCAATCCTGCGCCCGGTGGTGTTCTCCACGGTGCTGGTGCTGTCGCACCTGTCAATCAAGAGTTTCGACCTGGTCATGGCTTTGACCGCGGGCGGCCCCGGCTACTCGTCGGATGTGCCGGCCACTTTCATGTATGTGATGAGTTTTACCCGCGGCCAGATTGGTCTGGGCGCGGCCAGCGCCACCATGATGCTCGCCACCGTGGCGGCGATCGTCGTCCCTTACCTTTACAGCGAGCTGCGGGCCAAGCCGCACGAGCGCTGATCCTGGGCCCAACCATGATTACCAAACACTTGCCCCGGGCCCTGATTTACGGCATTTTGCTGATTGCGGCCCTGTTCTTTCTGGCGCCACTTTATGTGATGCTGGCCACCTCGTTCAAGGACGCCGCGCAGATCCGCTCCGGCAACCTGCTGAGCTGGCCCAACTCATTGAACTTCGAGTCCTGGCAACTGGCCTGGTCCAGCGCCTGCACCGGGGTCGATTGCCGCGGTTTGAAGCCCTATTTTGTCAACTCGGTCATCATGGCGGTGCCCGCCGTGCTGATTTCAACCGCCTGGGGCGCCATCAACGGCTACGTGCTGAGCCTGTGGAAATTCACGGGCAGCGAGGTGCTGTTTGGCTTCATGCTGTTTGGTGTGTTCATGCCGTTTCAGGTGGTGCTGCTGCCGATGAGCCAGGTGCTGGGTTACCTGGGTTTATCCAGCTCCCTGGGCGGCCTGATTCTGGTGCACTGTATTGCCGGGCTGGCCGGCACCACCCTGTTTTTCAGAAACTATTACACCGCCATTCCCAAAGAGCTGGTCAATGCCGCGCGTATCGACGGTGCTGGTTTCTGGCGCATTTTTTTCCGCATCGTGATTCCGATGTCGACACCGATTCTGATGGTGACGCTGATCTGGCAGTTCACCAACATCTGGAACGATTTTCTGTTTGGCGTGGCGTTCAGCGGCGCGGACAGCAAGCCGATCACCGTCGGTTTGAACAACATGGCCAACACCTCCAGCAGCGTCAAAAGTTACAACGTGGACATGGCCGCCGCCGTCATCGCCGGCTTGCCGACCATGCTGGTCTATGTGCTGGCCGGTCAATATTTCGTCAAAGGTCTGACCGCTGGCGCGGTCAAAGGATAAACACATGGCAGCTTCACTCCACATCGCCGGTATTCGCAAGGTCTTTGGCAAAGGCGTCAAAGCCGTCGAAGTGCTGAAGAAGATTGACATCGACGTCGCACCGGGCGAATTTCTGATTCTGGTCGGGCCCTCGGGTTGCGGCAAATCGACCCTGCTCAACATCATTGCCGGACTGGAAGAGCCGACCGAGGGCGAGCTGCGCATTGCCGGCAAAAACGTCATCGGCGTGGCCCCGGCCCAGCGCGACATTGCCATGGTGTTCCAGAGCTATGCGCTCTACCCGACCATGAGCGTGGCCGACAACATTGGCTTTGCGCTGGAGATGCGCAAGGTGCCCAAGGCAGAGCGCCTCAAGCGCATCCATGAAGTGGCCGCCATGCTGCAAATTGAGCAACTGCTGGACCGCAGGCCAGCGCAGCTCTCAGGCGGCCAGCGTCAGCGCGTGGCCATGGGCCGTGCCCTGGCGCGTGATCCGCAACTGTTTTTGTTTGACGAACCTTTGAGTAATCTGGATGCCAAACTGCGCGTCGAGATGCGCGCCGAGATCAAGCGTCTGCACCTGGTCTCAGGCATTACCAGCGTTTATGTGACGCACGACCAGATCGAGGCCATGACGCTGGGCAGCCGCATTGCCGTCATGAAAGACGGCATCCTGCAGCAAATTGGCACGCCGGACGACATTTACCGCCGCCCGGCCAATACCTACGTGGCCGGGTTCATCGGTTCGCCTACTATGAATTTTATAGCTGGAAAGGCAAACGGGACGGGGGCTGATGCCGTATTTTCCTTTGAAGGTGGGGAGTTGCGGTTACCGTGTCCGACGGCTGGCAAGGTCACACTGGGCCAGCGCCCCGAGCACATTCACCTCGACCCCGATGCCACCTGGCGCGGTGAAGTGATACTGGTGGAGCCGACCGGAGCCGACACGTATGTCGTGGTGAGAACCGGTGTCGGCTTGATCACGGTGCGCACACCACCCAGCACGCAGGTTTTGATGGGCGACGTTGTGGGTCTGTCTGTCAGCGGCCGGCACAACAACTGGTTTGATGCGCAAAGCGGCTTGCGTCTGATTTAAGCTGTCAATTCAGGCGTCCGGCTTGCCTGGGCGACCATGAACGCTTCAAAGTCCGGCACCGAAACAGGTTTCGAGAACAAGTAGCCTTGACCGTAATCGCAGCCTGCCGCTGCCAGCAAATCGCGTTGCTGCGCGGTTTCAACACCCTCGGCGATCACCTTCATGCCCAGGGCGTGGGCCATGGCGATGATGGCCTGGCACAGGGCCAGGTCAGTCGACTCGGGAATCAGGTGGCGCACAAACGACTGGTCGATCTTGACAAAGTCGATGTCAAAACGTTGCAGATAGGACAAGGACGAATAACCGGTGCCGAAGTCGTCCAGCGACACCTGAATGCCGGCATCGTGAAGTTCGAGCAGCTGGTCGGCCACGCTGGAGCTGGTGTCGAGCAACAGCCCTTCGGTGATCTCCACCACGATGCTGTTACCCGGCAAACCCATCGCCTGCAGCTGCTGCGCCCACGGCGTCTTGCTCTTGCCGCGCTGGTGAAACTGCGCCGGTGACTTGTTGACGCTAATCTGGAAATCAGGGTCCAGCGCTGCGCGCCAGGCCTGCACCTGGCGCGCCGCCTGCTGAAACACCCACTCGCCAATATCGACGATCAAACCGCTGGCTTCGGCAATCGGAATGAATTCGACCGGACTGATCAGTCCACGCGTCGGGTGTTGCCAGCGAATCAGCGCTTCCGCCTTGCAAATGGCACCGCTGGCGAATTCAACAATGGGCTGGTAGACCAGCCGGAACTGTTGCCCGATGAGCCCGGCGTGCAAATCGTTGGCCAGCCGTACCCGGTTTTGTGCGGCCTGTTGCAGGGCCGGGGTGAAAAAACTGAAGCGATTGCGCCCGGCGCCCTTGGCCACATACAGCGCCTGGTCTGCGTTCTTGAACAGGTCTTCAATGTCGTCGGCATCAAGCGGATACATCGTGACGCCAATGCTGACCGACACAAAGACCCGCTCTGCATCCAGCTGGAATACGCCTTCCAGCGCCTGCAAAATTTTTTGCAGGATGCGCTCCAGACTGCTGGCATCGATCAGCTCGGTCAGGATGACGGCAAACTCGTCGCCGCCCATGCGGGCCACGGTATCGGACTCGCGCACGCAGGCGCTGATACGCCGCGCCGCTTCTACCAACAGGCGGTCGCCGCTGTTGTGACCGAGCGTGTCGTTGACTTCCTTGAAATGGTCCAGATCAATGAACAGCACCGCGAGCTGCAAGCCGTCGCGCCGGCTTTTTTTGATCTCTTGCGCCATGCGGTCGCGCAGCATGTGTCGGTTGGGCAGACCGGTCAGCGTGTCGAAATGCGCTTGTTGCCAGATCAGCGCCTCGGCATTTTTGCGCTCGGTGACGTCGGTGTGGGTCCCAATCATGCGCAGCGGCAGGCCCTGCGCGTCGCGGCTGATGACCATGCCGCGCGAAAGCATCCATTTCCAGCGGCCGTCCTTGCAACGCACGCGGTGCTCATCGGCATAGGTGGAGGTCAGGCCGTCAAAATGGGCCTGGCGATGGCGATGGAGCTGCGCCATGTCGTCGGGATGAATGAGCTTGTCGAACTCCCCCCGCGCCTGAAGATGGACATCACTGACGTCGTAGCCGAGTATTTCCAGCAATCGCTTGGAATAGAACTCCACACCGCTCTGGACATGCCAGTCCCAGACCCCATCGCCGGTGCTCTCCAGCGCCAGCTTCCAGCGTTCCTCATTTTTTTGTAGCGTGGCCTGCGCCTGCACATAGTCCGTGACGTCGGTAAAAGTGCGCACCATGCTGCCCTCAGGCAGCGCCTGCGTCTTGGCTTCCAGGGTACGACCCGCCGGTGTCACACGCAGATAGTGGGAGGGCAGGTCCTCGCGGGCGCCAGCGGCCACACCCAACACGCAGTTGCGCGCATGAACGTCGACCAGCGCCGCGTCCTGTCCGAAATCACCCCTGTCACGTTGGTAACGGGTCAGCGCCTGCACCGTCGGTCGGCTGGCCAGCAGACGCTCCGGCAGGTCCAGCAACTCGCAAACTCTGGGGTTGAAAATATCCACCCGCCCTTCCACATCAAATACCAGGATGCCCTGGCTGATGCTGGCGAGCGTGGTTTGCAGCAGTCGTGATTTCTCCGTCAACTGGACATTAAGCTGACGCAAGGCGGTGTCGGTTTCGGTCTGTTGGGGGTTCAGGTCTTCGTTCACAAACTTGGCAGACAAATTGAAAGACAGAAAAGCGGTCAGTCAGACCATTCAGCGTGCAGTATCCCACGACCCCACTGGCAGGCTGAGACTGATCCGCAGGCCGTGCGGCTGTACGACCTGCGCACTGGCGCTGCCCCCGTGGCGCTGGGCGATCTCGGCCACAATGGCCAGCCCCAAGCCGCAGCCGCCAGGCAGCTCGCTAGCGCGCCAGAAGCGCTCAAACAGGTGCGCCAGTTCAGTCGCCGCCAGGCCCGGACCGTTGTCTTCGACTTCCAGCACGGCCTGCTGGTTCAAGCGCCTCACACGCAGCGTCACCACACTACCCCGCCCGGCATAAAGGAGTGCATTGTCAAGCAGGTTGCTCACGGCTTCGCGCAGCAACATGGCTTCACCTTGCACCCCTAAACTGTCGGCCCCCTCATAGCCCAGGTCCACACCGGCGACCATGGCGCGCGGCGTCCAATCCCGCGCCACCTCACGTGCCAGGGCCGCCAGGTCGAGCGTTTGCAGGCGCACCTCGGCCTCGTTGCGCGCGAGTGACAGCAGTTGCTGCACCAGGTGTGCACTGCGCTGAGCGCCCGCCAACACCTTGCTCAGGCGCGCGTGCAGGGCTTGTGGATCGGTCTCGGCCAGCGCCAGTTCGGTCTGGCTGATCAGGCCCGCCAGCGGCGTGCGCAACTGATGCGCCGCATCGTTCAGAAAACGCTTTTCTTGCCCCAGGCTGCGCCGCACGGCGGCCAGCAATTGGTTGACCGCTTGCGCCAGCGCGTGCACCTCTTGCGGCGCCTGCGTCATCTCGATCGGCGACAACGCCGACACATTCTGTTCGCGCCGCAGCCCCAGTTGCGCCTGCAGCCGGGTCAGCGGAAGCAGGCCGCGGGAGACACCGCCATACACCAGCACACTCAGCAAGACCCCCAACAAAAGCAGGGGCGCCAGCATATCGGCCACCAGCTCCGTCGTCAGGCGCCGCTGCACGACCAGACTCTTGGCCACCTGCACCCGCAAGCGCTGGGGCGAGGTGGCCTCCCCATAGTTGACTTCCAGCAACGCCACCCGCATCGGTTTGCCGTCCACCACGGCGTTGTACAGCAAGGGCTCTCCGGGAACCGGGCTGAGACGCTGCGGCGGTTCCGGCAAGCGGCCGTTGCCCAGCAGGAAACTCCCCGGCGGCGACGAAACCAGGTAACTCACCCGGTCTTGCGGATCCTGCTCCATGATGTCTTGTGCCGCGCGCGGAAAGTCGATCAGCAGACCCGAGCCGATCGGCTTGACCTGGCGCGCCAGCGAGCGCACCGATTGCGTCAGGGACTGGTCGATGCCTTTTTCAGCGTAGCTCAGCGCAATCCGGTAGGCCAGGGCGCCACCCACCAACCACAGCACCAGCTGCGGCAACAACAACCACAACAGCAGTTGCCGTTTGAGCGACAAGCCATGGCCCGCCGTGCCCGAGCCAGCGCCCTCCCCCGCCAGCGTATCGCCCAGGCTCACGGCGCACTGGACTCCAGCATGTAACCCAGGCCGCGCACGTTGCGGATACTGAGCCCGGAGTCGGCGAGCTTGCGGCGCAGGCGGTGGATATAGACCTCCAGCGCATTCGAGCCCACACCGGCACTGGCCCCGGTACTCGTACCGTCTCCGGGCTCGGATTGCCATGCGGAGAGCACATCTTCACGGCTGATCACCTGCCCCGCGTTGGTGACCAGCAAAGACAGAAGCGCCCACTCGCGTTGCGTCAGTTCCAGCGCCTCATCGCCGACCCAGGCTTGCGGCAATTTGGCATCTACCCGCAGACGCCGCGCGCCATCGGTGACCAGTTCCAGCGAACCCCCAAAAGCGGGCAGCCGGGCGCGCCGCAGCATGGCCCCCAGGCGGGCTTGAAGCTCAGCCATGCTGAACGGCTTGGTCAGGTAATCGTCGGCCCCGGCGTTAAGCCCCTGCACCCGGTCCTCGACACCGTCACGTGCGGTGAGTACCAGCACCGGCAACGCGGGCAGGCGTTTGCGCAGCCAGCGCAACACCTCCATGCCACTGACTTTGGGCAAGCCCAGGTCCAGAATCACGCCGTCAAAACGGCTGGACTCCAGCAAGGCCTGCGCGCGCTCACCGTCGCTGGCAGGGGTGACGGTGTGACCGGCCTGGGTCAGCTGAGCACCCAACGCATCGCGCAGCAACTCGTCATCTTCAACAATCAGCAAATGGGACATGGCCCAAGCATAACAAGCAAAGCGGGCGCTGCCCCATCAATGCGCCGGGGTGGCGGGCAGCGGGCACTGCAGCCGGGCCTGGACCGCCTGAACCCGCGCCAGATGAATCAGTTCACCTATTTTTTGGCCGCTAGCCCCCGTCGCCATTGCGTCCGACGCTATCTTTTCTGTAACAACACTCTGCGCGGCCGACAAGGCCGACAGCAGCCGGGGCCGCTGCGGATAGGGCGACTCGGCCAGCCCCAGCCGCCCGCGCGCGTCACACTCGCAGGCCAGCAAGATTTGCCCAAAGCGCTGCGGCTTGCGAAAGGCATCGCAGCGCTCCAGCAGGCGTACCAGTGCGGCTGCATCGAAATTGCCACTGCGGTGAATATTGCCGTGCTCGCGCGCCATCACGTCGGCGAGCTCCCGGCAATCGGTGGGCAGGCGCAAGCGCTCAGCCAGGCCCTTGAGGAGTTGCGCACTGCGCTGCTCATGCCCGAGGTGGCGCGGCAAAACGTCAAGCGGTGTAGTGCCCTTGCCCAAGTCGTGCGTCAGACAGGCCAGCCGCACCGGCAGGTCAGCGCCCAGGCGGGCCGCCATGTCGAGCACCAGCGCCAGGTGTGCGCCGGTGTCGATTTCGGGGTGGTAATCGGCACGCTGCGGCACGCCCCAGAGTCGATCGACGTCCGGCAGGATTCTGGCCAGCGCCCCACAGTCGCGCAGCACCTCGAACATGCGTGAGGGCGTGGCCTCCATCAGCCCACGGGAGAGCTCCTGCCAGACGCGCTCGGCCACCAGATGATCGACCTCGCCGCTGTGCACCATCTCAAGCATGAGTTGCAGGGTCTCGGGGGCCACGCTGAAGTCGGGAAAGCGCGCGGCCAGACGGGCCAGTCGCAGGATGCGCACCGGGTCTTCACAAAAAGCGGCGCTGACGTGGCGAAATATTTTGTCGGCGATGTCCTGCTGGCCATTAAAAGGATCCACCAGGGCAGCCGGCGCCGTTGCCGAGCTCTTAATGTCAAATAAGCCTCTAGCCCTTATGTAATCTGCGTCAATAGCTATTGAATTAATAGTCAGATCGCGCCGCGCCAGATCTTCTTCCAGCGTCACATCGGGCGCGGCGTGAACGGCAAAACCGCGGTAACCGGGCGCAGTTTTGCGCTCAAGGCGGGCCAGCGCATATTCCTCGTGGGTTTGCGGATGCAAAAACACCGGAAAGTCCTTGCCCACCGGCACAAAGCCCTGCGCGATCAGCTCATCCGGCGTGGCGCCGACCACCACCCAGTCGCGGTCCGTCACCGGCAAGCCCATCAGGGCATCGCGCACAGCACCACCGACCAAGTAGATTTGCATGTCAGCGCTTCAGGCGGTAAGGCTCTTCAAAATCAAGAAAGTCCTGTTCTGCCAGCGCTCCGTCGATCCAGGCTTTCACACCGGGCAGCGCCTGCACCCGCGCGACGTAGTCGGCAATCGCGGGCGGTAGCGGCAGCGCGTAGCTTGTCAGGCGGGTGCAGATCGGGGCAAAGTAGGCATCCGCCACCGAAAAGTCGCCAAACAGCATCGGCCCGCCGTGGGCCTTGAGCAACTCGTCCCACATCGCGACCAGCCGCGCCACATCCAAGCGCACCGCGGGCTGGTCGCGCCAGATCAGGGCCCCAACCTCAGGCAGCCTCGCTTCGATGTTCATCGGGCAGTGGCCGCGCAGGCCGGTGAAGCCAGCGTGCATCTCGGCGCAGACGCTGCGAGCGCGGGCACGCGCGGCCTTGTCGCGTGGCCACAAGTGTTTGTCCGCAAACTGCTCGGCCACATATTCGGCAATCGCCAGCGTGTCCCACACCACCAGATCACCATCGAGCAATACCGGCACCTTGCCGGTCGGTGTCAGGGCATTGACGGTTTTCTTGAAGCTGGAATCTGGCGTGAACGCGTCAAAGCGAACCATGATTTCTTCAAATGGGATCTCCGCTTGTTTGAGCAGCACCCAGGGGCGCATGGACCAGCTGGAGTAGTTTTTGTTGCCGATGACGAGTTTGAGCATGAAATTCTCCAAAACGTGAATGCTAGCAGTGCGGCTCGTTTATGGTTTTTCTAGCCTTTTTTAATAGCATGTTACCCATACTGGGCGAGGGCTAGAGGTCGATTTTGTTTGAATTCTTCCGTTTTTCTGATACTGACCGGGTACGGCTGTGTTGGATTTTCAAGTTATTTTTTCCCCACTCACTCCCCCCGCCCTCTCCCGCCCCGCCGGGCGGAAGAGGGAGCCAACAGCCACATTTGGCCGCGTTTTTTACGTCTGGAAAACTGGTGATCCAAGGCGTGCTGGCCTCAAAGTGACTGTACCGCCAGCAACAGACCGATCACCCGAGCTACTGGCGTGTTGGTTGTCCGCTGTCGGTCCCAGTTGCTGCCGGTCTCGCAATTTGGCGTCGGGCGGTCAACTGATCGGATCGGTTTGTCCACAGGTTGCCGTCGCTTCGAGGCCAGCGCGCAGTCAAGAACCCGTTTTCCCACCTTAAAAAACGCGGCCAAATGGAGCTCCCCTCTTTCGCCCGGCGGGGCGAGAGAGGGGTTGGGGGAGTGAGTGGGGGAAAAATTCCAGAAGAAAACCGTCGCCGCAGCGCCTACAACCGGCAACCCACCGAGCCTCAAGGCAAGTCGGAATCGACCGGTGCCGCCCCGGCACCGCGTGGCCCGACCAGCCCGAGGCGGCTTTTCAGCGACTGCGGTTGACCGGAAATGAGCGCGGCGTAGCTGGTGGTGTTGGACAAGACTTTTTTCACATAGTCACGGGTCTCGGTGAACGGCACGTTCTCGGCCCAGATGGCGGCTTCCAGCGTCGGCGCCCCGGCTTGACCGCGCCAGTTGCGCGGGCGCCCGGGCCCGGCGTTGTAGGCGGCGGCGGCCATGGGCATGGAGCCGTCAAAGTTGTCCAGCACCAGCTTGAGATAGCCGGTGCCAATCGCAATGTTGGTGTCACGCTCACTGAGTTGTTGCGGCTTGAAGTTGACCAGTCCGATTTTTTTGGCGGTCCAGCGCGCCGTCGCTGGCATCACCTGCATCAGCCCGGCGGCACCGACACCCGAACGGGCGTCCATGATGAAGCGGCTTTCCTGCCGGATCAAGCCATACACGTAGGCCGGGTCCAACCCGATTTCCGAGCTGCGTTGCAGTACCGCGTCCTTATGGGGCATGGGAAAGCGCTGCGTGAAATCGATCACATTTTTAGTACGCTCGCTGGTGTTGCTGCAGCGGTCCCACACCTCATGCTGGCAGGCCAGGTCGGCAGCGGCCAGCAGTTCGCGGTCGCTCATGCCGCCGCGTTGGTGCATATTGACGCTGTAGTTCCATTCACGCACGCCCTCGTTGCGCAAGCCGATTTGAATGGCATACAGACTGCGATTGAGGCCGGGGTCGAGCCGGGCCGCGTCCTTTTCTTCGGCTGTCAACGCGGCGGGCGCTGCGGGCACGGTCACGCGCTGGCCAAGTTCTTCCAGTGCCAATTGCTCGTAAAAGCCGCGCACGCCGGCAATGCTCTGCAACAAACGCTGCGGCTCGACATGATCGGCCGGCGTTTTGGCCAGCTTCAGCAGGGCGCGCGCGCGCCAGTAGACCCAGGCGGCGTCCTGGCGCTGGCTCTCGCTCATGGCCGACGTGGCGGCCACCACCTGCGCCCAGTTGCCCGCCCGCAGCGCCGCGCGCACCTTCCAGGCCAGTTGATCGGCCTGCATGAACTTGTCTTGCCCTTTCATGAAATAGGCCAAGGCGTCATCCGACAGGCGCATGGCGGCACGTTTACCGATCACGCCCCAGACCCAACTGCGCTCCTCCTGACTGAGTTGGGTTTTCCAGCGCAGTTTGTCAATCTCGATGGCAGCAGCGGCAGGGTCTTTGACAGCGAGGCGAATCATGGCCAGCGTGACCAGCTCTTTGGTGCGCAGCCGCAGCGCCAGCAGCTTGCCTTCAAGGTAGTGTTCGGGCCGGGTGTAGATGGCGCTGACCGTGTTGGCCCATTCGGCATTGAGCAGGCCCACCGCCTGGGTGGCGATGCGCAGGTTGTCGTTTTCGAACCCCTGGCGCGCGCGCAACCAGACTGTCTGGGGCTGGAGCTTTCTGGCTTTGAGCTGCTGGTCTGCGGCGGCCGCACAGCCGTCATCGGCATCGCGCTGGGCCAGCCACAGAGCCTCCACTTGTTGCACCACATCGCGTTCGCTTGACTTGAAGTCGGTCAGCAAGGCGTAGCACTGGACCGAACGGTCATCGTTCATGCGGAAATTGGGGTACTCGGCCATGAAAGTGCCCCATTCCTGCCGCTGCCCGAGCAGCAGCAGCCAGTCGTTGCGCAAGCGGTCCTCCTGGTAGGTACCGGCAAAGCGGTTCAAAAAGAACTGGATTTCAGCCGGGCTTGCGGTGTCCAGGCGGGCACGCAATTCCCAATAAGCGGCCCAGGGTTCCAGGGTGTGGTCACGCATCTGGGGCAACAGCTCGCTCAGACGTTTGGTATTGCCCTTCTTGAAGGCCTGGTTCATCTCCAGAATAGTCTGGTCGGCGGCCGTGGTGCCCGCCGCCCTGGACTGCGCCTGCGCCGCTGGATTTGCCGACAGGGTCAAGACGCCCAGCAGCGCAATCGATGTCAAAATGGTAGAGAACTGCATGTGGAGATTATGGATACAACTGATGAAAAGAAAGCGCAGGCCAAAAAAGCCCTGCGCAAACGCCTGGTTGAACAACGTCTGAATCTCCCGGATCGACAACAACGCGCCAACCTGTTGCAGCGCGTGATGCGCATCTGGCTGGTCGGCCGCCCGGATGCTGTCATTGGTGCCTACTGGCCGATCAAGGGTGAATTCGACCCCTTGCCGGCGCTGCATCGGTGGAAAGAAGACGGTGAACTGATCGATCAGCCTCAACCTCGCATGATTGGACTGCCGGTGGTGGACAAAGTTCACAAGACCATGGCTTTCCATGCCTGGTATCCCGGCTGTCCGATGGAAGAAGACGCTTACGGCATCCTGAAACCGAAGGACACCGAGGTCATTGTGCCCACCCTGCTGTTTGTGGCGTGCGTGGGTTATGCAGCGGGCGGCTACCGGCTCGGTTATGGCGGCGGTTTTTATGACCGCATGCTGGCCGCGCTGACACCCCAACCGTTTACCGTCGGGCTCGGGTTTGCGCAAGGTTTTTTGCCTGACTTCGAGCCCGAGCCGCATGACATACCGCTCGATGCCATCCTGAACGACAACGGCGTGGTGTGGCCGGTCTAGGAAAGAGGCCTATGACAGCGCCTCGCCTGTCGCCTGGCGTGTGAGCGCGGCCTGAGCCATCAGCCAGTCGCAAAAGGCACGGGTCTCGGGGCGCGCTACGCTGCGCGGGCTGACGATGAGCCAGTAAGCCAGGGGCGAGTCCAGGCGCATGCCCGGTAAAACCTCAACCAGGTCGCCTGAGGCCAGGCTGTCCGCCACCTGTGGCGTACGGGCCAGTGCCACGCCTTGGCCCGTCAACGCCGCCTGCACAATCTGGTGGGCATAGTTGAAATAGAGCCAGCGCTTCGGTTCCAGCTTCTTGAAATCGTGCTCATCGAGCCAGCGGCGCCAGGTGAGCCACTCCAGATGTAGTGTGCGGTGCGCGTCGCTGGCTTCGATCAAGGCGAAATGCGCCAGGTCTTCACCTCGCTTCAGAGGGGGTCCACTCTTGAGCAGCCAGGGGCTGGCCACGGGGGTCAGTTGCTCGCCGAACAGGCGCACGGCGTTGGACGGCACGCTGGAAGGCAGGGTGTAGCGCAGCGCCAGGTCGATGTCGGTGGTGTCCAGGTCGACCGACACATCCGTGGCGTCAATGCGAATGTCGATGTCAGGATGCTCGCTCTGGAAGGCCTCCAGCCGCGGAATCAGCCACATGGAGGCAAACGAGGCCCAGGTGCTGATGGCCACGCTTTTGCGTCCGGCGCTGCGCCGGATAAGCCGCACCGCGCTGTCCATGCGTTCCAGCGATGGCAGCACGGCGCGCAGTAACTGGGCGCCCGCGCTGGTGAGCTCGACGGCGCGCGTGTGGCGTAAAAAAAGACCGACCCCCACTTCATCTTCCAGCGCCTGAATCTGGCGGCTGACGGCGCTTTGGGTCAGCGACAAGTCATCAGCCGCGGCGCGAAAGTTGAGATGGCGCGCCACGGCCTCGAAGGCGCGCAATTGACCGACCGAAATGGGGCGCGTGCGCAGATGGTTTTCAGAATGTTGCATGTGGTGTGAGGGCCGCGACGGGCCCGTCTATTGATGCGTAAATGGAATGAATAGCTTAGCTTGAATTCATTGGACGAACAAGCTTTTTGTGACGATCATTCAATGCCAAATTGCACTACTGGAGTCTGTCATGGTCACGCAACATTTAACGCAATTGCAACACGCCCAAGACGCCGCCGTTTTTGTGTGCTGGAAGCTGATGCCGGGGCGAGCCATCAGCCTGCGGCCGCGCCAGGCGGGTGTACTGCGCATCGAACAGGGACAGATATGGGCCACCGTTGACGGCTCACCGCGCGTACCCGGCCATGAGTTGGGGGACCACTTTTTGCGGGCCGGACAGCAATTGGCGGTTCGCGCCGGGCAGCACCTGGTTTTTGAGCCCTACGGCGCGGCGAACGCGTCGCCGGTCTACTTTGAGTGGACCCCGCTTGCCGAGTCGGTCACCCTGCGCGGATCGCGCTGGCAGGCGGCCGTGATGCGTCCGCTGCGCGATTTGGGGCAGGCGGTGCTGATGGCGGGCCTTGCCCTGGGACAACTGGTGCTGGGGCTGGCCGGCTACGGCGAATATCTGGTGACCGGGCGAGGTCGTGTTTTGTCAAAATTCGAGGCTAACCAGCCTTGACCCCGGCCCGGAGCCTGCCAGCAGCTTGGCATTGGCGCGCCACGCACGTGCCAGCCTCGCTCGGCAAGCCGCAGCACGACGGGCCGAATTCAGGGTCGCTGCGCATCGGACAGCCCTAACATTCCACAATATTGACCGCCAATCCGCCGCGCGAGGTTTCCTTGTATTTGGTTTTCATGTCGGCGCCGGTCTCGCGCATGGTCTTGATCACCTTGTCGAGCGACACCACATGCTGGCCGTTGCCAGCCAGCGCCATGCGCGCCGCGTTCACAGCCTTGACCGCGCCCATGGCGTTGCGTTCAATGCAGGGCACCTGCACCAGGCCGCCGATGGGGTCGCAGGTCAGGCCCAGGTTGTGCTCCATGCCGATCTCGGCGGCGTTTTCAATCTGCTCGGGGCTGCCGCCCATCACCGCGGTCAAGCCGGCGGCGGCCATCGAGCAGGCCACGCCAACCTCGCCCTGACAGCCCACTTCGGCGCCGCTGATGGAGGCATTGAGCTTGTACAGCATGCCAATGGCCGCCGCACTCATCAGGAAATTGATCACGGCGTCGTCGACGCTGTTGTGCCCGGCCGCATGGGTCTGCGTTGACCGTCCGTGCTGGCTCAGCACAAAGCGGTCGCAGTAGTGCAGCACCGCCGGAATGACCCCGGCCGCGCCGTTGGTCGGCGCCGTTACCACGCGCCCGCCCGCGGCGTTCTCTTCATTCACGGCAAAGGCATAGACATTGACCCAGTCCAGCACCGACAACGGATCGGCCAGCGCTTGCTCGGCACGCTCGCGCAACTGGGCCACCAGCACCGGGGCGCGGCGTTGCACCTTGAACGGACCGGGCAGTGTGCCCTGCGCGCTCAGGCCGCGTTGCACGCATTCGCGCATGACGCGCCAGATGTTGAGCAGACCGGCACGGATTTCATCATCGCTGCGCCAGGTGCGCTCGTTGGCCCACATCAACTCGCCAATGCTCAAGCGCTGCTGCTGGCAAGTCGCCAGCAGTTCAGCGCCCGAGGTGAAGGGGTAAGGCACCTTCTGGTACTCGCTCAGCACGGCCTCATTGGGGCTGCCTGCGGTGACCACAAAACCGCCGCCGACGCTGAGGTACTTGGCTTGCCGGAGCAAATGGCCCTGCGCGTCCACCGCACTGAACTTCATGCCGTTGGGATGCTCGGCCAGGGCCTCGCGGCGGTACATCAGCAAGTGCTCTTTTTCCTTGAACACAATGGGCTTGACACCCAACAGCGCCAGCGTCTGTTGGGCACGCACGGTCTGGATCAGGCCGGATACCGCTGTCACATCCACCGTGTCGGGCGCGTGGCCCATCAAGCCAAGCATGACCGCCACATCGGAGCCGTGGCCTTTGCCGGTGGCACCCAATGAGCCATACAGCTCGCAGGTCACGCCCTGGGTGGCGTCGAGCCAGTGCTCGCGCTCCAGCGTCTGGGCAAACAGGCGTGCCGCGCGCATCGGCCCCACCGTGTGCGAGCTGCTCGGTCCGATACCAATCTTGAAGAGATCAAAAACGCTGATGGCCATGGGCTGATCTTATGCGGATATGGCCAGGCCTCAACGCCCGGCCGTCAGCAAGGCTCGGGCGTCGGCCGCGTAGCTTTGCAGCGTTTTGATGGCTGCGAGCCGCTGTGCCGGTGTCGTGCTGTTATGCAGGGCGGCCAGGGTCTGGCAGGTCGCCTGCGTCGCCATTTCCTGCTGATTTCGATAGACAGGATCGGGCGAATTGACGGCGCGCGCCAGCCAGGCGTGCAGCGCTGCCCGGACCGCCTTGTCGCTGGGCGTGCCGCTCTGGACTTGGCGCAAGGTTTGCAGCACGTCCTGGTGGCGGCGCTGGCTCTCGCGCTCGCGCAAGTCGGCGTCAAACGGCAGCGCCGCAACGCGCTCGCGCAGCAGGGCCAGTTGCGGCTCCTCCAGGCTGCCATAGAGCATTTCGGCCCGATCTACCAGTTGCTTGACGCGCCGCGCGTTGCGCTCGTCAAGAGAAACCGTCAACCATTGGGCGCGCCATTTTTCGCTGCGTTTGTCCAGTTGGCGCTGCAGGTGAACGAGCTGCTCTGGCGTCAATGTCGGCGCCAGCGCGGCGATGCTCGGTTCGGCCTGATCAAGGAGCGCCTGCAGCCGGGGTTTGAGTTCGCCGTAGACCTCGCACAGCTGGCCGGGCGTGACCGTAACAGGTGCCAGCCGCTGCAATTTCTCCAATAGATTGACATAACGTGGCAGCTCGCTTTGGCGATGCCAGGCCTGTAGCGCTGCCAGATCGGCACGCACCTGGACTGACTGTGGGTCGTTGAAGTCCAGGAAACTGTCGAGCCACCAATAGCTCAACTCGGGCGCGCTGTTGTAGCCCAGTCTGACCGCGCTGCACCCCGATAACAACAGGGCCGGCAGCAATGCCCAGAGCAGAGCCCGCAGTCCCCGCGCAAGCACCGCCGGCAGCCCGCCGATAATGTCAAAAGATTGATTCGGTCGGGTGGGAAAAAGAATGGAAACAGGCATGAGTGATATTTCAGAAATCAAACCAGTGGCGGCTGCCGTGGACGTGGTCATCATGGCCGCCGGCAAAGGCACGCGCATGAAAAGCAGACTGCCCAAAGTGTTGCACCTTTTGGCCGGGCGCGCTTTGTTGCAGCATGTGGTGGACACGGCGGGGCAACTGTCAGCCCGTCAGGTAGTGGTCATCACCGGTCATGGCGCTATGGAAGTAGAAGCGGCTGTCTCAGGTAGCACGGGGGCTAGAGCTGGATTTGATATAAATTTTGTCCGCCAGGAGCCGCAACTTGGCACCGGCCATGCGGTGCAGCAAGCGGTGCCGCTGCTACGCGACGACGGTATGGTGGTGGTGCTTTCGGGCGACGTGCCCTTGATACAGGCGGCTACCTTGCGGCACCTGATCGCCGCCGCTGGCACTGACAAGCTGGCGCTCCTGACCATCGATTTTGCCGACCCCACGGGTTACGGCCGCATCGTGCGCCGGGGTGATGTGGTGCAAGCCATCGTCGAGCAGAAGGACGCGACGCCTGTGCAGCGTGAGATTACCGAGGTCTACAGCGGCATCATGGCGCTGCCCGCCCGGCAGCTCAAAGCGTGGCTGGCGCGGCTGGACAAGCAGAACGCCCAAGGCGAGTATTACCTGACTGACATCGTGAAATTCGCCGTGGCCGATGGTGTGCCGGTGGTGGCGCACAAAATTACCGACGCGACCCAGGTCGCGGGCGTCAACAGCCCGGTGCAACTCGCGGCGCTGGAGCGGGCTTTTCAAAGCAAAATGGCGCTGCAACTGATGGAGCAAGGCGTGCGCTTGACTGACCCGGCGCGGCTCGACGTGCGTGGCCAATTGCACTGCGGGCAAGACGTGTCGATTGATGTCAACTGTGTCTTTGAAGGCATGGTGAAATTGGGCGAAGGCGTGAAAATTGGCGCAAATTGTGTGATCAGGAATGCAGACATAGCCGCCGGGGCCGTGATTCATCCGTTCACCCACATTGAAGGCGGCCCACCCGGCAGCAAGGACGCGGTGGAAATCGGCGCCGGGGCCTTGATTGGACCATTTGCCAGGCTCAGACCCGGTGCCAAACTGGGCGATGCCGTGCATGTTGGCAACTTTGTCGAAGTCAAGAATTCAACGCTGGCGCGCGGCGCCAAGGCCAATCATCTGGCTTATCTGGGCGACGCCACGGTCGGCGAGCGCGTCAACTATGGTGCCGGCAGCATCACCGCCAATTACGACGGCGCCTTCAAACACCGCACCGTCCTTGAAGCCGATGTGCACATTGGCAGCAACTGCGTGCTGATTGCCCCGCTCACGATCGGCGCGGGCGGCACCGTGGGCGGTGGCTCCACCGTGACCAAAGACACGCCGCCCGGGGCACTCACCGTGGCGCGGGCGAAACAGGTCAGCATCGCCAACTGGAAGCGGCCGAGCAAATGAGCACGGCGGCGGCGGCGGGGACGCAAGCCAGCGACATCCAGCGCCTGCAGCGCGAGTTGCGCCAGGCACGTGCTGAGCTTGATGACTTCACCTACGCGGTGTCACACGACCTGCGCGCCTCGCTGCGCCATGTCAGCGCCTATGCGCAAATCATCCAGGAAGACCTGGGCGAGCGTCTCACCCCCGACATCGCTGCGCACTTGGCCACGGTGCAGCAGGCGGCCAAGCAGATGACACGCCAAATCGAAGGTTTGACTGAGTTGTCGCGACTGACGCGACTGGATTTGCAGCTGACACGGCTGGACGTCGGGCAGCTGCTGCGTGATGTGCTGATAGCCATGGCCCCCTCGCTGCAAGGTCGAGTGGTTCACTGGCGGGTAGCGCAAGACATACCCGCCCTGCAAGGTGACGCGGTGCTGATTCGGCAGGTATTGATGCACCTGCTGTCCAACGCAGTCAAGTTCACGGCGAATCGAGCGGTGGCTGAAATCCAGATCACCTGGCAAACCCATGCCAGCGGCCTGTGCGCCTTGACCATCGCCGACAACGGTGCGGGTTTCAACCCGCAATACAAGGACAAATTGTTTCATGCGTTTGGGCGCCTCCACGGGGCCCGTGAGTTTGAGGGCCTTGGCATGGGCCTGGCGCTCACCCGCAAAATCGGGGAACGCCACGGTGGCGTGGTTTGGGCCAACGCGGTACCTGACGCGGGCTGCAGCGTCAGTTTCACATTGCCGCTGGCGCCAACCGCGAATTAGGTCACAGCCCCATCACAGTTCGTCACAATGGCAGCGCCACCCGCGCGCCAAATTTACTGCGCTTGACGCTGAAAAACGTTTTGACGTTGCGCACATTGGCATCCGCCGTGAACAGGCGCTGCGCCAGCGCCAGATAGTCAGGCATCTGCGCTACCTGCACTACCAGACAGAAATCCGGCCCCGGTGACACGCGGTAACACTGCTGCACGGCATCCTCCAGGGCAACGCGTTGCTCGAATGCTTCGAGCGCCTGGTTGTCCTGGTGGTCCAGTGTGATCTCTGCCAGCGCGCACAACCCATAACCCGCCACAACTGCCAATTTATCCACGCTGAGCACCGCGATCACCCGCTCGATCAGCCCTGCGTCACGCAGCCGTTTCACACGGCGCAAACAGGTCGGTGGCGAAACGTGCACCCGCGCGGCCAAGTCCTGATTGGTCAGCGAGGCGTCAATCTGCAGCTGCGCCAGCAACTGCAAATCGATCGAATCAAGGTGGGCTTGTTCCATACTTCAATACTTGGTGCTGTGTTTCAATGAGTTCAGAGTCACATCTCAGTTCGCAGTGGGGCGATGGCGCAGCCACTGGCGCCACTTGGGCCACAGCAGATTCAGGGCCAGGCCACCCATGACCAGCGCAGCGGCGCTGAGTTTCCATGCCGGCAAACCTTCACCCAGCCAGAGCGCGGCGGCGCCCATGCCGAACAAGGGCACCAGCAGCGCCATCGGCGTGATGGTGGCGGCCGGGTAGCGTGCCAGCAGCCAGCCCCAGGCGGCGTAGCCAAACAGCGAGTTGCCCCAGGCCTGCCACGCCACCGCCGCCCAAACCACCGCATCGGCGCCGCGCAGACCCGCAGCCACCGCGTCCCAACCTTCAAACCACCATGAGAGCGCCGCCAGCGGTGGCACGGCAAACAGACTCGACCACACCACATACGCCACCATATTGACGCGCCCAGCCTCGCGCGCCACGATGTTGCCCCCCGCCCATGCCAGCGCGGCCAGCAAAATCAGCGCCAGCCCCAGCAGCGTGGTACTGCCATCGGTATGCAGCACGATGATGCCAATACCAGCGCTGGCCAAAGCCAACGCCAGCCACTGCATGCGCTGCAGCTGTTCGGCGGCCAGTCGCATCGCCAGCCCGATGGTGAAGAACACCTGAACCTGGATCACCAGCGAAGCCAGGCCGGGCGAAATGTGACCGTTCATGGCGATAAACAGCAGGCCAAACTGCCCCACGCCGATCAGCAGGCCGTAAGCGGCGAGGTTGCGCCACGGCACCTTTGGCCGCGGCAAAAAGAACACGGTTGGCACCACCACCACGGCGAAGCGCAAGGTGGCAAACAACAGGGGCGGCATCTGGCCCAGTGCGAGTTTGATGACAACAAAATTGGTGCCCCAGACCGCCACGACGGCCAGCGCCAGCAGAAAATGTCGCAGTGATAGCGTGTGTCTCATGGCTCGATTGTCAACCATGCCACCTGGGCCAGCGCTCGCACGCCACTGGCCGCAAAAAGTCGCCCAGGCACTTGTTGGCAGGCGCCTTTTCAGGCCTTGGGCGCTGCCGTGACACTGCGGCGGCGCTCCAGCCAGGCCTGCAACTCGCCGACCACACCCTTACGGAAGGCCAGCACGCACAGCACAAAAATCACGCCAATGATGACGTTCACCCAGGAGCCGACCTTGTCAGCCAGCGTGTCTTGCAGCGAGATCACAATAC
>NZ_JBAQMD010000069.1:0-30620 GCF_049302455.1 Rhodoferax ferrireducens | reverse complement strand
AGGCTGCCGCCAGCGGTGCCGAGCTGGCGCAAACAGAACTTCAGCGGGTGCGCGCGCTGCGTCTGCAGGGGCACGTCAGCGCCGCAGCCGAGGACCGTGCCGCCAGCGAGGTGCAGCGTAGCGCCGCGGATATGCGCTCGGCGCAATTTGCCGTCATCACCGCCCGCCACGAACTCGAAGCGGCCCGCACTACGCTGAAGTACGCCGGCAGCGCCAGCAGCACTGAGCTGGTGACTGTCCTTGCGCCGGTGGCTGGGCGCGTGCTGAAGATTGCGCACAAGAGCGAAGGGACGGTGGCCAGCGGCCAGCCGCTGGTCGAGATTGGGGACCCGGCTGCGCTGGAAGTCGAGGTGGACCTGTTGTCAGCCGATGCCGTGCGCATCCATCCCGGCACCCGCGTGGTGTTTGAGCGCTGGGGCGGTGAGGGCGCGCTCGAGGGTGTCGTGCGTGTGATTGAACCCACTGGCTTTACCAAGGTCTCGGCCCTTGGCGTCGAAGAACAGCGCGTCTGGGTCATCGTCGCCTTCAGCTCGCCCGCCACCCAATGGCAACGCCTGGGCGACGGCTACCGCGTCGAAGCCAGCTTCATCGTGTGGGAGGGCAAGGACATCCTGCAAATCCCCGCCAGTGCGCTATTTCGCGATGGCGACGGCTGGGCCGCCTTCGTGGTGGAGCAAGGCAAAGCGGTCAAACGCCGTGTCGAGATCGGCCAACGCACGGGCTTGAGCGCCCAAGTCGTCTCCGGTATCCAGGCGGGCGAACGGGTGATCAATCATCCCGATGACCGGGTGCGGGAGGGGGTGAGTGTGGTGGCGCGGTAAAAGAAGCGCTTTGGACACTGTGGCAAACGATGACCTGGAAGGTCTTGTGCGCGCTGGCGAACAGACGGCTTTGCCGAGGCAGAAAATGATCGGGTCTGATCGGCAGCAAGCTGCCCCGACCCGCAACATCAAGGGCGTATTTCATGAAACCATTGACTTATCCAGGGTCAGAGATTACAACCCGCAAATTTCGGCGCGCTTCACAGCGCACCACTGACTGAAGATCACCTGTCGACCCAAAAAAAAGCCATGTTCGTCACCCCACTCGAAGTTCTTGTCGAACCCATTTCGACCCTGTCTGTCCGTCCCGGCGCGGGGCCGGCGAAGGCCGGCGTGGTCAACGCGCATTGCGCGCACTGTCATCTGCGCGCGTGGTGCTTACCCAGCGGCACGGAGAATAGCGATGCGGACTGCATCAACAGTCTGCTGTTCGGTCGACGCAAGATCAAGGCCGGTCAGAAACTGTACCTGGAGGGACAACCGTTCCAATACCTCTACGAGGTGCGCAGTGGCAACCTGAAATCGAGCCTGAAGACGTCGGATGGGTCCGAGCGGGTCAGTGCCTTTCACATGGCGGGAGAGCTGATTGGGCTGGACGGCGTGGCTGAAGGCCAGCACGCCAGCAGCACCACCGCGCTGGAAGATACCGAGGTCTGCGCCGTTTCCTACGCACTGTTGACTGATTTGGCGGGGAACAATGCCCAATTGCAGCGCACGCTGATGCAGCATATGAGTCGTGAACTTGTGCGTGAACTTCGTTTGCTGATGCTGCTGGGTGGTATGACGGCCGAGAAGCGACTGGCAGCCTTCTTGTTGAACCTGTCGCAGCGGCTGTCGGCCCGCGGCTATTCGCCGAGCGAGTTTCGAATGAGGATGACACGGGCCGACATCGGCAGTTATCTGGGGCTGACGCTGGAGACCGTCAGCCGTACCTTTTCTGCATTCCAGAAGCTGCACCTGCTCGAAGTCAAAACCCGCCACATCCGGATCACTGACCTGGGCGGCCTGACGCGCATCGGCGATGTGCATGCGCCGGCAACTACCAAGCCATCGTGATGCGGGTGGCTCGCCTGTTTCAAAGGTTCGAATGTTTTTGACCTCTAGCCTGCGCGCGCTGTGCGTGAGCAGCTCCTTAATTGATAGCTAAAACTTGCCGTCTGCCAGCTTAGGACAACCGCGCATCCACCGGGTCATCAAACAGTCCCGGCCCGTTGAACCGGGCATGCTCAATCAGCAGCAAACGCAGCTTGGTTGTGACACCGCCATTGGCAGAGAAGCCGCCCGCGCGCCCATCGGCGGCGAGCACACGGTGACACGGCACCACCGGTGCAAACGGGTTGGCGCCCAGCGCCTGTCCAACGGCCCGCGCCGCGCCGGGGTCGCTTAAGCGGCGGGCTATCTCGCCATAGGTGACGGTTTCACCCGGCGACAGGCGGCGCGCCAACTCGTAAACACGCTGGTGAAACGGCGGCACACCGTCCATGTCGAGCACCACGTTCGACAAATCCACCGGCGCCGTGGGCGCGCCACTGAGCAGGGCCACCACGGCGTCGATTGCCTCTTGTACCTGGGGCGGTGCAATAGCTTCACTGCACAGCGGAAACCGGCGGCGCATGCGCGCGCGGGTGGCGGCCTCGTCCTGCTCGGGCAGCTGCACGCCAGTCAGCCCGCGCTCGCTCCAGGCGATGCCGCAGTGGCCGATGGGCGTGGGGAAGAGGGCGTAGGCTCGGGTTGGCATGTCCGCGCGCTGGGCCGCCTACCGAGCGGCTTCCGTTGCGATATGTCCTGCCAGTGCCGCCATGAACGAACGCAAGCCCGTCATAGACGAAAGCTCCGAGTAGGCGCCATCCTTAACGGCCTTGCGCGGCGTGGTAATGACGGCCGCGGCACTGTAAAGCTGCTCCAGCGCCAGGCGCTGACACAGGATGTCGTACCGCTTTTGGTACGACGCGCCGACGAATTCTGGAAACACCGGGAAGTGAGGGGATTGATCCTTGATTGGGGATCGCGATTTCGGCGCGTCCTCAACCACCATCAGCCACCCCACGAAGGGGCGCTCCTGCTTTCCAAAAGCGCCCTCGCGGTAAGCCGTCCACAAATCATGCGATGTGCCGATGGCTTCTTCGGTCCGGTTGTTGAAGTTGTTGCCAAACGACGGGCCGACGTGGCTCTTGAATTCCAGTGCCGCCACCAAGTGGCCTTCATTGATCACCAGCAAGTCCCACAGTTTGGTTGGACGGAAATACCCCGGCAGCGTCAACACGGCCCGCTTCTGGTGAATCTGGGCATGGGGCAGGCCGTTGGCCTTGACGATGTCGATCACCAGGTTTGCGAAGCCGTCCATGTTCTTGCCGCCGGTCACCCCGGCGCGCTCGCCTTGATCGGACTTGCCGAATTCCTTTTGCTTTTGCGTGGCATCCGCTCGGGATTGCCAAAATGCCTTGATCGCCTCGCGGGCCTTGTTCTCATAGTCGCTCAAATCAAGAGCCATCTTTCACTCCCCCCTTTTTTTGTTGTTCGATTTCATTGCGCCAGCATCGTAGCTTCTTCGTCCGTCAGGCCATACAACTCGGCGGCGGCCTTGTCGCATTCGCTCAAATCCAAAGCTGTCGCTGCCCGCACAAGCCGCTCGCGCATGGCCGTGGACACAGCTTTCCATTCTGGCAGGCGGATGCGCCGCAGGTACTGCGCTTGAAACCGCAGAAACCCTCCGCGCATCGTCGTTGAATAGGCGGCCACGAATTGCCGCGCCACACTCGATAGCAACACGGCTTGCAACGCCCGCAAATCCCATTCGCCCGACTCCACGTAGTACAGATTGTGGTGCGGGTAAAGCTCGCCAGACTCATAGACCACGTGGGCCGAGCCCTTGATGTCGGGAATGAGCAGCTTCGGGCGCGCAGCAAGAGCGGGCGTGATGCGGTCGATGGTGCGGTACCAGTTGGCGGGTGCCTTCTTGGCGACGTGACGGCCTGCAATAGCCTCACGATGTCGTTCGAGGTGGGCGCGCAGCTTCGGATAACGGTCGAGGTCGGCCAGTTTTCCGTCATCTTCAAACGGGTTGATCACGCCAAGACCAAGCCAGCGCACCTCGCCGCTGGCGATGTCCTTGGTCGTGACCAGCCGCAATTTGCGCGACGGCTCCACGTCCAGTTCATCCATCTTGCCGATGAAGGCCTTGTCGGCCCCTGTAGCAACACCAATGCCTACCTTGCACCCCACTTCTTCCAAAAGTGGAAATTTGGCTTCCAGGCGACGCAGTAGCGCGCGTTTGGCCGAAGAGCTTAAAACCCAAGGCTCCGAGCCCGTCGCCGCGTGCTCGACCAGCGAGACGCCCATCTTCTCGTCCGCTTGTCCACTCAACAGCGCGCGAGCCAGTAGCGACAGGCGCTCACGATCGATGGTCGGGCGCTCGGCCACCAGCGTTGGGCCGGGCCTGGCCTTCTCGATCAGCGTGATGGCCGGATACGCGATTACGTCCGCGTTGAACGCGGGGGTGTCCACCATGTCCACGTAGGCGCGCAAGTGGAAGCCGCCGGCCACCAGCGCCCGCAGTGGTGCGCCGTATCGGTTTTTGGTCCAACGGTCCGCACAGATGAAGGCGCACTGACCACCATCCGACAGCAGCCCGAGCGAACGTTCGATGAAGGGGACGTAGAGGTCCGCGCGGTCGTAGAGCGTGGCATAGCGTTTGCGATATTCCAGTATCAACGCGGCGGGAATGAGCTCTTGCCGCACATAGGGCGGATTGCCGACCACAAAGTCAAAGCGGCCCGGCAGCCGCTCCAACAGAAAATCACCCGATATCAACCAGGCGGATACCAGTCGCGCGGCGTCTGGTTTTGAAATGTCAAAACGCGAAAGAAGTGCTTCAAGATTGAGTTTGGTCGCATCAAACGTATCGCGGTGCAGCTCCACCGCCCGGATGCAGGAGCTCAAGTCTCCCTCGCCGCCAGCTGCTTGAAATGCCGTCAACAGCCGCCCCACTGCCGCCAGCAAAAACTCCCCACTGCCAAACGAGGGCTCCAGGAGTCTCATGTCATGCAAAGGGCGATCCGGCATGTAGCCCGCCAAGTCCAACATGAAATCCACCACCTCACGCCGCGTGAAGACAGCCCCGCGCTCGTCACCCCCTGAATCACGGGCAAGTTTCTGCACGGCCTCGGTTATGGGGCACATGCCAAGGAGTGAGGGTTGGTCGATCAGGAGTTCTTGCAAGATGGGCGCAGCCTTTCCGTCAGTATTGTCAGAGGTGGTCCACGAGCCAGAACTTATATGTCTACCCACCTGCTGCGAGTTCCATAAGAACTCGTGGATCACTTGATAGTTTCGCAAATGCGGCGGTGAAGTCTTTTAGACCAGAAGGGGCCTTTAACACCAAATTTATCGTATGTTCGCCGGTCAGGTCCGACCGCGCAAGCAACTTGTTCAGTTCATGCGGCAGGCGGTGAAACTCAGACAATAGTTCCGCTGACCAGCCGTGCATGGAATTGAAAACATCAACAAACAACTCATGAGGCCGAACGAAACGTACATCCAGTTCCCACTCATAAAGGACTAGGAGGAGTGAGTAGAGGTTGTCGCAACCCCTTTTGATTTGCACTGCGTTACCTGGCTCGCCCGTGGGACCAAACCCCCCCGCAATTTCCTGGGTTATCACGGTTGTCGCAGCAGTCAGTACAGAGGTGACGTCGGCGAGCAAGTCCTGAATGTGATGGATCGTGTCACGGACAGGGAGGAATTTTGTGCGACGGAATGCAAAGCCCTGCGTTATGTCCTGGAACTTGGCATCGATGCGTGACATTCTGTCGCTGAGTAGTTCGGCCGCCAAACGATATTCCCAAAGGCTGGATTTGTTCAGCACTAGATCAATGACGGGACTGGATTCACTACGAAACTCAATTGGCACAGTGAGCCGACCTTCGCGCCTGCGTCGCAGGAGGTCTTGAAATCGAATCGACAACTGGTTCGTGAGCGTTTGAATGATTTCGTCGGTGCGTTGAAACTGGTAAATCCACTTCGTATCGCTGATCAGTTCATCAAGAAAATCAAATACTCCAGGATTGTCCACAGTCGGTGTGAAATCCGCTTCCGGGTTTTTCTTGTAGTGGGGCAGTAGGTCCCAAACTTGGCGATCAACAAATACAAAGCAGTCAAGCCCGGCCTTCTTTGCCTCCCGGTACTCCGCATTTACAACAGAGCGTTGACTGACAGGATCACGAGAGCCGCGCTTGCCACCAACTATCAGGACAAAGAGATCAGCACGGTCACGAACGACTTTCTTGCAGTTCTCTACAGTGCTGAGTTCGGGTGAGACCGGGAAGGAGTGGTATTCACTCAGGATGGGGTCATGACCAAGCGCCGTGATCGAGGACCTGAGGTGCTCTCGAAGAGAATGTAGGTCATAACACGTAGAGCTAACAAAGACGGAGGTGTTGCGCATAAAGTGTTTGGTTTTCGTGGAAATTCAGCGGATATCGAAGACGACCGTCGAAATGATCCTTTAACTCACTGTCGAACGAGAAGTCAGCGGTGTTTGAATTTCATTTTGGTTTTAGTGACCAATCGGGCCAAAGCTATTGAGCAATCCAAGTTTTTCAAAGGTTGCTGGTGCATTCTACGGACGGGCCACATACTGTTTACTTGGAAGTTCACACGCTGGTGCCTTGGCGGAGTGTCGGCGTCGGTCGTCTGCGATGTGATCCCAGCAGCCCGTTTGGCAAAAAGCTTCGAGCATTTTAGCCCTCCAGCCCACGTGCAATAAGCACAAGCAGCTCTCAAATTCATAGCAACTCCTGCGTCACCTTCCACGCCGCCAGCTCCGACGGCCGCAAGCCATACCGTGCCAAAACCCCCTCATGCAGACGCTGTAGCTCCTGCACCAGCAAAGCATGCACATCAGCCCGGTCGGCCTGTGGCACTGGCGCAAGGGCACGCTCCAGCGCTTGCAGCGGGTCAGACTGTGGCTGTTGCACTACCTCTCTCACGGTTTGCTTGATCAGGTCGCGGTAGGCCAGGCGGGTGGGGTCGGGTTCTGCCAGGTCTTGCTGGATGGCCTGGTATTCCTGGGTGGATCGCTCGTAGGCCCATACATACAGATCGCGCAGCAGCTCCACTCGCGTGAGTTCGTACACGCCTAGGGTGGCGTGGCTGTAGGCTTGTTCGGGCACATCCAAAAACGTCAGCGGGCACAGGTTGGCGCGGAACAAAGGCAGGTTGGCCGCGAGGCGTGAGGTGCGCTTGTTGATGTCGGCGAAGGGTTGCAGGTAGGGCAGGTGCACCATGGCAAAGAACGATTGCTCAAACGGGTCCGCAATCTGGTTCAGCTTGGCCAGCACCACATCCAGGGTTTCGTCGATTTGCTGGGGCGTGGACAAGGGGCGGTACACGCTCTTGCCGATGTTGACGGCGTGCTGGCGAATACGGCCTTCGTCGGCCGGGTTGGGCAGCAGGTTTTCCGCCAGGGTGCTGTGCAGGTTCATCAGCAGGTAGCGGCTCAAGCCGGCTTTGCCGGCGTTTTCTACCCCCGCGTTGTCGACAAGCAGTTCGATGGCGGTCTTGTGGTTCAAGATCATTTGCGTCTCGATGGCGCCCTTGCCCGTGGCGGTGCGCCCATGCTCGATCAGCTCCATGGTGTCCAGGCGGGAATAGGTGTTGCCCTCCAAGTGGCTGGAGGCCCACGACAGGTCAATCAGCAGGCGGTTGAGGATGTCGCGGCTGTAGGTGCCTGCAGGTTCGCTCATCCGGGTGGTCTTGCCCATGTTGTGCAACTGGCGGCGCAGCGGTGCACTCAGATAGGCGGTGACGTTGGGTTGGTAGGCATCCAGAAAGTCGCGCTGGTAAGCCACCGGCTTGCGCCCCTGCAGCGGCTGGGTGACGTAGGCGAGGATGTCCTGGCTATCAGCGGACAGGGGAATGTGGGCGGGAAAGGTGTTGCTTGGCGCGACCGATGCGGTGCCAG
Organism: Rhodoferax ferrireducens; assembly: GCF_049302455.1. Classification (GTDB taxonomy): domain Bacteria; phylum Pseudomonadota; class Gammaproteobacteria; order Burkholderiales; family Burkholderiaceae_C; genus Rhodoferax; species Rhodoferax ferrireducens_B. Next base: position 22,838 of record NZ_JBAQMD010000069.1, on the reverse strand, counting down.
ATGCAGCGGTGGATTCTGCAGTTGGCAGATACCGGCGAGCGCGGCCCTCGCCTTGGGCCACGATGCGCCCAGCGGCAACCCATTGGCTGACCCAGCGCTGCACCGTGCGCCGCTTCAGGGTTGGGTGTTGCGCCAGCAGTTCAGCCAGCGTAAGGCCGGTTGGGGCAGACTGAATGTTTTGGAGCAGGGCTGTGTCGGCGTTCATGGCGAAAAGTGGCGCAGTTCCATCTGTTTTGGCGCGATTATGCGCTTTTATGGCGCCGACTGTGGCGCGATTTCATGAACTGCGCCACGTGCCGCGCAGACAGGCGCCTTGTGCGCGCCAACTCACGCGCTGGCGGTTGAGTGGAATGTCGGGGTTCCGGGCGATGATGGTGCCGGCGGTGGGGCGGCGTTCGCGCGGCTTGGTTGGCCGAAAAGTTTGAGTTATTTCTGTCTCTAGCCCCCGTTTTATCTGCGTAACACGCTCTCCAATTCATAGCAAATGATGTTCGTCGCGGGTCCCGCAAAAGCCGCTCCAGGCGATGCCGCAGTGGCCGATGGGCGTGGGGAAGAGGGCGTAGGCTTGGGTTGGCATGGCAAGGTTGGGAGAGATGGGACTGGCAGGGCGAGGGGTCGTCCAGGCGTGCAGCATGCGGTGGGTCCGGTGCAACGTCGGGTCGGACATCGCCTATTTTGCAACCGTTGCGCGGATAGCCCAAGCCCGTGCGCTCAACGAGATCGAGCCGTCTGCCTGGACGGCGATTCGCCCTCGTATGCGGTCCCGCATGCGCGTTCTTGTGTTTTCATCGAGTGACATGGCGTAGGCGGGAGCCGGTCCCTGACCGCCCAAAAAGGGTTGCCAGTAGTCGTCGAAACTTGCGAACGGCGTCGGCACGTCGATGGCCGTCTCTTCTACGCCATGGAGTCCGGCGCTGGCGAAGAGTGCCATGAGCGCCTCTGGATGGCAGAGTGGAAAACGAATTCCTTCATCCATCCTCGCGGCATCTGGATTGAGTTCTACCGCTGCATCCCAGAAGAGGCGCATGAGTTCCATCTTCCCGGCGTAATCCCAGACATACGCTGCAATGGTTCCGCCGCTGGCGGTCACTCTCTCCATCTCGACGAGAGCGGCGCGCTGATCCGGGACGAAGTTCAAGACCAATCCCGAGACCACCACGTCGACCGACGCGTCATCCAGCGGAATCGCGGTTGCACTGCCATGGCGAAGCACTGCTCGTCCCGCCAGATTCTCCTTCGCCGTCTTGAGAAAGCCCTCCGAGGGTTCGACCCCAGCGACCGACAATGGCGCGCAGCGATCCACGATTGCCGCGCAAAGCGCTCCCGTACCGCACCCCACGTCCAGCCACCTTCGTCCGTCTGGAATGCGCAGCCAGGACAGGAACATCGGAGCGACCCGACGGCTCCACCGGCCGACATACCGCTCATAGGCGTCCCCACGATTCCAAGTGTCGGACACTTGTTTGTGAGCCATGATCAAACCCTCCGGTGCATCTTCGATCTCCCCACTCGACATATCCCGCGACTGGCCGCGCCATGCCGTTGAGGGTCCAGTTGGTCGTTGAGCCAGGCGTGCGCCGATGAATCATTTCTTGCCAAAACCAGAATCACTGCGTCGGGTCAAGGAAAGGTGTTTCTGGATCACTCACATAAAAGATCAGCACCCGAAGAGGCTCGGTGCTGCTGCGGTTGTAGCCGGTCATTTTGACGTTTGGCGGTTCCACGAATGCTTGGCCCGTCTTCAGGACAACCGGCGCTCGTCCCTCCAGCGCTAACGTGAATGCGCCGTCCAGGACGAACACTGTGACCGGAAATCGATGTGTATGGAACACGGTTTTGTCGCCGGGCTTGAAGTTTGCCGTCAGGACGCGAACTTGTTGTTTTTCACCCTTGGGCATGCCAGACACGTCTTCTTTCAAGATCATTTCGGGTCTTGCAGTACTCTCCTGTTGCGCCATCGATGGCCAAGCCATGAACAGGGCCGCCAACAGCAGGCCAGCGTGCATCGGTAGCTTCATACGTTCTCCTTTCCGGGTTGTCATGGAAATCGTGCGTGTTCAGGGGTGACGCCTGACGGATGAAAGGGACTTCCCCATCCCAACGCGGCCGTGCGCTGACTTTACAGATCAGCCGCTTTCGCGCCGATACCGGAGCCGCAATCAGTGGCACCGTGCGCTTCATTCGCATTCTCGACCTTGATAAATCTCAAAGGAACGGCGTGATTGAAAGATGAAAAAGCAGCGCTCGTCATTGGCATGACGGCCATCGCTGCAACGCTTGCCAACCAGCCTTGGTCGGCGTCGAGCCATCGGTGGTGCTGCTGCGTGAACCGCGCTACTTGCGCAACACAATCGTGACCAGGGCTGACGCGTCTTCGAGTGCGGTCAGGCCATGCTGAACACCGCCTGATACATACATGAGTTGATTCGCTTTCAGGGTCTGGGGCGTGTCTTCAATCGTTACTTCGACGCTTCCCTCCAGGCACTGAATCGTGATCTCACCGGCCACTTTGTGCGGCGGAAACGATTTGCCGGCCGGAAGCACCAGCTGGATGACTTCGAGCTGCTCGGACTTGAATAGCGCCGTGGTACGTGCATTTGCCAAGGCGCTTCCGAGCGGCAAAACATTGATGGTCTGGCCTGCGGCCAAGTGAGAAATTGCCATAGTCAACACTCCATGCGGATGTGGATCCAAGTTTCATTATCGTCCGTCCATCGTCACGGTCGGCGCAGACCCTGTGGCCGGTGTGCCCATGGTTTGAGGCCGTTTTGGCCTCTAGCCCCCGTGCGTTCTACGTGAAATGCTATTTAATTGATAGCTAGTTGAGTTTGCCGTGTGCCCAGGCAAAGACAATTGGCCGGATCGCTTAAACTCCGCCCTGCCCGGGGTGCGCTGTGATGGCGCTGAGATGGTTGACCGAACCCGCGAACTTGATCCGGTTCATACCGGCGTAAGAAGCGCCAGACTGCATTATTCCTACCCTCTGTCGGGTCGCGCTGTCTTCCCTGTTCGCTGAGTTGATTGACTGTTCTCCGGAGCACTTCCTCATTACAGCTTCAGGAGACCACGCGATGAATGCACCCGACAAATTCAGCCAGTTGATGAGCCTCACGCGCGAGCCCCTGCCGGCTTCGCGCAAGATCTACGTGCCCGGCACGCAAGCCGATATTCAAGTGCCGATGCGTGAAATCATGCAGAGCAACGGCGAGGCCGTCGTGGTGTACGACACCTCCGGCCCCTACACCGATCCGAATGCCAACGTCGACGTGCGCCAGGGCCTGCCCTCGGTGCGCGGCCCCTGGATCGAATCGCGTGGTGACACCGAGTCCTACACCGGCCGCACGCCCTTTGCACTGGACGATGGACTGAAGAATGGCGACTCTGAATCATTGGCATCCTTGCGCGTGCAGGCTGCGGGTCTGCAGCGCACGCCGCGCCGCGCGAAAGCGGGCGCTAATGTCTCGCAAATGCATTACGCTAGATCCGGCATCATCACCCCCGAGATGGAGTACGTGGCGATCCGCGAGAACCAGAAGCTGGCCTGGATGGAGCAGTACCTGGGCAACGCCGAGCGCGAAGCACGTCTGGCCGGCAACAGCTTTGGCGCTAGTATTCCCAAGATCATGACGCCCGAGTTTGTGCGTGATGAAGTGGCCCGTGGCCGCGCCATCATCCCGGCCAATATCAACCACCCCGAAGTGGAGCCGATGGCGATTGGCCGCAACTTCCTGGTCAAGATCAACGCCAACATCGGCAACTCGGCGGTGACGTCGAGCATCGAGGAAGAAGTGGAAAAACTGGTGTGGTCGATGCGCTGGGGCGCCGACACCGTGATGGACCTGTCCACCGGGCGCAACATCCACACCACGCGCGACTGGATTTTGCGCAACTCGCCGGTGCCCATCGGCACGGTACCGATTTACCAGGCGCTGGAAAAAGTCGGCGGTGTCGCCGAAGACCTGACCTGGGAAATCTTCCGCGACACGCTGATCGAGCAGGCCGAGCAGGGCGTCGATTACTTCACCGTGCACGCCGGCGTGCGCCTGGCCTTCATCCACCTCACGGCGAATCGCATGACCGGCATCGTGTCGCGCGGCGGCTCCATCATGGCCAAGTGGTGTATTGCCCACCACAAAGAGAATTTCATCTACAGCCATTTTGATGAAATGACGGAAATCCTGAAGGCCTATGACGTGAGTTACTCGCTGGGCGATGGTCTGCGCCCCGGTTCCGGTGCCGATGCCAATGACGAAGCGCAGTTCGCAGAGCTGCGCACCCTGGGTGAGCTCACCCAGCAGGCCTGGCAGCAGGACGTGCAGGTGATGATCGAAGGCCCCGGCCACGTGCCCATGCACATGGTGCAGGCCAACATGACCGAGCAACTTAAACATTGCCACGAAGCGCCGTTCTATACGCTCGGGCCCCTGACCACCGACATCGCCCCCGGCTATGACCACATCACCAGCGGCATCGGCGCGGCCATGATCGGCTGGTTCGGCACCGCCATGCTGTGTTACGTCACGCCCAAGGAACACTTGGGTTTGCCGGATCGCGACGACGTCAAAGTCGGCATCATCACCTACAAGATTGCCGCGCATGTGGCCGACGTGGCCAAGGGTCATCCCGGCGTGCGGGCACGCGATGACGCGCTGTCCAAAGCGCGCTTCGAGTTCCGCTGGATGGACCAGTTCAACCTGTCGCTCGACCCCGACACGGCGCGCAACTTTCACGATGAGACCTTGCCAAAAGACTCGTCCAAGGTGGCGCATTTCTGCTCCATGTGCGGCCCCAAGTTCTGCTCCATGAAGATCTCGCAGGAGGTGCGCGACTACGCCAAGACCAAGGGTGTCAGCGAGGAGCAGGCCTTGAGTGACGGCATGGAGAGCATGTCGCAGGAGTTCAGGCGCGCGGGCGGGGAAATTTATATCCCGATCGTCAAGACTTGACAACAACGCCTGGCCCGGCTGGCCGCAATGCGTCTTTGGCACCGTACGGACAGCTGATGTGCGGATGGGGCCGCATAAAATCGAAAGCTGTCCCAACAAGCGACCATTAAGCGAAATGTCTTCATCCAACAGCGGGTATGTCACGCCTGCGCAACTGTGCATCGGGATGTATGTTCAGCTCGACTTGCCGTGGACGGAGCATCCGTTCACCTTCTCAAGTTTCAAGATCAAGAATCTTGAGCAGATCGTGACCTTGCAGGCGCTCGGGCTTAAGCGCATTCAGTACAACCCGACCAAAAGCGATAGCGGGCCATTGAAAGTCCCGAAGGACTTTGCGTCCGGGTCGCCGCCGGCCAAACCACTGGACGACGGACCCCTTTATCTGGCCAAGCGTGCACGAATCGAGCGTTTGCTGTCGCAGCAGGCGCGAGTCGCGGCCTGCGAGCGAGAGTTTATGACCTCGGCCCGCGCGGTCAAGTCGATCAATCAAAACCTCTTTGCCAAGCCGGAGCAAGCGCGCCAGGAGGCCGAAACACTGGTGCAGGCGATTGCCGATTCGATGCTGACCGACTCGGACATCGCGATCAATCTGATGAAGGACCAGGTGGGAGGAGAGGACGTCTACTTTCATTCGCTCAATGTCACGCTGCTGTCCATGATGCTGGCCAAGGAGTTGAAGGCGCCACGCGAGGCGATCCGCCTGATGGGCATGGGGGCGATGTTTCATGACGTTGGCAAGCTCGATATTCCGGACCGCATCGTGCGTAAAACAGAGGCTTTGAGCAAACCCGAGTTGTCTTTGTTGCAGCAGCATTGCGCCTATGGCGTCGAGACCGGGCGCAAGCTGGGTCTGCCAGCTGCGGCTTTGCTGGTGATCGCGCAGCATCACGAGTACATGGATGGCAGCGGTTACCCGAGGGGCTTGACCGGTGCTGACTTCAACCTGCTGGCCCGTATTGTCGCCATCGTCAACGCCTACGATAACCTGTGCAATCCGGTCAAATTGTCACTGGCCCTGACGCCGCACCAGGCTCTGTCGTTGATGTACGCGCAGCAGCGCGCCAGGTTTGATGCAGCCGCCTTGACCGCTTTCGTTCGCTGCATGGGCATCTACCCGCCTGGCACCATCGTCGTGTTGTCGAACGATAGCGTGGGCATGGTGGTGTCGGTCAATAGTTCCAAGCCGCTCAAGCCGACGGTGCTGATCTATGACCAGCAGGTGCCACGTGACCGAGCGATCCTGGTCGAGCTTGAAAGCGAACCGGATGTGTTGATCAGCCGCGCACTCAAGCCCGATCAACTGCCGCAGCCGATCTACGACTATCTCTCGCCACGTCGGCGCGTGACCTACTACTTTGACGCTGAATCGAATCGCGCTGGCGCCCAGTAGCGCCAAAAGGCTGCGCCTGCTGCCCGCGCCGGTGCGCTTGCATTACGAGCTGGTCGGCGCGGCGTTCCCGGCAGGGTCGATAAAGACGACTTGCCCTTGCTCGTCAACGCAGAAGGTGCCGGCGCCGGATTCCTGACGCAGCCGGGCCATCAGTTTGTCAAAGCGCAGGTCTACCGCCCCGGCCACGCCAACGCTCACCTCAAGCTTGGCGGCGCGTCCCAGCGCGATTTGCTTTTCCAGCTCAACTTGTTCAACCAGGGATTGGCCCCAGACCTGCACGGCGTGTACTCTGGAGGCCTTGACACGCTCCAACAGTCCCTTGGGGTCCCCAGTGGCCGTCAGTTGCTTGGCCAGTTTCTCCAGGTTCTCTTCAATCGATTTTTCTTTGGCGATGCGCTCTTGCAGCGTCTGGTATTTGGCCTGCAGCTCCGCGTTGGCGCCCAGCACCAGTTGCGTCACACCGGCCTTGGCCGAGCCCAGCAGGGGCACCTTGATCAGCATCATGGCTGTGGCCGAGCCACCAAACATGCGTCCGCGCGCGGGCGAGGCGGCGCCGATGACGATTTGGTTGAGTGACTGCAAGTCACACTCCAAAGCCATGTCGTCCAGTGCAATCACGGTACCGGCATAAATATGGGCGCCTTCTGCAAAACGTGCGCTGACCGAGCCGCCTGCGCGCAGCCTGGCATGGGCAATGACGCCACCAGTCACACGAATATCGCCACCGGCTTCCAGAAGTCCGCCGTCCACCATGCCCTTGACCACGATGTCGCCGCTCGCCTGGACTTTCATGCCCTGCAGGACGTCGCCATCGACCTGCACGGTGCCGTCATAGTGGATGTTGCCGGTCGTCATGTTGACTTCCGCGACCCGCAGGATCGGCTCCACCATGATGCCGCCTTTGACCCGCACCGGCTGCCCGCTCACCGCTGCCAGCAGCAGGTTGGGGTCGTCGCTGGCCACCTGCGCGCCCGTCAGTCCGGCGGCAAAAGGCTCGTCGCGTCCGGGGCGGGGCGCCAGCACACGGCCACGGATGCTATGGCCGACAACGCCGGCCGTCGGCGGAATGCGGCGCATCAGAGGCGCACCCGCCTGCACCGAGTCAATGCTGCCGTGCTCCCGGTAGTCGATCAGGCCATTTTCATCCAGCTGGGGTACGCGGTCTACCGCTTGCGGAATCATTTCTTCAAAAACGGTGTCACGCCCGTCTTCGGCGCTGACACCACGGGCCACCAGCACACGCTCGCGGATTCCCGGTTCACAGGCTCGCAGCAGTGCCGCTTCGTCGACGCCGAACAGGACGCCCGCCTCAACCAGCGCCCGCTTGACGTCTTCCATGGTGATCGTCTTGCCGCCATGTGCGGGACTCAGGCTGATCTCGGCTTTCATTTCGTCGGGCGCAATGTGGACCTGGGTCGTGGCGTCACTGCGCTGGGCTAGCAGCCGCTCGAAGGGGCTTTGCTGGGTGTTGCAATCGTGGGCAGCACTGGCAATGGCCTCTTCGTGCAGCAGGCAGTCGCCATACCCGGCTTGAGCCAGCAAGGTATGCAGTGCGGCGCTGTCAACAGGCAGGCGTTCTGGCGCTGGCTCGCAGCGCAAGAACACTTGTCCATCCGCTTCTCGGAAAGAAATGTTTGGAAGGTCCATGGCCTATAGTTTGCCCGACTTTTCTCAGTGGGTTCGCTGGACTGAGGTGTGCAGCCAGTTCCTTTACCCCAACCTTGCCCGGTGCCGTGCGATCTGCGCGCGCACCTGGTTCGGTGCGGTCCCGCCCAGAATGTCGCGTGCATTGAGCGAGCCGCGCAAGGACAGCACCTCGTACACGTCCTTCTCAATACTCGGGTTGAACTGCTGCAACACCGCCAGCGGCAATTCCGACAGATCCACCTGGTGCGTGATGGCGGCCTTGACGGCGTGCGCCACCGTCTCATGCGCATCGCGGAATGGCAGGCCTTTTTTGACCAGATAGTCGGCCAGATCGGTGGCGGTGGCGTAGCCTTTGAGGGCCGCTTGTTCCATGGCTTGCGGGTTGACGCTGATGCCGCCCTCTTTGATGCCGGTGGCGGGGTTGAGCTGGCCGCCGATCATCTCGGCAAAGATGCGCAGGGTGTCTTTGAGCGTGTCCACCGTGTCAAACAAGGGCTCTTTGTCTTCCTGGTTGTCCTTGTTGTAGGCCAGCGGCTGGCCCTTCATCAGGGTGATCAGGCCCATCAGGTGGCCGACCACGCGCCCGGTCTTGCCGCGTGCCAGTTCGGGCACGTCGGGGTTTTTCTTCTGCGGCATGATGGAACTGCCGGTGGTGAAGCGGTCGGCGATTTTGATAAAACCAAAGTTCTGGCTCATCCACAAAATCAGCTCTTCGCTCATGCGGCTGATGTGCACCATGCAGAGCGAGGCGGCCGCGGTGAATTCAATGGCGAAATCACGGTCGCTGACAGCGTCCAGCGAGTTCTGGCAGACGCAAGGATGGCCTTTCTCATCGACCATGCCCAGACTGACCGCCACACGCTCGCGGTCCAGCGGGTAGCTGGTGCCCGCCAACGCGGCGGCGCCCAGCGGCAGGCGGTTGGTGCGACGGCGCACGTCGCTCATGCGTTCGGCGTCGCGGCTGAACATCTCGACATAGGCCAGCATGTGGTGACCAAAGCTGATCGGCTGCGCCACCTGCAGGTGAGTGAAGCCCGGCAGAATCACTTCAACATTTTTCTCGGCCACTTCCAGCAGTGCTATTTGCAGGTCGGTGAGCAGCGCGACTATCAGGTCAATCTCGCCGCGCAGCCAAAGCCGCACGTCGGTGGCGACCTGGTCGTTGCGGCTGCGGCCGGTGTGCAGGCGCTTGCCCGCCAGGCCGATGAGCTGCGTCAAGCGCGCTTCGATGTTGAGATGCACGTCTTCGAGCTCAAGCTTCCAGTCAAAGGCGCCGGATTCGATCTCGGCGCTGATGGTGGCCATGCCGCTTTGAATCGCGTTGTGATCTTCGCTGCTGATGATTTTTTGCGCCGCCAGCATGCCGGCATGGGCCAGACTGCCGGCAATGTCGGCCTGCCACAGCCGCTTGTCAAAAAACACGCTGGCGGTGTAGCGCTTGACCAGATCGCTCATGGGCTCGGAGAACAGGGCGGACCAGGCTTGCGATTTTTTATCAAATTGGTTGTGTGACATGGGGTGGGCTCATGCGAGTAAGGCTTGCGCCAGAGAATCATCAATAATCAGCCCCAAGCTTGCGTCAGCTTGAAACCTCATTGATCAATGAAAGATTCCCAAATTTTATCGACCTTCCAGGAACCGACGCCGGAGCCGGCGCCCAAGCCTGCGGCCGTGCCGGTGTTTGATGCCTGTCATGTGGGCGTGATGCTGCGTGCTGTACTGTTTGTTGAAGCGGTGGTGGCGGTGGGGGCCATGTTTGGTTCCGCCACGTTTCTTGACTGGCTGACGCGCCTGTCCCTGCTCACCGGCGGCGCTTTGCCGGCCACGCTGGTCTGGTTGATTGTGGCGTGCAGCCTCAAGAAGTTGCTGGCCCGCCTGAGCAGCAGCGCCCAGCAGGTGGCCGGGGTCGCCTTGGGGGGCGTGGCTGGTTTGTACGGCTGTGGCGTGCTGTCCTTGGTGGGGCTGCTGGAGCCGGCACCCTGGTTGGCCAGTGCGGCCAGCGGTGCCCTGCTGTCGGCGGCGCTGGTGGCGGCGCTGGTGTTGCGCGCCAAAGGCCAAACGCCAGCGGCCACGGCGGCGCGCTTGAGTGAGTTGCAGGCCCGCATTCGACCGCATTTTTTGTTCAATACGCTCAACACGGCGATTGCGCTGGTGCGCGCTGAGCCGGCCAAGGCCGAAACCTTGCTGGAAGATTTGAGCGACCTGTTTCGCCATGCACTCATGGAACAGGGGAAATCGGTCACCCTGCTTGACGAGATCATGCTGGCGCAGCGCTATCTGGCGATTGAAAAGTTGCGCTTTGGCGAGCGCATTCAGGTGGAGTGGGCACTGGACCCTGGCGCATCGACCGCCAAATTGCCGCCCTTGCTGTTGCAGCCGCTGGTGGAAAACGCGGTCAAACACGGGGTCGAACCCAGCGCGCAAGGGGCAGAAATCAAAATATCCACGCAACGCCGGGGATCGAGCGTCGTCATCAAGGTGACCAACACCGTGCCCGTGGGCAACAGTGAGCCTGGCAGCGGCGTGGCGCTGAATAATGTGCGGGACCGGCTCAGCCTGCTGCACGACGTGCAGGGCCAGTTTCAGTACGGGTTGAAAGACGGCGTGTTTCAGGTTCGCATCGAGGTGCCACTATGAGGCCAGGGAGGCTGGCGCGATGACTCTGAGAATATTGATCGTGGACGATGAAACCCTGGCGCGTGCCCGCCTGCGAACGCTGTTGGGGGATTGCACGGCGCCTGCGGTCAGTGTTGAGGCCGAGGCCGCCAACGCCGCGCAGGCCTTGGCGTGGCTGCAGCACCACCCGGTCGATGTGGCCTTGATCGATATTCACATGCCGGGTGCCGACGGTTTGACGCTGGCGCAGACGCTGCGCACGCTGCCCCAGCCGCCGGCGGTGGTGTTTGTTACCGCCTACGCTGAACACGCCGTGCAGGCGTTCGAGGTCGAAGCGGCGGACTATCTGACCAAGCCGGTTCGGCTGGAGCGGCTGCAGCTTGCGCTACAAAAAATAGAGCGCAATAGGCGGTATGCACGGGGGCTACAGCCTGATTTGCCTGAAGAAGTGTTGATTATTCAAGACCGTGGCCGGACCGAGCGTGTACCGCTGGCCGAGGTGCTGTACCTCAAGGCGGAGCTGAAATACATCACGGTTCGCACGGCTGCTCGGAGCTACCTTCTGGAAGGCTCCTTGAGTGAGCTCGAAGACAAGTATGGGACGCGCTTCCTTCGCATCCACCGCAATACCCTGATTGCCCGGCGCGCCGTGCGCTCGCTGGAGAAGGCCCATGACCCGCAAGAAGGCGAGGGCTGGGCGGTGCGGCTCAACGGCATTGATGAATTGCTGTGGGTGTCGCGCCGGCAATTGGCGGCGGTGCGGGAGCTGGTAGCGAGTTAAACCATGAACAATTCAGCCGCCAAAGGGGCATACTTATAGCCGAGGTGCTGATTTTCGCCGCGCGCTCCGAGGGTTGCACAGCCATCGCTCACTTTTCATCAGACGCTCCGTCGGAGCCTATTCGTGCGCATCACTTCTCGTGGCATTTCTGGCAGGCAACCATGCCCAAGCCGAAGCGGTTGAGCTTGGGACGTTCCGAGCTGTGGGGCTCGTGACAACTGCCGCAATAGAATTTCTTGCCCGGGCGTAGCGGATCCTTCGCCTCTTTCTTTTCGTCGCCCAGAGGATGCCCGGATCGCGTAAATCCGGCGACGACGTGGGGACCCTTCTTGATGTCGGGATGGCAGTCCAGGCACAGCGTCGCGGGCTCTTTTTTCAGGAGTCCAAGGTTGTCCGATGCATGGGGGTCGTGGCAGTCATTGCACTCGCCCGCCGCAATTGGGGCGTGAACTACTTTTCCTTCAAACAACTTCTTGTCATGGCAATTGGCGCACATCGCGGCGTTCTCGGCCGAGCGCTCTTTTGCGGTCTTGCTTCTGGACTTGTGCGGCACTGTGTTCAATTCGACTTCATTATGGCAACTGTTGCAGCCCATATGAACCGCCGCATGCACCACCTTCTTCTGTGCGACAGCGGCGTGACACTCAAGGCATGCTTTGTCCTTGTCCCGGTTCTGGGCCAGGACCGGCAGTGCGAAAGCAAAGGACAGAGCCAAAGCCCATGCCAGATTTGCCTTGAGACTAGGTGTATTTTTCATTCATTTTTCCGACTCGTGATCCTTCAATTACCTGCTATGCCTTTGTGCACCCCTTGCTTCACGCTGGATGTTCCTGCTCTGCCACACTTTAATAGGACAAGCCGTTGTGGTCCTTCCCATGACAGGACAGGTAGCAGCGACCGCCGGTCGTGCCCACACGCTCCCAGCGAATGGCCTGCGTACCACTCTTGGTTACAACACCAGTTTGGAAATTGATTAATCGGCTGTTGCTCAGAGTCGTGCCCTGGGTACTGCTGATGCCGTGTGGGTCATGGCAGACGTTGCAAGAGGTCGTCTCGCCAACAATGTGTTTGTTGTGTTCCTTGAAGCTACCCGTGCCGGTGCCAATAATGGCGGTCCGGCTGTGGCATTTGTAGCAAAGTGCATAGTTGGCGGCGCTTTCTGCCGCCGGATCGGTCACCACGTAGGCACGCTCCAGCAACAGCGGATTGGTGGAGCCGTGCGGGCCGTTGGGACCAGTGCCCCCGGTGTTTGGCCCCGCGTTGTTGTTGTGGCAGTCGCTGCAATTCATCACACTGGTTGTCGTCCAGGGCGCAATCAGGCTGGGGACCGTCTTGCCGGTTACCCCGGTCGCCTTGCCAACGCCGGCAATCGGATGGTAGGACGGATTGGCAGTATCGAATTCCAGCCGCGTGTTGGTTTGCACGATCACGCGCGCGGTGCGCGATGCCGGCGTCCTGCTGGTGCTGTCACCGTGGCAGCGCAAACAAATCTGGTACTCGGCCGTGACCGGGCTAACCGCCGCACCGCTGATGGTGATGCCGCGCACGTTGCTGAGTGAGCCCGGCAACGCAATCGGCGTGGTGCCAGGTGCAGAGCCGGCTGTGCTATTGGCAGAATGAGGGTTATGGCAGTCCTGGCATTCGACGTGAGCGGTCGTCATCAAGTTGGCTTCGCCCGCATCGTGCACATTCATATAGGCGCCCACGCTGTGTTGCGAAGTTTTATTCAACTCAGTCTGGATATTCTTGGTCGATGTCGCCACCGTGCCGCTGTGGCATACCAGGCAATTCGTTTCTTCCGTTGCACTGTTAAGCAGTTGCTGCCTGCCCGGCGCCGTGTGCGGCCGGTGGCAGCTCTCGCAGGCGTTGTTGGTGACGTTTTGGGGCGTGTTCGTTGTGTGCAGCCAGGGATTGGTCCCCACGCCATTCCAGGTCTTGGTCGAGGTCTGGTGATCGCTGGCTGCCCAGTAGCTCTTGTTGTGGCAGTTGGTGCACAGTCCCGACTTGATGTTGCTCACCACCAGAAACTTGCCGTTGGCATTGTCGTGCGGGCTGTGGCAGGAGGTGCACTGCATCTGCCCGCTGGCGTCGAGCTTCACGGCGCCGGTTGGGGTGCGCAGCTCAGTGTTGCTGAGCACACTGGAATACAGGAACGACACCGGATGGTCATCGGACAAATCGGTGCCAACGTAGCTTTGATCGCCGGCGAGGAAGTTGTTTTTACCGCCAGCCATGGTGATGCTGGTCGTGCGACTGCTGATCTTGCCTAGCGCGATGGTTCCGTCATGGCAGCTCAGGCACAAGAGTGAAGCACCAGTCGGTTGGCCGGGGGCGGAGATTTTGCGTGTGCTGCTGGTGTAGGGCGTGTAGGCGCCGACCGGCTGGTCGCGGTTCCACAGCGGACCGGTGGCCCGTGAATTGTGTGGCACGTGGCAAAACACACAGACTTCGCCTTCAGATGTGGCCTTGATCGTGCCCGGACCCGTAGCCGACAGATTGTGCTTGTTGGCAACTATGCTCGCCGATTGAGCGGGTGCACCCGCCCAGAGCAGCAGGACCATTGTTGCCGCAGCGGCAAGCGCTGCGAACGGGTGCTTGATCACGACGGTCCTCCAATATAGTGAAATACCTGGACCCGCTGGTTGTACGAGTCGGCAATGTAAATCAGGTCGTTTTCATCGATGAAAATTCCGGCAGGCAGCCAGAACTCACCGCGATCACTGCCTATTGAGCCGACCGAGAGAAGGTATCTGCCCCGTACATCGAAAATCTGCAGCGCATTGTGCAGCGCGTCGACGACGTAGACGTGCCCATGGCTGTCGGTGGCGACACTCTTCGGGCGTATGTTGTCACCCAAACCGTCACCCACTTGCCCAAAGCCACTCAGGTACTTGCCGTCACGGCTGAACATCTGAATGCGAAAATTGAGAGAGTCAGTCACGTACAAGCGTCCGCCGCGATCAAACCAAATCATCGTCGGGTAATTGAACTCCCCGGCACCATCGCCGCGCGTGCCGAAACCGAAGGCCAAGGTGCCATCCGGCTTAAACACATTGACGCGATGTGCGCCAGTATCGACAACATAGAGATTGCCATTGCTCTTGTCAAACGCGATTCCAGTGGGTCGAGTCATGTCCGGTAGCGCCAGCGGCGTCGCCATTGTGGCCCCGGGCTGAATCACCAGCACTTGGGCGCGGTTGGAATCGGTCAAGTACACCTCGCCCGCACTACCCAGTGCCAGGGCCACAGGCGAAGGCAAGGCCTGGCCGCCTTCACCGACGATCAGATCGTAGCGCGCCTTCGTCTGATCGAAACGGTGCACACCATTGGCACCAGGATCGGCGACAAACACCACACCGTTGCTCGTGACAACCGCCAAGGGTCGGATCAGCCGCTCTTCACGGGCACCGAAGAGTAGATCTCCCAGACGTTGGAAAAAACCCTTGCCAATACTGAAATCATCCGGCTTGGAAAATTGCCTGACGAAGGTAATGCGCGGCGGATTGGGGAGGTCCGGCCACGCCAATGGCGCCTGATCTTCCGGCTTGGGAGGGAGCGGCGCGCAAGCGCCCAACACGCCTAGCGCAAGCAGCAGTCCCAGTGCGATGGCAAAGCGATAAGCGCGTGTCATGATCAAAAGTCTCTCCTTAATAACAGCTGTCCATAGGTGCGCGTTCTTTCGGCCAGGCCCTGGGCATCATGCACACGGGTCAGGTCGAGTGTCCACAGCAGCTTGCGCTGGCGCCACTGTGCCCTGATCGATGCCGCCGAGCCTTCCCGCAGCTCCGGCGCGCCGGTATCACGGTGGCGACTCGCTTCGGCGGATAGATCGATGCCATAGCCGATGCGCGCCCATAGACGAATATCTACGGCTGTCAGCTTCACCGCTTGCAACGGGCTGTCTTCGTAGTTCACTTGCATTTGCCGAGCACCTATGTGGATGTTGCCGCTTCTGACCAGGGGCAAATCCGTCTGAACATACGCCTCAAGATTGGCGCGTCTGTAGGACGAGATGGTTTCGCGTCGAACTTCACGCTCGGCACTGCCGCCCAGCAGGAATTCCTGCGTTAGCAGCGATAGCGGGATGTCGGTGCGCGCACCGTAGAACGTGCTGTTGACCGAGTTGAGCGGCGAGGTCGGCGAGCCGGACTCGAGTCGCGGTGTCGAGGTAAGGTGGCGCACGAAGAAGTTGAGGTAACTCTTGTACGACCAGCTCAGGCTGAGCGTGTTGTCAAGCTGGCTCGCCGCGTAACTGCCGCCACTTGAATAGTCATAGTCGATCAAGACCTCTTGTCCATCGAGAATATTGCCGCCTATCAGCCGCTGAATGCGCAGCTCAAGGCCGATTTGGGACAGCAAATAATCGCCGCCTTCGACAAAGGTCTGTGTGCGCGTCAGATTGGTGACTACCACTGTGCCGGCTATGATTTGCGGCTTGCTCAATGAAACGAAGCTTGTACTGCCCAAGGTCACATGCTCGCCGAGCATCTTTGTTTGCAGCGACGTTGCCTGCTGGTCGCGTTGGCTATAGGAGACGTTGTAGCCCGCAGTCGCCTGGCCCAGTGGCAGCGTTTGCCGGTATTGGGCGGAGCCGTCAATCGCGTAGAAGGTCGAGCTTAGCTGGCTCGCTCTATTGACCTCGCCGCGCACTGCGAGTGCGCCAGACAGGTCGGGACTGACGCGATAGCTGAGCCCGGCGCTCGCCGCATTCAGGGTCATCGACTGATCATCCTGTCGACTGGCATTGAGGTTGTATCGCCCGTAGGTCTGCAACTCCTCGGAGTGCCTTGCGCGCAGGTCGAGCCCGAAACTGGCGTCCTTCTGATTCGCCAGCGAGCCTTGGCCACCCGTAAAGCTGCTCCGATTGAGCGCGACCGCATTGCTGAGCTCGTATTCGTTCGTCGACCCAAACTTCAGGCGCGTATCCAGGTTCGCCCTGTCGCTGGCAGAACGGCTGGCCTGAATCGGCAGGCCGGAGCTGCCGCTGGCAGAGTCCTGGCGCGTACCCACGAATTGAAACGTTGACCCACCCAACTTGCTTATGGTGGCATCCATCTTGATTCGTAACTGATCGATACGGTCATCCATGACCTGTTCGGCTCCTTTTCCCTGGCTCGTGGAGCGGGTGAGTTCCACTTGCATTGGCACCGGGGTAACCGGACTGAGCAGCGAAAAGGTTGCACCATACCTGGTGTTTTCGTTGAACATCTGCTGTGCTGGACCCATGCTCTGGGTCTGGTTACTGCGGTCGTAAAAAAGTGCTCCGGTATAAGGCTTGTCACGCAGGAATGTTGCACGCCCATTGAGGTTGAACATTTGCCGTCTTGCACTCGTTCCTACCCCGTCACCACCGTCCTGGCTCTTGTCAATGATCGGGCCACCACCCAGATCGAGCAACAGCAGGCTGGGGTGATAGATGTAGCTGTGCGTCATGAGGTAAATCTCTTCGCTCAGGTTCGACTGCGTGGCGCGCACCGGCGTGCCGCCGGCTGTTCCAACGCTGCTACTGTCATCGGTCAAATAGCGCGCCTTGACGTAGCCGTCTATCCCTATGATTCGAAACGGCGCAATCTCCGATGCGCTTTTGAGCCGCAAAGGCGCGCTGGCCTGGGCCCAGCAACTGCTCACTACGGGTAACAAGGCGACGCCGATCGCCAGGCGAGTAATGAGGCAGGCTGCCCGGTTGGGCATAGACTGATTCACGTTTGCGACCCGTATTGCGCGGCTGCGGTTCAGGTGGCAGGCGCCGTCACGGGACCGGCTTGGATTCGAGCTTCTCGTCCTGGGGATAGTCAATACCGGCCATTTTTCCGAAACCGAAGACGTCAACCTGGTTGGGCCCAAATTGACTCACGACCAGAATCAGGTGCTCGATGGAAAATTTGGGGTCTGCGAGGCTGCGAAACAGCGCCACGTTGTCGTAATCGATGGCAACACCTGCTGGCAGGTTGAGACCGGGCAAATCCCCCCCTGGCTGCCCGAAAGCCATGAGCACACGCCCCTGACCGTCGAATATCTGCACATTCTGGAATGCCGCATCGCTGACGTACATGCGACCGGAGCGGTCCATCGCGATCCCCTTGGGCCGTGCAAACTGCCCCGGCGCCTGACCCGCTTCGCCGTAATGGCGCACGAATTTACCCTCGGGCGTGAAGCGCGCAACCCGGAAGTTGCCGGTTTCGACGACGTAGATGTCGCCATCGCGGCCAACGGCGAGATTGGTCGGTTGATGCAGCGATTTTTCCTTATCGACCTCGGAGCGGCCGAACTTGAACTGCAGTTTCCCCGATCGCTTGTCGAGCACCTGGACTTCATGGTGCTCGATGTCCACCACATACAGCCGATCGCCGGCAATCGCGACATCGACCGGCTTGAACTCATCCTTGCCGCCATAAGCTGCAAGATAACGGTCGCCCTTGTCATAGACCAGTACCTGATTGCGCGCGGTGTCAGTCACGTACTTGGTACCGTCTGCGTCGATGGCTACATTGATGGGGCGCTGCATGCGTCCAGCACCCGACCCCGACATGAGTGAAAATATTCTGGTCTTGAGGTCGAAGACCGCCAAGCCAGGGCCGCGGCTGTCGGCAACAATGATCTTGCCATCCGACATCGCCACGCCGTAAGGACGCACCAAGGCGTCCTCGACTTTTTCTTCGCCGAGCAGAAAATCCTTGAGCCCACCGCTTTCTTTGGCGGTTTCCAGATCGCGCGCGCTGGCGAAAGTGGCCAGATGCTGCACGCGCGGCGCATCCGGCGCTCGCGGGTAGAACACGGCCTCTTTTTGCAGCGGTGCTTTGGCAGGCTGCGTGACGCAGCCGGACAGCAGCACAAGCGCGCCGAGCAGTGCGCTGAAAAATCGTAATCGAGTGGGCAGGAACATGGTCGTTGATGAGTTAGGCATGAGCAGATCTATTGGCAGCGTATTCTGAAAAAATCGCGGGCATGCAAAGGATGCAACATCAGAGGAGTCAAGGTCAAGGGTATGGAAAAGGCAACTAAGGAAGTCCAAAAAAAACCTCTCTTGCGGGGACTGTCAAGCGCCTGGGTAGCGTCTTGCTAGCCTCCCTCAACAGAGGGTTTTGATATCTACCCAACTGCACGGCCTGAGCGGCTTGTTCCGCCTTGGCCGTGCAAGCCGGGTCTAAACACTTCGCGTGCCGCCTGTTTACTACTTGATGTGGCAAGTTGTGCAGAGCGCGCTGCCCACTGTGGTAACTTTCAGCAGCTTGGCTTGCACTGCGGTACCCGAGGTGCTGTTATGCACGTCATGGCAGGAAGCGCACTCCACCGTGGCTGCCCCTGAGGCCCCGAACAGCATCTTGCTTTCAATGGTGCCCACATTACCGGTGCCGATGGTTGCGGCAGTGCTAACGGCGCGCAAACCAGGGTCAGCCGTTACGAGTGCAGCGTTATATGGAAACCCGATTGGGTGGTCGTTGCTGAGGTCGGTGCCGAGCAAAGGTGCGCCCGTGACCATTTTGCTTCCGGTGGCGCCACCAAAACTGTCGATCGCAACGGTGCCGTCATGGCAGGACAGGCAGAGCTTGGAAACGGCACCCGGTTGCCCCGTTGTGGCGTTCATTGTGGAACTGACTGTGGCGCTATATAGAGTGTAGGTTGCACCATTGGTAGCACGATTCCACAATAGCGTGGAACCGGTATTGTGGGGCGCGTGGCAATAGATGCAAACCTGAGTACTTGTGCCTTTGTAGGTCGCGTTGGGGCCTGTGGTGGAGAAATCGTGCACTGAACCAACGATGGTTCCGATGGCCGCCTGCGCCGATGTCGCGCCAAGCGCCAATAGCAGCGATGCGGCTGCCAGCCCGGCCCATTTCAAGCATCTCAATTGGGATTTCATTTTGTGTTCCTTTTCCTTTGATCAAAAGTTGTTCCGACTATTTCCGTGGTATCCACTGTCTCCAACGCATAAGCCATGCCAGTAGCCCGCGTATCGGTTGAGCCATATCAACTTCTTCTCGGGATGGGGAACAACTGTTTGCAAATCAATAACTTACAAAAATTCGGAGGCGGAAGCGCGGGAACTATTCTGATTGCCATGGCACGGGCCAGCTAGTGCCAGCCCCTGTTTTTCCAGGTTTTGGAAACATGGTGAGCTGCTTTCCCGATTTCGGGAACATGCGCGTCAGCGCGCCGACTTGCAGCGTTCCAGGCCTTCCCTGGCAGCTGTGCTGGCGCCGTCAAGCAGCAGCGCCTGATTGAATGCGGGGACCGCGTCGGCACAGTTGCCCTGAGCCAGCAGAATCTGGCCCAGCAGGGCATGTGCGGGTGCCAGCAGGGGGTCTTTGGCGAGGCCCTTGCGCACGCTGTCGAGTGCTTTGTCGTAATCCTTGTTCTTGAACTGGACCTCGGCAAACGCGCGATAGCGCCGTGCGACCTGTTCGTTGCCGCCCTGCATAGCCTTGGGTGGATCGAGCACGGCACCCAGTTCAGCGTCGGAGATTTCACGCAGCACATGACGGATACGCGCGCTGATAACGGTGCAATAGTCCAATACCCGAAACGGCTCAAATGCAGCCAGTTTTTGATCGCGACCAACAATAACCACCACCGGATGCAGGTCCAAGCCTAGACTGCCGTAAAGCGCATCCCCATTGTCCAGCAGCACCGGAGCTGCGAAGCTGGTGTCGCGCATCAATGTCATCACGCCTGGCAACGATGCGGAACTGGGGACTACCGCCACCCAACGCACGGACTTGCCAGCGAAATCCTTCTGGCAGCGCGCCAACTCCCGCAGCGCGCCCGCTGAGCGCGGCTGATCCGGGCGAAAGAACACCAGCACGTTGGCCTCGACGTTTCCCATAACCTGGGCTTTCCCACCCTCCAGGGTGGGCATCTCGGTGCTCGCAACCGGTGTTCCGATCGCGGCATGCGCCGCACTGGCCGGTTGGAAGACAGTCACCAACCCAACCAGCACCAGCAGGGCCGCGATATTCATTGCTAAGGCGCCGTCCGATTGGCGTAGCTTTTCTCCGCGTGACAGGTCTTTTCGCACGAGCCGCCGGTTGCCGTCTTCTTGTAGTTCAGCTTGAGTATCCAGCCGCCCGATCCGTAAGGCACGCCGTCGCGGATAAGGTGATCCTGCTTGGCTGCGTGCACCTCATGGCAGGCACGGCAGGTACGCCCACGACCAGATTGCTGCAGATGAAGGTAATGCAGGTTGGTGGCGCCATTGCGAAAACTGGTGAGCGTGGCCGTCTGCGCGGTGGAGAACGCTTTTTCCCTGTGGCAGCCAAAGCACAACCCGTAATTTTTGGCGTCGTATGGGGCATAAAACTCTGGCGGATAGTCTTGGTTGATCAGGCGGAAGAGATCACCTCCGTGGGGCTCGTGACAATCGTTACAGTCCTTGGAAGCCACCGGCCCGTGCTGCTTCGGGTTGTTAAGCAGCCAAGCCTTGATGTTTTGCAGCTTCTTGCCATTGGCATCAGCCATGGTATCGACGCTGTGGCAGTTAACGCACAGGTCAAAAGGCAATTGAATCAGTAGTTTCTCCACCGTGCTGCCATGCGGGTTGTGGCAATTGCTGCACTGTTTGCCAGTAGTGAGCGCTTTATGCGGCACTTTGGCACTGTCGTGAAGTTTCCCGATTTTTTCGTGGCAACTGACGCACAGTGCCCGTGGCTCCAGATGTAACAGCTTGGAGAAAGCCGAATTGTGTGGGTTATGACAGCTAATACAGTCGGTGCGTGCCGGCGCATGCGTGTGCGCTCGCTTCATCACGCCATTGAATTCCTCATGGCAATCCAGGCACAGGGCCGGCCCTTTTTTGAGCACCGGACCAGGTTGCTTCGGGTCTGCGTTCTGATGGCAGATCTTGCAGTCGCCCGCCTCGAACGGCGCGTGGCTCGAAGCCGGTGCCGGTTTGGCCGGCAGCGGCACCAGTGATCGGGGCGCGGGCGCACGTCCCGCTGGCGCAGCAGCGGCTTTTTCGGCCAACACTTCGGCACTCGCCGCGCTTGACTTGGGCTGAGGGGTTTGCGCGAAGAGGCTGGTTGAAACCGTCAACGCGAACGAGAACAAAACGGCGAAAGCACCGCGTGTAGGGGTCATTGAACTTCCTTGAGTGAAACGCATGTGGCAGCGGGCTCGCGCTGCTTACTTGGCATGGCAGGTGGTGCACAGGGCACTTGCCGCATTGGACTTGCGCAGGAACGGCGCAAAGTCGTTGCTATGCACATTGTGGCAAGAGCCGCACTCGACCGCCCCGGCGTAAAGCTTCACTTCATTGGGCGATGTTCCGCCCCAGCCTTTCTGGGCGTCGGTAGGTGCTTTGAATGCGGAATCCTGAGCCGCAGTGGGGTAGTCGATGGAGATTGGGTGATCGTTGCTCAGGTCGGTACCAAGCACCAGCGTCCGCTTCTTGCCGCCGTACATATCCGAGTGACACCGTTCACAGTTGGGTTCCGAAGTCATGTCGGGGGCGGGGTGGCCTGGCGGCTTCACGAGGTCGTGTTTCGTGCTTACGCTGTTGCCGTGAACCACCGTGCTGGCATTCACGCCGTCATGGCAACTCAGGCACAAGCGCGAAGCCACGCGGGGCTGCCCGACAGCGACATTCATTGTCGGACTGCCGTACAGCGTAAACACCTGCGTTGTTTCGGCGCGGTTCCACAGTGGGGCCTGAAGGTTGGTGTTCGCGCCGTGCGGCGTGTGACAAAACTCGCACACCTGCGGCGTACCTGCTGTGCTCAGGTCATGGCGCGTACCGATGACGCTGCCACCGTATAGGGCTGGCGAAAGCAGCAACATGTAGACAATTGCCAGCAACCACTTCATAGCGACGTCTCCACCATATTTTCGGAACGAACGCAATAGCAGTGGATTCGGCCGAACGCAGGAATAGAAGACATTGCTTGCTCATGACTATGACAATAAATGGTTTCAAGCACGATGTATGCCAATACAAGTCAAGTGCGTGTTTCTGAATGCCGTGAGCGCCCCGCTTCAGGTGTGACGCCCGTGTGATTGAGGCGTCATCCGAGATGTCGTCATTCTCAAATACGGGAAAAACGCTCTCAAGAACTGGAAAATCAACATGCTGCTTTGGTGCAGCACCAGAGTACGCACATGCGCTGGCAAGGTATTTGCTTTAGCTACACGATGCTCGATCGCATGGGGTTACTTTGCACGTCAACGTAGTCTCCTAGCCTCTATACCCGGTACTGATCCACATTAATCCGCGCTTCACGGAAACTGTAAAAAATAATTAGATATGCGCAAGAGCCGCCACGTCCATGTTGCGCCAGATGTCAGGATGGTCGCCAAAATCGGTCTGCGCGTGGCAGTCGCATCCTTTCTGGGATTGTTGCTAGTGTTTAATTGCATTAATAGGCATATGTAATTATCATCCAGCTTGTTCAATACAAGCCGGAGGTGGTCATGGCGCGAGTCGCAGCGAGCGTAACGTGTAGCGATTCAGATCGCAAAGAGTTGG
>NZ_JBAQMD010000068.1:0-4332 GCF_049302455.1 Rhodoferax ferrireducens | reverse complement strand
ACGCAGTGCAGGTGATCCGGGAGGATCACGATGGCGTCGATGGTGAACGGATACCGATGCCGGACGCTGCGAAACGCTTCGCGCAGCGTCGCGATGTTCTCGACCAACAGCCGGCGGCGGCGTTCGAGCAGGGCGACGGTGAAGAAGAAGGTGCCGCCAGGCATGTCAGCACGAACGTAGTACGGCATGGCGGGAGTGTAACGGTGGCTGCGGGGCAAACCGGAAGGCTACGCGCTACGCGCCCTACAGCCATATTATGCCGACCGTCTTTTCGCTGCCCGCCACCACCGCCCAGATCAAGCCGCCCGCGTGCCGCCGCCCAGCAGGGTCAGAATTTCGCCCGTCACGTAGCTGGAATCGGCTTCGGAGGCGAAAAATACAAAAGCCGGCGCGATTTCCTCCGGTTGCGCCGGCCGCCCCATCGGGGTCTTCCCGCCAAAGTGCTCTATGTCCTCGGCGGAGCGGTCCGCCACATTCAGCGGCGTCCACACCGGTCCGGGCGCAACGCAGTTCACACGAATGCCGCGGCTGAGTAAGTTTTGAGCCAGGGATTTGGTGAATGCATGAATGGCGCCTTTCGTCGCTGCATAGTCAACCAGCTCGGAGCTGCCTTCCAGCCCGACGATCGATCCGGTATTGATGATGGCGGCGCCGGATGGCAAGTACGCCAGGGCGGCTTTCACCATATAAAAGTCCGCGTAAATATTGGTCTTGAACGTGAGGTCCCACTGCGGCTCGGAAACGTCTTCGACGCTTGCCTGATGTTGCTGAAACGCCGCATTGTTCACCAGAATATCCAGTCCGCCGAGACTTTCCACCGCCTCCTCAACGGCATCACGGCAGAACGCGGCGTCCGTAACATCACCCGGCAACAGCAGGCAGCGACGACCGTGTGCTTCGATTGCGGCCAACGTCTCCTGCGCATCAGCGATCTCTTCCGCCAGGAAGACGATGGCGACGTCGGCACCCTCCCGCGCAAACAGTACTGCCACTGCGCGCCCGATTCCTGAATCGCCCCCTGTGATGAGCGCAATTTTCCCGTTCAGTTTTCCAGCGGCGCGATAAGCCAGCGCGGAATACTGGGGACGCGGCGCCATTTCCTTTTCCAGACCAGGCTTGGACTGATGCTGGGGAGGTAAGGGCGGGCTGGGTCTTTGTTCGGTCTGGACCCTGCAGTTGGGATCGACCTCGTTTCGGCGCCCGCGGGCCGAATCTTCCCCCAATTCGTCGGGCGACTGTCCCACGCTGGTCACCACCGTCCGCGAAGGCGGATCGCTGGCCGGAAATGAATCCTCACCGGCGATGTCGATCAATATTTCCTTGATCGGCTGCGAATCATTGGATTTACGATGTCCCATGTGATCATCCTCAGGTCATAGTCAGCTTCATGGGAAAACGGAAGGCATTGTTGACGTGGCGTCGGTGGTTTTCACCCCCTCGGCCACTCAGTGTCGCAACAACGCCTTCAGGTCACCTATCGCGCGCGCGCCAAGCCCGATTTTCTTGGCCAGCACAGGCTGGCGTACACATTAGTCAAGGTTTGGCAGTCATGCGCGGTAATCACCAATAGCGCGTTGCGCCGAACGGGCCGTAGTAGTCGAACACACGCGTGCGGCCAACTTCTCCAACAGCCAGTTCCTCGAGTTCGTCCTTGGTCATGGCCGGGCCTTCTTTCAGTACATTCTTGTCCAAGGGCACGATGTAACCGCCCTTCTCGGTGTCGTATCGCAAAACGCTCCAGGGAAGCGGATGCAGCTTCTCGCCCATGCCGAGGAAGCCGCCAAACGACATCACGGCATAGATGACTTCCCCCGAAACTTTGTGCAGTATCAATTCATCCACTTCACCAATGCGCTCGCCGGTTGCGCCGTAGACATTGGTTCCAGTGACCTTGCTCGCCGAAATCAGCTCACTGTTTTCCACTTTCTGAGTCATGATAAGCCTCTAAGATGTTGAACGAAAATTGACTTTTCGACGCGGCGGCCCTTCAAGTTCTTTTTTGCGGAATTGGGTTTGGTTCGCGCTTTCCGATCCTTTCGGTCAGCAACCATCAGCCTCGGCTGCCGCATTTCTTCCTGTCATCCTGCTGGTCGCGGTGCGCTCTAATCCATCAGTACGCTGAGCCAGCCTCCGCAACCCTTTGAATCTTTCCCCTGCAAGGGTTGACCCCGGCAGAAAATGGAAGTTCCCAGACTGTTGAACTCAGCCGCAGCGAATCTGCGAATCTGGAGGCCTAAGCTCTTAATGCGTATGGCTTTCAGGCCCGATCACGATTGGGGTAATTGGCGGCCGGGGGTAGTCTGGCGCGACGAAGCGTGCGGGGCGAGGTGCGAGAAGCGGCGGCGGTGTTCAGGGATGCCGGAGCCCGCGTAGCCCGCGTAGGGCGGAATAGCGCAGCGTATTCCGCCTTCCGAGAGCAAGGCTACTCGAAACTCAACCCGCGCACTGCTGATCCGGCGGCCCAATCGGTGGATAAACACCCCGCTCGACGTAGCGGTGAAATGACGAATACGGCCAGTCCACAACGCGGTCGGCGTGGCCGTGTTTCACGGGGTTGTGATGGATGTAGTCCACGTGTCGGGTCAGGTCGGCCGCATCGCGGATCGCGTGTTCCCAGAAGCGCCGCTGCCAGATGCCTCGCTCGCCGGTGTGCTGGCGTCGTTCGGACAGCCGTTCCCCAGCCGCGATGCCGCGCGCGAAGGCGGCTGTGATCACTCGCCAGCGGGTGGAGAAATCGGCATCGCCGGCCGGCAGTGTCCAGACGCAGTGCAGGTGATCCGGGAGGATCACGATGGCGTCGATGGTGAACCGATACCGATGCCGGACACCGCGAAACGCTTCGCGCAGCGTCGCGATGTTCTCGACCAACAGCCGGCGGCGGCGTTCGAGCAGGGCGACGGTGAAGAAGAAGGTTCCGCCAGAGATGTCAGCACGAACGTATGCGGCATGGCGGGAGTGTAACGGGCCGCCGAGTTGGGGGTTGAGTGTCAATCATTGCGGAAGTTCAATCGGAATGGAAGGCTGCCGTCCTGCTGATCTATCAGCGGCTGCTTCAGCAAAGACATGAGTTCTTCGCTTGTGGCCATGTCGAACTTCCCGTCACCTATCTTTCTTAACGATACGTAACGGCTGTGTCTGTTAAGAGTATTTCGTCGAAGCACCGTAATCACTTTGTCCAGCATACTGATGAAGACCCAGTATCTATACCGACCGGTTTCAAGATGGCTCTTTAAATGGCCTTGCCACTTATCGACCCAGGCTTCAATCGATGTGGTGGAAACGGAATGCGCCAGGCAGCGAATGTCGTTCGTTTTTGAAGAATTAACTACGACTACGTTGTCTCGAACAAAAGCGGAAACCCAGATCAGGCCTTTCACTTGAGGGTCGTAGAGCACGTAATTCGTATCTTCTTGCCATATGGTTTGGCCGGCGTGAGTACGCAAACCAAAAATAAGGCCGCCGATGTTCTGTTCGACAAGATTTTCGTGGACTCCATAGGACTGCACTATGGCGGTAACCACAGAAAGAATTCGATCGGGGGCTAAGTTTCCTCTAGCGAATAGTGACAGAACTTGCGGGGTTAAGGCTGAGTGGTAGGATGTCAGGCTCCCGATTTGATAGTAATCAGACTCGAAGGTATCCAATCCTGCAGCAGTGTTCCAGTAGAGTAATTGTGGCTCCCCAATAGAATCTGATGCTGCAATCAGCAGTTCGACTCGCCGATTTCTGGAGAAGGGGCCGAGGCTTGTAGTTACCGAAGACAGGAGCGGTCTGAGATCGCTTGAATTCGCTGTAAGGTTCTCGCTAAGAAACTCAACAATGCTCGTCGCGAGTTGAACATCGCCAGCAAAGGCGACCGCAATTCCATCAGAAAGTGGAACGATTTTCAGGAGTGACTCTTCGACATGTTCACCTCTGACTTTGGCGTGAAGTTCGCCGAAACTTGAATGCGTTGTGTTGGGCGGTGAGTTCTTAGTTGCCGCGGTATCTGCAAACAGATACACAGAATTCGAATATTTCCATCCGGCACAGTAGGTCATGAAGCCCCCCAACGTCCGAGTTAAGGCCGCGGCCAGTTAGCCCACAGTAAGATGGGAGGAGGCTTTTAGGCCGCAACCCATCGTCGATCTTCGCGGGCCTGCACATACTCCGCCGCGCGGCCAATCACTTGATATGCCCCAGTATCCCGTCCAGCTCGTCCAGGCTGGAGTAGCGGATCACCAGTTTTCCGCCGCGGCGGCCGTGTTCGATGCTGACCTTGGCGCCGAGGCGTTCTTCGAGGCTCTGTTCCAGGTGCCGCACGTCGGCGCTGGGGGCGGGCTTCGTCGCGGG
>NZ_JBAQMD010000067.1:0-57523 GCF_049302455.1 Rhodoferax ferrireducens | reverse complement strand
GTTATTGGGGTCAGACACCAATTTCGCTGCGGCGCATGGCGCCGCTCCCTTTGGGCGAGCCGTCGGCTCGGCGAATTTGGGCTCTGACCCCAAAAACCCGGGTTGGGGGAGTGAGTGGGGGAAAAATGGCAAGAAACAAGTCCTGACTCGTCGACCGCGACGCGTTCGAAAAACTCACCATCCGCGCAGAATCCCGCAAGCGATTGCTCAGCCAAGGCCAACGAATCCGGACCAAAGCAATTCATCATCGCGCTCATCCCTGCGCTCCCGGCTCGGCGGTCGACCCGGCGTCAGGCGCAGCCCACTGGCCCAATGCCAGCCGCACCTGCTCCGCGTCCGAGAACGGCAGGCGTCGGCCCGCCACTTCCTGATAATCCTCATGGCCCTTGCCGGCGATCAGCAGCACATCTTGGGGTGCGGCCTGCGCGAACGCCTGTGCAATCGCCAGCGCCCGGTCGGGTTCGACCGTCAGCGCGGGGTAACCGGTCAGGCCGAGCAATATCTGGCTGATGATGGCATCGGGCTTTTCGCTGCGCGGGTTGTCGCTGGTCACCACCACGCAGTCGGCGTGGCTGGCCGCGATCGCGCCCATCAGGGGTCGCTTGGCCGTATCGCGGTCACCGCCACAACCAAAAACACACCAGAGCCGACCGCCGCGCTGATCAGCCAAGGGGCGCAGCGCCAGCAGTGCTTTGCCCAGGGCGTCGGGCGTGTGGGCATAGTCCACTGCGGCCAGCGGTTGGCCTGGCGCACCCCAGCATTCCATTCGTCCGGGCACCGGAGTCAAGTCGGCACAGGACGCGACGACCGCTGCCAGCGGCACGCCCAGGCAACGCATGGCCGCCATCACGCCCAACAGGTTGGCGACGTTGTAGCTCCCGATCAGCCGGGTCTGCAGCACATGGCGCTCACCCGCCCCGCCTGGGCCGTTCGCGCCGTCAGGCCCGTGCTCCAACACGGTAAAGCGCAAACCCGGCGCATCATGAACAATGTCGCAGGCCTGCAGCCGGGCTGCGCCAACGCAGGACACGGTCCACACTTCGGCCAGCTTGCCGTGCAGCACTTGGGCCAGTTCGGCACCCTGCGGGTCATCGATATTGATGACAGCCGACTGCAGTCCCGGCCACTGAAACAGGCTCGCCTTGACCTGCCAATAGGCCGCCATGGCGCCGTGGTAATCCAGATGGTCTTGCGTGAAGTTGGTGAAGATAGCGGTCCGGATGCGGGTGCCGTTCAGCCGCTGTTCTTGCAGGCCGATGGAGGACGCCTCCAGCGCGCAAGCTTTGAACCCGCGGTCCACAAAGCGCCGCAAGGCTTGCTGCAGCAGCACCGGATCAGGCGTGGTCAGGCCGGTCGCCACCATGCCGGCGAGGGGATCAGCGCCGTGCGCTGCGACACGCCCGACGGGCGGCTGTCCAGACGCTGACGGCGGTGGTGTTCCTATGCCTAAAGTACCCACCAGCCCGCATGGAATGGGCGTAGTAAGCTTCAAATTCGATAGCGCTTGTGCCAACCACCAGGCAGTGGAGGTTTTGCCATTGGTGCCGGTCACTGCCAGCACGTCCAGTTGTTGCGAAGGCTGGTCGAAATACGCGGCGGCAATCAGGCCGCTGGCGGCTTTGAGATTGGCGTAAGCGGCGACCTTGTCGCTGCTGAACGCATAAGCCTCGACGCCCAAGCGCTCGACCAGACAGGCGCCGGCGCCGCTGGCCAAGGCACTCGCCACAAACTGACGCGCATCAGCGGCCGCGCCCGGCCAGGCAATGAAGCCGTCGCCGGACTGCAGCTTGCGGCTGTCGGTTTGCAGCGTGCCGGTGACACGGCTGCGCAACCAGTTGGCGGCGTCTTGCGGGGTTTGCCATTCAAGCATCAGAAGCTCTCCACTTCGGCTTGCGCCACGATCTGGGGCCTGACCGACATGTCGGGTTGAATACCCAATATTTTCAGCGTCTGTTGTACGGTTTCGCTGAACACCGGCGCTGCCACGTCACCACCGAAATACTTGCCGTTGCTGGGTTCATCAATCATCACCGCCACCGCGATGCGCGGCTGGTCGATCGGTGCCACCCCCACAAAGACGCCCCGGTATTTCTTGGTGGCATAGCCGCGCCCTTCCTGCTTGTAGGCC
The DNA here is from genome assembly GCF_049302455.1 of Rhodoferax ferrireducens. Taxonomy (GTDB): domain Bacteria; phylum Pseudomonadota; class Gammaproteobacteria; order Burkholderiales; family Burkholderiaceae_C; genus Rhodoferax; species Rhodoferax ferrireducens_B. Next base: position 55,395 of record NZ_JBAQMD010000067.1, on the reverse strand, counting down.
GTGCCGGTCTTGCCGCCGACCGAGTAGCCCATGGTCTGTGCCTTGGGCGCGGTGCCGCCGGGCCCGGTGACTAGGTGCAGCATGTGGCGCACCGCAGCAGCATTTTTTTCACTGATCACCCGCGCGCCGATCGCAGGCGCGCTTGACTTGAGCATGGTCACCGGTACCAGATCGCCCTCGCGCGCAAACACGCTATAGGCATGCGCCAGCTGGAACAGACTGATGGACAGTCCATAGCCGTAACTCATGGTGGCCTGCTCTATCGGCCGCCAGCTCTTGTAGGCGCGCAGGCGACCGCTCACGGCGCCCGGGAAGGGCAGTTGCGGCTTCTGACCAAAGCCGACCTGACTGAACATGTTCCACATCTCGCGCGGCTGCATCTGCATCGCCATCTTGACCGTGCCCACGTTGCTGGACTTCTGGATCACCTCGTTGACAGTGAGCACGTCGTGCGGATGGGCGTCGCTGATGGTGGCGCTGCCAATATTGATCCGCCCCGGTGCCGTTTGAATCGGCGTCTCGGGCTTGACCAGGCCTTTTTCAAGCGCCAGCGCAATCACGAACGGCTTCATGGTCGAACCGGGCTCGAACGAGTCCGTGAGCGCCCGGTTGCGTAGCTGGGCACCGCTCAGGTTTTGCCGTTTGCCAGGCGCGTAACTGGGAAAGTTGGCCAGTGCCAGCACTTCACCGCTGACCGTGTCCAGCACCACGACACTGCCCGCCCGTGCCTTGTACAAGAGCACAGCATCGCGCAGCTTCTGGTAGGCAAAGAACTGGATCTTGCTGTCAATACTGAGCTGCAAATCACGGCCGTCCATCGGCTCGATCTGCTCACCGACCGCCTCCACCACCTGACCCAGCCGGTTTTTGATGACGCGGCGCGAGCCGGCATGACCGGCCAGATCTTTGTTGAAAGCAAGCTCAATGCCCTCCTGGCCCTTGTCTTCCACGTTGGTAAATCCCACCACATGCGCGGCAGCCTCGCCTTCGGGGTACTGGCGTTTGTATTCCTTGCGTTGGTAAATGCCCTTGAGACCCAGCGCAACGATCTGCTTGGCAATGGGGTCATCCACCTGGCGTTTGAGCCAGACAAAGGTCTTGTCTTCGTTCGCCAATCGCTTATTGAGCTCAGCCATGGGCATCTCAAGCAGATTCGCCAATTGCTGCAAACGGGCCGGGTCGCGCTCCACATCTTCGGGAATGGCCCAGATGCTTGGGGCCGGAATGCTGGACGCGAGGATCAAGCCGTTGCGGTCCAGAATGCGGCCCCGATTGGCCGGCAAGGCGAGCGTGCGTCCAAATCGCACCTGGCCCTGTTTCAGGAAAAAATCATTGGCCACCACCTGGATATAGACGGCGCGTGCGATCAGGCCGACCGACCCCAGCGCGATGGCCGCCACAATGAACTTGCTGCGCCACAGCGGCGTGCGGCTCGCCAGCAAAGGGCTTGAGGTGTAGGCAACGCTGCGGCTCATGGAACGCCCGCGCCAGTAGCCGAGCCAGCATGGCCCGACGCGGGGTCACCAGGCACCAAAGTGGTGGCTGCGGCGACGCTGCCGTGGTTGACGTAATGCGTGATGGCAGGCGTGGCCGTGTGCATCTGCAATTTTGCAATCGCGAGGCGCTCTACACGCGAGGGCGTGGCCTGCGCCCGTTTTTCCACTTGCAGGCGCTCATTGTCGACTTCCAGGCGGCGCGCCTCGGAGTGGGCCTGGTCAAGCGCGGAAAACAGTCGGCGTGACTCGTACTGCACATTCACCAGGTACAAGGCGCTGGCAAGCACGGCCAACAGCAGAACCAGGTTCAATCGGGTCATGATGCGGTCCTCTGTGCCACACGCATGATCGCGCTACGCGCACGCGGGTTGGCGCTCACCTCGGCGGCACTGGGCCTGATGCGCGCGAGCGCCTTGAGTTGCATCACCTTGGGCGGCGCAAAAGGGGCGCGCCTGTCATAGACGTCGCGTGAATGCTGGGCGATGAACTGTTTGACGATGCGGTCTTCCAGTGAATGGAAACTGATAACGACCAGGCGCCCGCCCGGAGCTAACACCAGCAGGCTGGCTGCTAACGCCTGTTGCAGCTCTTCAAGCTCGGCATTGATAAAAATCCGAAAAGCCTGAAAGGTGCGCGTGGCGGGGTTCTGGCCCGGCTCGCGGGTCTTGACCGTGTCAGCCACGAGCTGGGCCAGCTCGGTGGTGTTTGAAATGGGGCCCCGTTCCTGTCGGCGAGCAACAATCGCCTTTGCAATGGGCCCAGCAAACCGTTCTTCACCATAGTCACGTATCACCTCCGCTATTTTCTCGGTCTCGGCATTTGCCAGCCACTGCGCCACGCTGATGCCGCGCGTCGTGTCCATGCGCATGTCCAGTGGCCCCTCGAACCGGAAGCTGAAACCCCGCGCCGGGTTGTCAATTTGGGGCGAACTGATCCCCAGGTCAAGCAACACACCGGCCACACTCGCCGGGGGCAGCTCGTCGAGATGACTGAACCCCTGGTGCCGGATGGAGAAACGTGAATCATGGATGTTGCCGGCCTCGACCAATGCCTCGGCATCCTTGTCAAAAGCTATCAGCCGATCGGTCGGCATCATCCGGGAGAGGATGAGACGGCTGTGGCCGCCGCGACCAAAAGTGGCGTCCACATAAACCTGCGCGCCTGTGGCAGATGCATCGGCCGTGGCGTCCGGGTTGCAGAACAGAGCGTCCACCGCTTCATTCAACAACACGGTGGTGTGTGTCAAAGACGTTTCCACCGTGCGCCTTCAGAAAGAAAAGTCTTTGAAAACGTCAGGCATGTCGCCCTGCATCGCCTTGGCCTCTTCGGCGTCATAGGTCACCTGGTCCCACAACTCGAAATAACTGCCCATCCCCAGCAACACAGCGTCCTTGGCAATGCCAGCGGCGGCGCGCAGTTCGGGCGACACCAGCACGCGACCAGTCCCGTCGAGCTCGACATCCATGGCGTTGCCCAGGAAGATGCGCTTCCACCACTGCGCCGACATCGGCAGTGCAGCGATGCGTTCACGAAACTTTTCCCATTCGGGTCGCGGGAAAACCATCAGACAACCGTGCGGATGCTTGGTGATGGTGAGTTGGCCAGAGGCGGTGGCGCTCAGTACGTCACGATGCCGGGTCGGCACCGACAGCCGACCTTTAGCATCCAGACTTAAAGACGAAGCCCCTTGAAACACAACAGCACACTCTCTTTTGGTAATTTTGCAAAGAAATGGAAGTGCAAAGGCACTTTTCACCACTTAATTGCACATTTTTGCACTGTATCAGCAAAAGTGAGCCGCACCAACAGGTTTTTAAATAAATATTTCCAATGAAATCAAGGGCTTAGAAACGAATTCGGATGCAGATGAACACCAAAAAACGTTCTAAATTAAGGACTTAGGGCGTGTAATCAATGTGATGCTTGAAGACAGGCTTGATTCAACCTCAAGCCATGCAGGACAGAAGCAAAGACATGCCCCGCAAACACTTACAAAATGTAACGAGAAAGGTCCTCATCCTGGCTCAACTCACCGAGTCGTGCCTGCACATAGGCAGCGTCGACGTGAATCGTTTGACCGCCCAGATTGGCAGCGTCAAAACTCACCTCGTCGAGCAAGCGTTCCATGACGGTCGACAGACGCCGGGCCCCAATGTTTTCGGTGCGCTCATTCACGTCGAACGCGATGTGCGCCAAGCGTGTGATGCCCTCGTCGAGGAACTCAATGTGAACGTTTTCCGTGGCCAACAGGGCCTGATACTGCTTGACCAGCGAGGCAGCGGTTTGCGTCAGGATCGCCACAAAGTCCTGCACTGACAGAGATTGAAGCTCAACCCGGATCGGGAAACGCCCTTGCAACTCGGGGATCAGGTCACTTGGTTTGCTCAGATGGAACGCACCAGACGCGATGAACAAAATGTGATCCGTCTTGACCATGCCGTATTTGGTCGACACCGTGGTGCCTTCGACCAGCGGCAGCAGATCCCGCTGTACACCCTGGCGCGATACCTCGGCTCCACTGCCTTCAGCGCGCGAGGTGACCTTGTCAATCTCGTCAATGAAGACAATGCCGTTTTGCTCCAGCATGTGCAGCGCCTGCGTCCTGATCTCTTCTTCGTTGACAAGTTTGGCCGCCTCTTCTTCAACGAGCAACTTCAGGGCCTCAGGGATTTTGAGCTTGCGCGTCTGGCGCTTTTGCTGTCCCATCTGGCCAAACATCCCACGCAACTGCTCGGTCATTTCTTCCATGCCTGGCGGGCCCATGATCTCCAGTTGCGGCGCAGACTGCGCCAGGTCAATTTCAATCTCCCGGTCTGCCAACTGGCCCTCGCGCAATTTTTTGCGAAAAGTCTGGCGCGCAACACTCTCGGGCTCCATGTTTTGTACCACACCAAAATCACCGCGCGGGGGCGGAATCAGAACGTCGAGCACCCGATCTTCGGCCGCGTCTTCGGCGCGTGAGCGCACTTTTTTCATCTCGGCGACACGCGTCTGCTTGACGGCGATGTCGGCCAGATCGCGGATGATGGCGTCAACATCTTTGCCAACGTAGCCGACCTCGGTGAACTTGGTCGCCTCGACCTTGATGAAAGGTGCATCGGCGAGCCGTGCCAGGCGCCGGGCGATTTCGGTTTTGCCAACACCCGTCGGGCCAATCATCAAAATGTTCTTGGGTGTAATTTCTGCACGCAGACCGGGCTCGACCTGCTGGCGCCGCCAGCGATTGCGCAGTGCAATGGCCACCGCCCGCTTGGCCTGTTGCTGGCCAACAATGTGTTTATCAAGTTCAAAAACGATTTCTTGCGGGGTCATGGCAGCGTTTCAATGGTGTGGCTCATGTTGGTATAGATGCAGATATCGGCCGCTATTTCCAGGGATTTCTTGACGATCTCCGGCGCCGACATCTCGGTGTGGTTGAGCAAGGCCATGGCCGCCGCTTGCGCGTATGCGCCGCCAGAGCCAATGGTGACGATGCCGTTCTCGGGCTCCAGCACATCACCGTTGCCTGTGATGATAAGCGACGCCTCGCTGTCAGCCACTGCCAGCATCGCCTCCAGACGGCGCAAGACCCGGTCAGTGCGCCAGTCTTTGGTGAGCTCAATGGCGGCACGCACCAGATGGCCCTGATGCTTCTCCAGCTTGGCCTCAAAGCGTTCAAACAGCGTGAAGGCGTCGGCCGTGGCGCCTGCGAATCCGGCCAGCACCTTGCCGTGATAGAGCTTGCGCACTTTGCGGGCCGTGCCTTTGACCACAATGTTGCCCAAGGTGACCTGGCCGTCCCCGCCAATGGCCACCGAGTAGCCCTCAGGTGTCTTGCGGCGTACGCTGATGATGGTGGTTCCGTGAAATTGTTCCATGCTTGATGTCGCAAAAGGTCAATGGGCGCGCAACACAACCCGCGCGTGTTCGTTAATCCCAATAACGTTGAAAAATGCAGCAACCAGACGCGGCACATCGCGAAACTGAACCGAGCAAGCCTCGGACTCGCGCAAGGCAACCCAGTTCAGAATACTGCCTGCAGCCGAAAAATCGACCCGAATCAGTCGGGAACAGGAAATAACCAGGTGCTTGGCGTCGTGCAATCCCGCCTGCAATTTGTCCAGCGCCTCGGCCGCGTCGCCCAGCACCTCGCCGCTCAACTCCACCACAGTCGCCGCCGACAGCATGTCAAGTCCCATGGGCACTGTTGCCCCCTGACTCAAGGCAAAAGAGGGGAGCGCGGCGGGCGCTTCTGTCAAGGCGAACGCGGCTTCATGGGGCGGCATTGAATTCAAACGCTCATGAACATACTCACACCGGGCGTCTTCCCAGGGTGGTGGAGAAACTTCGTAGGTGACACAGAAATCCAGCGCCGCCAATTCAAACTCGTCCTGCAGACGCAGGATGCGCAGGGCGTCCAGGCGCAGTCGCCACCACACCATGTCCACCGCACGATCGCCCGATGGCGTGTACGATTTCAAGATGTTGTGCAACACGTCGGAGCCGTCAAATTGCAGTTGAACCGGCTGCGAGCACCACCGGGCAAAAAGCTCGGCCAAGGCACTGGCAGCCTCAGGCGTCATACGCTGGAACTGATGCCAGTTCAAATGCCAGAGACGGCCAGTGGCGCTCACCAAACTGGCGCGCAGGGCCTGCACTTCCGACAAATCAAGATCGACAGGACACTCCCAGACCAACTGGCTACCGGATGCCAACCCACCTGCCTGCGGCAGCGGGGCCGGGAGCGTATTGCGGCCCAACAACTCAGGGGTTGAGAACCAGGCTGGCGCCGAGCGTCCGAAGCGCTGGGCATACTCAATGGCCACGCGATCAAAACTGGTCTGTTGCCCGGTGGCGCGATAAAGGTCAAACAAAGCCGCTGCCCAGCCGTCGGCCGAATCCGGATTAACCGGCTCTGCCTGCAGCGCGTCCAGCAAAGTCGCCTCGGCTCCCGCGTCATCGCCATTGGCGAATCGGATGGCAGCCTCCTCTAAATCGGGATCGGCCAGACTGTCTCCCAAGTCGACAGAAAACAATTTGGAAGGCGAATATCCGCTCAGACCGGTATCCACGGTCCTGCCACCGGAGCTCCTGGACGACAGCATCTGCCGCGGCGCACCGAAGGGCACCGACTCCTGCGATGCAGCCAGACCCATCTGTGTCGGCTCATAGTCAGCACCGGACCCCGAGTCGCCAGTCGGTCTCAACTGAGACGCCAGCGTGGAGACAAAAGTGTCTGCGACTTTTCGTTGGGTACCCTCCAGCGGCGCGAGTTCACCCTGCGCCTGGGAGGCGGTGCCAGACCCGGACGGCTTGCCCGACTGAACCATGGCCTCGTCCTGCTTGCCCTTCCACCACTGCTTGGACATCTGGGCTTCAATTTCGTCAATTTTCTTCAGCGTCGTGGCACGCTCATCCAGGTTGGAAATCGAGCTGGTCTGGAAAAAAGAGGGACGGCCCGCGAGCTCAGGACTCAACACCGGCCCATTGCGGCGGATTTTGCGCAAGTGGTCAAATTCACGCCGACGAACGAAATCATTTTGCCGCTTGCGCTCGATCATCTCCTTGAGCGCCGCTTTCCCATATTCATTTTCCTGCTCGGTATCGGGCTCTGGCTTGTCCAAATCAGACCAGTCCTTGGTCGGGTTGCGAACAAACCGGGCCATCTTGGACAGCAAACCGGAGTTAGTGTCTTTGGTTGCCATGGCGGGAACAAACAGGAGCAGAGGTCACAGACGCCGCCCGTCAATCCCCAAACATCTTCTGCTTGAGTTCCCGGCGCTGCTGAGCCTCCAGCGACAGATTGGCGGTCGGACGCGCCAACAGACGCCCAACCCCGATGGCTTCACCGGTTTCATCACAATAGCCATAGTCGCCCGAGTCGATGCGCGCGAGCGATTGTTCAATTTTCTTCAGCAGCTTGCGCTCACGGTCCCGGGTGCGCAACTCCAGGGCGTGTTCTTCTTCAATGGTGGCCCGATCGGCCGGATCAGGCACCACCACCGTGTCGGCCCGCAGATGCTCAGTGGTTTGGCCGGCGTTGCTCAGAATGTCTTGTTTGAGCGTGGTGAGCACACGACGAAAAAACGCCAGCTGGGTATCGTTCATGTACTCTTCATCGGGCATGGCGATCAATTCGGCCTCGGTCAGTTGCTCAACCGGTTTGAGTTTCCAGTTGTTGACCAATGCCGGGTCTTTTTTGACGGCGGAAGCGACCGGCGGAACAATGTAGGGCGCGACTACGGTTTGTGAAAAACTGGCTTTGGCGGCGGTTGAAGCCACCGACTGCGCCATGGAAGGCACTGTCAACTGCGCCAACCGCGAAGACGGACGACCCGCTCTGACGGGTACGGATGCCGCGGCAGGCGCCACCGGCGCCTGCGCAACTTTGACCGGAGTCGCAGCCGGGGCCACAGGGAGTTTGGGTGCTGCCACCTCAGGTTTGGCGGCTTTCGCGAACGTCGTTTTCACTGAATCCTTTGCTTGAATTGTTGCTGTCGGTTTGACAACTTTGACCGCGGGGGCCTTGGCCGCCTTCACTGGCGATGCCTTGGCCACCTTGGTCACCTTAACCACGGTTTCCGGAGCCGACTTGGACTCTTTCCCCACCACTTTCGATGGCGCTGACGGCTTGGCCGGCGCCTTCTTGCTGACCGGCGGTTTGGCCGCGGCACCGTGCGCTGATTTGGCAACGGGCGCGGGCTTCACCGCCGGCTTGTCTGGAGGCCGCACCACCGGTTTCGGTTTGGCGACCACTTTGATGCCCGGCTTGGCCTTGACGGCTGCATGGGTCGCTTTAGGCGCCTCCTTGGCTTTCACAGTTTGCGATTTCACGTCTTGTCTCCTCGCTGATTTTTTCTGCTCGATGACATCGCTGGTGGATGTTTGCCTGGTGTCGGCAGCGCCGCCTGAAGCTTTTAAGCTTGTCCCCTCGGCGCCAGCTTTTGAGGGCCGGCTTTGCGCCACTTGTTTGGCGGGCGAGTTTACAGGTTTAAGCGCTGGAAATCCCATCAATTGAAAAAACGAGGAAAACATTTCGTTTACCGCCTAGTCGTATTTATTTGAATCAAACCAGGCACTGTTCCATGCCTTGCAGAAAAATGTCTTGCGGCAAGTCAATGCCGATGAACACCATTTTGCTGACACGCGGCTCCCCTGCGGCCCAGGCCGGCCCCAGGTCACTGCCCATCAACTGGTGCACACCCTGAAAAATCACCTTTCGATCCGTGCCCTTCATAAGCAGGACCCCTTTGTAGCGCAACATGCGCGGGCCATAAATATTGACGATGGCACCCAGAAAGTCTTCCAGTTTGGCCGGGTCAAAAGCGCGCTCGGATTTGAAAACGAAACTCTTGACATCATCCTCATGGTGGTGGTGATGACCCCCGTGTTGGTGCGAGGGATGGTCACAGTGCTCGCCGGGGGCATGACCAGAGTGATCGTGCCCTTCGTGGTCATGCGCTTCTTCCGTCAGAAAATCCGGGTCGATATCGAGCTTGGCATTGAGATTGAAGCCGCGCAGGTCAAATACCTCGCTTAAGGCCGCCTCGCCAAAATGCACTGCCTTTTGCGGTGCGCGCGGGTTCATGTGCTTCAAGCGGTGCATCAACGCATCGACCTCATCGGCGGCCACCAGATCAGTCTTGCTGATGAAAATCTGATCGGCAAAACCCACTTGGCGGCGCGCTTCCTGGCGCTCGTCGAGCTGCGTCATGGCATGCTTGGCATCGACCAGCGTCAGGATCGAGTCGAGCAGGTAGCTCTCGGCAATTTCGTCGTCCATGAAAAAGGTTTGCGCCACCGGACCGGGGTCGGCCAAGCCGGTGGTTTCGATCACCACGCGGTCAAAATCGAGCAGACCCTGGCGCTTCTTGGCGGCCAGCAACTGCAGTGCCTCGCGCAAATCTTCGCGAATGGTGCAGCAGATACAGCCGTTGTTCATCTGGATGATCTGCTCCTTGGACTCGGTCACCAGAATTTCGTTGTCGATGTTTTCTTCGCCAAACTCGTTTTCAATGACGGCGATTTTCTGGCCGTGCGCCTCTTCCAGCACGCGTTTGAGCAGCGTGGTTTTACCCGAGCCGAGAAAGCCCGTCAGAATGGTTGCAGGGATAAGACTCATTGCTTTTCTCAATGGATTGGGGGCGTCAGCAAGGGGGGGAGTGTAGCGGGCAATGGGTTTCGGGTTATTTACGCATGACCACCAGGCCCTTGAGGTATTCGCCTTCGGGGAAATTGATGGTCATCGGGTGATCCGGTGCACCGCCCATGCGCTCAACGATGTAACCGTCGACCTGGACGTCAATGCCGGCTGAGGCCACAATTTTATGAAACAGCTCAGCGCTGATGCCGCCCGAGCAGGAATAGGTAAATAGCACACCGCCCGGCGCCAGAAGTTTGAACGCCAGCCGGTTGATGTCCTTGTAAGCCCGCGCCGCGCGCTCGGTATGCGCTACCGTGGGCGCAAACTTGGGCGGATCAAGCACGATGGCGTCAAAAGTCTTGCCCTCAGCGCCGAACTGGCGCAGCGAGGCATTCACGTCGGCATCCATGAAAGTGGCGCGCTCAGGCGCAAAACCGTTCAAGGCCAGGTTGGCGGCGGCTTGCGTCAGGGCCGGGCCCGAGGAGTCAATGGACGTGACGTGCGCGGCGCCACCCGTCAATGCCGCCACGGTGAAGCCGCCGGTGTAGCAATAGCAGTTGAGCACACGCTCGAACTTCAGGCGCGCGCAATAATCGGCAAACCTGGCGCGGCTATCGCGCTGGTCCAGATAAAACCCGGTCTTGTGCCCAGTGGCAATATTGACGCCCAGTTGCCAGCCGTGCTCACGCAAGACCAGCTCCACCGGACCGTCACCACGCAACCAGCCACTCACCTCGGGCAAACCTTCGCGCACGCGGCCACTGGCGTCGGAGCGTTCATACAGTCTGGACAGACCGGTGGCAGCCAGCAGGGCGTCCGCCAGCACGTCTTTCCAGCGCTCGGCGCCACTGGAGAGAAACTGCGCCACCAGCGTATCCCCATAACGATCCACGATCAGCCCCGGCAAACCGTCAGACTCGCCGTGGACCAGCCGCATACTGTCACTATTTATATCAAATCTGGCTCTAGCCCTTATGGCGCTTTCACAAGCAGCTATTAAAAATGCAGCATTTATGCGCTGCGTCTCGACAAAACTCCAGACCCGGGCCCGGATTTTGGAGGCCGGACTGTACGCGGCCCAGGCCAGAAATTGCCCTTCGTGCGATTCCACCCGCACGGTCTCACCCGCATCGGCCCCGCCATGGGCAATGGCCGACTCAAAAATCCAAGGATGTCGGCGCAACAGCGAGCGTTCTTTGCCGGCTCTTAAAGAAATCGTGTTCATGGACCAATTGTGAGGCCTGGCCAAGCGGCCTCAGCACAGGTCGCCTATTAATTGTTCGCGCCCGACAGCGCGGGCGCGCTGCGTCAAAAAGTGACTGTCATCGCGGGCACGTCGACCCGGATCATGGGTCGAGCCAGCGCGGCATGCACCGCCTGCACGTAATCAGCGGCCCATTTTTCATCCTTGAACATGGCCGCACCGGCAGCTTCGGTCACCCGCAGCACCTTGTCTGCGGTCAACACCTTACCGCTGGCGCGCAGCGGCTCGCAGTCGAGCGCGGTGAACTGGGCGTCAAGCCAGTTGCGTGCCACATCGGGCGCCATCGGGGTCTCGCCCACGTTGAACTGCAATTGAACCCCTTTGTCCAATAAAACGGTGATTTGGCTACGCATGGATTACCTTTCTGTCGATGATGGAAAATGCGCCCTATTTTGGGGTCGCCCCCTTGATTTTCGCCCGCGGATGAGCCGCATCGTACGCCTTGGCCAAATGCTGGAAGTCGAGCCGGGTGTAGACCTGCGTCGTGGTGATGCTAACGTGGCCCAGCAACTCCTGCACCGCGCGCAAATCGCTGCTGGACTGCAACAGATGGCTGGCAAACGAGTGGCGCAGCATGTGTGGATGCACCGGTGTCGTCAATCCCGCCTGCAGGCTGCGTTGGCGCAGGCGCTGCCAGATCGATTGGGCGCTCAAGCGGGTGCCATTGCGGCCAATGAACAAAGCGGTTTGAACGCCGCCGTCAGGCCCCGGTTGCCCCGCCCTGGCGTGCGTCAGCGCCTGATCGCGCAGCGCCAGCCAGTGGGTGATGGCAAGCACCGCTTTGGCACCCACCGGCACGCTGCGCCGTTTGCCGCCCTTGCCCAGCACATGGGCTTCACCACCCTGCAAATCGATCCAGCCGCGTGCGCTGCTACTGGCCACCGTGTCCAGTCCGGTCAACTCGCCCACCCGCAGGCCAGCGCCATACAGCAGCTCCACCATGGCGGCGTCGCGCGCTTCCAGCCACGGGTCGTTGCTGCCGCTCGCAAAGCTGGCCAGTTGAACGGCCTGGTCCACACTCAGGGCTTTTGGCAGCGGCTTGCCCGCCTTGGGCGCGCGCACATCCTGCACCGGGTTGCTGCTGATCAGGCCTTCGCGCCCCAGCCAGACGTAGAAGCCGCGCCAGCCCGACAGAATCAGGGCAATGCCGCGGCCACTGCGCCCGCCGGCATTCATTTGGGCCACCCAGCGCCGGACGTGGGTGTTTTGAACCTGAAGTAGTTCGACCTCTGCCTGCGCGGCATGCTGGGACAGCTTCTGCAGGTCCAGCGCATACAACTCGACCGTGCGCTGCGCCAGGCGTTTTTCAACGCGCACGTGTTCGAGGTAACGTTCAATCAAACCCGTCCCTGCGTTGACCTCTGCGGGAACTGTGCCTTGTCGCTGGTTACCCGTCGCAGCGGCAATTGCGCGGTTATAGGGCACGTTCGTCATTGCACGCCTTTCGCTGCTACGCGCGGCGGCGAGTGAATATTTCGCTCCGATGTTTGGGATATTTCTTGACCCTCGTGGTCGATGCCGATTGATCGAATCACGTTGTTATGAGCAGCATTTCTATTTTTTATGCGTTGTATTCCCCCCCTCTCCCCCGACCCCTCTCCACCCCCGCCGGGGCGGAAAGGGGAGCTAACAGCCACATGTGGCCGTGTCTTTGAAGGTGGGAAAAAGGTGCGCTTGGGCGCGTTGCCATCAAACTGAAGGGGCGGGTTTTCGATTTGCTGCAAGCCGCTTGAGGCCAATTGGCGTTGAGGCACCGCTTGATATGAGTGGGCCGTTTCTGGGCGGCAGACCGGGAAACCCAGGATAGGCCAACTGATGCGACGCTGAATTTGGCTATGGCGACTGGTCGCTGGGTTGCATTCACTTTGAGGCCAGCGCGCGGTGAAGCGCAGATTTCCCACCTTCCAACACGCGGCCACATGGGGCTCCCCTCTTTCGCCCGGTGGGGCGAGAGAGGGGTTGGGGGAGTGAGTGGGGGAAAGAACGTTCAACATGCCAACCCAGTCAATCCCGGCGCAGCCATCAAATGCAAACGCTGCTTAGCGCAATTTGGACAGCGCGGCACTGGCCAGTTCGGCAATGCGCGCCAGCAAGTCAGTGCCCATGGTGCTGTTGAAGCGCTGCGCGTCCGGTGAGGCCAGCACCAGCAGGCCAAAAGCCGGTGCCGTGCTGCCCAGCGGCCCGCTGCGCAAGGGCAAAATCGCCAGCGACGCGGCGGCCTGCGGGTCCGCCAGCCAGTTGACGACTTCAAAACCGGTGTTGACGCCACAAAACGGCTCCGTCAGTGACGACGCGAACAGCTTGGCATCATCGCTCACGCCTTGCGCAAAGTCGGCCTGGGCAAACTGCGGCGCCACGTCCCACACTTTGATCCCGGCTTGCGGCACCGCAAACTGGTCCTGGATTTCGGTTGCCATCTCACCCGGCAAGGCCAAGGGATCCGTCGCCAGGAACAGGCTGCAAGCCCATTGCAGCAGTTTGTCGGTCAACAGCATGTTGTCATGGCCATTGCGCATCATGTCCATCAAGCGATGCTCCAGCATCTTGATCTTCTCGCGCAGCATCTGCGCCTGGCGCTCCTGCAGACTCACGGCCCGGTTGCTGTGCGGGCTGTTGAGCTGCACGGCGGCCAGCAACTCGGCGTGGCGCTCAAAAAAGTCGGGCGTATTGGCCAGGTAGTTGGCAATGTCGTCTTCGGTAATGGGGTTGGTGAATGGAGTAGTCATAGGTTGTCGGGTAGGTTGATTTCACCGTGAAAAACTGGGGTGGCGGGCCCGGTCATCAGTACCGGCGCCGTGGCGCCCGCCCAGGAAATGGTCAATGTGCCGCCGTGGGTCTGGACATTCACCGTGTCGTCGAGCAGCCCGAGCCGGATGCCGGTCACCACCGCCGCGCAGGCGCCGGAGCCGCAGGCCAGGGTTTCGCCGGTGCCGCGCTCGTAAACGCGCAGGAGGATGTGGCTGCGGTCCACGATCTGCATGAAACCGGCATTCACCCGCTTCGGGAAACTGGCATGGTGTTCAATCAAAGGGCCTTGCAACAGCACCGGCGCTGTGTCGACATCGTCCACGACCTGCACCGCGTGCGGGTTGCCCATCGACACCACTGCTACATAAACAGTAGCTGCATGCCCAGCATCCACGAGGGCTAGAGGCCATTTTTGCCATAAACCCGAAGTTTGCGGCTGCAGACCGGTGGCATCAAACGGGATCTCGGCCAGCTCAAACACCGGCGCCCCCATGTTCACCGTGACGCGGCCATCGGGGTTAAGTTGCGGCTCAATCACGCCGCCTCGGGTCTGCACCCGGATCGCGTCCTTGGCTGTCAGGCCCTGATCACGCACGAAGCGCGCAAAGCAGCGCGCCCCGTTGCCGCACTGCTCGACCTCGGCGCCATCGGCGTTGTGAATGAGGTACTCAAAATCAATGCCCGGCGCCGGAGAAGGGCGCACCGTCAAAATCTGGTCGGCACCGACGCCAAAGTGGCGATCCGCCAGCAAGCGATAGTGCGCGGTGCTCAAGCCAAAGCGGCCTTGAGTCTCATCAAGCACCACAAAATCGTTGCCGGCACCTTGCATTTTGGTAAAGGGGATTCGCATGGGGGCAATTATCTACGCCGCGGCTACCGGACGTGCCCGCTCTGGCGAGCCAGCCATTTCAAGTGAGGCACGCAGTGCATCCCAACGCAAGCTCATGGGTTGAAATGCACCCCACCCTTTTCATCCAGCCGCACAAAACCACGACTCACCAGCTTTGCCAACACATCGGTCACGATGGCCGCATCGGAGCTTGACTCATTGAGCAAGGATGTGACCGCAGCCAACAACCTGGCTTTTCGGGTCGGCTTGTTGGCCGACCTTTGCAGACTTGCCTGAACGTGGCGCACGGCCTTGTCCAAATCAAAGGTGAGGCTGGGCTGCTTGCGGATTTCAGGGGCATGGGCTTCAGGCGGTGGTGCTGCGATCCGGCGAGCCGTCAGGAACTCGGCGATGCCCGCGATGTTTCTGGCCTTTGGCACTTGGCTGGCGGGCCTTTGCCTTTGATTGGAGCGCTTTGCGGGCGCAGGGGTCGCGGCGCCGCTGGCCTGTGTCTTCCTGGCAGCAGGTGCTTTGTTGACTGGAGCGGTTTTCTTGACCGGGGCAGGCTCAGCGGTTTGCACGGCTTTTTTCGAGCTGGCCTGCGTGACCCGTGGGGTCAATGGCGCTGTTTTGACCGCGGCTGGCCTTTTGGCGGCCATGGGCGCGTGGACTTTCTGCTGCCGAGTCAATGACGCAGTCTTGGCGCTTGATTCCTTTGCGATCGCGCTCAAGCCAATGGTCGGCGCCTTGGCCCTTGTCTTGCCCGGTGCCACCTTTTTGACCGCCGCATGCGCTTTCACAAACCCGATCTGCCGCGCCGAAAAGCCCAGGCTTTGGGCGTGCTCCAGCATGGGCAAATAGCCCTTGTCATTGGAGATCACGACAAAATTGGCTTGCGGGCTGCGAGATGCGATGTAGCCCATATAAAAGGACAGATGAAAATCCAGCGCGTTCTTGCCGGCCCGTGCAATCGGAACTAGGGTCGCGCGCTGACCAAACAGGGCTTGGTCGGCTGACACATTTTTCTGACTGGGGCCGTGAAACAACCAGACGTCGGTCACTGGCGGCACCAGAGTCTGAATGTCCTGGTCCTTTGGCTGCACGTTTTCCCAATCCACGAGCACATGGGTTGGTGCGGCAGACTGCCCCTCTTTTGCATCAGCGGTTGGTCTGACAGGTTCTGCAACAACTGTTGTCGCCACGGGAATGGCGGACTCTGATGCCTTGGCGCGCTTGCGGCTTGGGTTCACCGCAGGATATTTGATGGCATTTTTGACCAGCTTGTTCGCCACAGCGCCTGGCATGTCGATAGCGCAATGATCGGCAAGCTGCAGCAGGTACAGCAGCACATCGGCCACTTCGTCCGCAATCCGCTCTTTCATCGCGGGATAAAGATGCGCCGCCTGCGATTCTTCAGACGTCATCCATTGAAATATTTCGGCCAGCTCTGCCGCCTCCACCATCAGCGCAGTGCTCAGGTTCTTGGGGGTATGAAACGGCTGCCAGTGGCGCGCGGCAGCGAACTCGCGCAAGGTCGATTGAAGCGCCTGAATATCCATGGGGTGTTCTCCTGGTTGCACGGGTGATGCCAGCCCCGCCTGATGGGTCATTTCGAATTATGCAAGCGGCTCGCCCCAGGTTTCGTTGCAAAATTACCAGATGCCACGCCCCTCCCAACTCCTGCACCCCGCGCGCCCACCCGCGCCGACCCGCCCGGCCGCGACCGTGCTGTTGCTGCGCGACACACCCGATGGGCTGGAAGTGCTGATGACACGACGCTCCACGACAGCCAGTTTTGTGCCGGGCGCCTACGTGTTCCCCGGTGGCGGCGTGGACGCGCTCGACAGCGCCAGCCACGCCCAGGCTCGGCGCCGCGCCAGCCAGAGCGACCTGCACCTGACGCAGGCGATTGCCGCCATCCGCGAGAGTTTTGAGGAGCTGGGGGTGCTGCTGGCGCGCCGGGCCGATGGCGCGCACGCCGACCACCACGATATCGCCGCCTTGAGCCGCGCCCGCCCCTTCACGGCCCAATGCCAGACCCGCGGCCTGCTGCTTGCGGCCGACGAGGTGTTTGTGCTGGCGCACTGGATCACCGACCGCGACCTGCCGCGCCGCTTTGACGTGCCGTTTCTGGTCGCCCGCATGCCCGAGGGGCAGACGCCGGTGGCCGACGAGAGCGAGCAATTCGAGCCGGTCTGGGTGCGCCCCGTTGACGCGCTGGCGCGGCACGCAGCGGGCCAGTTTTTTATCATCTACCCGACCATCCGCACGCTGGAGCGGCTGCTGCACTACGCCAGCGTGGACGCAGTGCTGCAAGCCTGTTCTGTGAACGAGCGGCCGCTGTGGACTTGCTGTCCGCGCGCCGGCCTGCTGGGCGGGTGCGAGGTCCGCTTCATGGAGCATGAGCTCCCGTTTGGCGAGTTGGCGCTGGTCTGCCCGGATGGGCAAGTCGTGCACCCGTTGGACTGGCAGACCGAGCAGCCGGTGGCACTCTTGAAGAACGTGCTGCGCCTGACCGCGCCCAACCCTGGCGCCATGACCGGGCCCGGCACCAACAGCTATCTGGTGGGCGACCCGGCGACCGGCTACCTCGTGATCGACCCCGGTCCGGCCGACCCGGATCACCTTGAAAAACTGTGGCGCGCGGCCGGCGGCGACATCCGCATGATCGTGTGCACCCATTCGCACCCGGACCACGCCCCGGGCGCCCTGCCCTTGCAGGCGCTGTGCCGGCAGCACGGCCAGCCGTCCCCGCCGATCCTGGGCCTGCCCAGCGCGCCGACGGCCCGCGCCCACAGTGTATTCACGCCCGACAGAGTACTATTAAATAATGAGCTGCTCACGCTTATTCCACGGGGGCTAGAGGCTGATTCGTCATATATTTCAGACCACACGCTCAAGGTGATTCATACCCCCGGCCACGCTGCCAACCATCTGTGTCTGGTCTTGCTGGAAGACCGTTTGCTGTTCAGCGGCGACCACATCCTGAGCGGCAGCACCACGGTGATTGATCCGCCCGATGGCGACATGACGGCCTACCTTGACTCGCTGGACATTTTGAGCGCCGCCTGCGAGCAACACCAGCTCGAATTCATCCTGCCCGCCCATGGCTACGTGATCGGCGGTTTTGACGGCGAAGCAGCCGGGGCCATTGCGCGTCTGAAAGCACATCGCCTGCAGCGCGAAGCCAAAATCGTGCAGGCGATGCAGGCACAGCCGCAAGGCACACTGGACGACTGGGTCGCGCAGGTCTACGACGACGTTCCCCCGCGCATGTGGCCGGTGGCCAAGCGCTCGCTCATGGCCCATGTGGCGCGCATTGAAGCCGCGCTGTCCTGACAAGCGCCAACGGCGCTTGAGGATTGAAAACAGCGTGCCTCAACCCCAGCTACCAGCCTGTTGCACGCTGCCCCTGAGAACCGACCCTTGCCCATACTCCTTGTTACCTGCCTGGCCCTGCTTTTTATCCTCTGGCTGCTGGGTAAACCGTATCTGACCGAGCGCAAGCGCCAGAAAATTCGTGCCCGTGCGTTTCCTGCCGCCTGGCGTGACATCCTGAAGCGGCGCGTGCCCTATGTGCGCGCGCTGCCCGCCGACCTGCAACTCCAGCTCAAGCGCCACATCCAGGTGTTTGTGACCGAGAAGGCCTTCATTGGCTGTGATGGGCTGGAAATCACCGACGAGATGCGGGTCACCATTGCAGCCCAAGCCTGCCTGCTGATCCTCAATCGCCCCGGCGATTACTACCCCAATCTGCGCCAAATCCTGGTCTACCCCGGCAGCTTCGTGGTCCATCAGGCGCACACGGACGACATCGGTGTCGCTCACCAGGGACGCCAGGTCCTGTCCGGCGAATCCTGGTCCGAGGGCCAGGTAATCCTGTCGTGGCAGGACACGCTCGCAGGGGCCGCTACGCCCACCGATGGCGAAAACGTGGCGATCCATGAATTTGCCCATCAGCTTGATCAGGAAACCGGCCCCGCCAATGGCGCCCCCCTGCTGGCGCGGCGCGCGCACTACGCGCGCTGGTCGCAGGTGCTGGGGGCCGAGTTTGACGCGCTGAGAACCCGGGCCTCACCGGACGAGGCGTCTTTGTTCAGCGACTATGGCGCCACCGACCCGGCGGAATTTTTCGCCGTGATCTCGGAGGTGTTCTTCGAGCAGCCGCAGCGCATGGCAGATGAACACCCGGCGCTGTACCGCGAACTGGCCCAGTTTTACCGCCTGGACCCGCTGAGCTGGTAAGGCGGCAGGCACGGTTAACATGCCGCCATGATTCACGCTAAAAAACCTGTTCCCCCGGCGCCGCGCGAGGGTGAGCGCCTGGCCAAGCGCGTCGCTGAAATGGTGCCCTGCTCGCGCCGCGAGGCCGAACAGTACATTGAAGGCGGCTGGGTCAGCGTGAACGGGCAAGTGGTGGAAGAACCGATGGTCCGGGTCTCTGACCAGCGGGTCGAAATTGACCCCGACGCCAGCCTGCTGGAGCTCTCAGCCATCACTTTGCTGCTGCACAAGCCGCCCGGGTTCGATGCCATGGCCGCGCCCGGCCAGGCCAATCGTCACGTCAAACCGGCGCAGCAATTGCTCAGCGCCGCCACGCACGCCAGCGATGACGCGTCGGGCGTGCGACTGCTCAAGCGCCACTTTGCCAAGCTCACGGCTTGCGTGCCGCTGGAAACCGCCGCCAGCGGCCTGGTGGTGTTCACCCAGGACTGGCGCGTGCTGCGCAAACTCACCGAAGACGCTCAGTTGATGGAGCAGGAGGTGATTGTGGAGGTGGCGGGCGAGGTGCCAGCGCAGAGCCTGCAGCGCATCAACCAGGGGCTGGCGGTGGACGGCCAGCCGCTGCCAGCGGTCAAAGTCAGTCTCAACAGCACCGGCGAGACCTCATCGAAGCTGCGTTTTGCCCTCAAAGGTTCGCACCCGGGCCTGATCGCCTACCTGTGCGAGCGTTTGGGGCTGCAGATTGTGAGCATGAAACGCCTGCGCATCGGGCGGGTATCGATGACGCACCTGCCCCCTGGGCAATGGCGCTACCTGCAGGCGCATGAGCGGTTCTAGACGGCGCTGAACAGCCGATCGCGCGCCGCGTCGGTGATGGCCAGCACACACGGGTGCGTGATGCGCCGCTCCACCGACACCGCAAAAAATTCATCCACCAGTTCATCGCTGCGGCCGATCACATCGACACCAAACTGTGCCACCGTCTCGGCTTCCAGCACCGTGGGCGCCATGAAAACGCCGCGCCCCTCGCGTCCAAACGCTTTCAGCAAGGCAGCGTCATCGAACTCGCCAATCACCTGCGGATGCAACTGGTGCCGGGTTAGCCAGCCCT
Organism: Rhodoferax ferrireducens; assembly: GCF_049302455.1. Lineage (GTDB taxonomy): Bacteria > Pseudomonadota > Gammaproteobacteria > Burkholderiales > Burkholderiaceae_C > Rhodoferax > Rhodoferax ferrireducens_B. Next base: position 35,601 of record NZ_JBAQMD010000067.1, on the reverse strand, counting down.
CCAGTTGTTGACGCACCGAGACGGAGTTACCCGGCATCAACATCGGCATGTCGTTCAGACATTTTGGAAAGGCGCCGTGCAGTTGGGACTTGAGCGTCGGCGCGCAGAAGAAACTCATGCTGCTGCTGCCCAGCGGGTGGCTGAAGGCCTTGACGCTGATGCGCCGGGGCAGCGGTTCGTCGGCGATCACCAGATCCAGGCGGTGCAAGGCCAATTGCGCCAGCAGATCGGGAAACTTGCCTTCGCTGCAAATGAGCTTGACCGGCTCCTTCACCAACAGGGCTGGCTCCAGCAGACGGTAAACCACCGACTTGGCGACCGAATCAGCCACCCCAACCCGAAAATCCAGCACCCGCCGCCCCCCGCGGGCCTGGCGCACGGCGGCCTCCAGTTCAGCGCCCAGCGTGAATATCTGCTCGGCATAGTCCAACGCCAGCCGACCGTCCTCGGTCAGCTCCAACTGGCGACCGCTTTTGCGGAAGAGTTTGCGCCCGAGCCGCTCTTCGAGCAGCTTGATCTGGCCGGACAGGGTTTGCGGCGTGGTGTGCAGTTGCTCACCCGCGCGCATGATGCCGCCGGCCTTGGCCGTGACCCAGAAATAGTACAAGTGCTTGAAATTCATTCGTTCGTCTCCAACTTTAACCATCGTCTTGCTCTGGCCGACACGGATCGCGTGTTTGCCATCCCATGAACATTATTCGCTTTTCTCGAAGTTAAATTGTCACAAATACGAATTTACACGAAGTGATTGGAACTTTATAGTGTTGCTTGTGTCATACCATGTGATCAAAATAGGAGAATAATCATGCGACTCAGTACCAAAGGCCGATTTGCCGTCACAGCGATGATTGACGTGGCGCTACGCGAAAAATTGGGACCGGTCCCCCTATCCGACATTGCGGTGCGGCAGCAGATTTCGCTCTCGTACCTGGAGCAAATGTTCAGCAAGCTGCGCCAGCACGGCTTGGTGGCCAGCACGCGTGGACCCGGCGGTGGTTACGCGCTGGGGCAGCAGGCTGACCGCATCACAGTCGCTGACATCATTGGTGCCGTTGAAGACGATACCGATCGCAGCACGAAAGACACCCCTCGCCACGCGAAGACTGCCTCAAGCAGCGCGGGCAAGGACATGGCACAGGATCTGTGGGACAGCTTGAACACCAAAATGATGGACTACATGAAGTCGGTCACCTTGCGCAGTCTGGCGCTCGGGCAACTGGCCAAAGGGGTTCGGATTGAAGAAGAACCGGCGCCCAACCGGGGCGTGTTCAAGAAGCCCAAACAGGAGTCTGTGCAGCGCAGTGTGCCCAACTCCGTCTTTGCACTGGGCCAAGCTGTGCTGGCCCGGGGTTAATGCCCCGGGTCACTCCAGCACAGCGCTGGAAAAAAGTGTGAAGCCCACCGATAAGCCGGATTCTGTGCAGGATGGTTGCCCACCCTGTGACTGCCATTAATCTGGGCGGTTGGTCACCCAACCGCTCGGTGCTACCTACCCGCCAGCTCTGGGGGCCCCATCAACGCTGGCCTACTTGGTATTGCTGCGCGTAGAGATTGCCCGTTTCACCCGAACTTAATCGGCTCGTCTCTGTTGCTCTGATCCTCACCTTATAACGCGCACTTGCGTGCGCGCATTTCAGTGGACAGCCGTTAGCTGCTACGCTGCCCTATGCAGTCCGGACGTTCCTCCAGTGCGGTGTTTCCACCCGACGCTTGCGCGTCGTCCTTGCGGCTTGCACCAGCGGCAGTCTGGCGGGCTTCACGCTTTGATTATCACTGCAATTGATAAGCTTATAGTGGAACCGATCGTTGAAGTAGTTGAGAATGACACCTTGCCTATCGTCATCTCACCCACCCAAGGAGCCGCCCATGAAAGCCGACAACATCCTGCAAACCATTGGCAACACGCCGCACGTGCGCATCAATCGCCTGTTTGGCAAAAGCCACAACGTATGGATCAAGTCCGAGCGCAGCAACCCAGGCGGCTCGATCAAGGACCGCATTGCGCTGGCGATGGTGGAGGCGGCGGAGCGAAGCGGTGAACTCAAGGCTGGGGGCACCATCATCGAGCCGACCTCCGGCAACACCGGCATCGGTCTGGCCATGGTGGCCGCCGTCAAGGGCTACAAATTGATTCTGGTGATGCCCGACAGCATGTCGATCGAGCGCCGCCGCCTGATGCTGGCCTATGGGGCATCGTTTGACCTGACGCCGCGTGAAAAAGGCATGAAAGGCTCGATTGCCCGCGCGCAAGAGTTGGTCGCGGCCACGCCCAATTCCTGGATGCCGCAACAATTTGAGAACCCGGCCAATATCGACGCCCACGCGAACACGACGGCGCAGGAAATTCTGGCCGACTTTCCCAATGGCCTTGACGCGCTGATCACCGGCGTGGGCACGGGCGGCCACCTGACCGGTTGCGCCCAGGTCTTGAAAGCCCTGTGGCCTGACTTGAAGGTGTACGCGGTGGAGCCACTGGCGTCGCCGGTGATCTCAGGCGGCGCGCCCGCACCGCACCCGATTCAGGGCATTGGCGCGGGCTTTATCCCCAAAAACCTGCGTACCGAGTTGCTCGATGGGGTGATTCAAGTGGATGCCGAACCCGCCCGTGAAATGGCCCGGCGCTGTGCCCGTGAAGAGGGCATTCTGGTCGGCATCTCAAGCGGCGCCACACTGGCCGCCATTGCCCAAAAATTACCCGACCTGCCGGCGGGTGCCACCGTTTTGGGCTTCAACTACGACACCGGCGAGCGCTACCTGTCGATCGAGGGCTTTTTGCCGGCCTGATCCTCTTCGCGATCACGGGCTGCCCAAGTGCAGCCGGTAAAATGGGCGGCTTCTGCTTGATAGACACAAGCCAATTGGCCCTCACCATGATCCGACTCTCTGAGCTCAAGCTCGCGCTTGACCACACGCCTGACGACCTGCAGGCACTCATCCTGAAAATCCTGGGCATTGCGACCAATGAGCTAGCCCAGTGGCACATTTTCAAACGCAGTTTTGACGCCCGCCAAGCGCAGGTGCGGGTGGTTTATATCGTGGATGTGGCGCTGCTTGAACCGGCGCAAGAGGGCCCGGTGCTGCAGCAGCATGCGGCCAACCCGCACATCCAATCCACGCCCGACATGAGCTATCGGCTGGTGGCGCAAGCCCCCGCGAATTTGGCCCTGCGCCCGGTGGTGGTGGGCTTTGGCCCGTGCGGCATTTTTGCCGCGCTCACGCTGGCGCAGATGGGCTTCAAGCCGATCGTGCTGGAGCGCGGCAAAAAAGTGCGTGAGCGCACCCAGGACACCTGGGGTCTGTGGCGCAAGCATGTGCTCAACCCCGAATCCAATGTGCAGTTTGGCGAGGGTGGCGCGGGCACGTTCTCGGATGGCAAGCTCTATAGCCAGATCAAGGACCCGCGTCATTTGGGGCGCAAGGTGATGACCGAATTTGTCAAGGCCGGTGCGCCGCCCGAGATTCTGGTGGAGTCGCATCCGCACATTGGCACCTTCAAGCTGGTCAAGGTGGTGGAAAACCTGCGCGCCCAGATCATCTCGCTCGGCGGCGAGATTCGCTTTGAACAGCGCGTGACCGACGTGCTGGTAGAAGACGGCCCACAGGGTCGGCATGTGCGCGGCCTGACCGTGCTGGATCAATCGACCGGACAAAGTTACGACCTGCGCGCTGACCAGGTGGTCATGGCGCTGGGCCACAGCTCGCGCGACACCTTTGCCATGCTGCATGAGCGCGGCGTCGCCATGGATGCCAAACCGTTCTCGGTCGGCTTTCGCATTGAGCATCCGCAGAGCGTGATCGACCGGGCCCGCTGGGGCCGCCACGCCGGCCACCCCAGCCTGGGCGCGGCCGACTACAAACTGGTGCACCACGCGCAAAACGGCCGCGCGGTGTACAGCTTTTGCATGTGCCCTGGCGGCACCGTGGTGGCAGCCACTTCGGAGCCGGGCCGGGTGGTCACCAACGGCATGAGCCAGTACTCGCGCAACGAACGCAACGCCAATGCGGGCCTGGTGGTGGGCATTGAGCCCACGGACTTTTGCCAGGATGAAGCCGCGTTTGTGCAAGCGTTTGGCACGGCAGCCGGAGCGCGTTATTTTGAAGGGTCGCAGCGTCTGAAACTGCAATACCCCAAGGCCACACACCCACTGGCGGGCATCAATCTGCAACGCCAACTGGAATCAGGCGCTTATGTGCTGGGCGGCAGCAATTACGAAGCGCCGGGACAACTGGTCGGTGAATTCATTCAGGGCCGGGCCTCTACCACCTTGGGCTCGGTGTTGCCGTCTTACCAACCGGGCGTGAAACTGGGCGACTTGCACCAGGCCCTGCCCGACTATGCGATTGCCGCCCTGCGCGAGGCCCTGCCGGCATTTGGCAAGAAGATCAAGGGCTTTGACATGCCGGATGCGGTGTTGACGGGCGTGGAAACCCGCACCTCGTCGCCCTTGCGCATGCCGCGAGGGGACGATTTTCAGAGTATTAACACGCAAGGTTTGTACCCGGGGGGCGAAGGCGCGGGCTACGCCGGTGGCATATTGTCAGCCGGGGTGGATGGCATCAAGATGGCCGAAGCCGTCGCGATGAACATTGTTAAATGCTATTAATTTAATAGCGCATAGCGCTTATTGGATGAGGGCTACAGCCTGAAATGGCTTGAGAACTCCGATGCGGCGGGAGGTGGCTCGGATGACGGGGGGGATTGTTTCTATCAGACTGCCCGTTTGAACAGCGCCAGCAGCGAGCCGGCCAGCACAAACAAGCTGCCAAAGGTGCGGTTCATGGCGCGGATGTGCGACGGGTCTTTCAAGGCCCCCAGCACCTTGGCCGCCAACGCGGTGTAACCGGCCATCACCACCATGTCGGTGAACGCCAGCGTGGCACCAATGGTCAGGTACTGCGGCAGCAGCGGCTGCGACAAATTCATGAACTGCGGCACCACCGCCAACAGAAACACCGTGCCCTTGGGGTTGACCACATTGATCATCCAGGCGCGCAGAATCATCGAGCGCCGGCTGACAAACACGCCGGAATCAGACGGCGCCACCATGGGACGTGCCGGGGCGCGCCACTGCGCAATGCCCAGCCACACCAGATACGCCACGCCCAGCCACTTGACGACGGTAAACGCGGTGCTGGACGCCGCCACCAGCGCGCCCAAACCCACACCGACAATCAGCAATTGGGTCCAGATGCCCAGCACCAGGCCAAAAATGGTGACGTAGCCGCGCTTGAAACCATGGTTCAAGCCAGCGCTCATCGAGGCAATGGCGCCCGGCCCAGGCGAGATGCTGATGGCCCACGAGGCGGCGAAAAAAGTCAACCAGGTAGAGAGTTCCATGCGCCGAGTTTAATGAGCCAAAAATCTCACAGCGGCGCGTTTTGCAAAGCCGCGATGCGCTCTTCAATCGGCGGGTGGGTCGAAAACAGCTTGCCAATACCACCCGCAATACCCATGGCCGCCATGCTCTTGGGCAACTCGCCCGGCGTCATGCCACCGAGCCGCGCCAGCGCGTTGATCATCGGCTGCTTGCGATTCATGAGCTTGGCAGCGCCGGCGTCGGCCCGGAATTCACGGTGACGGGAGAACCAGGCCACTACGATGGCGGCCGCAAAACCGAGCACGATGTCAAGCACGACGGTGGTGATCATGTAGCCAATGCCGGGGCCGCTGGAGCGCTCGTCGCCTTTGCGCAGGAAACCGTCAATGGCAAAGGCGATAACGCGGCTCAGGAACACCACAAAGGTGTTCATCACGCCTTGAATCAGGGCCATGGTGACCATGTCGCCATTGGCAACGTGGGCAATTTCGTGGCCGATCACGGCCTCGATCTCTTCACGCGTCATACCCTGCAGCAAGCCGGTAGACACAGCCACCAGCGCCGAGTTCTTGAACGCTCCGGTGGCGAAGGCATTGGGCGCACCGTCAAAAATACCCACTTCCGGCATACCAATGCCAGCGGTGTCGGCCAATTTGCGCACGGTCTCCACAATCCAGGCCTCGTCGACGTTTTGCGGCTGGCTGATGATGCGCACGCCCGTGGTCCATTTGGCCATCGGCTTGCTGATCAACAGCGAAATGATGGCGCCGCCAAAACCAATGACCATGGCGAAGCCGAGCAAGGAACCCAAGTCGAGCCCGGCCGGGGTCAGGTAACGGTTGACGCCGAGCAGGCTGGCCACGATGCCCAACACCGCGACCACGGCGACATTGGTCAAAACAAACAAGAGAATACGTTTCATGATTTCTTTCAAATACGGTTCAAAACCAGCGAACCATTGGCACCGATGTTAGGGGCGCGGAGTCCGATTTCAAGACTTCGCGCCGCAATGGCCCATGAAGTTTACGGGCATTCAAGAGCGACTCCGGTCGACCCAGCGCGCCCGGTTTGGGGCACACGGAACACACCGGCGTCCGCATAAAACGCCGGGTCGTCATTGCCCGCCCACCAGCCGGGCACGCCAAGCACCGGCAGGTGGGCAAATGGTTTGCCCGCCAATTCGTCGGCAGTGAGATCCTGCGCCAGCCAGGCGTCGATGTCCGCTATTAAATGACTAGCTATGCGCACCCGGTAGACGTGGGCTGTGATCGCTTTTCTTGGTGCAACCAGCTTTTCCAGCAAGGCGTGCCCGAACAGCAGCAGTTGCGCCTCTCGCCACAGCGGGCGCAGTTCAACAAACAGGCGCTGCCAGTCTTTGCACACCAGCGCATCCCACAAAACATCCGGCGCCTGCAGGATGGCGGCGTTCTCGTCAAACACCGTCAAACCGTCACGCGCTGGCCCACGCACCGGCTGGATACCGCTGTGCGCAATCTGCGCGGCCTGCAGTTCGTTGAGCCGCTTCTTCGTCAACGGAAACTGCAGCCAGCACAAGCCATTGAAGAAATCATGCAAGCCGTCGCGTGTCGGCACCCGCCCCGTGCCGAAAATGTGCTGTTCGTAGGCAACGCCGGTGGGTAGCTCGCTTTGTGGCACGAAGCGCACCGGGAACCGCGCCAGCGATCGCGCGGCTAGATTCAAGGCCCCGGGCTGGGGTTCCCCCTCTCGTACACGCTGTGCCAGCGCCTCGCCCGCTGCCCGCCACGGCGCGAGCCAGGGCGCGGCCCAGTCAATGTCGCCTACCGCTGACACCGCAGCGGGCAGGCCGTTCATGTCACGGCCAACGCCAGAAAATGCTGCTTGTCGCGCACACTGACTCTGGACGTTCCTTCGTCACGCAGGTCGAAGACACCTGTTGCGGCCAACAGCTTGCTCAGTGTGGCATAGCCATAGTTGCGCGAGTCGAACGAGGCTTTGTTGCCGATGTGCGTACCCACCGGACCGACCCCTGCCCAGCCATCTTCGTCCTCGCACGCAATGACGGCGCCCCGGAGCAAGCTGAGAAGCTTGGTGTCTTTTCGCAGTTGTTCAGTGGGCACGCGCAAGGGCTGCGACAGTTTGGCCGGGGCTGCGCCGACCTCCGTCGAAACAGCGGGGGCGGTCGCGACAGGCATATCAATGCCATCGACAGCACCCAGACGGTCAAGGTACAGGAATCGGGAGCATGCATTGACAAAGGGCTCGGGCGTTTTCTGGGCGCCAAATCCGTAAACTGCCGCCCCCTTGGCGCGCAAGTGCATCACCAGGGGCGTGAAATCTGCATCCGACGAAACGATGCCGAACGCATCCGGCTGATCGGTGTACAGCAGTTCCAGCGCATCGATCACCATCGCCATGTCGCTGGCATTCTTGCCCTTTGAATAGTCAAACTGCTGCATAGGACGGATAGCGTGCTCGTGCAGTTTTTCCTCCCAGCCCTTGAGTTCGTTCTTTTTCCAGTTGCCATAGGCTCGGCGCACGTTGGTCACGCCAAAGGTGGAAAGCTCGGTCAGGATCGCGTCGATCTTGGCCGCAGGCGAGTTGTCCGCGTCAATCAGCAAGGCAATTTGCGGTTCTGGCCGTCGCGCCTCGCGTGCACTCATACAAGCCTCCACGGCAGCGTTTCGCCCGCGCCCAAAGGCTTGAGCTCGGCGTCGCCAAAAGCAAAACGCTCGGGCGGCGTCCACTCCTCGCGATTCAGCGTGATGGTGCCAGCGTTGCGCGGCAAGCCATAAAAATCGGCGCCATGGAAGCTGGCAAAAGCCTCCAGCTTGTCCAGCGCACCCACCGAATCAAACGCCTCGGCATACATCTCCATGGCGGCGTGCGCCGTGTAGCAGCCAGCGCAGCCCGAAGCGTTCTCTTTCAGGTGGGCCGCATGCGGCGCGCTGTCGGTGCCCAAAAAGAACTTGTTCGAGCCGCTGGTGGCCGCGGCGAGCAGGGCCTGGCGGTGAACTTCCCGCTTCAACACCGGCAAACAGTAGTAATGCGGGCGAATGCCGCCGGTAAAGATGGCGTTGCGGTTGTACAGCAGATGGTGTGCGGTGAGCGTGGCGGCGGTGAAGCGGTCCGCATCGGCAACGTACTGCGCGGCCTCTTTGGTGGTGATGTGCTCGAACACGATTTTCAATTCAGGAAAATCGCGGCGCAAAGGGATCAACTGCGTATCAATGAAGACCGCCTCGCGGTCAAACAGGTCAATCTCGGGCGCGGTCACTTCACCATGCAGCAGCAACAGCAGGCCCGCGCGCTGCATGGCCTCCAACGTCTTGTAGGTCTTACGCAGGTCGGTCACGCCGGCGTCGCTGTTGGTGGTGGCGCCCGCCGGATAGAGCTTGACCGCTACCACGCCGGCATCACAGGCACGCTTGATTTCGTCGGGGGGCAAGTTGTCGGTCAGGTAGAGCGTCATCAGCGGCTGGAACTCAACGCCGGGTGGCACCGCGGCCTGGATGCGCGCTTGGTAGGCCAGCGCGGCTTGCGTGGTGGTCACCGGTGGCCGCAGGTTGGGCATGATGATGGCGCGGCCAAACTGGGCGGCAGTGTGCGGCACCACCGTGCGCAAGGCGTCGCCATCACGCACGTGCAGATGCCAGTCGTCGGGTCGTGTCAGGGTGATGGTGAGAGCCTGGGTTTGTGTCATGGCCGGTATTGTCCCAAATCAGCCGATGGGATCGACCTGTTGCGGCACAACATCGGCCGGATCCTTTCGGCCCTGCGCCAGCAGATAGTCCCACAAGGCTTGCGCCGCACTCTTGGCCGCGCGCTCAACTGATGGGGCAGACCTGTGGCCCCCGAGCTTGCCGTTTTCCTTGACCGTGGGCCGCTCCCGGTAGAGCCGTACCTCCATGGTGATCTGCAGACCTTTCAGGTCAAGCGGCACCGCACTCACCAGTTTTCTGGCGCACAAATCTTTCTTGACGGCACTAAAAGGCAAAAAAGCAATGCCATGGCCCTCCAGCGCCATCGCCTTCAGGCCTTCCGCCATGTCGGTCTCATAAACGCGGTCAAAGTGAATGGCGGTGCCCGACTGCTTGAGGATCAGGTCCACCATCTGCCCCAAATAAGCGCCAGGCGCGTAGCCCAGGTACGGCAAGGGCTGACCCGCTCGCCCTGGCAACAGAAACATCGGCGCACCGTCTGCATCCGGTTTGGCATAAGGCGCCACCACCTCTTCGCCCAAACTGACCATCTCGTAGCGATCAGCATCGAGCTGAAAGGGCTGGGACGGATGATGATAGGCAATCAACAGGTCGCAACTCCCCTCCACCAGGCGCATGACGGCGTCGTGCACATTGAGCGCAATCAGGCGGCTCTTGATGGGGCCGAATTGTTGCCGCAAGGCCGACACCCAGGCCGGAAAAAACGTGAAAGCCAGCGTGTGCGGCACGGCAAATTCAATCACATCCTGCCCGGCTGAGGCATGCCCGCGCAGCATGGCGCGCGTGCTTTGCAGGGCCTGCAATACCTCCAATGACTGGGTATAAAGCGTTTCACCGCCAGGGGTGAGACGGGTCGGGTAATTGCTTCGATCGACCAGATCGGTGCCGGCCCATGTTTCAAGCGACTGAATGCGCCGCGAAAACGCCGGCTGCGTGACGTGGCGCAATTGCGCGGAACGGCTGAAACTGCGGGTTTCAGCCAAACTGACAAAATCTTCCAGCCATTTGGTGTCCATGGGCGGCGATTATGCGCGACTTGCAGGGGTCCGGCTCGCGATGTCGACTGTCCCCGATCAATGCTCAGCAGCAGCGCCGTGGCGCGGGCAATATACATTTTCGATAGCGCCTCATCTAATGTTGACGGGGGCCAGCGTCGATTTTCATCAAATATTTTGACTAAACCCCTATTCGCTGACCCTGCTATGAAAGCACTGAAACAACAGACGGCTGGGCGGTGCTAAGCTTTGTCGCTTGTCAACACACCCGATGAGGATTTCCATGAACAGCATCAATTTCAAGCGCGAGATACAAGGCACCGTCGATCACGCGGTGGAGCGCGTAACCAAGGCGCTGGGTGAAGAAGGCTTCGGCATCCTGACGCGCATCGACATGCACAGCAAAATCAAGGAAAAAACCGGCAAGGACATCATCCCCACCATCATTCTTGGCGCCTGCAATCCGAACCTGGCCTACGAGGCCTACACCGCCAACAGCGACGTGGCGAGTCTGCTGCCGTGCAACGCCGTCATCCGTGAAGTCGCGCCGGGCGTGATTTCGGTGGAACTCGCCGCACCCTCGGGTTTGATGCGTATCCTGGGCGACGCGAAGCTCACCGTCATGGCGCAGGAGGCCGACGAGCGCCTCCAGCGTGCGCTGGCCAAGCTGTAAACCTGGTCCTCTGGCGTAACGCCGTTGCGCCCAACGCGTTGTATTTGTCTCAAGACTGGGCCATTGGGGCATGCGCCGGGCGCACCCGGCCATTGAGCGGATAGGCCGGGTCGGTATAGCCAGGCGTAGACGGGTGGCCCGGTCTGACCAGGCTATCCACCAGTGCCTCATCTTCCTCGGCAAAGACGTAGTCGAGCGCGGGCAGGTAGTCTTGCCACTGCTTGAGCGTGCGCGGCCCGGCAATGACCGAGCTGACCACCGGGTTGGCCAGCACCCAGCTGCAAGCAAACTGCGCCAGGCTGATGCCTTTGGCCTCGGCATGCACTTTAAGTTGCTGCGCGATCACCAGCGACTCTTCCCGAAACTCGGTCTCTGCCAGGCGCTTGTCGGCGCGGCCTGCGCGGCTGCTTGGGTCTGGCGTCTGCCCCGGCGGGTATTTGCCGGTGAGCACACCGCGCGCCACCGGGCTGTAGGGCGTCACACCAATGCCGTAATGCGCGCAGGCTGGCAGCACCTCCACCTCAGGGTTACGGTTGAGCAGGTTGTAGTAAGGCTGGCACACCACCGGGCCTGGCATGCCAAGCTGCCCGGCCAGACGCATCAACTCGGCAATGCGCCAGCCCCGGAAGTTGGACACCCCCCAATAGCGAATCTGACCCGCGCGCAGCATCGCGTCCAGCGCGCGCAAGGGCTCTTCCAGGTTCATGCCGTTGTAGTCGCGGTGCAGATACAGAATGTCCACGTAATCCGTTTGCAGGCGCGCCAGGGAAGCCGCCACTTCGCGCAGCATCCAGGATCGCGAGTAATGGCCCTCGTTCACCCGGTCTGACATGCTGTTGCCGAGTTTGGTGGCCAGTACCCAGTCATGGCGCTGGCCCTTGAGCAGCTCGCCCACCATGGTCTCCGAGCCACCCTTGCTGTACACGTCGGCCGTGTCGATGTAATTCACGCCATGGGCGTGGGCATCGGCCACGATGGCGGCGGCCTCGGCTTGACCGGTCTGGTCACCGAACATCATGGTGCCCAGGCACAGGGCGGAAACTCGCAGATTGCTGTTGCCAAGAGAGCGGTATTGCATGAAGGCCTTTCAGATGGAAATGGAATGCAGTCTATGCCAAAGCTTGTATTTTTACATCGCGATCATTGGCCACCGGCAGAGCCGCGTCCGAGCCCTCCCCTTCAACGCGGGCTGCAGCGTGCGCGACGTCGGCGGCCGTTCTGGGTTTAGACTGCGCACCTAAGCGAAGCCCCGCTGCAAGTTCTGCGGGGCTTATTTTTTGTCTGTTTTTCTCGCGCCCTGACGGGACCTCGACAGGACTCCCATGAAATCACTGCTTGTCAATATTCCCAGGTTGAGCTACGCCTTGTTCGCCGCATTTCTGGTGGCGATGGCCGTGCGCAGCAACAACGACACCACCGTCGCGATCGTCGCCAGCTCAGTGTTGATGTTTGCTTTTTGCTGGGCCAATGCCAGCCATTTGCTGGGCATTCGGGCGGCACTGAAGTTTGTCCTCATCGCCGTGACCTTCGGCTGGTTCGCCGAGCAAACAGGTGTTTCGCATGGCTGGTTTTTTGGCCGATATGTGTACACCGACGTACTCGGATGGCGCCTGGGCGATGTGCCCGTCGTGATCCCGCTGATGTGGTTTGCCCTGTGCTACACCTGCTATGTGATCAGCAATCTGATTGTCTGGCGCAGCGCAGTGGACGGCTCGCCACGCCTGTCTGACGCCGTGTTCATGTCCTTGCTGGCTGCGATGATCGTCACTGCCTTTGATTTGGGTGCGGACCCCTACATGGTCTACACGCTCAAGGCCTGGATCATGACCAAGACCGACGGCTGGTGGTTTGGTGAAACCATTCAGGGATTCTTTGGCTGGGTGTTTGTCGCTTGCGCGATTCTGTTCAGCTTTCGCATGGCGGTGCGCAAACAGGTGTTGCGCCCACTCGCTGATTTCAACAAGTGGCACGCCTTGTTGCCGCTGTCCGTGTACGCGAGCGCCATGGTGTTTCAGCTCTGTGTCGGCCATCCCATGGAAACCCGCACGATTGCCGTGTTTGCGATGGGCATCCCCCTGCTGTGTGCCTTGGCAGGATGGCAACACTGGAAGACATGGCCTCGCGCAGATCACGCTGAAAGTCAGGTTTCCAAGGCCCGAGCGGCGCACATGCGGTATCTGGCCGACCCACTGGCAGACACGACCATGGCCAATATTCTCGGCCCCTGGCCATTAACCTCCGACGCCGCTGGCCAGGCAGCACAGTGGCAAAAAATAGCGCAGGTGAATCGCCAATTCGAGCAATGGAAAACCAATCTGAGCCTGCTGAACTGGCAGCCTGCTGATACCACGCTCGGCCCTGACATCCGCCTGGCCTTGCAGCAGTATTTACAGGCCGGGCAAGTGCTGCCCGCATGGGCAGATCGCGCCAAGATCGAAAGAGCCGAGGCCTTGTTCATGGACTACGGCGCACTCTCTTGCTCGCTGCTGTTTTGCTCCAGCCTGCCAGAGTGTTACGTCGTCCCCGATCTGTCGGCCGTGCTCCATGTGGCCGGGCAATTGGAGCAACACACCGACTACCGCATCCGCGCCACCGCCGCCATGATCTTCCCGGTCATGATGAAGGGCGGCCTGGGCCAGCCAGACGGCAGCGGACTTGCGCAAATTCTCAAAGTACGATTGATTCATGCCACGATTCGCAACCTGATCCTGCGCGGCAGCCCGCAAGAGGCGATGCACGCCCTGGGCGACCAGCAGCATGTGAAAGGCGCCGGTGTGCTCACCCCTTTGCCCGCCGCAGGAACCGACAGCATGTACCAGTCCTTGTTTGCCCATGGCTGGAAGCTGGGTGAAGACGGCCTGCCCTGCAATCAGGAAGAGCTGGCCTACACCTTGCTGACCTTTTCCTACGTGTTCTTGCGCAGCATGCGCCGGCTCGGACTGGGTTTACCCCCAAGCGACGAGGAGGCCTATCTGCATGCCTGGAATGTGGTGGGCCATGTGCTGGGCATCCGGCGCGAGTTGATGGCAGACAGCATGACGCAGGCAGAAGTTCTGTTTGCCCAAATGCAGGCACGTGGCCGCGCCAATCCGGTCAGCCCGGACGCTCGCCCCGCCCTGGGCAAGGCCTTGATGACTGCGATGGAACAAGTCATCCCATTTCGCTTGCTCAAGCCTGTTCCGGTGTTGATGACGCGCTATTTGTGCGGGTCGCCTACCGCTGACACCATCGGTCTGGCCGGCCGCGTCTCCTGGCTGTCGCATGGCTTGTTTGTGCTATTGATGCTGAAGACCAGAATCATCGACGGCATGGTGCGCCTGGTATGGCCTGAATTTTCCATTTCGAGACTGATCACGCGCGTGCTGGGCTACCACTTCATGAGTCAGATATTATTGGACCAGACTCGTCCGCTCAAGCTACCGCAACATTTGCTGAACGACATCAACGGTGCGATGGCGACCTGGGATCATGATCCGAAAGCCCCGCAGTGGTTGAATAATCTGGAAGATCGAATGACCAAACCGGGCAAATGGAATGTGCCAACCACGACGTAAAAGACCGGCGTCGTCCTTCGGCCTGCGCTTGTCTGCCACTCGATGCACACTCATGCGTTGCATGCTCGTGCTCTGCGCCATTTTCGGGCTTAGCGCATCGATGGCGGCACTGTCGGCACCCGCTCCGGTTCTTCTGGATGAATCAAATCCACTGGTACAGGCTTGGCCGGCGGTGACCCTGCTCTCCGACCCGCAAAAGAAGCTGGGCATCAAGGAGGTCATGGAGGCAAGGGACCGGTTCACCACACCAGAAACCGCCTATGGCACGCTGGGATTGCGCAAGGATGCCGTGTGGTTTCTGATCCCGATCTCAGTGTCAAGCCAAAGCAATGGCCTTTGGGTATTGGATATCGATTACCCCGTGCTCAACCGTATCGACGTCTACCTTACCCACGACAAAACCCTCATGGAACAGACCAGGCTGGGCAGCCTGCAACCCCAGGACCAGCGGCCCATTCGCAGTCGCTCGCATTCTTTTGGCTTGAAGCTGAAAGCGGGCGCCAACTACGATTTGTACCTGCGCATCGAAAGCAAGGGCGCCCTGATATTGCCCATCACGCTAAGCAAACCCTCGGAATTTCATGCCAATGCGCTGGGGGAACAAATGCTGCAAGGCCTGCTCACGGGCCTGGCCCTGTGCCTGCTGGCGTACAGCCTGGCGCAATGGCTTACCCTGGGTGAGCCTCTGTACGTCAAGTACGCCATCCTCATATTTGGAAGCTTGCTGTTTTCACTGCTTCAATTTGGCATCGGAGCCCAATATGTGTGGCGCGGCAATACGTGGATGGAGCTCCATACCGCCGGTTTGGCATCGCTGATCGCCGCCACCGGCTCCTTCCTGTTTATCGAACAAGCCCTGGAGGGCCCCGACGTCCACCGATGGATCAGTCGGCTCATGAAAGCGGGTGCCGGCTTCACCGTTTTCTTTGCCCTGTGTTTCTCCTTTGACTTGATCGACATCTATATCGTCACGGCCGTCATCAGCACGCTGGGTCTGGCGCCAGCCCTGCTGGGTTTGCCGGGTGCCATTTCACGGGCACGTCGTGGCGACAGTGTAGGCATCTATTTTTTGTTGGCGTGGGCGGCCTATTTTGTGACGACGGCGGTCATGATCGAAGTGATCAAGGGGCGCGTCGGCGTCAACTTCTGGACCCTGCACTCCTTCCAGTTTGGCGCCACCTTCGACATGTTGGTATTCATGCGGGTGCTGGGCTTGCGAACCAAAGCCTTGCACAAGGCGGTAGAACATGCCAGGCGTGAGCGGGACAGCCTGCATTCACTGGCACATACGGACCCTCTGACCGGACTGCCCAATCGTCGCAGTCTGAATGCTTCGATGGCAGACGCCATCAGTCACGCCGGACCGGAAAATATCGTCGCTGTGTACATGATGGACCTGGATGGGTTCAAACAAATCAACGACCAGTACGGTCATGACGTTGGCGATGAACTGCTGATCGCCGTCGCGGCGCGCCTGCGGGCCAATGTGCGTCACAGCGACCTTATCGCGCGCTTGGGTGGCGACGAATTTGTCGTGATGTCCAGCGGCTTGCACAGTGTGCAGCAAGCCAGAGACCGTGCTGACAAGCTTCTTGAGGCGTTCAACGACCCTTTTGCCTTGTCAGACAAAATCTGCCGCATCGGCCTGACCATAGGCTATGCGCTTGCGCCCCAGGATGGGAGCGATGCCATCAGTCTTTTCAAGCGCGCCGATGCCGCCATGTATGCCGGCAAGAATGAAGGCAAACATTGTGCACGTCGCGGCGATGACACAGTACCCGCGTCAAGTCATACGGACTGGCAACCACTCGATGGCGGCAAGGCCACGGAGTTTTAAGACCCTTGGCGCTACGGCGTGCACAGCGCCCATTGGCCGCCAGCCGTTCGACATGTGTGTCTGTCAGCGTCCAACCAAGGCGCCATAGGCCTGACGCGTCTCGGGTGACACAGATTCAAGCAGCTGCGCATACGGTGTTTTGTGGCGCATCAGCATCCGGGCCGAGGCCACCGTTTTGGAGCGGCAGAACCAGTGGCAGGTGTGCTGCATCAAAAACAGCTCGGCCGACAGGGTGAAGGCTTTGTTCTTCTGCGCCAGATGACGACTGTTTTGGGCCGCCTGTTCAATGCCATTGGCATGAATGCGCAAGGCCTGGCGCAGATCAAACGTGCTGTCTGGCAGCAACCTGTCGGCCCAGGGAATCGCCAACGCCAACCGGCTGACCCGCGTTTGCGCCTCATCGACGCCCGAAAACTCAGCCACAAAACGATTGAACTGTTCACACAGCGTCACCTCGGCCGCGTCCAGCATGCGCCAGATCTGCGCCTGGCGTTCGGGGTCAAGCTCAGACAGCGCGCGCAAGTAGCCGTCGGTCAGGTTTTCCATCAACTTTTCTATCTGGTATTTGCCCAGATAACTTCCCAGCAAGGCGATGCGTCTGCCCTGCTCGCGCGACTTGACCACATAGGCGCCAGCGGCAAGCAATGTCAAAAGTACAAGTAATTCCATGGTTGGATGAGGTGATTGTTTGAATGCCGCTTGAGTGTAGTGGCCAGCCTGTTGGCGCCACGCGCTTGACTCGCCGCAATTCAAGGCGCGGGACGCCTGTCCGCGCCCTGCTCATGCTGTTCCAGCGCCAGCAGCAAACTGGTGCGATGTTCCCGCGCCACCACTTGCCAGGGCAAACCGGTCAGGGCGCCCTCCAGCGCCCACAGCAGATTCAGGCTCGCAGACCCACTGCAACGCTTGACTTTGGCATAAGCCCCCACCGAGCCCAGTTTTTTTAATTGCGCCAGGGTGCGGATACCGGCCGCTTCCAGCATTTGCCGCGATTTGGGCCCCAGGTTCGGCAGCGTTGCAACGGACGCCGCAGCGCCCTGGGCTGTCCCACCTGGTTTGGCCCGTGCCGTGCGGACTTTGACCGGCCCAGGCGCTTCGACCAGGCTCAGCGCATCGGCTGTGACCCGCACCAGTTGACACAAGTTGTGGCGGTCGTCCCATTGATCGGCTGTCAGCAGCAAATGAGGCCTGGCACGCGGATAGGGTGCCGCCTCGACCACTTCCTCAAGCAACCCGCGCCCCTGCACCGTGTTTTTGAGAAACAGTTGGTTGTCGCACACCAGCCCGACCGGACGCCCGTCGTAATAAAGACAGTATTCGCCAAACATCTTGCGCGCCGTCACGGCACCACAGTCGGCGAGTTGGTCAAGCAGAAAATCAATGATGCTTTGAGTGGTTGACATGGTTTACCTTGTGCCCGGCAAGCGGCGCCTGTTCTGAACTCCGTTACATCACAACCATCAATCAAGCACAACGATTGAAATGATCAGGCATCACACGTTTGGCGACAGGTTCAGAGCGTCGAAATGCCTGGCCATAAAAAAATCGAAGGGCTTGTCCCATGCGGTGACTCTGCGTTGGCGCGGCTCAAAAATGAGCAGCCCAATGGACGTGACCGGGTGTTGCATCAATTTTCGACGATGTAAGCCTTGAAAAGGCAAGCCCGCATTTGAGCAATATCAATAGCTTCGATCGCGAATTGATCAAATGATTACCGAACAGGAGAAATTCAAATGAAGCTCTTTGCCGTTGTTTTAAGTTCATCGATACTGGTCGCTTGCGGCGGAGGTGGCTCGGACGGCCCAGCGTCATCCACCCCTGGAACATCCACTCCTGGAACATCCACCCCAGCGTCATCCACCCCTGGAACATCCACCCCTGGAACATCCACCCCTGGAACATCGCCCCCTGGAACATCGCCCCCTGCGGTATCGCCCGCAAGCCCTGAGCTCGCAAAGTATGAGGGCGCGTGGCGGGAAAATTGCGTTGACCATTTGCGATTCACCAAGACCTTCATCGCAACGGGTAGCGCCACTTTCTCGGTCGCTACCAAAGAAGAATACTTCGACAACGCAGACTGCACCGGTGCTGTGGTCGCGACCGGTAGCTACGGTGTACCCGATGAAAACGTGCAGTACGCGCCGGCCCTGGCGGCCTCCGTCACATTGACGACTGGCGAAAATATAACAACCGACGTTAATCCTGCGACCTCAAAATACGCCGTGGCAACCTTTGGCATCACGGGTAGCGGCGTGAAGTCTCCGCAGCTTGTTGGCACGACGATGTACGCACGCGTTGAATACGCCGATGGCGGGTACGTCATCGTCGAGCGCCCAGCGTTAAACGGCCAAACCACCTCTGGCGCACTCCTGCTACGCAATGATGAGCTGCTCGCCCTGGTGCCGCTTGTTGGCTTCACGAACTCGTTCAAGGTCCTTCATCGGTACGTTCGGTGATTGATCTGCTGGACACGCTTTTGCGACGGTTCGGGCCAGAAGCCATACGACACAGGCACCACGGGACCTGAAATCCAAGGGCCCGACAAACCGCCAGCCTCTAGCGGGTTCCATCTGAATCGAAGCTGCTCGGTCCAACGCCATCAGGTGGGTCAACAATTTGTCGGCGCTCACAAGCCGTCCCATCGACGCCGAACGGCCAAGGCGTCAACGCAGGCGCAAAATAGTCAAAACTCAGTGACGTCACGCAATTGCGTTACTCTGACCACTCTCCAAAGCGACTTTTTGTAAACAACCTCAAAGCACTCGGTTCTGCCAGAAAGCATTCAATGCCCGCCGAAATCACGATCGAACGAATCATTCATCCGCATATTCTCACCTGCACTCCCGATACCCTGTTGTCCGATGCAGCGCAGCGCATGGTGGAAACGCGTTGCAGTTCGATTCTGGTGGCCGTGGACGGGGCCATCGTCGGTATCTGGTCGGAGCAAGACGCGCTGGCATTGGATATAGCCACCCCGCAGGCATTCCATTGCCCCATCGCGCAGCACATGACATCTCCGGTCAAAACCATCAATGTCAAAACTGGCCTCGGCGAGGCTGCCCTGCGTTTCCGGGAGGAAAAGGTGCGTCATTTCCTGGCAGTGGACGATGACGGAAAGCACAAGGGCATCGTCAGCCAGACCGATATCGTGATCAATCAAGGAATCGAATACTACATTTCCTTGCGCGAAGTGCTATCGGTTCTCAATCGACAGTATCCGATCATCCCGAGCGCGGCACCTTTGGGCGAGGCTGTGAGAAGCATGCACAGCGGCCGCTTCGACGCCCTCATCACGCAATACCCGGACGGTGATTACGGCATCCTCACCGAGCGCGACGTGGTGCGCCTGATCAGCGGCGACAAGCCGATCGCCATCGTCGGCGAGCTCGCCAGCCGACCGCTTATTTGCGTTCCCAGCGCTACCAGCCTTTATCAAGCGCGCAACCTGTTCATAGACAAGCACATTCGCCACCTCGGCGTCACGGGCAGCGACGGCAAGCTGTTGGGGCTGGTGACATTCGCTGAACTGCTGGCGAGCATTGAGCACGACTATGTTCGTGAGTTACGCGAAACACTCAAGAAACGCGAACGCAGTTTGTTGATTTCCAAGCAGCATCAGCGCTTGGCCGCCAAAGTGTTCGAGAGCACGTTCGAAGGCATCATGATCACCAACGCCGAAAGCGTGATCGAATCGGTCAACCCGGCTTTTACCCAGATCACCGGCTTCATGGCGCACGAAGTGCTCGGCAAGACCCCGGTCATCCTTTCTTCTGGCATGCACCAGGAAATTTTTTACCGCAAGATGCGCGAGGATATAGCCGCCACCGGCCATTGGCAGGGAGAAATCTGGAACCGGCGTCGCACCGGAGAAACCTATCCGGAATGGCTCACGATCAACGCCGTAAGTAACGATGACGGCAAGGTAACCCATTACGTCGGCGTTTTTTCCGACATCACCACGCGCAAGGCGGCGGAAGAACAAGTGCTTTTTCTCGCCCACCACGATGGCCTTACCGGCCTGCCCAACCGCGCCCTGTTCGCCGACCGGCTGCGCCAGGCTATCGTTCACGCCCACCGCGACCGGGCCAAGGTGGCGGTGATGTTTCTCGATCTCGACAACTTCAAGCAGACCAACGATACCCTGGGACATCACATCGGCGACCAACTGCTGCAAATGGTCGCGCAACGCCTGACCAACTGCATGCGCGAGGGCGACACCGTGGCGCGCCTGGGTGGCGACGAATTCACCGTCGTTCTCGAATCAGTCACCAACACGCGTGACATCGCATACGTTTCGCAAAAAATCATCGATGCCGTGTCCCATCCACTCCTGCTCGATGGACACGAAATCGCCGTGACCTGCAGTATCGGTGTCAGCGTCTATCCCGACGACAGTGAAGAGTCCGATGACTTGATCAAGTATGCCGACACGGCGATGTACCGGGCCAAGGAAGGTGGGCGCAACAATTTCCGGTTTTTCATCGCACCGGAAAAGGAGTAGGACCGATCGCGACGGGACGCCTGGCGTGCCCTGTCTTACCGATACGGGGGGGAGCGTGACTCACCGCAAGCCCGAGGAAAGGCGCGGGTGCCGGTTACTGATTTTTCTTGGCGACTTCGTTACCGATGTATCCACCACCCACGGCGCCGGCTATGGTTGCCAGGGTTTTACCATTGCCACCACCCACCTGATTGCCCAGCAGTCCACCGACAACTGCGCCCACGCCAATTCCAACTGGACTATTTTGAGCAACAGGTGCCGCGGGCGGCTGTGAAGGAACCGGGGCATATTGCCGAGCCGGCTTGACAGGAGCACGCGTGTATTGATGCACTGCAGGCTTGCTCTGCATGGCCTCGTTGGCACCCCTTTCAGGTATTGCGGCCAACGGCGTCGGCACCGGAGCAACCACGCCTGTTTTGGGCGCACTGTCTGCTGCGGAACTGTGTGACTTCGGTAGAACGTCCGTGATGGCGGCAATGCCCACCAGGCAGACCAGCGTGACAGATACCGCTGCGACTGCCAATAAGGGATGAATGCGATTGGAGGTTTGTGTCATGTTCATAAAAAATTTTGTTGAGTAAATCGCCATTTGGCGTGCGTACGCATTAAACGTTCGAACGATGAAATGGGGTGTACTCAGATTGTTTCGTTTGTAAGGTCCGGTAACGGCGGTGAAAACATCAGCAGCCTTTCAAAGTGAACTTCGACCTCTGAGAAAGTTCGTCGGCAAGCACAGACGAGCAGTGGAAGCCGTTCACGTCGCGGCAAAGGGTCGTCACCCGTAGCCCAGGCTTCCTGTGGGACGCCCAAGTGTCCATGTTTCCGGGTGTCGCGGTGCGCGTGGTCGACAGTTACATCGCGGGCGAGGTGGCTTCGTCGAAGATCAGGATCGGCGGGTTTTTCAGCGGGGTGTCAATGGCTTACTATGGCCGCTGCTGCCCCCCTACGTGGGATGGGCAACAGGATAATCTTCGTCTCTATGAGAAGTTTCAAACCGACGCGATCACACAATGTCCCTGCTAATTATTGATGCGCTGAACATCATCAGGCGTATTCACGAGGCTATTCCCGAGCCAGACACCGAGGAGAAGGTGGCCGACACCATCAAATCAAGCCTGAGCTCGTTCAAGCGCGCCCTCAAGACCCACAGGCCGACCCACGCTGTTGCGGTTTTTGACCATGGGGGCCGCACCTGGAAACATGACCTCTATGAAACCTATCAAGCCAACCGAAAACCCATGCCGCAACACTTGCGCGATGGATTCCTGAGCATCAAGCAAGAATTGCATGACATGGGCTTGCACTGGATTGCCATTGAGGGCATAGAGGCGGACGATGCCATTGCCGCGCTGGTTGAGAAATGGTGCAAGGCCAGGTCGGAGCGAGCCATCATTTTGTCGACCGACAAGGACTTTTTGCAACTGCTCAATGACCAGGTCTTTATTTACGACCACTTCAAAGACGCTTGGCGTGACGCGGCTTATGTGCAGGAGAAATTCGGTGTCACGCCATCGCAGATGGGCGATCTGCTGGCCCTCATGGGTGACGCGGTGGATGGCGTCCCCGGTGTGGACAAGGTAGGCCGCAAAACCGCAGCAACGCTGCTTCGAATCAATGGCAATCTCGACCGGCTGATCTCCAACGCCGACAAGGTAGGGGGCCAGGTTGGCGCGAATCTGCGCAAGGGCATTGAGATCGCCAGGCTTTCCAGACAACTGGTTTCATTCAAAACCGATAGGCCGCTCGGGCTGACCTGGAAGATGCTGGCGCAGGTCCAGGTACAAACACCCCCTTCTCACGCCATGCCCGACAGTTCGCCATGAGCGCACGGCAAGCGGAGTTGGACCGCCTCTGTCTCTCTCCCGAGCGAAACATCCAAAGCCTTCACGGTGCAGAGCCCGGACTGATTGCGCCCAATGGGAGAGTACGCGCCATGGTGCTGGAACTGGCCAGACCCGCCGACTGAACCCTGCTGTCTACCCTTTGGCGAGGGGTGCAGACTGATCTCGAATTGCACGCGCCTGCGATCGCAGTCTCCGGCATTGACGGTTATCCTCGGCTTTCTTGCAAACGAAATATTTCTGGGACGTCTAGGAAGAGAACATGAAAAAGTCGGACGCAAGCCATGACCAGTCGGCATCGGAGCTCATCTCGAAAAGAATCGCCGAACTCGGAGACTGGCGCGGGGAAACCCTCAGCAGAATGCGCAAGCTCATCCGGCAAGCAGACCCGGACGTCGTCGAGGAGTGGAAGTGGATGGGCACTCCGGTTTGGTCGCACGACGGCATCATCTGCACTGGCGAATCCTACAAGGACAAAGTGAAGATTACCTTCGCCAAGGGCGCGTCTCTGAAGGATCCGGCCCGTTTCTTCAACGCGAGTCTCGACGGACATACCCGCCGCGCAATTGACATCCACGAAGGCGAAGAAGTTGATGGGGCCGCCTTCAAGGCGCTCGTTCGCCAAGCGGTCGCCCTCAATAGTTCTGGCAAGTCGAAACCTTTGAAGAAAGTCAAGTCATAAGGGATCGCCGCACGGCGGAGGGCGTACTTGGGCGTCAGCAACCGCTGCAGACCCGCCCGCAAAGAGCCCAGAATGAATGCAACTTCCCGCACCCAATACACTATCATTTAAATAGCTACTAACGCACACCCCACCTGGGCTAGAGGCCTAAAATACCCACAATCCTACTCAGCCGTCGACTGCTGCAGCGCCCACATCTCCGCATAGCGCCCATTGGCTGCCAGCAATTCCGCATGCGAACCCCGCTCAATGATGCGACCTGCGTCCATCACCAGAATCTCGTGCGCGTCCACCACCGTGGACAGCCGGTGCGCAATCACCAGCGTGGTCTTGTTCTGCGCCACGCTTTGCAGCTCGGCCTGAATGGCGCGTTCGTTGGCGGAATCCAGCGCCGAGGTGGCTTCGTCGAAGATCAGGATCGGCGGGTTCTTCAGCAGGGTGCGGGCAATCGCCACGCGCTGCTTTTCGCCGCCGGATAGTTTGAGGCCACGCTCGCCCACCATGGTGTCGTAGCCCTTGGGCGTGGCGCTGATGAAGTTGTGAATGTGCGCGCTGCGCGCCGCTTCGATCACCTGCTCCCGCGTGGCGCCGGGTTTGCCGTAGGCGATGTTGTATTCCACCGTGTCGTTGAACAGCACCGTGTCTTGCGGCACGATGCCAATCGCCTGGCGCACGCTGGCTTGCGTCACCTGCTTGATGTCCTGCCCGGCAATCAAAATCTGCCCCTGCTGCACGTCATAGAAGCGGAACAACAGCCGCGCCAGCGTGGACTTGCCCGAGCCCGAGGGGCCGACCACCGCCACCGTTTTACCGGCCGGAATCTCGAAACTGATGTCGTGCAGAATCGGCCGCGCCGCCTCATAGGCAAAGCTGACGTGGCTGAAGGTGACGTTGGCGCCATCCACCTTGAGCGGCTGCGCACCTGGCACGTCGGCAATTTCGCGCTCGCGCTCCATCAGGGTGAACATCTTGTCCAGGTCGGTCAGGCTCTGCTTGATCTCGCGGTACAACACGCCCAAAAATCCCAGCGGGATGTAGAGCTGGATCATGAAGGCGTTGACCATCACCAAATCGCCCAGGGTCATGTGGCCTTCCACCACGCCCTGCGTCGCGCGCCACAGCATGGCGACCAGGCCGGTAGCGATGATGAGCTGCTGGCCGGTGTTGAGCAAACTTAAAGTGCGCTGGCTCTTGAGAGCCGCCAGGCGGTAATTCTTCAGGTTTTCGTCGTAGCGGTGGGCCTCGAACTCTTCGTTGTTGAAGTACTTGACGGTCTCGAAGTTCAACAGCGAGTCGATGGCGCGGCTGTGGGCTTTGGAGTCCAGCTCGTTCATCTGCCGGCGAAACTTGGTGCGCCACTCGGTCACGCTGACCGTGAAGCTGATGTAGAACACCAGGGCGATGATGGTGATCAAGGCAAACCAGATGTCGAACTTGATGGCCAGGTAAGACAGCACCATGGTCACTTCGATCAGCGTCGGAATGATGCTGTAAAGCGAGTACGAGATCAGCGAATTGACCGCCCGCGTGCCGCGCTCGATGTCGCGCGTCAGGCCACCGGTCTGGCGCTCCAGGTGAAAGCGCAAGCTCAGGGCATGCAAATGGCGAAACACTTGCAGCGAAATTGTGCGCGACGCGCCTTCGGTGGCTTTGGCAAACACCAGTTCGCGCAGTTCGGCAAACAAGGTGGTTGACAGGCGCAGCAAGCCGTAGGCGAGCAGCAAGGCGGCCGGCACCACCAGCAAGGCCGTGGCGTCGATGCCGCCCTTGGGGTTCATGGTGTCGATCAGTTGTTTGAGCAGCAAAGGCACGCCGACGTTGGCCGTTTTGGCGGCCACCATGAACGCCAATGCGGCCATCACACGCCATTTGTATTCCCACAGATAGGGAAACAGCCGACGCAAGGTGGCCCAGTCAGACCGGGCGGCTGCGGGGGTGGATGCCGAGGGGGCGGCTTGGAAAGAGTGGGTGGATCCGCCAGCGTGGCGCATGGGTGGACAATCCTCAAAATGTTGTGGACAGAGCTGGCTCGCTTTGCGTAGCTGCGGTCTGTCCGGCAAAGTATTAATTAACCTAGATTGTGCCCATGTCCGCAAACCCAAGCCCCAACCCCGCCACGACCGGCTGCGGCGCCAACGTGCACTTGCCCACCGACCAGGAACTGGTGCTCAAGGTCATTCCCATGCCCGGCGACTGCAACGCCAATGGCGACATTTTTGGCGGCTGGGTGATGGCGCAGGTCGATCTGGCGGGCGCCGTGGTGCCGGCCCGCTATGTCAAGGGCCGCATGGTCACCGTGGCGGTGAATGAATTTGTCTTCAAGCAGCCGGTGCGCGTAGGCGATATTCTGTCGTTTTTTGCCAAGCTGACCCGGATTGGCCGGACCTCGATCACGGTCAAGATTGAAGTCTTTGCCGAACGTTTCGGGTCGCTCAATGAATACGCCAAGGTCACGGAGGCGTCCCTCACCTACGTGGCGATTGATGAACATGGCAAGCCGCGCGAAGTGCCCCAAAAGTTGATTTGAATTAGCTATATTTTTAATAGCTACTCAAGCTTATTACACGGTGGCTAGAGGCCAATTTAACCAATATTTTCTGTGCCACCCGGAGGCACGCAAGCACCGGCCCCCGTTGGGGGCAATGCCGCGTCGTTTGCAATCTGCCCCCGGAGCCCGTATAAATCAGGGCAATGTGCCTCAACCAGTTTTGGGGCCGCAACCTGGGAGTGCACCATGACAACCATCATCGGACTGGCAGGCAGCCTGCGCGCCGGCTCCTTCAACGCCGCGCTGCTGCGCGCGGCCGCCCCCTTGATGCCGGCGGGCGCCAGCCTGGACATCGCCAGCATCAAAGGCATTCCCTTGTATGACGGCGATGTCGAGGACAGCGAGGGTATTCCACCCACGGTGAGCGCGCTGAAGGACCGGATTGCGGCGGCCGACGGGCTGCTGCTGGTCACGCCGGAGTACAACAATGCGATGCCCGGCGTGTTCAAGAATGCACTCGACTGGCTGTCGCGTCCACCGGCCGACAGTGCGCGCGTCTTTGCCAATCGCCGAGTCGCCGTCATAGGCGCGTCGCCCGGCGGCTTCGGCACCATCCTGGCCCAGAATGCCTGGTTGCCGGTGCTGCGAACACTGGGCACGCAGCCCTGGTTCGGCGCCCGCCTGATGGTGGCGCGCGCTGGCAGTGTCTTCAACGAACAAGGCGACTTGGTGGACGAGAAAATCAAGGCCCAATTACAGCAATTCCTGGCCGGTTTTGTCGATTTTGTGAAGTCGTAAGGCGATAAGAACCGGCGCGGAGGCAACCATGGCCCATGCAGATTTACCGGACCCCGGTACCAACTCGTCGCCTTGGCCCGCCCTGGACTACGCGGCCTGGAAGGACACCTGCGTCACGCTGCACCTGTGGACCCAGATCGTCGGCAAAATCCGGCTGACGCAGACGCCGTGGCTCAACCATTCCTGGCATGTCCCGCTCTATGTCACGGCGCGCGGCCTGGCGACCTCGCCCATGCCCTTTGGTGCGCGCACGTTTCAGATTGATTTCGACCTGATCGACCATCGACTGCTGATCGAAACCAGCGACGGGGCGGTGACAACGCTGCCCTTGAAGCCGCGCCCGGTGGCAGACTTTTACCGGGACCTGATGGCGCAACTGGCCGCGCTCGGACTGGGCGTCAAGATCCACACCACGCCCAATGAAATCGTGGATGGCATCCCGTTTGAACAGGATCAGCAACATGCGTCGTATGACGCCGCGCAGGCCCATAACTTCTGGCTCGCGCTGGTACAGAGCGACCGCGTGCTCAAGCAGTTCCGCGCCCGCTTCATCGGCAAGTGCAGCCCGGTGCATTTCTTTTGGGGCAGCTTTGACCTGGCGGTGACGCGTTTTTCCGGGCGAACGGCGCCGCAGCATCCCGGTGGCGTGCCGCATTGCCCGGACTGGGTCATGCGCGAGGCCTACTCGCACGAGGTCAGCAGCTGTGGTTTTTGGCCGGGCGGTGAGATGCTGCCCGAGCCGGTCTTCTATGCCTATGCTTATCCGGAACCACCCGGCTTCAGCGCGGCAGCCGTGCGTCCCGCGGGCGCGCGTTACAACCCGGACTTGCACGAGTTCATCCTGCCGTACGACGAGGTACGACGGGCCGACGCACCGGACGCCCGACTGCTTGATTTTTTGCAGAGCAGTTACGAGGCCGCCGCCAATCTGGGGACCTGGGATCGCGCCGCGCTGGAGCGTACCTTGCCAGCGTGATGCGGCAGGTCGGTGGCCTCATCCGGCACAGGGTAGGCCTTGAGCTCGTCCAGCAAAGCCACCAGCGCCGGGTCGGCCGTTGCCGTGATTTGCTGGCGCAAGCGCTCAAACAGGTGGGCGCGCCACTGCACCAGATTGACGATGTGGCTGGCGATGCCGAGCGGGTGCAGACTCAGGCGCAGCACGTTCACCGGCGCCTGCAGAGTGGAGGCCCAGTTGTAGCTGGCTCCAGCGTAACCCTAGCGACCCGGACCCCTGACGCTGTCCACGACCTGGTCAAGGCCATATTTTTTGAGCTTGATATACAGGGTGCTCTTGGCAATGCCAAGGTGCCTGGCCACCAGGGTCAGGTTACCTCGGTAGGTTTCGATCGTCTCGCGGATGAATTCAAGTCCCGAATCTTCCAGACTGCCTTTGGTCGCGGACGATCGTTCACCTGCTTTCATGCCGTCAGTAGTGATCGGCAAGCCAATTTCAGCGGGCAGGTCATCACAACCCAATGACGGCCCGTCATTGAGCAAAAACATGCTCTCGATGACATTGCGCAACTCGCGCACGTTGCCTGGCCAGGCATAACTTTCCAACGCACTGATGACCTCCGGCTGGACCTGCTTGACAGTAGCGCCGTACTGCTCGGCAAACTTTCGCAGGAAATGCTCAACCAGGGTTCGAATATCTTCTTGCCGCTCTCGCAGCGGTGGAATGTGAATGCTGGTCACCGAAACCCGGTAAAAGAGGTCCATGCGGAACCGGCCCTCCGCCACGGCATCGCGGAGATTCTTGTTGGTCGCCGCGATCAGTTTGATGCTGATTTTTCGTGGCGTGGTTTCACCGATTCGATAAATTTCCCCTTCTTCCAGCACCCGCAAGAAGTGCGGCTGCAACTCCAGGGGCATTTCGCCGAGCTCGTCGAGAAACAGCGTGCCGCCAGTCGCGGCCTCGACCTTGCCAACCATGCCGCCGCGGCGCGCCCCGGTAAAGGCGCCCTCGCAATAGCCGAACAGTTCGCTGGCCAGGAGATCCTTGGACAGCCCGCCGCAGTTAACAGCCACAAAGGGATGATCGGCCGTGGGCCCGGCCTGGTGGATTCCTTGCGCAAAGTTTTCCTTGCCAACCCCGGTCTCACCGAGAAGCAGCACCGGCACGTTGGTTTTTGCCAGCAGCTTGGCCTTTTGCACCGCTTGCGTCAAGACCTGGCTCTTGCCCACAATACCCGCGAAGCCCCTGATGTCCGTGGACAGCACGGCTTTCGCGGCTTGTTCCTTTCGGGAAAAGTGCGCCGTCACGCCAGACTGCGGCAAGCCCGGTATGGTCAACAGACTGCCAATGCGCTCCCCGGCCTCCATGATGGGCTCTACCCAATCCGTACGCAGCCATGCGGGCGCATCCACGCGCGTGGAACTCGCGAAGACCCCCATCCGCAAGGACGGTATCTGGGTCGTGTTTTTGAAATCGAAATTGATGCCGCGCGCGCTCAGCGCCGTGGCGGCCCGCTCGTTGACCTTGATCGGGTAACCGCGACGATCGCAAATAATGATGCCGTCGGTCGGACTGGCCATTTTCGCCATGCCACGCTCCAGCAATTGATAGCGAAAGTCCATCTCCAATTTGGCCAGTTGGCTTTCAATGCGACCGGCCGTGGTGACGGCCAAAGCAAGACTGTGTGGACCGAAGGTTTTGCCCAAGCCGGACACGTCGACCGCGCCCACGATCCTGCCGTCATAGGGATCACGGATGACGGCCGCTGAACAGGTCCACTGCTTGATGCCTTCACAAAAATGCTCTGCCGCATGGATCTGCACCGGCAGGCCGACGGACAGGGCGGTTCCGATCGCATTGGTCCCGCAAATCTGCTCGCTCCAGTTGCTGCCGGCAATGAGATGAATGTCTTCAGCCGCGCCCAAGGCGCGAGGATCCCCTTCGACGCTCAGAATCATCCCGGCCGGATCGGTCAGGATCATGATCGTTTCAGTCTCGGCCAGAAAATCCCTGGCCATCGCCATCACCTGTTTACCGGCGGTGAGCAACTCCCGATGTTGGTGTTGCAGGGAAGTGAGCGTGGCCTCATTGACGGGCGAAGGCGCCTGCTGCCGACTGGGGTCCACCTGCACTTCCAGGCAGCGCCGCCAGGAGTCATCGATCAGGCAACGCAAGGCGTTGGGTGCTGGCGCCTGTCCGCTGAGAAACCGCTCCCAGGTGGCCATGATCGTGCGGTTGTTTTCGGGATTGGATAGCCGCCGATTGGGCTCATTGGCACTCATGTTGTCTCCTACTGGCTATGCGCCGTATCCCAGCAGTGCCACGCTGCTGCCATCTGCCCCAAGTCACCTATGGGAACATCTTGAAAAAAGTTTTTGTCTGCCAATATACCCGCGCGCGTCGGCCCGGGATACGCTCCAAAACCCTTGCTTGCGCGTGTACGACACGGGCTGTAACAGATATCGCTTTCAGTTACGAATCGCTGCCCGGCGTCACCGGCGCAACGTCGTTCGATTTCCGAACGATTGCCATGCAAGCGTTCGAAAAACAAACGCCCGCGAACTGCATCGACCGGTCTCGAAACAGTACGTCTTTTGCATCCATTCATTGGGGAAAGTGACTGATTTCAATCTTTCCCGAGCCTTGGCATGCCCTTTGCAATACCCCGGTAGCGATTCAATTTAGTTCCATCGCTGGTACCGGCCACCAACTGTCAAATTGACGGCTGATGGCGGGGTCTGAAAAGCCAACTATCCCTTGAGGAGACAGATACTTATGCAAGCTCTACATTCACCCGTACAGGTGATGGGAATCGATGCCGGCGGCACGATGACCGACACCTTCTTTGTGCGAGAGGACGGCTCCTTCGTCGTCGGCAAAGCACAGAGTAATCCTGGGGATGAATCCCAGGCCATCTACGAGTCGTCGATCGACGCGCTCGCGGAATGGAAGCTCAAGGTTGACGATGTTTTCCCGGAACTCCTGACCTGCGTCTATTCGGGCACCGCCATGCTGAACCGGGTAGTGCAACGCAAAGGCCTGGATGTCGGCCTGATGTGCAACCGGGGCTTCGAGGACATCCACTCGATGGGTCGCGCGGCGCAGAGCTACCTCGGCTATGCGCTGGAAGAACGCATCCATTTGAACTGCCACCGTTACGATGAACCGCTGGTGCCGCTCTCGCGCACACGCGGCGTCACCGAGCGTACCGATGTTCAGGGTCAGGTCGTGATTCCGCTGCGCGAAGAGGAAGTACGCGTCGCCACCCGCGAGCTGGTGGCACGCGGCTCCAAAGCGATCGTGATCAGTCTGCTGCAGTCGCACAAGAACGAGCAGAGCGAACTGCGTGCCCGTGATATCTGCCGTGAGGAATTGATCAAAATTGGCGCGAACATCCCGGTCTTCGCCACCGTTGACTACTACCCTTCACGCAAGGAAAGCCACCGTACCAACACGACGATTCTGGAAGCCTACGCCGCTGAACCTTCACGTGAAACGCTGAAGAAGGTCAGCGACCGTTTCAAGAAGCATGGCGCCAAGTTCGATTTGCGCGTGATGGCCACCCACGGCGGCACCATTGGCTGGAAAGCCAAGGAGCTGGCCCGCACCATCGTCTCCGGTCCTATCGGCGGCGTGATCGGCTCGAAATTCCTGGGTGAAAAACTCGGTTACGAAAATATTGCCTGCAGCGATATTGGCGGCACCAGTTTCGACATGGCGATCATCACCAAGGGCAACTTCGCGATCCAGTCCGATCCCGACATGGCGCGCCTGTTGCTGTCCCTGCCTCTGGTGGCCATGGATTCGGTGGGCGCCGGCGCCGGCAGTTTTATCCGCATTGACCCCTACAGCAAAGCCATCAAACTCGGTCCCGACAGCGCCGGCTATCGCGTCGGCATGTGCTGGGCCGACAGCGGACTCGACACCGTGTCGGTGTCCGATTGCCACGTCGTGCTGGGCTACCTCAACCCCGACAATTTCCTGGGCGGTGCCATCAAGCTCGACGTCAACCGTGCCCGCAAATACCTGAAGGAACAAATTGCCGATCCACTCGGCCTGACGGTTGAAGATGCCGCCGCCGGTGTGATCGAGCTGCTCGATTTGAACCTGCGTGAGTACATGCGTTCCGTCATCAGCGCCAAGGGCTACAACCCGGCTGACTTTGTTTGCTTCTCGTACGGCGGCGCCGGTCCGGTTCACACCTATGGCTACACCGAAGGCCTGGGCTTCAAGGATGTGGTGGTGCCCGCCTGGGCGGCCGGCTTCTCAGCCTTTGGTTGCGCCTGCGCCGAGTACGAATACCGCTATGATAAGAGCGTCGACATCGGCGTCGGTCCGAAAGCCACCGATGCCGAGAAAGTGCAAGCCTGCAAAACCCTGACTGAAGCATGGGGTGAACTCAGTGAAAAGGTCATTGAGGAATTCGTCATCAACGGGTTCAAGCCGGAAGATGTGTTGCTGCGTCCGGGCTACCGCATGCAGTTCATGGGCCAACTGAACGACCTTGAAATCAATTCACCGATTACCCAGGCGTCCACGCTGGCGGACTGGGACAAGATGGTGCACGCGTTTGACCAGACCTACGCCCGCGTCTATGCGAGCTCGGCCAGTTCACCGGAACTCGGTTTTGGTGTGACCGGCGCCATCATGCGCGGCAGCGTGATTTCATCCAAACCGGAACTGCCGGAAGAAGCCGATGCGGGTCCGATTCCGCCCAAGGAAGCGCATATCGGCAGCCGGCCGTTCTACCGCCACAAAAAATGGCAGGACGCGCAAATCTGGTCGATGGAGGCGCTCAAGGCGGGTAACCGCGTGGTGGGGCCAGCCATTGTCGAGTCCCCGTCCACCACCTTCATCGTGCCCTTGGGGTTCGAAACCTATTGCGACAAACACCGTTTGTTCCATCTTAAAGAAGTTAAACAAGGAGCTCAATCATGAATATGCTATCAAGAAGAGAATTTGGTTTGCCTGATTTGCTGGGCAACGGCAAGACCCTCAAAGAGCATCGCGACGAGGTGCTGGAGCGGACCAAAGCCACCGGCTTTTACAACGGCCTGGAAAAGCTGGAGTTCAAGGAATCCGACCCCATCACCTATGAAAAGCTGTTCTCCAGGATTCGCGGCGGCCTGGTGCACGCCCGCGAGACGGCAAAGAAAATTGCGGCATCGCCCATCGTCGAGCAGGAAGGCGAATTGTGCTTCACGCTGTACAACGCGGCAGGTGACTGCATACTGACCTCGACCGGGATCATTATTCACGTCGGCACCATGGGCGCTGCTATCAAATACATGATAGAAAACGCCTGGGAGATCAATCCAGGCATTAATCCGGGTGACATGTTCACCAACAACGACTGCTCCATCGGCAATGTGCATCCCTGCGATATCGCCACCATCGTTCCCATCTTCTGGGATGGCAAACTGATTGGATGGGTCGGCGGTGTGACCCACGTCATTGACCTCGGCGCAATGACCCCCGGTTCGATGTCGAGCGGCCAGGTGTCGCGCTTCGGTGACGGCTTGCAGGTCACCTGCCGCAAGACCGGCGTCAACGACACCCCGCTGCGCGACTGGTTGCACGAGAGCCAACGCAATGTCCGCACCGCCAAATACTGGATTCTGGACGAACGCACGCGTATTGCCGGCTGCCACATGATCCGCAAGCTGGTGGAAGAAGTGCTGGAAGCCGAAGGCATTGAGAACTACACCAAGTTTGCGCACGAGATCATTGAAGAAGGACGGCGCGGCCTTCAGTTGCGGCTCAAGGCGATGACTGTTCCCGGGGTCTACCGCAGGGTCTCGTTTGTCGATGTGCCATATGACCATGAGGACATGAGCCTGGCGTCGGAATTCGGCAAGATGAACAGCATCATGCATGCGCCGTGCGAAATGACGATCCGTCCGGATGCCACGTGGAAGCTCAATTTCGAAGGGGCCAGCCGTTGGGGCTGGCACAGCTACAACGCGAACCAGGTGGCGTTCACAAGCGGCATCTGGGTCATGCTGACGCAGACCCTGGTGCCGACCGCGCGCATCAACGATGGCGCCTACTACGCCACCGAATTCAGGATTCCCAAAGGCACGTGGATGAATCCGGACGACCGCCGCACCGCGCATGCCAACGCATGGCATTTTCTGGTGTCTGCCTGGAGCGGCATCTGGCGCGGCATGAGCCAAGCCTACTATGCCCGCGGCTTCCTGGAGGAAGTCAATGCCGGCAATGCCAATGCTTGCAACTGGCTGCAAGGCGGCGGTATCAACCAGGATGGCGAGGTCCATGCGGTCAATAATTTCGAAACGGCCGCCTGCGGCACCGGCGCCTGCGCAATCAAGGATGGCTTGAACCATAATGCCGCCGTTTGGAATCCCGAAGGCGACATGGGCGATATCGAGATTTGGGAAATGGCCGAGCCGCTCTTGTACATGGGGCGCAACGTCAAGACCAACTCCGGTGGCTACGGCAAGTTCCGCGGTGGCTGCGGCTTCGAGACCCTGCGCATGGTGTGGAAGGCGCAGGACTGGACGATGTTCTTCTCAGGCAATGGCTACATGAACAGCGACTGGGGTCTGATGGGCGGTTACCCGTCAGCGACCGGCTATCGTTTTGAAGCCCACAAGACCGATCTCAAAGCCCGCATCAAGGAAGGCCTGTCGCTGCCGCTGGGCGCCGACCGCAACCCGGGAAATACGGAATACGAGCGGCACATCAGCGCGACTGCGGAGGTCAAGCGTGACAAGCAGTGCACCACCACCGAAGCTATTTTCGAAAACCATGACCTGTACTTGAACTATCTGCGTGGCGGCCCCGGCTTTGGCGATCCGCTGGATCGCGACTGTGCATCGGTTGAAGGCGATTTGAACAGCCACTTTATCCTGCCAGAATTCGCCATCAAGGTGTATGGCGTCGTGATCGCGCAAGACGACAACGAGATATGGAAAGTCGACATTTCCAAGACGGCATCACGACGCAAGGAAGTGCGCAAGGAGCGGATCTCCAGAGCCATTCCAACCCGTGAATGGATGAAGGAAGAGCGTGCTCGGGTCATCGACAAACATGCCTCAGTGCAGGTGCGCCACATGTTTGCCACCAGCTTTGACCTCAGCGCCAAGTTCAAGAACGAGTTCAAGGCGTTCTGGGAACTGCCCGCTGATTGGGAGCTGCCGGAATCCGAATTGGGTGTTCCGTCCTTCGGTTCCAAGTACCGGATGGACCTGTCGAAGTTGCCCGATGTCCGCACCGTGACCCTGGTCGAAGAATGATTTGAAGTCGGGGCCTAGCCCCGACTACCCTAACTTATTGGAGATACAAAATGTCTGTTTATACACAAGAGCAAGTGAACTACCTGGTGGAAGGCAAGCTGGACTGGGAAACCACCATGCGCATGCTGTCCATGCCCAAAGACCATGATCGCTTCCGCATGTATTTGAATACGCTGCAGTCCAAAGTGCCATGGGATGACAAGATCATTCTGCCGATCAGCTTGCACCTGTACATCGCGCAAAACAAGACCAGCAAGGAGTGGGTGACCAAATGCAGTTGCGGCCACGAGTTTGGCGACTACCGCAAGAACTGGAAGCTGGAGGCCTTGGTGTATGTGCGCGACACGCCGGAAGCCATGCAAGAAGTCTATCCAAAGCTGATGGCGCCAGACACCAACTGGCAGGTCTACCGTGAGTACTACTGCCCGGAGTGCGGCACCATGCACGACGTCGAGGCGCCCACACCCTGGTACCCGGTGATTCATGAATTTGAGCCGGACATCGAAGCCTTCTACACCGATTGGGTGCACCTGCCGCTGCCAGAAAAGGCCTGCTAAGTCATGTCAGGGGCTCGGTGTGTCATCGGGCTCCTGATGATCAAGGTGATTGGAGAGACCCCAACCGGGGTGTGAAAGTCAGTATGAATATTGCAGCCTTGCTCGAAAAATCGGCGATTCAACACGGTGACCGGCCTGCGCTCACCGTGCACGATCAAGTCCACGCCAACTACCGCGAGTTCGCCCAGCGCGTCAGAGCCATGGCCTTCAGCTTGCGCCATCACCTGGGCTTGAACACGGGTGACCGGGTCGCCATCGCGATGAGCAACCGGCCCGAGTTTTATGAAGTGGGGTATTCAGCTATTTACGGTAATTTCGACCGCCAAGGATGCCCTGGCACAGAAA
Organism: Rhodoferax ferrireducens; assembly: GCF_049302455.1. Classification (GTDB taxonomy): domain Bacteria; phylum Pseudomonadota; class Gammaproteobacteria; order Burkholderiales; family Burkholderiaceae_C; genus Rhodoferax; species Rhodoferax ferrireducens_B. The sequence goes on along the minus strand of NZ_JBAQMD010000067.1, from coordinate 97 downwards.
TATCGAGCGATGCTGGTGCTTTATTTCGAAGGCTCGCTGGAACAGCAAAGTCCTGCTTCTCATTTTTTGGTTTTGGATTGGCAACAAGCTCATGAAA
>NZ_JBAQMD010000066.1:0-117000 GCF_049302455.1 Rhodoferax ferrireducens | reverse complement strand
CTGGGCACGTATGAGCTCGCTCAGCTGATGAAGCTGACTCCGGGCCAGGGCCAGCTGCAGCTGTGGGGTCGGGCCGGCCGCGTCGCCCAGCCGGATCACTTCCTGGCTCAACTCTGCCGGCGCCAGCCGGCGCACCCGGTCCGCATAGGCCAGCATGCGTGTGACGGCGTCAGTCGCCTGCGGCGCGACCGGGCCGACCGGCGATACCGGCAGGCAGGCCTGGGGGGCAGCAGCCGGCGTGGCAATTGCGCCCGTTGCGTCGTCACCGCGAGGGCCGAAACGGCCAGCGCAGCCGGCCGCCAGCATCGCGACAGCGATGGATGCCAGCAAACCGAGACGAGCCAGGCGATGAGGCTGTCTCACGGGAAAATCAGGATTTGAAAACATGGGGAAACTCGATTCTGAAGTGGGCACCGCCTTGGTCCGGCAGCAGCTCGATGCGGCCGCCGTGCGCGGCAATATATTCGTTCACGATGGACAGACCAATGCCGCTGCCCCGCGCCACGTCGCTGGGTTGGCGCTCGCCACGGTAAAACGGCTCGAAAATCCGCTCGCGATCGGCCAGGGCCACTCCGACACCCTGGTCGTGAATGTCGATGCGGACCAGGCCCGGCAGTTTACTCAGCTCCAGGCGGATCTCGCCCTTTGGCGGTGAGTAGCGGATGGCATTGGACAACAGGTTGGCCAGCACCGTGCCGATTTTTTCGGGGTCCAGCTCCACCAGGATCGGCTTGCCGACGACGGTGACCGACAGGTCGCGCGCGCGCCATTGCAGACGCTGCGCGTCAACCTGGGCCTCAACCAGCTCCAGCAGGTTGGTCGTCTCGCGGTGCAACTGGCGGGCCTCAAACGCCGCCGTATTAAAACGCAGCAGGTCTTCAATCTGGCCCTGCAAGACACCGGTGTTGTGCCGCAGGATTTGCGCGATTTCACGCTGCTCGTGGCTCAGTTCGCCGGCCACGCCGTCCTCCAGCAGGGAGACGCCTTCACGCAGCGATGCCAGCGGGGTCTTGAGTTCATGGGAGATATGGCGCAAAAAACGCGCTTTGTCGGCGTCGAGCTCGACCAGCCGCAGGCGCAGCCAGTTCAGCCGCTGCCCGACCATCGCCAGGTCAGCCGGCCCGCGAATGGCAATCACCTGATCGAGCCGGTTTTCACCCAGGCCGACGATGGCATGTTCCAGACGCTTCAGCGGCACGGTGAACCAGATGCCGAAAGCCAGCGCCATGGCGACCGCCAGTACGATGGCCCAGGTGACTTGCTGCGCCAGGTGACTTCGGCTGTCTTCGAGCTTGGCTTCCAGCGCCTGGTTGCGCTGCTGGATGGTCTTTTGCACCTGCACCGCGATGGCCGAATTGACATCATCGAGTGAGCGAAACTCTTGTGCTATCTGGCGTTCCCGCTCCAGCGCGGTATCGGGGGCGCCGGTCAACAGGTTGCCAACAGCTTGCAGGTGCGCCTGCCACTGCTGCTTGGGCCCGTTGGGCAAGCCTTGTGCTGTCAGGCTGGCCAGGAGGGTGGCTGCCTCGCGCGCCTGGTCGGAAAAGCGCAGGCGCAAGACGCGGTCGTCCAGCACCACCGACTGGCGCGATGTGCGCTCCAAGGAAACGCTGAGCTCGCTCAGCGACTGGGCGAGCCGGCTGAGCTCAAGCGATCGGGACGCGCCGTCGCGGCTTTGCAGCGTGAGTTCTTCCAGCGTGAACAGGGCGCGCAACGAGGCCGCACCCAGCAAAGCGGCAATCAGCAAAAAAGCGATCACCAGCAGTTGCCGGAACGAAAATTTCTGCAGCATCTTTAAAAGTTAGGGGGTTGCGGTAGTGAAGGTGTTGCCAGTGCAAGGGGGCCGCTTCAGACAGCACCCGTGTGTTGTTGGCGCTTCACGGCGTGGCAAGGAATCTGGCACCATGACTCAAAAATTCATTGTAGATCAATGATCTTGCCACCGGAAAACGATTAAATGCCATCGCCAGGATGGCCTTCATGCCTCAACTGGCAGGCCGGCTATGGCCAATGCTGAGCAGGGTTCCATCGCCCAGCTTGAAGACACTGACGACTTGTTCCAGATGGCCCGCCTGATCCTGCATCGATTGCGCGGCGGCGGCGGCCTGTTCGACCAGGGCGGCATTTTGGTGGGTGACATTGTTCATTTCGCCAATCGCATCGTTGACCCGCTCGATGCCTGCGGTCTGCTCAACGCTGGCGGCGGCAATGTCACCCATGATGTCGGTGACGTGGCGAATGCTGTTGACGATTTCAGTCATGGTGGTGCCAGCCTGATGGACCAAGGTGCTGCCGGCATCGACTTTGTCGACCGAGTCGCCGATCAGCGTCTTGATCTCATGGGCCGCGGCAGCTGAGCGCTGTGCCAGGCTGCGTACTTCCGCGGCGACGACCGCAAAACCGCGCCCCTGCTCACCGGCGCGCGCCGCTTCCACTGCCGCATTCAAGGCCAGGATGTTGGTCTGGAATGCGATGCCATCGATGACGCCAATAATGTCGCCAATTTTTTTCGACGATGCATTGATGGACTCCATGGTATGGACCACTTGCGCCACCACGGCCCCGCCTTTGACCGCGACCTCGGATGCGGAAATGGCAAGCTGATTGGCACGCCGCGCATTATCGGCATTCTGGTTGACCGTGGACGTGAGGTCTTGCATGGAGGACGCCGTCTTCTCCAAAGAACCGGCCTGCGACTCGGTCCGTCTGGACAAATCGAGATTGCCGCGGGCAATCTCACTGGAGGCGCCGAAGATGGTGTCGGTGCCCTCGCGCACCTGGCCGACGACTCGCACCAGGCTTTCATTCATGTCTTGCAAGGCCTGCTGCAGCTCGCCCATTTCGTTGTTGGAGTCAACCGAGATTTGCTGCGTCAGATCGCCAGCCGCAATGTTGCGCGCCACCTTCACGCCGGACTCCAGCGGCTGGGTGACGACTTTGCGAATGAACGGGTAGATCAGCATCAGCACCGGAATGCAGGTGATGAAGGCGGCAAGAATCGACTTCAGACGCTGATCAGCCAGGCCCGCGTTGACCTGATCGAGCGAGACCTTCATGCTGACAGCACCCAGCACGGTGTTCTCGGGCACCAGGTGACAGAGCGTGCAGTCCTTGCCCAGGGAATTCTTCATCGCCAGGGTGGGACGCACGGCCCGCAGATATTCACCCTTGCCGTCGGATTCGACCTGGATGACTTCCTTGCCGGTCTGCAGCACCTGTTTTTCGATGGCGTCCGGATTGCTGTCATCCTTGGCGGTGCCGGGCCCAAAGAGCTTGCTGACGCTCTCGCCGCGCAGCACGCGCACGTCACGAATCGAGCCGAGCTGCTTGACCTGATCGAGAAACACATCGCGCTGCGCCACGGTGCCTGTCACCATCATGCCCGTGAGTCCCGCCATGGTGGCGTTGTGCATGCTGAGGGAAAATTCGCGCGCCTGATCCAGGGCCGCCTCGCGGTAAACATAGCCTTGCCAGACGATCACCCCGGACCACACAACGATCAGGGCGGCTCCGATGGTGGCCAAGAGCTGTACCCAGATTTTGAATTTAGCGACGCGCAAGGTGTGAGTCCTCATGGGATCGAATAAAAAAGCCGCTGATTTTACCGTGGGGTGGTCTGGCTCACCTAGTTCGTTAGAACTAGGTGAGCGGCATCGCGCATAGTTCTTTTTTCAAGAAGGACCTGTTCCACAGAGGGATAGCGTCGCAGGGTTGAAAAACCTAAAGTCATGTCAATCCAAAAGGAGTTTCTGACATGACCAAGAAAGGGCAAGCCCTCTCGGTGCTGATGGTTAGCACATTCGCATTCACCGTGTGTTTCATGGTCTGGATGATGTTTGCCGTGATCGGTATCCCGATCAAGAAAACACTGGATCTCAATTCAACCCAATTTGGCATTCTGATGGCGATGCCCGTGTTGACCGGCTCGCTGATCCGGGTGCCACTGGGCATCTGGACGGACAAATTTGGCGGCCGCATTGTGATGACCGTCCTGATGGCCTCCACGGTGCCCGCCATCTGGCTCATGACCTACGCCACCGCCTATTGGCACTACCTGAGCATTGGCCTCTTTGTCGGTATGGCGGGCGGCGCGTTCTCGGTCGGTACGCCCTACGTGGCACGCTGGTTTCCGAGAAAACAGCAGGGCTTTGCGATGGGTATTTTTGGCATGGGCAACGCCGGAGCCGCCCTGAACAAGTTTGTGGCACCGGCGCTGGTGGTGGGCTTTGGCTGGACCATGGTGCCCAAGGTTTACGCCGGCATCATGCTCGGCACCGTCATTCTGTTCTGGTTGTTCAGCCACAGCGATCCAACGCACCAGGTGCCCAGCCACGTCAAATTTGTCGATCAACTCAAGTCGCTGAAAGACCCCAAAGTTTTCAAGTACTGCCAGTACTACAGCATCGTGTTTGGCGGCTATGTGGCCATGTCGCTGTGGATGGTGCAGTACTACGTGGGGGAGTTCGGGCTGGATATTCGCACCGCCGCCCTGCTGGCCGCGTGCTTTTCGCTCCCAGGTGGCATCCTGCGTGCCGTCGGTGGCTGGTTGTCGGACAAATACGGCGCCCACGCCATGACCTGGTGGGTGCTGTGGGTGAGCTGGGTCTGCCTGTTTTTGTTGAGCTACCCGCAAACCGACTTGACGATCGCCACCACGTCGGGCCCAAAAACATTTCACATCGGCCTGAACGTCTATCTCTTCACCATTTTGATGTTCACCCTGGGCGTTGCCTGGGCTTTTGGCAAAGCCAGCGTGTTCAAGTACATCAGCGATGACTACCCGCACAACATCGGCACCATCAGCGGCATTGTGGGTCTGGCCGGCGGCATGGGCGGCTTCTTGTTGCCCATCATGTTTGGCGCCCTGATGGACCTGACCGGCATCCGCTCCAGCGCCTTCATGCTGATGTACGGCGTGGTCTGGGTGTCGCTGATCTGGATGTACCTGACCGAGATACGCCGCAGCGAATTTCTGGGCAAGAGCGTCCCGGCGCCCGCAGCGCAGAACTGAAGCCAATTTTTTTTGAAAGACCACAATGACCAAGCAAGCAAGAACCGGTGCTGACATTGCCGACTGGCGCCCCGAAGACGAGCAGTTCTGGGAAAACACCGGCAAAAAAATCGCCTACCGCAACCTGTGGATTTCCGTGCCCAGCCTGCTGTGCGGTTTCGCCGTCTGGGGCATGTGGGGCATCATCACGGTGCAGATGCTCAACCTGGGCTTTCCTTTTACCCAAGCTGAACTGTTCTCGCTCACCGCCATTTCCGGGCTGGCCGGCGCCACCATGCGCATCCCCTCGTCTTTCTATATCCGCCTGGCCGGCGGGCGCAACACCATTTTCCTGACCACTGCCATGCTGCTGGCACCGGCCCTGGGCACTGGCATCGCATTGCAGCACAAGGATTGGCCTCTCTGGGTGTTCCAGATGCTGGCCTTGTGGTCGGGCGTGGGCGGTGGCAATTTTGCCAGTTCCATGTCCAACATCACCACCTTCTTTCCCAAGCGCCTGCAAGGCACCGCGCTCGGTCTTAATGCCGGCTTGGGCAATTTCGGCGTCACCGCCATGCAGATCATTATTCCTTTGGTGATGACGGTTGGCATGTTTGGCGCCATGGGCGGAGACCCGATGCCGCTGATCAAGGACAGCGGCTGGATATTCGGAAAAATTGTCGCCGGCACCCCAACCTACATTCAAAACGCCGGGTTTGCCTGGGTCCTGTCACTGGTTCCCTTGTCGGCACTGTGCTGGTTTGGCATGAACAACCTGCTTCCTATTTCCCCCAATATTGGCGGCACCTTGATGGCGTTCATCAAGATCACCTGGATCTACACCTTGACCTTCATTCCGGCCGGGATCGGTCTGTATCTCTATATGCCCGCACCGACCGGCCTTGGCTTGCTCAATATGTGGATTGCCATGCCTTTGATCATTGTCGGGACCCTGTTTCTGATGAAGCTGGCTGCGTTTGGAACGATGAAAGACAACATTGCCAAGCAGTTTGAAATCTTCAAGAACAAGCACACCTGGTCGTTGACCTTGCTGTACCTGGTGACCTTTGGTTCGTTCATTGGTTTTTCGATGGCACTGCCGCTGGCCATCACCGTGATCTTTGGTGTCAGCCATGTGCCGGACGCTGCCGGTGTGATGCAACACACGCTGAAAAACCCGAACGCACCGTCGGCCCTGACCTACGCCTGGATCGGCCCCTTTGTCGGCGCGCTGATTCGGCCGGTAGGCGGCTGGATTGCCGACAAGGTGGGGGGTTCCATCGTGACGCAGATCATCTCGGTGGTGATGGTGGGCGCCTCCACGGGCGTCGGCTACGTGATGATGCAAGCCTATGGTTCAGCGACGCCCGAGCAGTACTTCTCGCTCTTCATGTGGTTGTTCGTGCTGCTGTTTGCCGCCAGCGGCATTGGCAACGGTTCTACTTTTCGCACCGTCGGCGTGATCTTTGATCGCCAACAGGCCGGGCCGGTGCTGGGTTGGACCTCGGCCGTGGCAGCCTACGGCGCCTTTATCGCACCGGTCGTGATTGGGACCCAGATCAAGGCCGGCACGCCGCAAACCGCCATGTACGGCTTTGCCATCTTTTACGCCCTGTGCCTGGTGCTCAATTGGTGGTTCTACCTGCGTGCCGGCTCGGAAATCAAGAACCCATAAGCCATTTGCTCCGACACCCATGCGCTTAATACGCTATTTATTTAATAGCACACTAGGCAGATAACACGGGGGCTAGAGCCTGTTTTTATATAAACTTTACCGAGGTATTCCATGAGCCACTTCCTGGATCGACTGACTTACTTTTCACAACCCAAAGAGCCTTTCTCGGGCGAGCACGGCGTCACCACGGGTGAAGACCGCACCTGGGAAGACGCCTACCGCGACCGCTGGGCGCACGACAAGATCGTGCGCTCCACCCACGGTGTGAACTGCACCGGCTCTTGCTCGTGGCAGATCTTCGTCAAGGGCGGCATCGTGACCTGGGAAACCCAGCAGACCGACTACCCCCGCACCCGCTGGGACATGCCCAACCACGAACCGCGGGGTTGCGCACGCGGCGCCAGTTACAGCTGGTATTTGTACAGCGCCAACCGGGTCAAGTACCCGATGGTGCGCGGCCGCCTGCTTAAATTGTGGCGCGAAGCCCGTCAGTCCCATGATCCGGTCGATGCCTGGGCCTCGATTGCCCAGTCTGAGCCTAAGCGCCGCGAGTACCAGAGCGTGCGCGGCCTGGGCGGTTTTGTGCGTTCCAGCTGGGAGGAAGTCAATGAGATGGTGGCGGCAGCCAACGTTTACACCATCAAGCAACACGGCCCGGATCGCATCATCGGCTTCTCGCCGATCCCGGCGATGTCGATGGTTTCGTATGCGGCGGGTAGCCGTTATCTGGCGCTCATCGGTGGCGTGCCGATCAGCTTTTACGACTGGTACTGCGACCTGCCACCGGCCAGCCCGCAGGTCTGGGGTGAGCAAACCGACGTGCCGGAATCGGCCGACTGGTACAACTCCACGTTCATCATTGCCTGGGGCTCCAACGTGCCGCAGACGCGCACGCCGGACGCCCATTTCTTCACCGAGGTGCGCTACAAAGGGGCCAAGACAGTGGCGGTGACGCCCGATTATTCAGAAGTGGCCAAGCTGTCCGACATCTGGATGAAGCCCAAGCAAGGGACCGATGCGGCGGTGGCGATGGCCATGGGCCACGTCATCCTGAAGGAGTTTTACTTCCCCGATGGAGGCAAGCCGCGCAGCGCTTACTTTGACAACTACGTGCGCCGCTACACCGACATGCCCATGCTGGTGATGCTGAAAGAACATCAGTTGCCCAATGGCGACACGGTGATGGTGCCGGATCGTTATGTGCGCGCCTCTGACTTCAATGGCAAGCTCGGCGCCGCCAACAACCCCGAATGGAAAACGGTTGCCTTCGACGACAACGGCAAAGTGGTTTTGCCCAACGGCGCAATCGGTTTCCGCTGGGGCGCAGACGGCCGTGCCGATGAAGGCCAATGGAATCTTGAAGCGAAAGAAGCTCGCCACGGCACTGAGGTCAAACTCAAGCTCTCGGCGCTCGAAGGTGAGAACCCAAGCAGCGAGACGGCCAAGGTCGGCTTCCCCTACTTCGGCGGCATCGTCAGCGAGCACTTTCCGAACAACGCCACCGGAGCGGGCGCCAACAATGTGCTGGTGCGCACGGTGCCGGTGCAACGCATTTCGCTCGGCAAAGAAGGCGACCAGCGCGACGCCCTGGTCGCCACCGTGTTCGACCTGCAAGTGGCCAACTACGGTGTGGCACGGGGTCTGCCGGGCGAGCTGGCGGCGAAGGATTTCAACGACGACACGCCTTACACACCGGCCTGGCAGGAGCGCATCACCGGCACGCCGCGCGAGCAGCTCATCACGGTGGCGCGCCAGTTTGCCGAAAACGCCGACAAGACGCAGGGCAAGTCGATGGTGATCATTGGTGCGGCCATGACCCACTGGTACCACTGCGACATGAACTACCGCGGCGTCATCAACATGCTGATGATGTGCGGCTGCATTGGCCAAAGCGGCGGCGGCTGGGCGCACTACGTGGGCCAGGAGAAGCTCAGACCCCAGACTGGCTGGACCGCACTCGCCTTTGCGCTGGACTGGGTGCGCCCGCCGCGGCAGATGAACGGCACCAGCTTCTTCTACACGCACACGGATCAGTGGCGCTATGAAAAACTGGGCGTGGATGAAATCCTGTCGCCGCTGGCGGACAAGTCCAAATTTGGCGGCAGCATGATCGACTACAACGTGCGCGCCGAGCGCATGGGCTGGCTGCCGTCGGCACCCCAACTCAAGACCAATCCGTTTCAGGTGGTGCGCGACGCCTTTGCTGCGGGCATGGACGCGAAAGACTACACCGTCAAGAGCCTGAAGGACGGCTCGCTGCAGATGAGCTGCGAAGACCCGGACCATCCTGACAACTGGCCGCGCAACATGTTCATCTGGCGCTCCAACATCTTGGGCTCCAGCGGCAAGGGGCACGAGTACTTCTTGAAGCATCTGCTGGGCACCACGCATGGCGTGCAAGGCAAAGACCTGGGCGCTGACGAAGCCCGTCCAACCGAAGTGGTCTGGCATGACAAGGCCCCTGAAGGCAAGCTGGACCTGGTGGTCACGCTGGACTTCCGCATGAGCACCACCTGCCTGTACTCCGACATCGTGCTGCCGACCGCCACCTGGTACGAGAAGAACGACCTCAACACCAGTGACATGCACCCCTTCATTCACCCGCTGTCCACCGCCGTGGACCCGGCCTGGCAGTCCCGCAGCGACTGGGAAATCTACAAAGGCTTTGCCAAGAAATTCAGCGAAGTCTGTGTCGGCCATCTGGGAGTCGAGCGTGAAATGGTGCTCACCCCCTTGATGCACGATTCCCCCGCCGAGCTGGCGCAGCCGTTTGGCGTGCAAGACTGGAAGCGCGGCGAGATTGACCTGATCCCCGGCAAGACCGCACCCAATATGACGGTGGTGGAGCGGGACTATCCGAATGTGTACAAGCGCTTCACGGCCCTGGGCCCGCTGATGAACAAAGTCGGCAATGCTGGCAAGGGCATCGCATGGAACACACAAACCGAGGTCAAGCAACTCGGTGAGCTCAACGGACTGGAAACGGCTGAGGGGGTGACCTGCGGCATGCCCAAAATTGACACCGACATCGATGCCTGTGAGGTGATCCTGCAGCTCGCACCGGAAACCAATGGGCATGTGGCCGTCAAAGCCTGGGAGGCCTTGAGCAAACAAACCGGGCGGGACCACACCCACTTGGCCTTGCACCGTGAAGACGAAAAGATACGCTTTCGCGATATTCAGGCGCAGCCGCGCAAGATCATCAGCTCCCCCACCTGGAGCGGCATTGAGTCCGAAACCGTGTCCTACACCGCCAACTACACCAATGTGCATGAGTACATTCCATGGCGCACCCTCACCGGTCGCCAGCAGTTCTACATGGATCATCCGTGGATGGCCGCGTTTGGCGAAGGCTTCACCAGCTACCGCCCACCGGTTGACCTCAAGACCACCGCCGGCATCCAGGGTGTCAAGCCCAACGGCAACACGGAGATTGCGCTGAACTTCATCACGCCGCACCAGAAGTGGGGTATTCACTCCACCTACAGCGACAACCTGATGATGCTCACGCTCAGCCGCGGAGGCGCCATCGTCTGGATTAGCGAAGATGACGCCAAGAGCGCCGGTATTGAGGACAACGACTGGATCGAGCTGTTCAACGTCAACGGCGCACTGACGGCGCGCGCGGTGGTCAGCCAGCGGGTCAAGCCCGGCATGGTGATGATGTACCACGCACAAGAAAAAATCATCAACATCCCGGGCTCCGAGATCACCGGTGGCCGGGGCGGCATTCACAACTCGGTGACCCGCATTGTGCTCAAACCGACTCACATGATTGGTGGCTACGCGCAATTCAGTTACGGCTTCAACTACTACGGAACCATTGGCACCAACCGCGATGAGTTTGTCGTGGTGCGCAAGATGAACAAGGTGGATTGGCTGGATGAAGAGACACAAGGAGCAGCAGCATGAAAATACGCGCACAAATTGGCATGGTGCTGAACCTGGACAAGTGCATCGGTTGCCACACCTGTTCCGTCACCTGCAAAAACGTCTGGACCAGCCGCCCTGGCATGGAATACGCCTGGTTCAACAACGTCGAGACCAAACCCGGCATTGGCTACCCCAAGGAGTGGGAAAACCAGGACAAATGGAATGGGGGCTGGCATCGATTAGCCAGTGGCAAGATCGAACCGCGCCAGGGAGCAAAGTGGAAGTTGCTGATGCGCATCTTCGCCAACCCGAACCTGCCCGAAATTGATGACTATTACGAGCCCTTCACCTTTGACTACGAGCACTTGCAGTCGGCACCTGAATCAAAAGCCGTACCGACAGCGCGCCCGCGCAGCCTGATCACCGGCCAGCGGATGGAGAAAATCGAATGGGGTCCGAACTGGGAAGAAATTCTGGGCGGCGAATTCTCCAAGCGCAGCAAGGACAAGAACTTCGACGATATCCAGAAGGACATCTACGGGCAGTTTGAAAACACCTTCATGATGTACCTGCCAAGGCTGTGTGAGCACTGCCTGAATCCGGCCTGCGTGGCGAGCTGCCCCTCGGGCTCGATCTACAAGCGCGAGGAAGACGGCATTGTGCTGATTGACCAGGACAAATGCCGTGGCTGGCGCATGTGCGTCAGCGGCTGTCCCTACAAGAAGATCTACTACAACTGGAAGAGTGGCAAGGCAGAGAAGTGCATCTTCTGCTACCCGCGTATTGAAGCCGGTCAGCCGACCGTGTGCTCGGAAACCTGCGTCGGTCGTATTCGTTACCTTGGCGTGCTGCTGTACGATGCCGACCGGATTCAGGAAGCCGCCAGCGTCGAACATGATCGCGATCTGTACCAGGCCCAGTTGGACATCTTCCTTGATCCCAACGACCCCAAGGTGATCGAACAGGCTAGAGCCGACGGCATTCCCGACAATTGGATGATTGCGGCACGCAAGAGCCCGGTGTACAAGATGGCCGTTGACTGGAAAGTCGCCCTGCCGCTGCATCCCGAGTACCGCACGCTGCCGATGGTCTGGTATGTACCACCGCTGTCGCCCATCAGTGCCGCCGCCAATGCCGGTCACATCGGCACCAACGGCGAAATTCCGGACGTGAAACAACTGCGCATCCCGGTCAAGTATTTGGCCAATCTTCTGACCGCTGGCGACACCCAGCCGGTCGAGCGCGCACTGGAGCGCATGCTCGCCATGCGGGCGTACCAGCGTGAAAAACATGTCGATGGCCGCATCAACACCGCAGCGCTGGATCAGGTCCACATGACCCAGGCCGAAGTGGAAGAGATGTACCACGTGATGGCGATTGCCAATTACGAGGATCGTTTTGTGATCCCGAGCACGCACCGCGAGTATGCAGAGAACACCTTCGATGTGCGCGGCGGCTGCGGCTTCTCGTTCGGCAATGGCTGCTCGGATGGCGCCAGTGAAACGAGTTTATTTGGCGGCCCCAAACGCCGCACCATTCCAATCAAGGCGGGAGTCTGATCATGGCACTCAAAAACGCTTCTATCACCCTGCGCGTGCTGGCACGCCTGCTGTCCTACCCCAACGCCGAACTCAAAAGCGACCTGGCCGACATGCAGAGCGCCGTTCACGCCGAGCAGGCCCTGGGCAAGGATCGACTGGCTGAAATCGACGCACTCACCAGGCACCTGGCGCACAGTGACACGCTGGAACTTGAGGGCGAGTTCGTCGAACTGTTTGACCGGGGTCACGCCACCTCACTGCACTTGTTCGAGCATGTGCATGGCGACTCGCGCGAGCGCGGTCCGGCCATGATTGACCTGGTGCAGACCTACGAAAAAGCGGGTTTGTTTCTGGGGCCAGATGAAATGCCGGACTACCTGCCGGTGGTGCTTGAATTTGTGTCCACGCAACCGCCCAAAGAAGCCCGCGCTTTTCTGGCCGAGATGGCGCATATTTTCAATGCCATCTTCAGCGCCCTGCAACAACGCCAGAGCGCTTACGCCAGCGTGCTGGGTGCCCTGTTGGAATTGGCCGGCGAAAAGGCGCACGCCGTCAAAGTCGCGGCCGAGGAGCCGCTCGATGCCAGCTGGGAAGAACCTGTGGTCTTCGACGGTTGCTCTGTCAAAGGGCAAGCCAAACCGGGTCAATCGCAAGCGATTCACTTTGTCAAAAATGAGGCGACGCACGCCAGCGCAAAGGCCACCGTGCACGAAGGAGTACCACAATGAACGCGTTCGAGAATTTTCTGTTTGGCATCTATCCCTACATCTGCCTCACCGTTTTTTTGCTCGGCAGCCTGATTCGATTTGACCGGGACCAATACACCTGGAAGAGCGATTCATCGCAGATGCTCAAAGCCGGGCAGTTGCGCTGGGGCAGCAACCTGTTTCATATCGGTGTGCTGTTCCTGTTCTTCGGGCATTTCGCGGGCCTGCTCACGCCGCACTTTGTCTATGAGCGCTTCGTGAGCGCAGGTGACAAGCAATTGATGGCCATGGTCACTGGCGGCATCGCAGGGCTGCTGGGTTTTATCGGCGTGAGCTTGCTGTTGCACCGCCGACTGTCCGAGCCCCGTATCCGCATCAACTCCAAAACCAGCGATATCTTGCTGCTGGTTTTGCTCTGGCTCCAGTTTGCCCTGGGACTGGTGACGATTCCGGTGTCGGCACAACATATGGACGGCGGCTTGATGATGGCATTCGGTGAATGGGCACAGCACATTGCCACGTTCCGTCCGGGTGCAGCTGAGCTTCTGGCTGGGGCCGGCGTGATTTTCAAATTGCACCTGTTCCTGGGCATGAGCATTTTCCTGATCTTTCCGTTTACCCGGCTGGTGCACGTCTGGAGTGGTTTTGGCACGGTCGCGTATCTGATGCGACCTTACCAGGTGGTACGCGCCCGTCGCTTGAACGTGCCGGCCGGTCAGAATCAACCCCGCCAGCCCGGCGCGGGCGTATAAGGATTGAGCCATGCAAGTCAACACGCCATCTCAAGCAGAAATTGCCCACGTCAACGGTTTGGCACTGCACGCGACAGACGAGGTACTGTCCGCCGACGAGCTGCGCCAACGTGCCTGTTCCGAACTGTTGCGCCAAGCCGCCATTGCCAAGGGCTTGCTCCCCGCCAGCGACACCTTGTCCACCGACGGCGTATTGAGTGAAGACGCCAGCAGCGCGATTGAAGCCTTGCTGGAGCAAAGCTTGGCCATCCCGGAGCCCTCGGAGGAGGCCTGCAGGCGCCACCACGCCGCGCACCTTGCCCTCTACAGCACCGGTGAGCGGGTCGAAGTACGGCACATTCTGTTCGCCGTGACACAAGGCGTTGATGTGGTGGCTTTGCGCAATCGCGCCGAGACCACCCTGCTCGACGTGCGCTGCCATGACGGAACTGGTGCTGAAGACAGATTTGCCAAAGCGGCCGGCACCTTGTCCAACTGCCCGAGCGGGGCGCAGGGTGGCAAGCTGGGCTGGCTGGTCGCCGCGGACTGTGCCCCCGAGTTCGCCAAGGAGCTTTTTGGCCACACAGAGGTCGGTGTGCTGCCGCGTCTGGTGCACAGCCGTTTTGGTTTACATGTGGTTGAAGTGCTGGCGCGCGAGCCCGGGGTTGAACAGCCGTTTGAAGCCGTCAGAGGAGCTGTTGCGATGTCACTGCGGCAAAAGACTTACGTGACCGCCTTGCGTCAGTATTTGCAGCTGTTGGCCGGCCAAGCGGACATCGCTGGGGTCGACCTGGAGGCGTCGGACACAGCCCTGGTTCAGTGACCGCGCCATCAATGGAAGCGACGCTCTAACCGAGGGCGTCGTTCACCTGGTCGTTGAACTCGGCCAGACTGACAGCATTGCCAATCTCGCGAGGCATGGCGTCGCGAATCGAAAATACGCCCAGGATCTTGCCCGCCGTATTGATGATCGGCAAATGCCGGAAACCACGCTCGATCATGATTACCACGGCATCCGCAACTCTCATATCGGGACCAACGCTTTGAGGGTTGCGTGTCATCACATCCGACGCCAGCGTGGTTTGTGGGTTGAGTGCCTTGGCCAGCACGCGGGTCATCAAGTCACGTTCGGTCAGGATGCCCTGCAACACCCCTGCAGCATCGATGACCAGAATACTGCCGCAGTTGGCCTTGGTCATGATGCACGCCGCATCCCAAACGCTGGCCTGCGGTAAAAGGCTCACCACATGACGCTGTGGTATCGATTGAAACACGGTGCGTTCAGGCATGATTTGCGTCCTATTCAAAAAAATGAATGAAAAAGTGCAGGCCAGTATCAGCGCAGGGCTGCGTTGATCTTGTCGAGCGCCTGAGACCCCGGGCAAAGTTGCTTGACACCAAACTTGTTCAGGGGAGTGTCGCTGGTGTTGAGTGACACATGCAAATCAACGGCAAGCGGATCGAGGTAGAGCAGACCAGTGACCACTTCACCACGTTCCTGGTGCGCGTTGATGTAGCTGAGCGCTGCGTAGCGGTCAGTCGGATCGTAATCGCTGTGCAGCTTGCGCAGACGCAAAATGGTGCCGTCGTGTTGTTCGACATCCACCACTTCGCCTGGCGCGTACTCGGTCGTGATCGGGCTGTGCTGCGGGATGAAGTCAATGCGGCTGACCGCTTCGTTGTGCGCACGCACATAGTCGTAGCTCTTGGTGCTGCCGCCATGATTGTTGAAGGTCACGCAGGGGCTGATGACATCAATAAACGCCGCTCCACCGTGTTCGATGGCACCCTTGATCAGGGGCACCAGCTGGGCCTTGTCACCCGAGAAGCTGCGCGCCACATAGGTAGCGCCCAGTTGCAGGGCCAGTCCGACCAGATCAACGGGGCTGTCGCGGTTGATGGCCCCCTTCTTGCTCTTGGAGCCCCGGTCTGCCGTGGGCGAAAACTGCCCCTTGGTCAACCCATAAACGCCATTGTTTTCAACAATGTAGGCCATGCGCACGCCCCGGCGCATGGCATTGGCGAACTGCCCCAGGCCAATGGAAGCCGAATCACCATCACCCGACACGCCCAGGTACAGCAAATCGCGGTTCGCCAGATTCGCACCGGTCAAGACCGACGGCATGCGTCCATGCACGGTATTGAAGCCATGCGAAGCGCCAAGAAAATAGGTAGGTGTCTTGGAGCTGCAACCGATGCCCGACAACTTGGCAACACGGTGCGGCGCGATATCCAATTCAAAACAGGCCTGAATGATGGCCGCTGAAATGGAGTCGTGGCCGCAACCGGCACACAGCGTGGAAACCGGGCCTTCGTAGTCACGACGGGTGTAGCCGACCTTGTTCCTGGTCAGCTCTGGATGATGCATCCGGGGTTTGGCAATGTAGGTCATGCGGCCTCCTTTTGCAGGGAAGTGATGGAAGAAACCAGCGCATTCAAATTCTTGCTGATGGCCTGGGTGATGAATCGTGCCGTGATGGGGGTGCCGTCGTAGTGCAGCACCTTGACCAGACGCTTCGGATCAACCTCCAGTTCATTGACCAGCAGGGAGCGCATTTGCGCATCACGGTTTTGCTCGACGACAAACACCTTGTCATGCTCCGCGATGAACCGATCAACCGACGCCGGGAACGGGAACGCCAGAAGCCGCATCGCATCCAGATGCATGCCCTGCTCTTCGAGCACATCCAGGGCTTCGCGCATGGCCGGGCTGGTTGAACCAAAATAGATCACACCGAAGCGCGTGGCTTGCTGGGCCTTGCGCAGCAGCGGTTGCGGCACCAGATCGGCGGCAGTTTTGAACTTCTTGAGCAGACGTTCCATGTTGTAGACGTAATCTGGCCCGCGCTCGGAGTAGCGGGCATAGGCGTCTTTGGAAGTGCCGCGCGTAAAGTAAGCACCCTTGCTCGGATGCGTACCCGGCAGCGTGCGCCAGGGAATGCCATCGCCGTCCACATCTTTGTAACGACCAAAATCCTTGCCGGCTTCGAGTTCCTCGGCCGTCATGACCTTGCCGCGATCGTATTCACGCGCATCGTCCCAGACGAAAGGCTTGCACAAGCGCTGATTCATGCCAATGTCCAGATCGGACATGACAAAGATCGGCGTTTGCAGACGATCAGCCAGATCCAGCGCCGCCGCCGCATGCTCAAAACACTCATGCGGGTCTTGCGGGAAAAGCATCACATGCTTGGTGTCGCCATGTGACGCGTAGGCGCAAGCCAGCAAATCAGACTGCTGCGTGCGCGTGGGCATGCCGGTGGAAGGCCCGCCGCGCTGCACATTGATCAAGGTGACCGGAATTTCGGCGAAGTAGGCCAGCCCAAGGAACTCGGTCATCAGCGATATGCCAGCGCCGGAGGTGGCGGTGAAAGACCGCGCGCCATTCCAGCCAGCGCCAATGGCCATGCCAATAGAGGCCAATTCGTCTTCGGCTTGCACGATGGCGTAATTGAGTTGACCGGTTTCAGGATCGACCCGGAACTTGTCGCAATACTTCTGAAATGCCTCGGGCACCGAGGACGACGGTGTAATCGGGTACCAGGCCGCTACCGTGGCACCACCATAGACGCAGCCCAAAGCAAGCGCGCTGTTGCCATCCGTAAAAATCTGGTCGCCCACCTTGTCGGATCGGCGCACCCGGATGCCCAATGGGGCCTCAATATGCTGCTTGACGTAGTCGCGCCCCAGATGGATCGCGCGCACGTTGGACTCAAGCAGTCGCTCCTTGCCCTTGAACTGCTCGGCAAAAAGCTTTTCAAAAACACTGGCATCAACATCGAGCAACACAGAGAGAGCGCCGACGTAAATGATGTTCTTGAACAACTGACGTTGCCGGGGATCGGTATACGCCGCGTTGCTGATTTCGGTCAGTGGCACGCCGATGACTTGCACATCCTTGCGAAACTTGGACTCAGGGATGGGGCGCGTGCTGTCGTAAAAAAGATAACCACCGGGCTCGATTTCGGCCACGTCCGCGTCCCAGGTCTGGGGATTCATGGCGACCATCATGTCAACGCCACCGCGGCGTCCGTGGTAACCCTTTTCGCAAACCCGCGCCTCGTACCAGGTCGGCATGCCTTGAATGTTGCTGGGGAAGATGTTGCGCGGACTCACCGGCACCCCCATGCGCATCACAGCCTTGGCAAACAGTTCATTGGCCGAAGCCGAACCGGAGCCGTTGATATTGGCAAATTTAATGACGAAATCGTTAATGGCTTCAATGCGCTTCATGCTTAATTCCTAATTGGTTGGGGACAGAGCTAGCTCGCTAACGCGTAGCTGCGGTCAGTCCCGCAAAGCTTCATGATGAACTTTTTGGCTGTCCCGACACCCGGGACCAGCCTGGGTCGTGTTCAGCAAGAATTTCTGCATATCCCAAGCGCCCGTCGGGCAACGCTCGGCACACAAACCACAGTGCAAGCACACGTCTTCATCCTTGACCATGACACGCCCGGTCTTGAGTTCGCTCGAAACATACAGGTCTTGCGCCGTGTGGTGCGCCGGGGCTTTCAGCCGGGTACGCAAATCAGCTTCGTCACCATTGCTGGTGAAGGTGATGCAATCCATCGGACAGATATCGACACAGGCGTCGCACTCGATGCACGTGTCACGGTTGAACACGGTCTGCACGTCACAGTTCAGGCAGCGACTGGCTTCCTTGAAAGCGGTGGCGGCATCAAAACCCAGTTCCACTTCGACGCGGATGCTCGCCAATGCCACCTCGGCCTTGGCCCAGGGCACGACAAAGCGCTTGTCGACCGATACATCGTTGTGGTAGCTCCACTCGTGAATACCCATTTTCTGGGACATCAGGTTAGTGCGTGGTGCCGGGCGAACCTCCACCGCTTCGCCATTGAGAAACCGGTCAATCGACACCGCGGCCTCATGACCATGCGCCACGGCGGTAATGATGTTTTTAGGTCCATACGCGGCGTCGCCACCAAAGAACACCCGGGGAACAGATGATTGAAAAGTATCTTTACCCAGCACCGGCAAGCCCCACTTGTCAAACTCAATGCCAGTGTCACGCTCAATCCAGGGGAAAGCGTTTTCTTGACCGACGGCCACCAGCACAGTGTCGCACTCAAAAACCACATCAGGCTCGCCCGTGGGCACCAAGGTGCGCCGACCCTTGTCGTCATAAACCGCGCTCACCACCTCAAAGGTCATGCCCGTGAGCTTGCCGTCCTTATGGTTGAAACTTTTTGGAACATGGAAGTTGATGATTGGAATGCCTTCGTGTTGCGCGTCTTCCTTCTCCCAAGGCGAGGCCTTCATCTCTTCGAAGCCGCTGCGCACGATCACTTTGACGTCGGAGCCACCCAGGCGCCGAGCGGAGCGGCAGCAGTCCATCGCGGTGTTGCCGCCACCCAGCACAATGACACGCGGTCCGACGCTGGTGACGTGGCCAAAGGAAACGGACGCCAGCCAGTCAATGCCAATGTGAATACCAGCCTCGGCTTGTTTATGCCCGGGCAAATCCAGCACCCGTCCCCGAGGCGCGCCACAGCCGACAAACACAGCGTCATAGCCCTGCGCCATCAACTCTTTCATCGAGTCAACACGCTGATTATTCTTGAACTTCACCCCCAGATTAAGGATGTAACCTGTCTCTTCATCAATGACCGATTCGGGTAGCCTGAAATGCGGAATCTGGGTGCGCATAAAGCCGCCGGCCTTGGCTTCGCCCTCGAACACGGTCACTTCGTAACCCAAAGGTACCAGGTCACGTGCCACCGTCAATGACGCCGGACCCGCTCCAACACAGGCGATGCGTTTGCCATTGGACGGCGCCACCTGGGGCATACGCGCTTTGACATCGTCCTTGTTATCGGCGGCCACCCGTTTGAGGCGACAAATCGCCACCGGCTCGGGCTTCTCGCCATTGTTTTCCTCGACGCGTCCGCGACGACAGGCGGGCTCACAGGGACGGTCGCAGGTGCGCCCGAGAATGCCTGGAAATACGTTGGACACCCAATTGATCATGTAGGCATCGGTGTAACGCCCTTGACCAATCAGACGAATATATTCAGGAACGGGGGTGTGGGCCGGGCAGGCCCATTGACAATCAACGACTTTGTGAAAATAAGCCGGATTGCCCAGGTTGGTAGCTTGCAATTTTGTCTCCTATACCCTTGATACACCGCTGCTGCGAAGGTGCTTGAAAAAGTGTACACGCATAGGACTGTAATTCACTCTCGGGTCAATCCCGTAGCCAGGTGCTACAAAGGCGTTAGTTATTGACCCAACGCAAATATCTGGCGTCGACCCGCACAAACTTCAGGCCGCCCCTGCCGACAGCTTGCCCAACGCAACAACAACCTCCGCCGGGGCCTGCACCAACTCAATCAAAACCCCCTCGCCACTGATCGGAAATTCGTCATTCGATTTAGGGTGCAAAAAACAGATATCAAAACCAGCCGCACCCTTGCGAATGCCGCCCGGCGCAAAACGCACACCATTGGCCGTGAGCCATTGCACGGCCAATGGCAGGTCGTCGATCCAGAGCCCGACGTGGTTGAGCGGCGTGCTGTGTACGGCAGGCTTCTTGTCAGGGTCCACCGGCTGCATCAGGTCGACTTCAACCTTGAATGGACCGCTGCCCATGGCGCATATGTCTTCATCCACGTTTTCACGCTCGCTCCTGAAAGTGCCCGTCAGTTCCAAGCCCAGCATGTCGATCCAGAGCTTTTGCAGTCGGGTTTTGTCGGTGCCTCCAATCGCAATCTGCTGGACGCCCAGCACTTTGAAAGGCCGCTCCGAAGCTGGCCGAAAAGAGCCGCTACTCATGCGAACTCCACAATCGGCTGATCCACGGTCAGGCTCTCTCCCTTCGCCGCCAACACCTTGGCCACCACACCGTCGGCCACCGCAAAGAGCACGTTTTCCATCTTCATGGCCTCGATCACCGCCACGCGCTCACCCGCCAGCACTTTTTGACCCGCTTGTACCGCCACGTCCACCAGCAAACCTGGCATCGGGGACAGCACATAACGGCTCATGTCGGGCGGCGCCTTGTAGGGCATCAGGGCATAAAGCTCGGCGGCACGCTTGGAGAGCACCAGCGTGTCAATCTGTGTGCCGTTGTGCAAAACCCGGATCGCCAGCGGATTTTTGCCAGCCAAACTGCCGCGCTCGACCTGCGCTGTGAAGGGCTCGCCATTGCAAGTGCCCTCCACACGCACTTGACCCAGGTGGTAATTGCTGCATATTTTGTAGCTGCTGGCGCCCACCCTGACAAGACCACAGCCTGTTTTCCCTTCAAATTCCGTGACGACAACCGGTGTCGGTTTGGAGGCCCCTTGCTGACCCAGGGTCACCACCACAAAGTCTTCACCCACCTCCACCTCATGGCCCTCCATCTGACCGCTGATGAATGTGGCGCGGTTGCGGTACATGCGGTTAACAAATGCCGCCAGGGCAATCAGCAGGTCGGCATCGTCGTGCGGGACATCTTCGGCGCGGAAACCTTTTGAATAATTCTCAGCAATAAAACCGGTGTTGAAGTCCCCGGCAACCACTTTGGGATGCGCCAGCAATGCGGCCTGAAACGGGATGCTGCTACTGACGCCACGGATCACAAAACCGTTGAGTGCTTCGCGCATCTTGGCAATCGCGTCAAGGCGGTCCTTGCCATGCACGATCAGCTTGGCGATCATGGAGTCGTAATACATCGGAATTTCGCCGCCGTCCTGCACCCCGGTATCCACCCGCACACCGTGCCACTGGCTGGTATCGGCCGCAAACATGGTCTCCTTCGGCGGCTGAAAGCGCACCAGTCGCCCGGTCGATGGCAAAAAGTTGCGAAACGGATCTTCGGCGTTGATGCGGCATTCAATCGCCCAGCCATCGCGCTTCACATCAGCCTGGCTCAAAGGCAGCTTTTCACCCGCGGCGACGCGAATCATCAGCTCCACCAGGTCCAGGCCCGTGATGCACTCGGTCACTGGGTGCTCCACCTGCAAGCGGGTATTCATCTCCAGAAAGTAAAAACTCTGGTCTTTGCCGACGACGAATTCCACGGTACCGGCACTCTGGTAGTTCACCGCTTTGGCCAGCGCCACCGCCTGCTCGCCCATCGCCTTGCGGGTGGCTTCGCTGATGAAGGACGACGGCGCTTCTTCCAGTACCTTTTGATGACGACGCTGGAGCGAGCATTCACGCTCGTTGAGGTAAACCACGTTGCCAAAGCTGTCGCCAATCAACTGAATTTCAATGTGGCGCGGCTCCTCGACATACTTCTCGACAAACACGCGGTCGTCGCCAAAGCTGCTGCGAGCTTCGTTACGGCAACTGGTATAGCCCTCAAACGCTTCCTTGTCGTTGTAGGCGACGCGCAGGCCTTTGCCACCGCCGCCCGCGCTGGCTTTGATCATGACGGGGTAGCCAATGCCTTGGGCAATTTCCACCGCCTTTTCCGCCGTTTCAATCGCGCTATTGACGCCGGGAATGCAGTTCACGCCCGCAGCTCCAGCCAGCTTCTTGGACTCAATCTTGTCGCCCATGGCGGCCATCGAGTAATGCTTGGGGCCGATGAAGACAATGCCTTCTTCTTCCACTTTTTTCGCAAATGCCGCGTTTTCACTCAGAAATCCATAGCCGGGGTGCAAGGCCTGGGCGCCGGTCTGCTTGCAGGCGGCGATGATCTTGTCGGCCTGCAGATAGCTGTCGCGGCTCGGCGCCGGGCCGATGTTGACAGCCTCGTCGGCCAACAGCACATGGCGTGCGTCCTTGTCGGCGTCGGAATACACCGCCACCGTTTTGATACCCATTTTTTGGGCGGTCTTGATGACACGGCAAGCGATCTCGCCGCGGTTGGCGATCAGAATTTTGGTAAACATGGTGCTCTCCTAACGTTATTCGGTCAGCGAATGTTGAAATTCGTTGTGGTACTGGGTCTGTTCTGTTGACGGTGCGCCAAGGTCTTCTTCTGGGCCCGCGGCAGGCCGGGGGTGTCCGTCTGCGCTCATGTCCCCCGTCCAAAGGCTCCCGCCTTTGGACTCCTCCTTGACTTCGCTGCAACGGACACCCCCATCCTGCCGCTGCGAAGTTCTGAATTTGACTTTCGCGCTGGAATACCAAGTGGCCGGGATCGGGCTGTCTGGGTGTTCTGCGTAGGTAAAGGAGGAGGCCGCAGGCCGGGGGACACGCAGCAGAGCACCCGGGCAGGCCGATCCAGCGCGATACAACTTCATATGAAACCTCAACGGAAGTTACAGCGGAATATTGCCGTGTTTGCGCCACGGGTTCTCAAGCTTCTTGTCACGCAGCATGACCAGCGAGCGGCAGATGCGTTTTCGGGTTTCGTGCGGCAGGATCACGTCGTCAATAAAACCCCGGGCCCCCGCCACAAACGGATTGGCAAAGCGGGCCTTGTACTCGGCTTCTCTGGCGGCCAGCTTGGCGGGGTCGCCCTTGTCTTCACGGAAAATAATTTCCACCGCACCCTTGGCGCCCATCACCGCAATTTCGGCGTTGGGCCATGCCAGGTTGACGTCACCGCGCAGATGCTTGGAGCTCATCACGTCGTAAGCGCCACCGTAGGCTTTGCGGGTAATGACGGTAATCTTGGGCACCGTGCACTCGGCAAAGGCATACAGCAGCTTGGCACCGTGCTTGATGATGCCGCCGTACTCCTGCGCGGTGCCGGGCATAAAGCCAGGCACATCGACAAAGGTGATGACCGGGATGTTGAAGGCATCGCAAAAGCGCACAAAGCGCGCCGCCTTGATACTGCTCTTGATATCCAGGCAGCCAGCCAGCACCAGCGGCTGATTGGCCACGATGCCCACGGTCTGTCCTTCCATGCGGCCAAAGCCAATCAGGATGTTCTTGGCGTACTCGGGCTGCAGCTCAAAAAAGTCGCCATCGTCCACCGTCTTGACGATCAGTTCCTTCATGTCGTAGGGCTTGTTGGCGTTGTCGGGCACCAGCGAGTCCAGGCTCAGGTCCATACGGTCGGCCGGGTCGCCGCTGCGGCGCACCGGTGCTTTCTCGCGGTTGTTGAGCGGCAGGTAGTTGTAGAGGCGACGCAGCATCAGCAACGCTTCCACATCGTTCTCAAACGCCAGATCGGCCACGCCGCTCCGGGTGGTGTGGCTGATGGCGCCGCCCAGCTCTTCGGCCGTCACCTCTTCGTGCGTCACGGTCTTCACCACCTCGGGGCCGGTGACGAACATGTAGGAACTGTCCTTGACCATGAAGATGAAGTCGGTCATGGCGGGTGAGTACACCGCACCCCCGGCGCAGGGGCCCATGATCATGCTGATCTGCGGCACCACGCCGCTGGCCATCACGTTGCGCTGGAACACATCTGCGTAACCGCCCAGAGACGCCACGCCCTCCTGAATACGGGCGCCACCCGAGTCGTTCAGGCCGATCACGGGTGCACCAACCTTCATGGCCTGGTCCATCACCTTGCAAATTTTTTCCGCGTGCGCCTCACTCAAGGCACCACCAAACACGGTGAAATCCTGGCTGAACACAAACACCAGGCGACCGTTGATCATGCCGTAGCCGGTGACCACGCCATCGCCCGGAATCTTCTGGTCCTGCATGCCGAAATCGACGCATCGGTGTTCGACGAACATGTCCCACTCTTCAAACGTGCCCTCGTCGAGCAGCAAATCCAGGCGCTCGCGGGCAGTCAGCTTGCCTTTTTTGTGTTGCGCGTCAATGCGCTTTTGGCCACCACCCAGGCGCGCAAGCTCGCGTTTGGCTTCAAGTTGTTCAAGGATGTCGTGCATGGTTTTCTCTTTCTTAAGATGTGATCGTCTCGGTCGATGTTTACTATTATTTTTATAGCTAACTACGCCCTGTTTACCTGGGCTAGGAGCAAATTTCGTGCTGCAGTGGAGGCGGCCATGCGGCCTTCCAGCACCGCCTGGGTCAGTTGGGGCAGCAGCGCCTGCACTTGCGGGTGCTGGCGAAACGCCTGCTTCAAACCGGCATCAATACGCTCCCACATCCAGGCCAGTGATTGCTGCTGGCGGCGTGCGGCGAAGTTGCCACTTTGTGTTTGCAGTGCCTTGAAATGCTGCACCGCAGCCCAGAAGGTTTCCACGCCCTGCTCTTTCAGGGCACTGATTTGAATCACTTGCGGATGCCAGATTGCTTCATTGTGATGCGCATGTTCCGGGTTGCCATGCAAGCCCAGCAAGCGCAGTGACGAGGTGATCTGCGCTTGCGCCCGCGTGGCGGCATGAGGGTCAATATCAGCCTTGTTGATCACCACCAGATCAGCCAGCTCCATCACGCCTTTTTTGATCGCCTGCAGATCGTCCCCCGCGTTGGGCAGTTGCATCAGCACAAACATATCGGTCATGTTGGCCACGGCGGTCTCGGACTGCCCCACGCCCACGGTTTCGACAATCACCACGTCATAACCTGCGGCCTCACACACCAGCATCGCTTCACGCGTTTTTTCGGCCACGCCGCCGAGCGTGCCACTGCTGGGGCTGGGGCGGATGTAAGCGTGCTCATGCACCGAGAGCTTTTCCATGCGCGTCTTGTCGCCCAGGATCGATCCCCCCGAGACGGAGGAAGACGGGTCAATGGTGAGCACCGCCACGCGGTGGCCCTGACCAATCAGATACAGGCCCAGCACCTCGATGAAGGTAGATTTGCCAACGCCCGGCACGCCGCTGATGCCGAGACGGAACGATTTGCCGGTGTGAGGCAGCAAGGCCGTCAAAAGCTCGTCAGCCTGCACCCGATGGTCGGCGCGGGTCGATTCCAGCAAAGTGATGGACTTGGCGATGGCACGGCGCTGGGCAGCATGATTGGCACTCAAAACGCCTTCGAAATAGACCCGTTCGGGCTGAGCTTGTCGAAGCCCACCGAGCCCTTCGACAGGGCCTGTCCTGAGCGTGTCGAAGGGCTCAGGGTGAACGGCGGAATCCGGTGTTGCTTGTAAATCAGTCTTTGACTTGGACAGTTCCTTGATTCGCGCCCAATCCCCAGCAATCAAAGCCTCTTTCTTCGCACGCGACCAACCTTTGATCTGCTGCTCAAACGCAATCGCCCCTTCGCGGGTTTCAAACTCGCCTTGCCAGACAAGCTCAACTGGCTTGCGCGTCGCGGTGTAGCCAATTTCGCCCGCGTAATGCTGCTGCATGCGGACCTCAATGTTGTCGGTTTGCCCGGCGTAATAAGAGCCATCGGAGCATTGCAGGAGATAAACAAAGAAGGGCTTCATGCCAGACGAACTCCACATCTCAAGTCCCGGGGCCCCAAGCGCTTAAGAGGTGCAAGCTTCACTTCAAAGGCGTCAACATCCCAGCGCCACGCTTCCTGAATTGTGTAACTTTCGTCGTAAAGAACCCAAATGAAAAAATCCCAATCTTGATTGCTTGGCTTGCCTGTTCTGGTAACGAAAGAGCCCGGCTTACCACTCGGGCGATTCCCTTTTACTTGGTAGCGCTGACCTGAATACCGAAAATCAAAGCCCTTGCGAACCGCAGTCGCACCTTGCATTTCTAGCGAATAACTCTCTGGCGAGTGACCGATCAACATAGCTGCATCAAACTCAGCGACAGCTCCAGTCACACCTTGCGGCGCCACTCCAAAGGCCTTCTCCCACTCAAGAGCAATGCGAACCAGGTCTGTACGGAGACTGTTATGGGTGTAATCGTGCGTCACAGTAGTACTTTGACAGAGTGCCCTTCGACAAGCTCAGGGCGAACGGTTTGAATTTCAGGCAATGGCCTTCTTGATCTGCTCCAGCACATCTTTGGCGCTGGCCGGTATCGGTGTGCCGGGGCCATAAATGCCCTTGACGCCAGCCTCATAAAGCATCTCGTAGTCCTGGCGCGGAATCACGCCGCCTACGAACACGATGATGTCGTCGGCGCCCTGCTTCTTGAGTTCGGCAATGATGGCGGGCACCAGGGTTTTGTGGCCCGCCGCCAAGGTGCTCACGCCGACGGCATGCACGTCGTTTTCAATCGCCTGGCGGGCGCATTCTTCGGGGGTCTGGAACAGCGGGCCCATGTCCACGTCAAAACCCAAGTCAGCAAACGCCGTGGCCACCACTTTGGCGCCGCGGTCGTGGCCGTCCTGGCCGAGTTTGGAAATCATGACACGCGGGCGGCGACCGTAAGCCTCGGCAAAAGCGTTGATTTCAGTCTTGAGGGCTTCCCAGCCCTCGGCGGAGTCATAAGCTGCTGCATACACGCCGGTCACCTTTTGTGTGTCGGCGCGGTGGCGCCCATAAATTTTTTCCATGGCATCACTCACCTCACCCACGGTAGCGCGCAGGCGCATCGCTTTGATCACCAGATCCAGCAAATTGCCTTCACCCGTTTCCGCTGCAAAAGTAATAGCTGTCAACGCTGCATCCACGAGGGCTGGGTCCCGTTTTTGCTTGATACTTTTGAGACGCTCGATCTGCCCGTCGCGCACCGCCACGTTGTCAATATCGCGCGATTCAATCGCATCTTCGGTCTTGAGCTTGTACTTGTTGACGCCGACGATCACGTCTTTTCCGCTGTCAATACGCGCCTGCTTTTCGGCCGCAGCGGCTTCAATTTTCAGCTTCGCCCAGCCGCTGTCAACGGCCTGGGTCATGCCTCCCATGGCCTCGACTTCTTCAATGATGGCCCAAGCCGCATCCGCCATGTCTTGCGTCAGCTTTTCCATCATGTAGCTGCCAGCCCAGGGGTCGATCACATTCGGAATATGGGTTTCTTCCTGAATGATGAGCTGGGTGTTGCGGGCAATGCGCGAGCTGAATTCGGTGGGCAGCGCAATGGCTTCATCAAAGCTGTTGGTGTGCAGACTTTGCGTGCCGCCAAACACGGCCGCCATCGCTTCAATGGTGGTGCGCACCACGTTGTTGTAGGGGTCTTGCTCGGTCAGGCTCCAGCCACTGGTCTGGCAGTGGGTGCGCAGCATCAGCGACTTGGGCGACTTGGCGTTGAAGCCTTTCATGATGCGGCACCACAGCAGACGCGCGGCGCGCATCTTGGCCACTTCCAGATAGAAGTTCATGCCGATGGCCCAGAAGAAAGAGAGCCGCCCGGCGAACTCGTCCACATCCATGCCCTTGGCAATGGCGGTCTTCACATACTCCTTGCCGTCGGCCAGCGTGAAGGCCAGCTCCAGCGCCTGATTGGCGCCGGCCTCCTGCATGTGGTAGCCGGAAATCGAAATCGAGTTGAACTTCGGCATGTTCTTGGCCGTGTACTCGATGATGTCGCCAATGATGCGCATGGAAGGTGCAGGCGGGTAGATGTAGGTGTTGCGCACCATGAACTCTTTCAGAATGTCGTTCTGAATGGTACCGGAGAGCTTGTCCTGGCTCACGCCCTGCTCTTCGGCCGCCACCACGTAACCCGCCAGCACCGGCAGCACGGCACCGTTCATGGTCATGGACACGCTCACCTTGTCCAGCGGAATCTGGTCGAACAGCACCTTCATGTCTTCGACCGAATCAATCGCCACGCCCGCCTTGCCCACGTCCCCTGTCACGCGGGGATGGTCGCTGTCGTAGCCCCGGTGGGTCGCCAGGTCGAACGCCACGCTCACGCCCTGCCCGCCCGCGGCCAGCGCCTTGCGGTAAAACGCGTTGGATTCTTCGGCGGTGGAGAAACCGGCGTATTGCCGAATCGTCCAGGGCCGCACCGCGTACATGGTGGCCTGCGGTCCGCGCAAGTAGGGCTCAAAGCCCGGCAAGGTGTTGGCGTAAGGCAGGTTTTGGGTGTCGGCAGCGGTGTAAAGCGGCTTGACCGTGATGCCGTCCGGCGTGTGCCAGTTGAGTGCCTCCACATTGCCGCCCGGTGCGGATTTGGCGGCCGCTTTGGCCCAGGCCTCAAGGCTGGCAGTCTGAAATTCAGGGTTGTTTTGGGTCATGGCAGAGGCCGTTCGCAATGGGTTGATCAAAATCAATCGGGTACCGGATGATCACGGACCTCTCTAGCCCGTGCTTGTCTCGATACGGAGATGAGAGTTTACGTTATTTATAATTATTGATTCAAAAAATTATTTCAAGCTTAGAATTCGCCCCATGTCAGCACTTTCGCTTTCTCCCCGCGCACTCTATGAAGAGGTGGCTGAACTCCTGCGTCAGCGCATTTTCGCGCGTGAGCTGGCGCCCGGGAGCTGGATTGACGAGCTCAAAATTGCCGAAGCCTATGGCATCAGCCGCACGCCGCTGCGTGAAGCGCTCAAAGTGCTGGCGGCCGAAGGCCTGGTCACCATGAAGGTGCGCCGTGGTGCTTATGTGACCGAGGTGTCCGAACGCGACTTGTCAGATGTGTACCACCTGCTCAGCTTGCTGGAATCTGATGGTGCCGGCGTGGTGGCAACAACGGCCACGACACCCCAGATCGAAGAGCTGCAGGCGCTGCACCTTGAACTGGAAGCAGCTGCCGCCCCGGACCGGCAAGACCGGGAACTCTTTTTTGAGATCAACGAACGCTTTCACATGCGCTTGCTGGAGATTGCCAACAACCGCTGGCGCGACCAGATGGTGACCGATCTGCGCAAGGTGATGAAGCTCAACCGCCACAACTCGCTGCTGAAATCAGGGCGCATCGAAGAATCACTGAACGAACACCGTGCGCTGATGGCGGCCATTGCGTCACGGGACGCGGCACTGTCCGTGCGGCGGATGCAGGAACACTTCAAGAACGGCCTGGAAGCCGCCAACTGAACCGTGGTTCAGAAGGCGTAAAAAGGGCCGGTTCCCAGCGTCGATGCCTGCCCCTCGATGCCAAAAAACACCCGTCGGCCGTAAAAGAAGGGCAAACCCCAGTCAAAGGTGGACGGATGGCCAGGGATGTCACCCGCCAAGGTTGGAAATACGTGATTGCGAACTGTATTGGTTCTGCTGGCAAACAAGTCCGTCGCGTTGCCAATCGGAAACAAGAGCTCGGGACTCGACGCCCCTTTCGCGTCCACCAGCGTGGCTAACAAGGTGGTGGGTGACGTTGGACAATAGAAACCGTCTCCACATTTTTCAATGGCGGATTCAAAAAACAAGCCATTGGAGCCCGAGTCGATAAAGCTGCGGGTAAAGTTAGGCAGGTTTTGTCCTGCCAGCACGGTGGTGAAATAGCCGGACGAGTCTGGGGTCAGAACGGTGACAGAGGCGAGTGACTGCGTGCCGATGCCAAAAGTCAGGATGCCGTCCCAGGTGGGAACTCCGGTTGAGGTGATGGCTGGCAAGGCAATCTGCACGCCGTTGTTATCGGTATCAAACAGGGGCACAGGGTTTTGCACCTGTTGGTCAAGACTTGTTGTCTTCGCACCGGTGATGACCGTGCAATTGGCGTCAGTGCAGGTGTAATAAGAACCGTTGTTGACAATGTTATTGCAGCGTTCCCCACAGTCTTCCTTGAACAATCCAATCCCAAGGATGCCGTTCGCGCCAAGCGCCTTTGCTGTGGTCATCGCGGTGCCGCCGACCGAACATGTATCAGCCGGGCTGTTGAAGGACGGGTCTGCGATGACTTGAATCGGCACACTGGCGGCCGTTTTGCCCCCCAGCACAACATCGGCCCTCACCACCGGGCCCCAGGCAAAGCTGAGGTCGACAAACTGCGCGCAATTGATCAGCGGTAAACCGCCCGTTACTGTCTCACGATCCAAATTCAAGGCAGGTGCCATCGCGCTGGACAAAAGCCGCAGGCCAAATGAGCCGGTATCCACCAGCACATGGTTGATGGTCTGGCATTGCGTGGGACTGCCGGCAGAGCTCATACCGGGATAGCAAACGGTCACATCGGTATACAAGCGGTTGACGTTGTAGACCGTGTCGTCTGGGCCCGCGTCGACATAGATGCGGAGTTCGTTGTTCTTCACCCCAGGCGCAATGGTGGGCAAACTATTTAGCGTGGGCGCTCCTGGTACGCTGATCGGAGCAGGCGCTGACCCGCCGCCGCCACCGCCGCAAGCCGTGACGAGCGTCGCAACCAGCACCAACGCGAGGACGCGATTCAAATATTTATTGCAGTACATCTTTGATATTCAGACCGGCTGGGATCAGGGCCGGCGCATAGGCATGTCCAAAAAAATTTCGCATCCGGCCACTCGATTGAATGACGAGGTCGGGATGCTCAATGCTCACCGGTCCACCGCGTCGTCCCGCAGCGCGAACCCGCTCAGTTTCCAGTTTGAAGGTGTTGAAATAAGTGCCCAGCAGGGCACTCAAGTCCGGCAACACCGGCCCCTGCCACGACACCGCAAAAACAATTCCGGCAGGCGTCGCATATTCGCGAACGCTGGTTCCATTTTCAAGCTGAACCTCGTGAAGCGTGTAGAGACTGCCTGGGGCCACGGGTGTAACAGCCTGCATTTTTGCAGCGGGCACCGCAGCCGACGCTGCGCCAGCCCCGGCTACCGAGGGTGACTGCCCCAAAGTGGCAGTCGCCGCGCCCGCGCTGATTGCCAGTAACAAACCGAGCAACAGCCGAAGCTGATTGAGCAAGTAATTCATGTTCATCATTGATCCGGCGACTCGGGCCGCTTCTGTTGCATCGCCTCTTCAACCGAGCGCTTGACCTGGTCTTGCAATTGCTGGCTTTGTTGCCGCGGCGTACCCACGGGCGCAGAAACGCCAGCCTGGGTTGCGGGCGCTGTGCCCGACACCACGCCCAACTGTTTTTTGGCCAGCAGCCCAACGACGACAAGCGCCACCAACAGACCCAAAATACCCATACCCGCTCTCATATTTCACACCTCTTTCTGGCCCTGCGCTGAACAGGTCATCCTTTAGCCCCCCTCATGTCACCTCTCTGCGGCGACGCAATTGGGCGACCCAAAGAGCTTCGATTATTACCAAGGTCGAACATCCATCAGGCGAGCCAACCAGAAATTTATATGTTTTAGGGCTCTAGCCCCCGTGAATACTGGATAGATAGCTATCAATACAGAAGCAACAAAGCTCTGGCATTACAGGGGGCTTTGGGCATTGTCGGGGCAGGCGGGGCAACACCCGCACGGGCGTTGCCATTTGAAATAATCGTTTACAACTTTTTTCGCCGCCCGCCCTGAACCTCAATAACTCGCCAGGGGAACCGGCAAGGCATTCTTGAAGGTATAGACCGTGATCGGCGCCTGCTTCATATTGCCTTTGTCGTCATAAGCATAGTTGCCGGCAATTCCCTTGTAAGTCGACTTGTAGATCTCTGCGCCGACTTTGTTCGGGTCGATGGAGTTGGCCTTCTGCATGGACTCGCCAATGAACATGGTCTGGTCATAAAAAGGCGCTGCATAAACATCGGGGTCCAGGCCAAAGCGCTTCTTGAACTTCGCCTTGAAAGCGGGGCCACTGGCGGCCTTGTCCAGAATCGAACCCCCCTGGGCACAAAACACAACATCGTTGACCGCTTCACCACCGAGCTTGCCCATCTCGGGGCTGCACAGCGTGTCGCCGCCCAACAACTTGGTCTTGATCGCCAGTTGCTGCAATTGGCGCGCCAGCGGCCCGGCCTGCGGTGCATAGCCGCCGAAGAAAATGGCTTCCGGCTTCTTGGCCTTCAAGGTGGTCAAGATGGCGGTGAAGTCCGTCGCTTTATCGGTCGTGAATTCCTGGCCCACCACACTGAGCCCCAGATTTTTGGCTTCTTTGGTGAATTCTTCGGCCACGCCCTGGCCAAAGGCGGTGCGGTCGTCGATCACGGCAACCGATTTGACCTTCAACACCTTGGCCGCATAAGCCGCCATGCTGGCGCCAATCTGGTTGTCGCTGGCAATGATGCGAAACAGGTTCTTGTAGCCGCCTTGGGTGACTTTGGGGTTGGTGCCCACGGTCGACAGCATGGCGCCGCCCTGGCTGTACAGGCGTGACGCAGGAACTGCAACGCCGGAGCAATACGGGCCCATGACAAATTTGACACTGCTATCGACCAGCTTTTGCGCCACCATGACGCCGGCTCTAGGGTCGCATTGGTCGTCTTCGGATTGCAGTTCAAATTTCAAGGTCTTGCCGCCGACTGTGATTTTCTTGCTGTTGAGGTCCTCAATGGCCAGGCGCACACCGTTTTCATTGTCTTTGCCGGCAAAGGCGTTGGCGCCTGACAAGGGGCCGGTCAGGCCAATGACGACTTTTTGTTCCTGCGCATAAGCATGGCTTGCAAAGGCAACCGCCAGAGCGCCAAAAAGGGGAATGAATGTGGTTTTGAGTTTCATGTTGGTTTCCTGAAAGTGAAGGGTTTGGTGTTGGGTTTTGATCTGCGCTGCGCTCGATCCCCACCTCATGGCGGCGTCTTGAATTTCATCGATCTCTCCTCGTTATGGGTTGTGGTGAATCAAGAAACGGCGCCTGTCCGGCGCCTGAGAATGTTGGGGGTCAGTCCATCGTCATGAGCTGCGCGTTGCCGCCTGCGGCTGCGGTGTTGGTGCTGATGCTTTGCTCGTGCATCAGTGCGCTCAGGTCGTAGCACGCGCCGGCTGCCAACTGCGCCGGTGACAGGCTTTCAATACGCACAATAGCGCCGGCCTGCTGCGCCACGCGGGGCGACAGGGCCTGCAAGGCGTCGCCATCGCCCTCAAACAACATGGCGCTCAAATGCGGCTCGCTGCGCAATTGATCGGCGCTGCGCTGCTGCACGAAGCGCAGCACCTCGGGCGGCAGCGTGTTGAGAATGCGCGCCACGACACTGTCGCCGGCGGGTGTTTCGATCCAGCACGGGTTGCCGCTGGCCAGGGCCGCTGCCAGCTGGTGTACAAGCCCAAGCGCCGTTTGCGGCACGGCCCAGACCGCGCCACGCGGCAGCAGTTGGTAACGGTTCGACTCCCCCGTGGGCCCCGGCAGCATGAAGGCCTGGCCGAGCACACTGCAGGCAAGGTAGGCTTCGCACGCGGCTGCGCCTTGAGCGGCGTCAAAGCTGCCCAGTGCACCTTGCGCTGCCGCCAGCATTGGCCCCTGCAGGCTCGCCATCAGACGCTGCAAAGCCTGCAGCGCGGGATGCGCGGCCAGCTGACGATCAAAGCTGCCAGGCACAAGCACGCGACTGGCGGGCGAGACTGCCAGCGCGGTCAGCCCCGGGTTGCTCTGCGCATCGTCCTCCTGCAGCAGCCGGTACACATAGAGCGGTCCGCCGGCTTTGGGCCCCGTGCCTGACAAGCCCATGCCGCCAAAGGGTTGCACACCAACCACGGCCCCGATCACATTGCGGTTGACGTAAATATTGCCAGCCTGCACCTTCTGGGTGACCTGGGCAATGGTTTCATCGATGCGGCTGTGCACACCGAAAGTCAGGCCGTAACCGGTGGCATTGATGGCGTCCAGCACGGCGTCGAGGTCGTCACGCCGGTAGCGCAACACATGCAGCACCGGGCCAAACACTTCACGCTGCAGACGCTCAATGCGGTCGATTTCAATCAGGGTGGGCATCACAAAATGACCTTGTGCCCCGCTCTCATCGCGTGCCATGCGTGTGACCGCTTGACCGTCTGAGCGCATGCGCTCAATGTGCTGCTCAATCTGCGCGCGCGCATCCTCATCGATCACCGGACCCACGTCGGTGTGCATGCGGTCCGGATTGCCCATGACCCACTCGCGCATGGCGTCCTTGATCATGCCGATCACGCGCTCGGCCACGTCTTCCTGAATGCACAACAAACGAAGCGCCGAGCAGCGCTGGCCGGCCGAGTCGAAGGCCGACGACAGCACGTCGCCCACCACCTGCTCGGCCAGTGCCGATGAGTCGACCACCATGGCATTCTGGCCGCCGGTCTCGGCAATCAGCGGGATGCAGCGGCCCTGCCGGCTCAGGCGCTGTGACAAAGTCTGCGCGATCAGGCGCGCCACCTCGGTGGAGCCGGTAAACATGACACCCGCCACTTGGCGGTGCGCCACCAGCGCGGCACCCACGACTTCACCGGTGCCGGGAACCAGTTGCACCGCATCCGTCGGCACACCGGCTTCGTGCAGAATTTTCACCATCAGGTCGGCCACCAGCGGCGTCTGTTCCGCCGGTTTGGCCAGCACACAGTTGCCGCTGGCCAGCGCTGCAGCGACTTGACCGGCAAAGATCGCCAGCGGGAAATTCCACGGGCTGATGCACAGCACCACTCCCAAGGGCCGCTGCGTCTGGTTGTCAAAAGTGGCTTCCACCTGTGCTGCGTAATAGCGCAGAAAGTCCACCGCCTCGCGGATTTCTGAAATGGCGTTGGGCAGCGACTTGCCCGCCTCGCGCACGATCAAGCCCAGGATGCTTTGCGTGCGCTGCTCCAGCAGGTCAGCCGCGCGCTTCAGGCAGGCAGCGCGCTCCTGCGGCGGTGTGACCTGCCAGATCTGCGTGGCGCGGGCCGCGCGGTTGACGGCCAATTCCACCTCCGCCACTGTCGCCGGGCGCACCCAACCGACCTGGTCGCGCGTGTCGGCCGGGTTGCACACCGCTTGCCAGCCATCAGCGGCTGCCGTTTGCGGGTTAACGTGCGCCACGCCAGCGACCGTGGCAGCGGCTGCGTAGTTGCCTTGTGTGCTGCGCAGCAAACCTGCGGCGAGCGAGGCCAGCTGTTGTTCGTTGGCCAGGTTCAAGCCCGAGGAGTTCAGGCGCGACTGCGCGCCAAGGGCAGCAAACAACTGGCGCGGCAGCGCAATCTTCGGGTGCGGCGCGCCGAGCTGGCCCGCCTCAACTTCTATCGCCTGCGCCTCCAGCACCGGGTCGGCCACCAGCTCTTCCACGCGCACCTTGGGGTCGCCGATGCGGTTGACAAACGAGGAGTTGGAGCCGTTCTCAAGCAAACGCCGAACCAGGTAGGCCAGCAGCGTCTCATGCGTGCCGACCGGCGCGTAAATGCGGCACGGGCGCCCCAGCTTGCCGTCAGCGACTGTGCCGGTCACCTGTTCATAGAGCGGCTCGCCCATGCCGTGCAGACACTGGAATTCGTACTGACCCGCGTAGTAATTGTTGCCGGCCATCTGGTAAATCGAAGCCACGGTTTGTGCGTTGTGGGTGGCGAACTGGGGGTAAACCGCCTCCGGCGCGGCCAGCAGCTTGCGCGCGCAGGCCAGGTAAGAAACGTCGGTATGCACCTTGCGCGTATAGACCGGGTAGCCGTCCAGACCGTCAAGCTGGGCGCGTTTGATCTCGGCGTCCCAGTAGGCGCCTTTCACCAGGCGGATCATCAAGCGGCGGCCGCTGCGGCGTGCCAGGTCGATCACATGGTCGATCACATAAGGGCAACGCTTGAGGTACGCCTGCACCACGAAGCCGATGCCGTTCCAGCCTTTGAGCCTGGGGTCGAAACACAGGCTTTCCAGCAGGTCCAGTGAGAGTTCCAGCCGGTCGGACTCTTCGGCATCGATGTTGATGGCGATGTCGTACTGGCGTGCCAGCAAGGCCAGTTTGGTCAGGCGCGGCAGCAACTCACCCATGACGCGGTCGCGCTGGGCGCGGCTGTAGCGCGTGTGCAGCGCCGACAGCTTGACCGAGATGCCCGGACCTTCAAAGATACCGCGGCCGTTCGACGCCATGCCGATGGCCCGGATCGACTGCTCGTAGGAGGCCACGTAGCGCTCGGCGTCAAGCTCGGTGGTAGCGGCCTCGCCCAGCATGTCGTAGGAGTAACGAAAGCCTTTTTTCTCCAGCGCGCGGCTGTTGGCCAGCGCCTCGGAGATGGTTTGCCCGGTGACAAATTGCTCACCCATCAGCTTCATGGCCCGGTGCACGCCCTGGCGGATCAGTGGTTCGCCACCCTTGCCGATCATCCGCGTGAGCGCGCTCGCCATGCTCTTCTCGCTGGCGGTGGCGGTGAGCTTGCCGGTCAGCATCAGGCCCCAGACGGCGGCGTTGACGAACATCGAGGGCGAGTTGCCCAGATGCGAATGCCAGTCGCCGTGGCTGATCTTGTCGCGAATCAGCGCATCGCGGGTGGCGTTGTCGGGGATGCGCAACAGCGCCTCGGCCATGCACATCAGCGCCACGCCTTCCTGGCTGGAGAGTGAGAACTCCTGCACCAGCGCTTCCACGCCGCCGCTGTCCTTGTTGCTGCGCAGGCCTTCTACCAGGCGGGTGCCGACTTCCGCAATGGCCACGCGCTGTACCGGGTCGGTCACGTGGGCCAGTTGCACCAGCATCGGCAGACATTCAGGCTCAGGCCGGTGCCAGGCGGCCGTGATGGCGGCACGCATCTCGGTCTGAGGCAACACGTTTTGTGCCCAGTCAAGGAAGGGCTGCGGCGCGGAGAGTGCGGGACTGGCTGGCAGCGTCAAGTCGTCAGCGTCGTCAACCTCGACTGCCTCAACCATGCCGGTTGCACCTGCGGTTGCAACTTGCGGTCGATGGCCGCGCTCGATGCCCTCCACATACTGCAAGACCGCCTGTTTGATCAGCCAGTGGGAGGTTCGGCCCTGCAATGTGGCTGCGTCCTTGATGCGTGATCGCAGGGTTTCATCGACCTTGATGCCGAGCGTGACTGTGGCCATGGTTGCACCTTTTTATAAAACTGGTTGCACCCAGTTTAATTTAGGTGCAACCTATTTTTAATAAGGGTTAACCCTGCTAAAAAAGTAAAGCTCTCTGTCCACGGGCCATCTGGACCCCATAAAAAACCTGTGCCGTCACCAGTCAGCGGCGGCAAATATCATGGACTCCTTGTCGCGCCGCCACGTGACTGAATCCTGGTGCACGGCGAGCCACCAGATTTGCATCAAGGGATGCGGTTTGGACTTGGCAAAGGCTTGCGGCGTGAGAAGTGCGAGGCACCAGGCCGGATTGGGGTCGCGCACAGACTGGTATTGAATTCCGCCAAGATTGGCCTTGCGTGCCACCTGGGCAATGGCCTGGGTGGCGGTGTAGTCGGTGGGATGCAGCCAATAGGGTGCATCTAGACTGAACGGTGCCTGGCGCAGATCGACCACCTGGGTTTTAACATCGGCACGGAAAGCGGTGTGCGCGACCGGCTCCAGCTTTTCCAGGTCCACAGCGTCTTTGAGAAACTTCCAGCGCCAGTAGCCCAGCTCCGCGCTGGCGGTACGCACCGACTCTGCGCCATAGAACACGCCGGGGTCGGTGATCGCCCTGAAACGGGAGCCGCCGCGCAAGGGGCTGTAGCGAAACGGGGTGGCCAGCAAGTAGTCGAGCTTCAGGGCGCCGGCGGGCGGGGCGGGTTTACTGCCTTCCAGCAGGGACTCCAGCAGGTCTTGCTCGTCGTGGTTGTCAACGATTTTCATGGTGGAGGCAATGTGCTGTGCCTCCACCATGCGCCACACGGCCCCCGCCCAAGGGCGCGCCTCAGACGAGAGCGCGGCTGGCGTCCAGGTATTGAACGACACGGACCAATCCTTCAGTGTTGCGAATGAGTTCGATGGGCTTGGCATTGAGCCCCCGGTTGTCACTGGTGAGCCATTTGCGCGCAGTGGACTCGTCACCCACGATAGAGTCGAGCGAGCGGAACACGCGCACAAAAAGCAGCGCAAAGTCCCACTCTTTGCGCTTGGGGTCAAGCAGGTAGTTGCCGCTGTAGAGCCGGGTGATCGTGGGCGGGCTCACGCCCAGCACCTTGGCCAGCAAGGATTTGGAAACGTCCAGACGCTCGGCGGCGCGAGCAACCGCCTTGCTGAGAACGGCTGCGGCTTCTGGTTTTTTGATGACTTGTTGATCGAGGGCAGGCATGAGGCTCGCTCCTGTATTTGGTTTCTACGGAAATAATATAGTACTATTATTCCTGCAGAAAGTAAAACAAGGGGATGCGGATCATTTGGCCGGTGCTTGGGTGCCCGGTAAAGAAAACGCCCCAACAGCGGCGGCACCTGTCTTTAGATGTGCGCGGCTGGCAATTCCATGGCCTGGTGATCTGGGAGTGGTGTGCTGAGTGACGAAGTCCTGAGACTGCCGCGCTTTTTTATGATGGTCTGCCCGGAGGGGATCGAACCCCCGACCCACAGCTTAGAAGGCTGTTGCTCTATCCAACTGAGCTACGGGCAGCCGCACGAGGACTATACCCGACGGACTCAGCCAGCATACATTTTCTCGACCACGTCGCGGTGGCGCTCCAGCACCGCATTGCGCTTGATCTTCATGCTTGCCGTCCATGCGCCCGTTCAATGTTGCACGCAAAGTACAAGGCATAAGCCCAGCAAGCTGGGGGCCTGGCTGGAAGTGGCGTTTGTCAGTGCGCCAGTCCGAGCAGGAGCCGCGCTTCTGCCGGGCTGGCCACGGATCGGCCAGCGTTGCGGGCGCATGCCGCCAGCGCGGTGATCAGCTCGCCATTGCCGCTGGCCCGGTCCCCATTGGCCAAGTAAAACGTATCTTCCAGTCCAGTGCGCAACATGCCACCCATGTCGGCGGTTTTCTGATGTACCGGCCAGATCTCGCTGCGCCCAATCAGCGTGGTCTGCCAGATGCTGTTCGGTGCCATCCAGCGGGGGATGAGTGCAAGCAGGTCGGCATCACACGGCATGCCCGACGCCACACCCATCACCAGGTTGTACTCGGCTCGTCCCATCGCGGGTTTGAGCATCCCGGCCTTCAAATACATGCCGACCGAGCGCACGATGCCAACGTCAAAACATTCGAATTCGGGGTGCACGTTGCAGTCTTCCATGACATCCAGAAACTGCTGGACCTTGGCCACCGGGTTGTCAAACACCATCGGGGGCCAGGCCCACTGACCATCGTCCTTGATCTTGAGGTAGTTCAGACTGCCGGCATTGCAGGCCGCAATTTCAGGCTTGACGCGGCGGATGCAGGCCAAGGGGCCCGAAATGTCCTTGCCGACCACGCCGGTCGTCAGGTTGATGATGACACCGGGACAGGCCGCGCGGATGGCATTGACCACGGTCTCAGCCACATCAGGCTCCCAGGACGGCATATGGCCCATGCCCTCTTCCTGGCAACGCACGTGGACATGCATGATGGAAGCGCCCGCATTGAAGGCGTCACGCGCCTGTGCGGCCATCTGGGCCGGGGTCACCGGCACCGGGTGTTGCTTGGGGTTGGTCAGCACCCCGGTCAAGGCGCAAGTCAGAATCGCTTTGTCCATCATGTTTCCTTTTCGTCTTCCAGTTCAATTTCGATCAGCAGGGCACCCGATTCGACCTGCTCGCCAACTTTCACGTGCAAGGCCACCACCGTGCCGGCGGCCTGTGCCGTCAGCCACATTTCCATCTTCATGGCTTCAACGCACACGAGGGCCTGCCCCTCTTTGACGCCCTCACCGACCGCAAATTGAATTTGCGTGACCTTGCCGGCCACAGGGGACAGCGCCCGGGTGGCGTCCAGCGCCGCGTCTTTGCCTGGAAATGGCGACACTTCATGAAAGACAAAAGAGGCGCCTCCCAACGCGATGTGCAACTCCTGCTGATGCTTGACCGCCACCGCGGTTCGCGTTACGCCATCGATCTCGAAGCGCAGCCTGCCATCTTTGAAGTCGATGATCCGCACCAGATGCTTTTGGCTTCCCAAAGTGACCGTCACCTGCCCCGACCGGTCCGGGTGAACCCGAAGCGTTTGCGTGAGCTCATCGCAGCGCAAAGGCATATCAAAGGCCGCCACACTGTCGGCACGCCAGTTGGCACCGTTTTGCATGGCAAAGCTTGCTGCCACAACGCACCAGGCTTCGTCGCCCGGGAGCGGACGCTGCAGCAACGCCTCGCCCGCCTCTTGCCACTGGTCAATCAGGGTGGTGGTCATCGCCGCAGCACGAAATGCCGGATGGTTCACCAGATCAGACAAAAACCGGCCGTTGTTGCGCAGCCCGAGCAGGGGTGCGTCCTCTAGGGCGACGCGCAAGCGGCGGATCGCCTCATTGCGGTCACGCCCATGCACAATGACCTTGGCCACCATGGCGTCGTAATAGGGAGAAATTTCACTCCCTTCTTCGATGCCGTCGTCAATGCGCACCCCGGCCAATAGGGCTTGCTGGGGACGCCACCAGCGCACCGTTCCAGTTTGCGGCGCAAAGCCGGCGTATGGGTCTTCGACATACAGGCGCGCCTCCATCGCATGGCCCGTCAGTTTGATGTCGGCCTGAGTTGCCGGCAGGGGCTGACCGGCCGCCACCAGCAGTTGCCACTCCACCAGATCAAAACCCGTCACCAGCTCGGTCACCGGGTGCTCGACCTGCAAACGGGTGTTCATTTCCAGGAAATAGTGCTTGAGGTCTGCATCCACGATGAACTCGACCGTGCCCGCCCCGCGGTAACCCACGGCCAGAGCCGCCGCGACCGCATCCTTGCCCATGGACTCGCGTAGCGCCGCATTGACGACGGGCGACGGCGCTTCCTCGATCACTTTCTGCCTTCTGCGCTGGGCCGTGCAATCGCGCTCGCCCAGATACACGGCATGGCCGTGCGCATCGGCAAACACCTGGATTTCAATATGCCGACCGTTGTCGATCAAGCGTTCCAGCATCAAGGTGCCATCGCCAAAGGCGTTTTGCGCCTCACGCCGGGCAGCCACAATGGCCTGTTTAATTTCGCCAGCCTCACGCACCAGGCGCATACCACGGCCACCACCACCCGCCACCGCCTTGACCAGCAGCGGGAAACCGAGTTTCAACGCTTCCTCGGTCAGTCGTGTGTCGTCCTGCTCTTCACCCAGATAGCCTGGCGCGCAGGGCACACCGGCGGCGATCATGCGACGCTTGGCCAACGCCTTGTCGCCCATCGCCTCAATGGCAGCTGGGGGCGGGCCAATAAACACCAGCCCGGCATCCAGGCAGGCCTGGGCAAAGCCCGCGTTTTCGCTCAGGAATCCGTAACCGGGGTGAATGGCATCGGCACCGGTCTTGCGCGCGGCCTCCAGCAAGGCATCCACCCGCAGGTACGAATCGGCTGCCGCAGAGCCCCCGATATGGACCGCTTCATCGGCCAGCCGGACGTGCGGCGCGGTCTTGTCAGCATCACTGTAGACAGCAACGGTTCGATAACCCAGGTTGCGCGCGGTTCGTATGACGCGACAAGCGATCTCGCCCCGATTGGCAATCAGAATTTTTGAA
Source organism: Rhodoferax ferrireducens (assembly GCF_049302455.1). Lineage (GTDB taxonomy): Bacteria > Pseudomonadota > Gammaproteobacteria > Burkholderiales > Burkholderiaceae_C > Rhodoferax > Rhodoferax ferrireducens_B. The sequence goes on along the minus strand of NZ_JBAQMD010000066.1, from coordinate 75,589 downwards.
AAGCTCATTGACTAGCCCAGCTTGGTTTGCGCTTTTGCAGAAAGGCGGTGGTGCCTTCCAGCCCCTCGGGGCCTTGTGCGGCGCGGGAAAAAATGAGGGCCGCCTCTTGCACCAGGCTGGCAGGCTCGCGCAAGCGTGCTTTGGCCATCAGCGCCTTGGTGGCGGCGACGGCTCCTGGGGCGCAGGCTTGAATATCCATCAGGACGTCTGCCAGTGCGGCATCAATCTGCTCTGGCGCATGGACGGCATGCACCAAGCCAATCGCCAACGCCTTGGCCGCATTCAGACGCCCGCCCGTCACCGCGAGCCGCTTGGCCTGCGAATAGCCCAGACGCTCGACCAGGAAGGGTGCGATCTGGGCCGGCACCAGGCCCAGGGCCGTCTCGGGCAGACGAAATGCGGCCGATTCACAAGCCAGTGCCACATCCGCCACACAGGCCAGACCCAGTCCACCACCCATCACACTGCCCTCCAGCACCACCACCAGCGCCAGCGGCGTTGTGGCGTAGGCAACACAGAGCGCCCCGAACTGCGCGTTGGCCTGTGCCACGGCGTCCAGCGCCACGCCTGCTTCACTTGGCTCGGGCGTGTTCTGCCTAGCCCGCAGGCGCGCCGCGGCCATGTCCTGCAAATCGGCACCCGCGCAGAAATGCCCACCCGCGCCACGCAACACCAGCACGCGAACGTTGCCAGCGGCCTCCAAGGCAGCAAGCGCTGAGCGCAACTCTGCCACCATCTGCAGTGACATGGCATTGCGCAATGCCGGGCGGTTCAAGGAAATATGGGCCACAGCCCCCGTCTTCTGGACCTTTATAGCTTCGTAATTCATAGCACCTGTCATTGCCCTTTGCCCGGCAGGGTGCCCTCTAACTTGCAGATGATGCCCAGCATGATCTCGTCGGCACCGCCGCCAATCGAGATCAAACGACTGTCACGGTAAGCCTGCGAAATCGGGTTGTCCCTGGTGTAGCCCATGCCGCCCCAGTACTGCAGGCAACTGTCGGCCACCTCGCGGCTCAGGCGACCGGCCTTGAGCTTGGCCATGGAAGCCAGCCGGGTCACGTCCTTGCCCGAGATATAGGATTCGACCGCGCGATAGGTCAAGGCGCGCAAGGCCTCGACTTCGGTGCGCAGCTCGGCCAACCGGAAGTGCACCACCTGGTTGTGCAGAATCGGCTTGCCGAAGGTCTGGCGTTGACGGGTGTAGTCAATGGTTTGATCGATCAAACGGTCCAGTGAACGCAGGCAGCCGGCGGCCCCATACAGCCGCTCCTCCTGGAACTGCAACATCTGGAACATGAAACCCATGCCCTCCTGCCCGATCAGGTTGCGTTGCGGCACGCGCACATTGTCAAAAAACAATTGCGCCGTGTCGGATGAGTCCATGCCGATCTTGTGGATCTTCTGCCGCGTGACACCGGGACTGTCCAGGCGCACCATGATCAGCGACTTGTTCTTGTGCACCGAACCTTCCGAGGTATTGGCCAGCAGACAGCACCAGTCTGCCTGCATGCCGTTGGTGATCCACATCTTGGAGCCGTTGATGAGGTAGTCAGCGCCGTCCTTTTTGGCTGTGGTCTTGAGCGCCGCCACATCCGAGCCACCGCCGACCTCACTGACGCCAATACAACCCACCATGTCTCCGGCGATGCTGGGGGCCAAAAACTCGCGTTTGAGCTCATCGGAGCCAAAGCGCGCCAAGGCCGGCGTACACATATCGGTTTGCACGCCAATCGCCATCGGCACCCCGCCCGCATTGCATTCACCGAGCGCTTCGGCCATCACCATGGAGTAGCTGAAGTCCAGCCCCATGCCGCCGTATTCCACCGGGTACTTGATGCCCAGCAGCCCCAGGTCGCCCATCTTCTTGAATAATTCATGCGCCGGGAACTGGCCCGCCGCTTCCCACTGCGGCAGGTGCGGATTGATCTCTTTGGCAACAAACTTGCGCACCGTGTCGGCAATCTGTTCGTGTTCAGGGGTGAATTTCATAAAGACCTCTCGGTTAAATAACTAACTTGAAATCGAAAATAGTTGTTCTATAGACGCGCCACGCCAAAGGTATTGGCGCGCAGCTGGCGGCTCTGCGCCTCATCCGCCAAGGCCAGACAAAGCCCAAGCAGCCGGCGCGTGTCGCGCGGATCGATGATGCCGTCGTCCCACAGCCGTGCGGTGCCAAACAGCGCCGCAGACTCCTTGTCCAGACGCAGGCGCAAGCCATCTGACATGGCCTTCAGGGCTTCCTCGTTGGCGGTCATGCCGGTGCGTTCCATCTTGGCGCGATTGACGATATCCATCACCTTGGCCGCCTGCGCGCCGCCCATCACGGCGGTGCGGGCCGTGGGCCAGGAAAAAATGAAATTCGGATCAAAGCCCCGACCGCACATGCCATAGTTGCCCGCCCCGTAGGAGCCGCCCAGCACCACCGTGAACTTGGGCACCCGCGCATTCGCGACCGCCTGAATCATCTTGGAACCATGCTTGATGGCGCCATTGCGCTCGGCCACCGAACCGACCATGTAGCCGGTCGTGTTTTGCAGAAAAATCAGCGGCGTACCGGTTTGATCACACAGCTGGATAAATTGCCCGGCCTTGGTAGAACCACTGGGCTGAATCGGACCGTTGTTACCCAGAATGCCCACCAGCCGACCCTGCACACGGGCATGGCCGCACATCATCTCGCTGGCGTACTCGGCCTTGAACTCCAGAAAATCGGAGCCATCCACCAGCCGCGCAATCACCTCGCGCACATCGTAGGGCTCGCGCTCATCGGCAGGCACCAGTCCCATCAAGTCCTGCTCGTCGTACAGGGGTTCGACCCAACTTGTCTCAACCGGCGCCAGATCCCACTTCAACTTGTCCAGCACTTCACGCGCCATGCCAATCGCATGGGCATCGTCCTCACACAGATACTCACCCAGACCCGTCACCTGCGCATGGGTCTCGGCGCCGCCCAACTCGTCTTCGGTGCAATCTTCGCCAATGGCGGCCTTCACCAGCGGCGGGCCCGCCAGGAAGATATTGGAGCGCCCGCGCACCAGAATCACATAGTCCGACAAGCCGGGCAGGTACGCGCCCCCTGCGGTGGAAGAGCCGTGAACAACGGCTATTTGCGGCAGACCTTGCGCCGACATCCGCGCCTGGTTGGCAAAGCTGCGCCCGCCCTCAATAAAAATCTCGCTCTGGTACATCAGGTTCGCGCCACCGCTCTCCACCAGATAGATCACCGGCAACTTGTTCTCGCGCGCGATCTCCTGCGCACGCAAGGCCTTGCGCAAGCCCATCGGCGCCACCGTGCCGCCCTTGACCGCGCTGTCACTGGCAGAAATCAGGCAGCGCTTGCCCGCCACCACACCAATGCCAACGATGGAGCCACCCCCGAGCACCGATTTTTTTCCATCGTCATCGTGCATATTGAGACCGGCCAATCGGCTGAGCTCCAGAAACGGCGAACCACGGTCGAGCAGGCGGGCCACCCGCTCCCGCGGCAGCAACTGGCCGCGCGCCTCGAACTTGTCACGCTTGGATTCGGACTCGGCAATCACCATCTGCTCAAGACGCTGGACTTCAGAGAGCAATTCACGCATGCGCCGCGCGTTGACGCCAAACGCGTCGGATTTGGCATCGATCTTTGAACGAATAACAGGCATTGGATGTGATCCTCTTGATTGCTCCGTATTAGACGTGATGGTGACGTTAACGTCAACCTGATTGCGTATAGGTATTTCCCCTATACTTCGCGTCATGCGGCCCTGATAGCATCCAGCCGCGATCAATGCTTTGCATTTGATGCCCACTTTTTTCACAAGGAACACCATGAACCTCGAAGCCTGCACCGAAACCATTCGCACCAAAGTCGGCACCGACAGCGGCCTTGACGCCACCCTGAAATTCGACTGCGGCGAGGATGGTGTCATTTGTATTGACGGAAAGTCCGCGCCCAACACCGTCAGCAACATCAACCTGGATACCGACTGCACGGTCGGCATCACGCTTGAAAACCTGAACGCCATGCTCGCCGGCGATCTGGAGCCCGCCACCGGCTTCATGATGGGCAAGCTCAAGGTGACAGGCGACATGGGCGTCGCCATGCGTCTGCAGCGCGTCATCTGACTCTCTCAATCCGGACTCCAGGCGTGGCGTTAACCACTTCTCGGCCCAGGTCGTCGCGACCACGCCCCCAAGGTGTTCGCACGGTCACGCCTACGCCGAGTGACGCGCAGGCTTTTGTCGACTCACACCGTGACGAGGGAACGGCCGAGTTGTTCGGTATTACCGAGTTGTGCAAGGAGTTCGGCATCACCTTGCGCGCGCTGCGGTTTTATGAGGACAAGGGGCTGCTGGCTCCCAGGCGGATCAACGGAGCACGCGTTTACACCCGGCGCGACCGCGCCCGACTGGCGCTTATCCTGCGGGCAAAAGCCATCGGCTCACCCCTGTCGGAGATCAAACGCTATCTGGATTTATATGGCGACCACGGCGAAGGCCGGGCACAACAGCTCACCTACGTCATCGACCGCACCGATACCGCCATCCATGAACTGGAGCAAAAGCGTGCCCAGATCGACGAAACGCTTGCCGAACTGCAACTCATCAATGCCACCTGCCGCAAACATTTGCAGGACCGTCGACAAGTTGAGGGCAAACAGCGAAAAGTCGCTATTTGAAGCCCTGTGCTCATGGCGATATTGCGCGGTAGCGCAACTCTCGAACTAACAGGCAAGCATTCGACTTTGGAACGGTCAAAAATGACGCTATAATTTACGGCTTTGCAGCGTATCGAAAGCTTCGATTCAAAGCAAGAAGGGATGTTAGCTCAGTTGGTAGAGCAGCGGACTTTTAATCCGTTTGTCGTGGGTTCGACCCCCGCACATCCCACCAATTAGCCCGCATGGGCATTGAAAAGCCTGCTACTTAATTGTTAGCAGGCTTTTTTGTTTCTGGCGCTGGTGACAGTTTGAGCGTCGATGCTTTTTTATTCCATGAATGACAAATATTCTTCTGGTATTCCAAAAAGCTGCTGTGGTGGGCCTTATCAAAGCTGAACTGACGAGAAAGTTTTTGGCAAAATTTGCTTGCTTCCAAGGCGTCATCAGTACTGTTCTGCGTCATTGGCGTTGATCAACGATGTTCGGCATCAATGTACGAAGTGCCACACCCCAAAACCGATGCCACCGTACATCAATCCGGAAACGGCACCAACCTTGATGTCGGTGGTTGATGGAATGCAGGAAAAAAAAGCACAAGCAGTCACGTATCCAGACGCAACCCAAATCAAGTAATTGGTCGCATGGAAAGTTGGCAGCGTCCAATTCACGTATAGCAGCCAACCGATACCGAGCATCAACAGTGGAGCAAATGCGACCGGTGCAGCGTTCCAAATATTCAGATTGCTAAAGCCAACCGAACCCAACACCCAAGTATTCCTTTCTCGCTTGGGGAAGATTGAAAACGACTTGGGCTTGGCGAAAAGAACCAACCCCACCATCCCATGCAATGCTTCATGCATGGCCGTACCGGGAAGGCTGATAAATGCAAGCTGCCACTTTGAATAGCGGGTCGACCGCATGACGACTAACCATGTCAGGATCAGCACGGCTGACGCAAGCGCCTCAGTCGTCAAATAGAAGTTATCGGGCAGGCGCATGCTGGCGAATAATAGCCAAAAGCAGTGGGCATCAGTTCAATCAGATTTCAAGTGTGTAGACCATTGCCCCAGCCCTTTCGGCGGCACTGTGCCCTAGCAAAGCACGATCCCACTCGGAGCCGAGCGCCCCAACTTCCGGAACCAGACCACTTGTCATAGCCGAGACTTCCTCAACGGCGGCATCGAATTCGGCCACCTGTTCGCGCGTATCCAGAAACATTCGCGCGACCATGTACCCGCCAGAGTCGATAACCACAAGGAAACGCGCAGGCTGTCGATGCGACCCGTGGTTGTGCTTTCGCGGTGATTCCATGCCAAAAGTTTGACTCATGGTTCATGTTGCCACACTTACGCCATCTGGGTTTAGACAGGGCGAAATTCGCAGTTGAAATGAACATTCCGAAATTTTCGTAAAAACGCGACGCAACCGTTTACTTCTTTTCCAGATTTCGTATACTGTATGAAACAACAGTACATTGATTTTTGGAGAAGCTGCAATGGAGACAAGTGAATGGATCGCAAGGTGCTCTGCCCGCCTGCACGCGCAATGGCCAAGGCTGCATAGAGATCAGCGCGATGAAGTGGCAAAGGACCTCTGGAGTGACCAGCGGTGGCAACAGAGTGAACCAGAAACAGCGGTGGTCGAATGGTTGCGCCAAGACATTCCTGTGCCAATCGGGAGTGAGCAGCAATGAAGCACACCACCTATTCCCAAACACCAGATTTCAAGCACCCTTGGAGTCTTCCATATGCATTGCCGGGGCGTCGAGTTTTCGTTGCGATTTGGAACTGGCTGTAATGGACGGTCTGGGGGTTGGGCTTAGCGTACAGTCACGGCATACCTAGAAGTTCATGGAGGAATGTCAATGAAGTGGCTAATTTGTTTGGTCAGCCTGTTCCCGTTCTATTCGGATGCAGGTTCACTTTATCTTTGTAGGGCCTATGGCGGTGGCACCTTTTGGGCGCAGGCGCACTGCAACCAGCACAACGCCTTGATTGAGCGGATTGTCAGTGTCCCTGACACACTTCCGTTTGATCAACAAGTCAAACTTGCTGAACAGCAACGTCAAACGACCACCAGCACGAACACCGTTACCAACACGACGGTTATCAATAACACGCCCGCAGTCAGTCATGTTGCGGAATGCAAAGCACTCGACGCCCAAATCGCAAACTATGACGCCATGGCGCGACAGCCGCAAAGTGGGCAAATGCAAGACTGGATTACTGCGGAAAAGAAAAAGGCTAGGGATCAACAATTCCGAATTAGATGCTGAGTCTCTCTGTCAGAAATTTGATCCGATGAGCATCAAGTCCATACCGAATTTCAGCGATCCTGCAGCCAAGATGCTGGCGGCAAGAGCGATGCGGGAAGCTAAGAAGGGCTAGGCCGGTCGATGGTCTGACTATCATTCGCCGCCTCGCGATACCACAACCTTCCCCACCTACACACCACTCAAAATAGTGGAGGAACCATGGCAATTCGCTTCAGGAAGTCACTCAAGTTAGCCCCGGGCATTCGCATGAACCTTAGCGGCGGCGGCCTCAGTTGGTCACTTGGCCCCCGTGGGGCGTCTATTGGAATTGGAAAGCGCGGGACCTTCCTCAACACGGGCATTCCGGGGACGGGTCTGTCCTTACGCCAATCCTTGACCGGTGGAGGAAGTGCTAATCGGGAAATGCGGCGGCCCACTGGACAGCAGCAGCCCACTGCAGCCACCACGGTGTCGCTGACGGTTTCAGTGAGTGATGATGGAGCGGTCACCTTCAAGGACTCCAATGGGAACCCTGTGTCTGCGGACCTGATTGAATCAGCAAAGCAGCAGAAGGGGGATGCCATCAAGGGAGTGATTCAGAAAGCCTGTGACGACCTCAATGCACAGGTTGAATCCCTCGGGGAGTTGCATCTGCAAACGCCATCCCCGAAAAAGCCCCCAACCTACCAACCACGGAGCTTTGATGTACCACGTCCGGCGCCACCAGTGCCAAAGGTGCCCGGGTTCTTTGCAGGATTTTTCAAGAGCAAAGTGGCTGACATCGAAGCTGCGAACGCCCGAGCACAAGACAATTTCGGTTCAGCCCTTCGGGAGTGGGAGTACGCAAAGACGCAGTTCGAGGCCGCCGAGCGTAGGAAGCAGGAACTCATATCGAAGGCGGTCTCTGGTGATACTGAAGCGATGGAGGGATTCTTCGGGGAAGTCTTGATGGACATCGTATGGCCACGGGAAACTGTCGTTTCCTTCGAGGTGCGGGAAGGAGGGACACATCTGGCCTTTGACGTTGACCTGCCCGAGAGGGAAGACATGCCGACGAAGACCGCCTCAGTTCCACAACGGGGCTTCAAGCTGTCAGTGAAGGAAATCGGGCCGACGAACATTCAAAAGATGTACGCCAAGCACATTCATTCCATTGGGTTCCGGTTGCTGGGTGAGGCGTTCGGGATGCTGCCCACGGTTCAGGAAGTGACTCTGTCGGCGTATTCGCAGCGAAAGAACAAAGCAACCGGTCAAGAGGCTGATGAGTACCTGCTGTCCATGGTCGTGCCCAGAGTAGGATGGGAAGGCATCAACTTCGACAGCCTTCAATCTATAGACGTACTGGAGGCATTCACTCGTTTCGAACTCAGGCGCGAAATGACGAAGACGGGCATCTTCAAGGCAATACAGCCGTTCTGACAACAGGATGAGGCATGAAGCGTATTGCCGCACCCGTCCAATTTTTGTCCGTGTAAGCTTGCACCATGGACAAGAGTGGCTCCGCCTGTTGGGAAACCCTGCCTTATGAACCAGCCGCAGCAACAACACAAAAACCCTGAGCCAAACACAGCCGCTGAACCCGGGAGCGCGTTGCCGGCCCGTGGCTCTGCCAGTGAGGTGTTCCTCGCCTTCCTGAAGCTGGGCCTGACTTCGTTCGGAGGTCCGGTGGCACACCTTGGCTACTTCCGCACAGAGTTTGTCGACCGGCGAAAGTGGCTGGACGACAAAAGCTACTCCGACTTGGTGGCCTTGCGTCAGTTTCTTCCGGGACCCGCCAGCAGCCAGGTCGGAATCGCCCTCGGGCTCGGCCGTGCTGGATGGCTTGGCGCCATTGGCGCATGGGCGGGATTCACGCTGCCGTCGGCCATTGCGCTTATTCTTTTTGCCTTCGGTGTCACACAGTGGACCGGCCTTTCCCAGTCAGGGGCAGTCCATGGCCTGAAGGTGGTCGCGGTCGCGGTGGTCGCGCAGGCTGTTTGGGGCATGGCCAAGTCGCTGTGCCCAGACCGCATTAGAGCGGGGGTCGCCGTTGGGGCGGCGCTGCTGGTTCTTGCGACCCCGTCGGCCGTCGGACAAATCCTGGCCATCGTCGCCGGTGGTGTTGTAGGTCGATGGGCACTGCAGCTTGGACACCTTCCTCCAACTCGTCATCACGACTATGGCGTCAGCAAGACCACGGGGGCTGTCCTGCTGCTGCTGTTCGGTCTCTTGCTGATCTTGCTCCCGGCACTGGCCGCCACAGTCCAGTCTCCCATCGCGTCAGCGGTTTCAACCTTCTACCGGGCGGGCGCACTGGTGTTCGGTGGTGGACATGTCGTGCTGCCACTTCTCCAAGCTGGCGTTGTGCCGAACGGGTTGGTCAGCAACGACTCGTTCCTTGCTGGATACGGAGCTGCACAGGCTGTTCCAGGGCCGCTGTTCACCTTCGCGGCCTACCTCGGGGCCGTGATGCCCCCTCCGCTGGGCGGCTGGTTGGGTGGCTTGGGTCTACTCGTCGCCATCTTCGTTCCCGCGTTCTTGTTGGTCGTCGGCGCTTTGCCGTTCTGGGAGGCGCTGCGTCAACGCGACGCCGTGCAGCGAGCGATGGCCGGCGTCAACGCCGCTGTGGTCGGTGTGCTTGGAGCTGCACTGTACGACCCGGTATGGACGAGCGCCATTCACTCCCGAGGAGATTTCGGGCTCGCGTTGGCGGCATTCGGCTTGCTGGTCTATGGGCGCCAATCACCTGTGCTGGTCGTGGCCTTTGCTGCGGTAGCAGGCTGGCTACTCGCCCTTTGACTGGTTTTCTGACGAACCTATGGCGGCTGCGGGCTCGCGTGGTCGCCAGCGCGAGGTGCTAGCCTGCGCATGTTTGTAGTTCCAACGCAAAACGCGTAGCATGTCTAAAGTTAAATTGATTAACTCTTAGGAGCATTGTGATGAGCAACCATGTCTACAAGCTGCTTGAACTGACCGGTTCCTCCAGCGTCAGTATTGAAGATGCTGTGAGCGCCGCCATCGCCAAGGCGCATGAGACGGTGCGAAACATCCAGTGGTTCAGCATCACCGAGACCCGGGGCCATGTGGTCGATGGCAAGGTGGCGCACTGGCAGGTTTCCCTGAAGATCGGATTCACGCTCGAATAAGCGCCAGCCCAACAACTCGGAGGTGTGCCATGTACAAACGAATCTTGCTGGCTTATGACGGCTCTGCCCCGGGGCAGCAGGCCCTGCTCGATTGCAATGAAATCGCGCAGTGGAGCCATTCTGAGTTAACACTGATTGCCGTGATGCCGCTGGCCCTGACCGTCATCGGCCCCGAGAGCGGCGTCTACGACGAGTCGCTTCAAGACGGCGAGAAAGGCCGCTATCAGGCGATTCTCGACACCGGTGTGCGCAAGCTGGCCGATGCCGGGCTGAGCGCGCGCGGCGAAGTGGTGATCGGGGATGCGGTGACAGAGATTGCGCGTTGCGCCCGTCGGATCGACGCCAACCTGATCGTTGTCGGTCACAAGCATCTGGAGGGCTGGGCAGCGCGCTGGTGGCGCGGCTCCATCTCCAAGGCACTGATTGAGCACGCACCCTGCAGCGTGCTGGTGGTCATCACGCATTGAAAGCGCCTTGGCACCATTCACCCGCTGGTGTTGGGAGGATCGCGTGGTGTCGGCGCGGTCAGGCGAGCCCCAGCGCGTGGAAAACACGAACGGCGGCATAGGCATCATTGGCGGCGTACACCAACTGGGCTTGGCTCAGGCTGGGCAAGGCCCAATTGGACGTGGTCGCCTTCTTCGACTTGATGAAACGCTGGTTGAACAGCACCGCCACGGCCCCTTTGACGCCCATGTCCTTGCGGTAGCCGCGCTGGCGAAACACGGTGTTGAGCTCCAGCATGCCCACCACCTCCACGCCCAGCTTGGACTGGATGCGCTTACGATCGTCGCCCAGGCCAAAGCCAGCCTTGGTGAAACCCGGCAGGGCCAGCAGTTGTGCCACCACGGCGCGGCACGCCGGGTCGTGCAACTGAAACACCCAGGCCTGGTCCAGCGTGGCCAGTTGCACGATGTGCGGGCCATCGGACACCTGGTCTTTGAAAAACGTGGGTTTGGATTCGGTATCGAAGCCCCAAACCGTGGCGGCGCTGAGTTCCGCATGCGCTTCGTGCGCCTGTGCGGCGGTGGTCACGAGCGCAATGCGACTGGGCCCCAGGCGGTCGAATTCTGGCAGCAGCGCAATCTGCTCTTTGCTGGGGGTGCTGTGTTGGGTGTGCATGGGGGATGTGAAAGCGCAGGGCGCAAGCTTAACGCCTTGCCGCTTCCGCCCAAATATACTACATTTTTTATAGCTATATAGCCAGTATTGACGGGGGCTAGAGGCCAGTTTTGTGTAAAAAATCTGTTAACCAGCGGCAACCTGGACGCCAGCGAGCACGAGGAATACTCAAGCACACCAAAGACAATAGGGGCTCCATGCTCAACAAGGCACTGGAGGTGCTGCACCGGCGGCGCGTCATCCTGGCTTGCATACACTTGAACGAGCCCGGGTAATCATATTTTGCGGATAATCACCCAATGACTTCAACATTAAACGCTGATCCGGCCGAACTGGCCAAGTTTTCTGATCTTGCCCACCGCTGGTGGGACATGGAGGGCGAATTTCGTCCATTGCATCAAATTAATCCCCTGCGCCTGGAGTGGATTAACCATCTTTGTCCGGTCGCGGGCCAGCAAGTTCTTGATGTGGGCTGCGGCGGTGGCATCCTGGCAGACTCGATGGCCCGACTGGGCGCCCAGGTGACCGGAATTGATCTGGCCAGCAAAGCGCTCAGAGTGGCGCAGTTGCACGCCCTTGAAGCGCAAACCCCCAACTTGCAGTACCAGGAAATCAGCGTTGAAGCCTTGGCAGCGCAGCAACCCGGCAGCTTTGATGTTGTGACTTGCATGGAAATGCTGGAACATGTGCCCGATCCGGCCTCGGTGGTTCGGGCCTGCGCCACACTGGTCAAACCCGGTGGCTGGGTCTTTTTTTCCACGCTGAACCGCAGCCCCAAGTCCTTTGTTCTGGCCATCGTGGGTGCCGAGTACGTGCTCAACCTGCTGCCGCGCGGAACCCACGAATACGCCAAGATGATTCGACCCAGCGAGTTGGCAAGTTACTGCCGATCGGTGGAACTTGACCTGCGCCACACACGCGGTATGCAATACAACCCGCTGACCCGGCGCTACTGGATGAGCGACGACACCAGCGTGAACTATCTTTTTGCCACCCAAAAATCTCTGACCGCTGTCCTGTGACTGGCACTCCTGGCATGTTTGCCGATATACAGGCGGTACTGTTTGACCTGGATGGCACTTTGATTGACAGCGCGCCGGATTTGGGTGCTGCTGCCGACAAAATGCGTGTCGTTCGTGGCCTGCCTTCGTTGCCGATGGTGCACTATCGCCCAATGGCTGGCGCCGGGGCCAGAGGCATGATTGAGCTTGCATTGGGGCTGACCCCCGCGCATCCGGATTTTGACGTTTTGCGTGAAGAGTTTTTCAGCAATTACGAACAATGCATGACGGAGCAAACCTATGCCTTTGACGGCGTGCACGAATTGATCCGTTGTTTGCTGGCGCGCGGTCTGCCGTGGGGTGTTGTCACCAATAAATCCAAGCGATTTACCGATCCCCTGATGCGCAGCATGCCGCTGTTTGAATCGGCCAGGGTTGTGATCAGTGGCGACACCACGCCCCATGCAAAGCCCCATCCAGAACCGCTGTTGACAGCGGCCCGGCAACTGGCCATTGAGCCGGCGCATTGCCTGTATGTTGGCGATGATGAACGCGATATTGTGGCGGGGCGGGCCGCTGGCATGGGAACGGTCGCCGCCACCTACGGCTATCTTGGCCAAAAAGCCGATCCACTCCAGTGGGGCGCGCACGCAATCATCAATTTTCCGGCCGACCTCTTGCAATTGCTGCATAAGGCCTAAAATAGCGTTCCTGGGGCTGCACTGGTTTCGACGTGGGTACGGAATCGCTGTGGTGCATGTCGAGCTGAATGCGCTCGTAAAACAGATTCAAAAAAACTAACTGCAAACGACGAACGTTTCGCACTCGCTGCTTAAACACCAGTGAGCCTTACAACAGCAGGCCGATGGGCTGGGCAAGGGGTCTCTAGCGCAAGTTAAGGATTCCAGGCTGTAAGGTCATTCACATCGGCTGGCGCTGAACCGGGTACCTTGGTTTGGAGCAAGACAATAGGGTACTGGCGACTGTGAAAGCGTGTGGCTGCGCGTTCACAAGGGCGAGACTCAAATCAGACCACTAAACATGTAGATCTGCTCGAAGATGGCTTGCGGACGCGGGTTCAAATCCCGCCAGCTCCACCATATCCCCTGACGAAGGCCGCTAACGACATACAGTTAGCGGCTTTTTTCTTTGGTAAATCAATCACTGACAGTACAAGAACGATGCCGCTGAGAGTAATTGCTCTGAACTATTCGTTACCGTCAGCGGTACTGGCGAAGCACCCGGTAGGGTTGCGCCCTGTCCCCCGTTGAGACGACCAGCGCAAAACTCCGCACCCACCACACCACTGGCGCAGGTGCCGCCGGCGGGATCGCAGCACCCGCACGCCGCGCGAATGTGACATGGGGCAGATAGGGTCGGGTCTCGACCGCAAGATCAAGCCCGCGCAGCGCGTACCCAAGCCGCTCGTACAGCGCCCTGAGGGGCATGGGCACCTCAGTCGTGCCAAGTACCGCCAATCCGTGAGGCCAGAGCCTGGGCTGATCCAGAACCAACTCGAATGGTTGGAACGGCACATCTGCGCCGGCCATGATGGCTGCCACGCGATCGGCATCCACGTTACCGATGAAATGCAGGGTGACATGCCAGTCTGCAGGCGCGGATTGCATACATCCAGCGGGCCAGGTCCATTGCCTGGCATGTGCGACCAGTTGCCCCTGAACACCCTCATCGGGCCAAAGCGCCAGAAAAAGGCGCTGGGTTCGGGCGATAAGGGGTTTGCCACGGTCCATGTCTGCGTTCCGATAGTCCAAAGAAACTTCAGTAGCAGGCTACGTCTTCTTCTTGATGACCAGATGGGTGGCATTGGATGAGGCTGCATGTTCGGCACATTGGTAACCAAGCGACAGCATGTTGAGATCGGCGAATAGGCGCTCGCCGGAGCCGAGCAGGATGGGGGCGATTGCAATGTGCATTTCGTCAACCAAGCCGGCACGCAGGTATTGCTGAATCGTCGCCACGCCCCCGCCAAGCCGAACATCGAGCCCATTGGCCGCTTGTCTGGCACGCGCCAATGCGCTGAAAATGCCGTCGGTGACAAAGTGAAAAGTTGTACCGCCATCCATGGTGATCGACTCGCGGGGGTGGTGGGTCAATACAAACACCTGGGTGTGATACGGTGGATTGTCGCCCCACCAACCTTTCCAATTCATATCAGGCCATGGCCCGCGAATCGGTCCGAACATGTTCCGACCCATGATCCACGCGCCTATGTTCCGAAAACCACGGGCGGCAAATTCTTCGTCGGTGCCGGTTGTGCCGCCGTCATGTCCAAATATCGTTTGAAACGTCTTGGTCGGCCATGCCCACTGGTGTAGTGCCGGCCCCCCAGCTCCGAGAGGATTCTCAAGATTCTGGTTCGGTCCTGCACCAAATCCGTCGATGGAAATGGTGAAACTCTCTACACGCAGCTTTGACATGGTCGTTCCCTTGGTAGAAATAGGGTTGCCTTTCCCCGTGGGGCGACACGCCCCCAGGCCCCTCAACGCAACTGCAGCTTCGGGGTCCCCGCCCCGGCCGTGATCTCGCCAATCTCGCAGGCCGCATCAAACCCATGCTGCCTGAAAATGGCCAGCACCGCGTCCACCGCCGCAGGGGCGCATGACACCAACAGGCCACCACTGGTTTGCGGGTCGCTCAAGAGCGCTTGGTCAACCTCGGCAAAGCCGGTGGGCAAGGCAATCTCCTGCCCATAAGCGGTCCAGTTGCGCCCGGAAGCGCCGGTGACAATACCCTGCAACGCCAGTTCACGCACACCGGCCAGCAGTGGCACCCGCGCCCAGTCGATTTGCACGGTGCAGTGTGCTCCGCGTGCAAGTTCCAACGCGTGGCCGGCCAGGCCAAAACCAGTGACGTCGGTCATGGCGTGCACGCCGCTCAGCGCGGCCAGTTCGGGGCCGGGGGTGTTCAACTGGGTCGTGACGGCGATCATCTGGGCGTAGCCGGGTCCATCCAGTTTTTCCTTTTTAAGCGCCGCCGACAAAATGCCCACGCCCAGCGGTTTGCCCAAAATCAGCTTGTCGCCCACCTGGGCATCGGCATTGCGCTTCACGCGGCTGGGGTGCACCAGACCGAGGGCCACCAAGCCGTAAATCGGCTCGACCGAGTCGATGGTGTGGCCACCGGCGATCGGGATGCCGGCGGCACGACAGACCGAGGCGCCGCCTTCGAGGATTTTGGCGATGGTCTCGGTGGACAGCACGTTGATCGGCATGCCGACCAGGGCCAGCGCCAGAATCGGCTTGCCGCCCATGGCATAGACGTCGGAGATGGCGTTGGTGGCGGCGATGCGGCCAAAGTCAAACGGGTCGTCGACGATCGGCATGAAGAAGTCGGTGGTGGCGATCAGGGCCTGCTCGTCGTTAAGCCGGTAGACAGCTGCATCATCGGCGGTCTCGATGCCCACCATCAGCTCCTTCGGGATCGGCATGGCGGTGATGCCCTTGAGGATTTCAGACAGGACACCAGGCGCAATCTTGCAGCCGCAGCCGCCGCCATGGGACAGGCTGGTGAGGCGCGGCTGCTTGGGTGGGGTGGTCGCAGGGCTTGGGGTGAGTGAGGTGATCAAGTTTTTTTTCCTGTTGAAGCTTCAAGTCATGTGTTTCAGGGTTCAGCGACCCGGACTGGGCGCGAAAACCATGCGAATGCAAGCATGGGGCATGTCGGCGACTGTAAGCCAGAACAAAGCATCATCTGATGGGGCTCTATGGCAGTCAGCGCAAGTGCCTCCCCTACTGCCCCGCCTGATCACCCCAGAGCTGTTGCAGCCGCGCATCACGGCCGCAGCCCTTGCGGTAGAACTGGTAGCGCACCGGGTTGTTCTGGTGGTAGTTTTGATGCTCAGGTTCAGCCGGATAAAAGTCATCGGCCATCACGATCTGGGTGACGATGGATTCTTTGAATGGCTTTGATTTTTCCAGTGCCAAACGAGAAGCCTGGGCGATCCGGAACTGCTCCGGTGTCGTGGCAAAAATAACGGTCCGGTAGGGTGAGCCGATGTCACAAAACTGGCGATCTTTGGTGGTGGGGTCAATGGTGCGCCAGAAATGCGCCACCAGGCGTTCGTAGCTCACCTGCTTGGGGTCAAAAACCACTTGCACAGCTTCCGCATGACCGGTGGCCTGGCTGGAGACTTCGGCATAGCTGGGGTTGGCCGTTTTGCCGCCGGTGTAGCCTGACGTTGTGGACAACACGCCTGGCACTTTGTCAAAGTCGGCTTCGGTGCACCAGAAACACCCCCCGGCAAACACGGCAAGCTCGCTGCCATCGGGTCGCGCAGTGGGTGCGGCCAGCACAGGCGACGGCGACGTACTGCGTGGCACCGACAGTTCCCACCAGGCAATCAGCGCCAAAACAAACACCAGTGCGATCCACAAGGCGCGGCGCGATGGTTTGTGGGGCCTAGTCTGGGGTTGTGGGCTCATGCGGCATCATAAAAAATTACCAAAGACCGTCAGAGACGGGGGGTATTTCAAAGGACGCATGACACAAGGCGTCGGCGTTTGAGTCAGCCTTCCAACGCGCCGCTAACGGGCGCTGCGAACCGAATGGGATTTAAGCTATATTATTTATAGCTGCTCACGCATGATTGACAGGGGCTACAGGCCAGTTTTATATAAACAAACACAGCGACAGCCCCCTCCGGCACAAACGCGCTTCAACTGAACACGCCGCCGTACTGCTTGCGCAAATCGCCCTTCTGCACTTTGCCGGTGCCGCCGACTGGCAGCGCGTCGAGAAAAACAACATCATCCGGCACCCACCACTTGGCCACGCGCTCGGTGAGAAACGCCAGAATTTCTTCGCGCTCCACCGCCTTGCCCGGCTTGCGCACAATGAACAGCAGCGGGCGTTCATCCCACTTGGGGTGTTTGACGCCGATGACGGCCGCCATCGCCACCGCCGGGTGGCCCATCGCGGCGCTTTCCAGATCAATCGAGCTGATCCACTCGCCGCCGGTCTTGATGACGTCTTTGGCGCGGTCGCGGATCTGCATGACGCCGTGGGCGTCGATGGTGGCAATGTCGCCGGTGGGGAACCAGCCATCGACCAGCGGCGAGCGATCCCCCTTGTAATAGCCGGTCACGATCCACTGTCCGCGCACCATCAGTTCGCCTTGCGACACGCCGTCGCGCGGCAAGGTGACACCGGCTTCATCGACGATCTTGATCTCGGCGCCAAACACCGACTTGCCTTGGCGGGCTATTGTTGCGTGCTGCTGCGCCGGGGTCAGCTCCAGGTCCCTGGGCGTCAGGCAACTCATGGTGGTGGCGGCGGTGGTCTCCGTCATGCCCCAGCCGTGGCGTACCTCGACGCCGTAGTCGTCGGCAAATTTCGCAATCAAGGACGCCGGCATCGCCGAGCCGCCCACCGCCGTGCGGCGCATGCTGGAAAAACGCAGGCCGTGTTGCTCCACATGCTGCATCAGCCCGAGCCAGATGGTGGGCACACCGGCGCTCACCGTGACGCGCTCGGTTTCCATCAGTTCATACAGGCTGGCGCCGTCCAGGCGCGGGCCGGGCAAGACCAGCCGCGAGCCGCCGATGGGCGCGGCGTAGGGAATGCACCAGGCATTGATGTGAAACATGGGCACCACCGGCAGCACCGTGTCTCTGGGCGAGAGCGACAGAATGCCGGGCAGGCAGCCCGACATGGCGTTGAGCACAATCGCGCGGTGCGAGTACAACGCGCCCTTGGGGTTGCCGGTGGTGCCCGAGGTGTAGCACAGGGCGGCGCCGGTGCGCTCGTCAAACTGCGGCCAGTCAAACTGCTCGCTGTGCGGGGCAATCAGCTCCTCGTAACACAGCACATTGCTCACGCCCTCAACCGCCGCCATGTTGGCGGTGTCGCTCAGGCAAACCCAGGCCTTGATCTTGGGGCAGTGCGCGGCGATGCCTTTGACCAGGGGCGCAAAAGTGGCGTCAAACAACATCACCGCGTCTTCGGCGTGGTTGATGATGTAGATCAGCTGCTGGGCCTGCAGGCGCGGGTTGCAGGTGTGCATCACCATGCCGCTGCCGGAGACCGCAAAGTAGGCCTCCAGATGGCGATGGTTGTTCCAGGCAATGGAGCCGACCGCGCTACCGGCTTCCAGTCCCAAACTCTTGAGGGCATGGGCCAGTTTGCGCGAACGCGCGGCGCACTGGGCATAGGTGTAGCGAAACAGCGGTCCATGCGTTTCACGCGAGACGACTTCGACGTCGCCAAACTGGGCCGCGCCATGTTCGATGACATCAGAAATAAGAAGGGGGCGGTCCATCATGAGGCCGGGTTGAAGCATGGTGACTATCTCCTGATTGAGTACTGAGAGTTAAAGATGAAGGGTGGCCAAAAACGACTCGATGGCCGGATTGACGGCTTGTGGATGCGTGAGGTTGGAGGCATGTCCCGCGCCTGGCACGACGACGATCTGGGCGTTGGGCAGGGCGTCCGCCATGGCCTTGGCACGCGGGAGCTCAATCGCGCGGTCGCTGCCGCCGTGGAGCACCAGCGCGGGAACAGCAATGCGCCCGATCTGATCGCTGATGTCATCGCGCGTACCCAGGGTCTGAAAACTCTGCAACAAATCGGCGGGTGCGGTCTTTTTCCACTTTTCGCGCCACACGGCTGCAGCTGGCCACTGGTCGCCCAGGATGACGGTTTCGATGGTCGTGGCGGTCTGGTCCGAGAGGCCGTTGACGGCCCAGTCCTGGAGCATGGCTTGGTAGGCGGGCATTTTGGCCGGGTCTTCCGTCATGGCCTGCGTGTCGATCAAGACCAGCGCACGCACGATTTCCGGATGCGTCAGCGCGCAACGCAGCGACAGGTAGCCGCCTTGTGACATGCCGACCAGCACGGCCTGCCCGACACCCAGATGTGCCAGCAAGGCGGCCAGGTCATTCGCGGAGTCGTAGTAGCTGAAAGGGGCGCAGGCGCCGGTGGCGGTTTGGCCGTGTGCGCGCTCATCCCACACGATGCAGCGGTAACGGGACTTGAGCGCGGCCACCTGCGGTGCAAACATGCTGCCGTCCATCAGCAAGCCATGGGAAAAGATGAGGGCCGGGCCAGCGCCGCCGCTGTCCTCGAAGTAAAGGTTTTGGCCATTGACCTGGGCGTAGGGCATGAAGTCTCCTGTTTTGTTGTTCAAAGATGGTGCCGCGGGCATCCTATGACGACCGGATTTTCCGGTCAACCCGGTCCGGTAACGTCAGCGACAAAAGGAAGACAACGCCATGATTGATTCGGCCGACCGGCCTGAAGAACCTAGCCGCCGCCGCGCTGCATGTACAGGTCAAAGCGCTTCATGAAGGTGTAACGCCGGGCCTCATCGAGCCCGGCAAAACGGAAGCTGACCTGCAACACCGGGATGCTGATCAGGCCGATTACACGCGGTGCGGCCACCTGCCATTTCAGACCCAGCGCGCCGTCACCGATGCGCACGCCAGCGGACTTGGCCTGCAGTTTCCAGTGATGGTCGCCAATGGCCCGGGGCAGCCACATCAGCCACTCGGCCTCGGTACAGCCCATTTCGCGCTCAAATATTTCGGCGTAAAACGATTGCATTTTGATAGCACTCTGCGCTCATGGTACGGGGGCTAGAGGCCAATTTTCCATATAAAAATCAGCCACCCGCAATCGGTGGCCAGATGGCCAGCACATCGCCCTCGACCAGCGTTTGGTTCGCGCGTTTGTCTGGCGCGATGTAAGTGCCATTCACCAGCACCAGATGCACCTGCTTCGCCGGCAGCCGATACTGATCAACCAACTGGCCAATGGTGGTCTCCGGCGCAATGTCCAGCGCCACGAAGTTGGTGTACTTGGCATCTGCAGGCAGATAGTCGGTCAGCGACGCAAACAACTTGAGGGTAATTTTCATGCCCTGTCACCTGTCCGCTTAGCGCTTGCGCGCATCGGCACCCGACCAGTCGCCCTGCCCCAGCGCCGAGGCCTGGTAGGCTTCCACCAGGCGGGTGGGGTCTTGCATCAGCTTGTCTTTCCAGGCCCCCAGCTTGATCTGGCCTTCAACCAGGCCGCGCATCACGCCGATGTGCTCGGTCCAGCCAACCGCGTTGCAGCCCACCATCACATCATCCTGAAAACGCAGGCTCAGGTGGCGGCCGGAGGCCTTGTCGGTCAGCTCCACATGGTCGCAGCCCGGCGTACCCTGCCAGTCGCCAAAGCTGGCCGAGATCAGGCCCAGGGTGTCGAGCACGTTGATTTGCGTCACACCATTGAGGTCGGCCTGCGCCGGCCTGCCCTGCGCGAACGCGACCATGTTGGCGGCAGCGATGCGCGCCTGCTCGGCGGCGTTGGGCTGGATGGCGCTGACCATGGTCTTGCCGCTGACCTTGTCAAAGGCCTCGGCGCAATCACCGGCGGCAAAAACGCCGGGCACATTGGTTTGCAGGTGTTCATCCGTCAACACCCCCAGCAGACAGGTAATGCCGGAATGTTCCAGAAAACCAATCGCCGGGCGCACCCCTGCGGCGCTGATGACCAGATCAGCCTGCATGGTGGTGCCATTGGACAGCTTCACGTTCAAAGGGGTGCCGGGTTCAATCGACTCGACCCGGGTGCCGGTAAAGACCTCAACCCCCTTGGACTCGCACCAGTCGCGGATCATGCCGCCCGCCGTCGGGCCCATCATGCGCGGCACCATGCGGTCACCCATTTCAACCACGCTCAGGTGTACACCGCGCGCCGTCAGCGCTTCCATGATGATGCAGCCGATAAAACCAGCGCCGAGTTGCAGCACCCGCGCACCCGGCATGGCCCGTTCGGCAATGGCACGTGCGTCAGCCAGCGTCCAGCAGGTGTGAACCCCTTCGGACTGGATGCCAGGAATGGGCGGGCTCACCGGATGCGAGCCGGTGGCGATCAACAAGGTGTCATAGGCGAGCGTTTCACCACTCGTAAAAGCTATTGTTTTTGCAGCTGACTGTACAGACTGCACGCGGGCCTGAAGCACTTTTATCTTTAAATCTTCAAAATGCGTCGGACTTTTGCGCAGATAAGTGCCACGTTCGTCGATATTGCCCATCAACAGGTAGGGAATGGCCATGCGCGAGTAAGACGGCTCCGGCTCATCACCGATCACCGTGATGCTATCCTGGGCACTGAGCTTGCGAATGGTTTCAGCGGCAATGACACCGGCTGGGCCGGCACCGAGGATGACGTGATGGGTCATGTAATTCTCCAGAAAAAAAACGGCTCCTTGCAGAGCCGTCATGTTAGGTGGCAGGGACGACGTTTACAAGCTCAGGCGTTCCCGTGTGGCGGCCGTTGGACGACCCTCAGGATCCCAGCCGCGCGCTTCATAGTACAGCGGCAGCATGGTGGCCAACTCATTGAACTTGCCTTTCGCCGGACCGGTCTTGCAGGCACCCTCAACACTGGTCAAACGCGGTGGCAGACTGTCGTCGGCTTTGGTGAAGCCGGCGCGGTTGTTGAACTCGCGCTCCATGTTCCAGATGCGTTCACCAATTTTTGCCAGCTCTTCAATGGTGTACTGCTCACCGCAGGCAGCCTGCATTTGCGGTGACAGGTCTTGCAGACCCCAGGCAAAGGTGGTGAAGATGCACAGGCCAGCCGAGTCAAACGCAGCGGTGGCATCCTGGAAGGCCTTGACCAGCTCGGGCTTGCCTTTGGATTCGAGCGGATCGGTCTTGACCGGGATCCCCAGAACTTCTGATGCGATGGTGTAGCCGCGCAAGTGGCAGCCACCGCGGTTGCTGGTGGCATACGCCAGGCCAATACCCTGGATGGCACGGCTGTCATAGGCCGGGAACTCCTGACCCTTGCTACTCATGCTGAGTTCCGGGTGACCATACTTGGCCGTCAGGCGTTTGGAACCCATGGCAATTTCCTTGCCAAAACCACGGCCGTTGACCGTCTCTTCGGCCAGGAAGGCCACCGCACGGGCGGAGCCAAAGGGTGCTTCAATGCCGAGCTGTTCTTTGGTGAGTATCCCCATGCCGTAGAGCTCCATCACCGCACCAATCGTTGCGCCAAAGGTGATGGGGTCGATGCCTTCTTCGTTGCACAGCAAGTTGACGTATTGCAGAGCTTCCAGGTCATTCACACCATTGGCAGCACCCAGCGCCCAGGCGGCCTCGTATTCCAGACCACCGTTGGCACCGCGGTATTGAGGCTTGTTCTCGATGGTGAAGTGGCCTTCATCCATCTTGCTGATGCGCCCGCAGGCAATGGTGCAGCCAAAACAGGCCTGGTTGGTCACCAACTGCTTTTTGCCATCCGTTTTGCGCGGCGTGGCCATGGCCTCCGCACCAATATCTTTGGCACCTTCGAACTGCACTTCCTGGTGATTGCGGGTAGGCAAAGCACCAATTTCGTTGATCACACTCATCAGCACCTGGGTGCCCATGGCGGGCAGGCCGGTGCCGGTGACACCGTTTTCGGCCAGGATTTTTTTGGCGGCTTTGGTCGCTGCCATGAAAGCTTTCGGGTCACGGATGTTGCCCACGCCTTTGGTACCGCGCACGGCAATCGCCTTGAGGTTTTTGCTGCCCATGACCGCACCGACGCCGGAGCGACCGGCAGCACGGTGCAAGTCGTTGACCACGGCAGCAAACAGCACGCCATTTTCTCCGGCCTTGCCAATGGAGGACACGCGAGTCAGCGGGTCTTGCAGGCCCTTCTTGATAATTTCTTCAGTTTCCCAGACGCTCTTGCCCCACAGGTGGGAGGCATCACGCAGCTCGGCCAGGTCGTCATTGACGTACAAGAAGACGGGTTTGGCGCTCTTGCCTTCAAAAATGACCATGTCCCAGCCAGCCATCTTGAATTCAGCACCCCAGTAACCGCCCGAGTTGGAGCAGGCAATGGCGCCAGTCAGCGGACCTTTGGTGATCACCGTGTAGCGGCCTCCGGTGGAGGCCATGGTGCCGGTCAGCGGGCCGGTGGCCCAGATGATCTTGTTGTCGGCAGAAAGTGGGTCAACCGTGGCATCCACTTCCTCGACCAGGTACTTGGTACCCAAGCCGCGTGAGCCGATGTAGGCCTGTGCCCATTCCATGTTGAGGGGTTCAGACTTGACGGTGCCCGCGGTCAAGTTAACGCGGAGGATTTTTCCAGCCCATGACATGATGCGTGCTCCTTAAGCGGCGGTAGGTTGATTGCCAAGCTTGTCGGCCCATTGAGCCATCTTGCCCAAGCCGGTCCAGTTGGCGTCAATGAAGGTGATGGCGCCGGTGGGGCAAGCGTCAGCACAGGCCGGCTCGCCGCCGCACAAGTCGCATTTCTGCACTTTGCCGGTCTCCTGCACATAGTTGATGGTGCCAAACGGGCAGGCAATGGTGCAGACCTTGCAGCCAACGCACGTCGTTTCGTTCACCACCTTGGCGCCGGTCAGCTTGTCCACCGTAATGGCCTCGACCGGGCAGGCATGCAGGCACCACGCCTCATCGCATTGCGTGCAGGTGTAGGGCACTTTTTTGCCGGTGTGGTGAAAGTCAAAGACCTTGATTCGGGATTTGGCGGTGGCGAAAGTGCCGTAGTTCTCAAAAGAACAAGCCATTTCGCACTGCAGACAACCGGTGCACTTGTCTGCGTTGATGTGCAACACCTTTTGCATGTGTGTCTCCTTGGGGTAGCGGCACGCCTGATGCAATGCCTATGAAATGAAATACATAGCCATTGTTAGGCGTTCGGGGCACTTGATACCTAGGGAAAACCCTAGCTAATCATGCCGAATATCATGAAATTCTCAAATTGCAACAGGGGAGACATCGAAGGCGCCCGACCCGTTGATCGGCCATTTGAAAATCCAGAATATAAAAAGAAACGCCACAGCAAGGATGACCCCTGCGGTGGCGTTTAAGTTAAGTGAAAAGGAATTACGGCAGTTTCACAGCCTCAATGTCAGCCTTGGCGCCGATACCCAAGGTTTTGACGAACGAAACCTGATGCCCACGGGTGGTGATGTTGTCGTCATGTACGGCAAAGCCCACGTTGTACACGCTGCCAGCCTTCAAAGACTTGTCATCCGCATTGGTCAAGCCCAGCGGGCGCACCAGCACCACAGTCCACTTTCCGTCCTTCCAGGCGGCCGTGGCGTTGTTGTCGGCCGCCGAGCCCTTGGCGTCTTCACGACTGACGACATAGTCAGGAATCATGTCGCCCTCTTTCCAACCAGCAGTCGGGTCAAACGGCACGGCATTTTGCTCGCGGATCAGGAAATGATCTCCCTTGCGCAGTTGGTCGGCAGTGATCGATTTGTAGCCGACTTTCTTTGCGTCCCACATGAACTTGGGCTCGTGGGTTTTGGCATCCGCATTGCTACCAAACATGTCTTTGCCGGCATCGCTCAAGCGCCACTCCATCACATGGCCGTCGTCAGCCATGCCGACTGCGTGGCTGCGGTGGGCACGCCACTGAATCAGGTCGACAAATTTACCTTCGCCCTTGAGCTTGGCAAGTTCTTCCACCGTTTTGCCGGTTTTCCAGTCGAGCGGGTCGGTGCGGCTATCGGGCAGGTATTTGCGTACATCGCCCTTCTTGATTGCAGTCAACATCGGGTTGGCGGCGACTTCATCCTTGGTGAACTGCTTGGGCATGTCACGTTCGCCATCATGGCAGGTCAACCAGCAGCCCTGTTCGGCAAAACCAGCCACCTTGCCGTCGTCAATGATAATGGACATGCGGTCTTCGTAAATACCAGGCTGTTTGCCGTCCTGCACCACTTTGTCCAGTTTCGGGAAACCCCAAACCTTCCATTCCTTGCCGTCAAAGCGCAGGTACTGGTGTTCGCTACCTGGAAAGGGTTGGTCTGTCTTCCATTCGTAACGCAGGTAAAGATTCTTGGCGTCATAAGCCGCCTGCACACTCAGGTCTTTGTAGCCACTTTTCCCGGCAACCGGCATGGGTTCCAGGGGACCGGCCTTGACCAGCTTCTCGCCCAGGTCTTTTTCCTCATCCTTCTCGTCGTGGCAAGAGACGCAAGCAGCGCCTTTGGCAACTTTTGACGCGCCTTTGTGTGCCTTGCTGCGCAGCCATTCATACGAAGACTGCCCCGGATAGAACAGCTGGATCGAACTGGCCTGAATTTTGGACCAGTCGATGTTGACCGGATCGGCGGCCGAGGCGTAGTTTGCGCTCAAGGCCGCAAAGGCCAGAATAAATGCACTTTTTTTCATCGCGTTACTTCCTATAAAAAATAAAGACTATGCAAGCGCTGTGCCACCTTCCATTACATGGTTTTAGATCACCGTTCTGACATCTTCTGGTTGATCTAGATAAAGGCGATTTACTGCAGAGGACCCATAGAAATTTCGGTGTTTTTCGGCTAACTAGAAATTGATAGCATCGTCACCAAATCATGACAAATGTCACTATTCAGTGACAAAACCCCAGCGCTTCATCCGCACATAAAGATTCTGCCGGGGAATGCCGCTGGAACGGGCCGCCTCCGACATATTGCCGCCGGCCGCTTCAAGCAGACGCCGCATATAGTCGCGCTCAAACTCGGCCCGTGCCTCCTGGTAAGCGAGTGTCGGCAGGGCTGTGGTCTTATCCTGCAGCTCAAGCTCGGGCTGGAAATCGCAGGTCGGACTGAGGTGACTCGCGTCAATGACGCCGCCGGGTTGAAGCGCAACGACACGTTCAATGCAATGCTGCAATTCGCGCACGTTGCCCGGCCAGCGACAGGCCTCCAAAGCACGGACCGCTGCCGGTGTGAAGGGGCCGCAATCCTTGCCAAACTTGGTGTTGTAGCGATCCAGAAAGTGCACCGCCAGGCGGACGATGTCGTCGCCACGCTCACGCAGCGGCGGCAGGCTGAGCGCGACCACGTTGATGCGATAGTAGAGGTCCTCGCGGAAACGTCCTGCCTTGACCTCGCCGGCGAGCGGACGATTGGTTGCGCAGATCAGGCGAAAATCCGTCTTGCGCGGGTTGGTGCTGCCGATGCGGCAGAAGCTGCGGTCCTGCAGCACGCGCAACAGGCTGCTCTGCAATTTGGGGCTCATGTCAGCAATCTCGTCGAGGAACAGATTGCCACCATGCGCTTTCTCGAAGTAGCCGGGATTGGCCTGAGCCGCGCCGGTAAAGGCGCCTTTTTCATAGCCAAAGAGCAGGCTTTCCAACAAGGACTCCGGCAAGCCGCCGCAGTTGACTTCGAGGTAGGGTTTGGAAGAACGCAGACTCCAGGCGTGGATCAGTTTGGCGATAACGTCCTTGCCGGTGCCGCTTTCACCTTCGAGCAGCACGGTGGTGTCCAGTGCGGCAACCTCACGAACTTGACCCAGCAGCCGCTCCATGGGCGGCGACTGGCCGATGATGTTGGGCGCACCCGATTCAACTGCCAGGCGGGTGCGCAAGCTGTCAATTTCACGGTAGGCGCGATCGAGCTCAAGCGCCTTCCCGATCACCGCTTCCAACGCCTCCAGGTCCTCAAACGGCTTGGTCAGGTAATCAAACAAACCTTCGCGCACGGCGGCCACCGCGTCGCGCACATCAGCATACCCCGTGATCAGAATGGCCACCAGTTTGGGACGTTGCAAGCGGAACTCGCGCAGCAGGTCAAGCCCCTTGTCCTTCGGCAGGCGCTGATCCATCAGCACCAAATTGAAGTCAATCGCAGCAAATAATTCCCGCGCAAGCTCACCGCTCTCGGCCAGATGCACTTCAGCGCTCTTGCGCATCAGTTGCTCAATCAGCGTGCGGGTGTAGCGGTCGTCGTCAACGACCAATATTTTAGGCAGCATGTTCAAGCTGATCCGGTGTGTTGTCTTTCCATAACTTATTGTCTTCCGGCAACCAGACCGCAAATTGCGTGCCACCACCAGGCTGCCCGCTGGCACTGACATACCCGCCGTGCAGCAGAGCCACGTGTTGGACGACCGGCAGACCCAGGCCGGTGCCGTCGCGGCGGGTCGTAAAGAAAGGCAGAAATATCTTCTCCAGGAGGTCCGGGGCAATACCCCGGCCCTGGTCGGTCACCGAGAGCCGCCATCCCGGCGCGCCACTGTCCGGATGCACGGCCCGGTCAAGCGCGATGACAATCGCACCGTCTCCGACAGTGGCTTGGGCCGCATTGAGCAGAAGATTGAAAAGCGCGTGCCGGATCAGGATCGGATCCACGGTGAGGACCACCGCCTGTGCGGGCAGGCGCAGGTCCACCGGCAACTGTCGACGCTCAGTCTGACGAAACAGCAGCACCGTCTCCTCGATCACCTGCGCCATTGACGTGAGCCGAGCTTCACAACTCGACACCTTGGCAAAGCGCAACATGGATTGAATCAGGGCATGGCAGTCCGCACCTGCGCGATGAATTTCGGTCAGCAGCTCACGCGTGCGCTGGGGGTCATCCGCCTCTCGCTTGGCCAGTTGCGCCAGGTTGACCACACCCACCAGCGGGTTGTTGAGTTGGTGCGCAATCTCGCCCACCATCGTGCCCAAAGCCGATAGCTTTTCAATTTGCAACATGCGCTGGTGTTCGCTGCCCACGCGCAGCAACTGGTGCTCCAGATCGTGCTGGCGCTGGTAGTCACGCTCGACCCGGTCCAGGGCAAAATAGAACGACCCCAACACACCAACACCGGCCACCAGGCTCAACAAGGTCGCCGCCAGGATTGACATCTGAAAGGTCTTCTGCAACCCGGAAATGTCGAGCATCACCACCAGGTCGCTGATGCGGCGCCCGCCGGCATCGGCCATCGGCAACATGGCCAGATGCAATATCCGCTGGCCGTCTTCGAACACTGCGGTACGCCCCGCTCGCAAGCTGGCAAGAACGCGGTCGTTCAGGGCGGCAGGCACTTGACTGGCTGTCTGCGCCACCAGCACCTGGGCGTCAAACCGGTCCCAGCTCCCTTGGCGATTGAACAATGCCAGGCCATGCTGCCATTGTTGGGGCAAGATCAGATCCTTGTCCACCATCACCAGCAAGTCGACCGACAGGCTGTCGCGGATTTCATCCACCAGATAGCCAACCTCTTCGCCAATCTCGAGGTAGCCCAGCAGGCGGTCCTGGCTGCGCCATGGCACGACCAGCCGCAAGGTCAACGTCCCGAGTGGCCCCAGCTCAATGCCATGCACGGCAATACCCTGGTCGCGCGCCTTGATCGAGGTTTCTCGGTCAATCAAATCACCAAACTGGCCGGGGCTATGCAGGCGCAGCACGTTGACCAGATCAGGACCGTTGAAGTAGAGGTGGGTGATGCGATGGTCAGCGCGCAAGGTTTCAAACAGAGGCCCCGCTTCGCGCACCAGCGCGTCGCGGTCACGGCTGGCAAAAGCCGCCTCGATGGCTCGATTGCCCATCATCGTGCGCAGCACAGCCTGCATCAGACTTGTATCCTTGCTGAGCTTTTGGTCCACCAATTTCGCCACAGCCGCCACGCGGGCAGCCAGCGCCCGGTCGCGAACCTGCACCTGCAGGTAATAGGCCGTCGCCACGAATGCTGCCAGAATAAAAGTGAGCACGATCGCGAACGGCCAGATGAAGGTGGCCTTGACCCGTCGGGGTTTGGCGCTGAGAGTGGTTGGTTTCACGGCTGAGAGTGTGCACGAATCTGTGCCTATTTCCGGACAAAGCCGCAAGAACGCAAAAATGCGATAAATTTGGCCACTTGCTGAAAACCATGAGTCACTCATTACCCCCTGCTGTCGCCAGCGCCCCCAAC
This sequence comes from Rhodoferax ferrireducens, assembly GCF_049302455.1. Taxonomy (GTDB): domain Bacteria; phylum Pseudomonadota; class Gammaproteobacteria; order Burkholderiales; family Burkholderiaceae_C; genus Rhodoferax; species Rhodoferax ferrireducens_B. The sequence continues at coordinate 46,798 of NZ_JBAQMD010000066.1, read as the reverse complement.
ACCAGCCCGGCCCTGCGCCTGGCAGGCATTGAGCAAGCCCGACGCACCGCGCTGCTGGAACACGCTACGCTGCCAGCTGGCTGGATTGCGCCCTGGATTGAACGCTCGTGGCAACGCTGCATCGACCTCGGGCTGCAACACCACGAGGCCGCCACATTCAGCCAGGTGTCCACAGCGCAGATGCGCCGGACGCTGGAGGCCAGCCAGCAACTGGTACAGACTGCCAAGCCGGTTTTGGAGCACCTCGCGCGTGCCATTGTCAATACCCGCTACTTCGCCATTCTGACCAACGCTTGTGGCGTAGTGGTCGATGCAAGCGGCGCTATTGACCACTCGGACCCACGTGCCCACCTGATCACACGGGTGGGCACCGATCTGTCCGAACGCAGCATTGGCACCACCGCCATTGGCACCGCCCTGACTGAACTTCAACCGGTCTGGCTGCACCGGGGTGAACATTTCTTTGAGACCACCTCGGTCTACAGTTGTGCCGGTGCGCCACTTTTTGGGCCAGACGGCGCATGCGTGGGCATGCTGGATGTGACCGGCATTGACGCACAAGAGCGACCCGAGCTCAAACACCTGGTCGTGCAATCAGCCAGCAAAATTGAAAATGCACTGGTCACCGCGCAAGCCCACGCCTTGCTGCTGCGGCTGAACTGGCCGGGCAACATCCTGGGCACGGATGCCGATGGCATCCTGTGCCTGGACGCAGACGGCTGGGTGACTGGGGCCAACCCGGTGGCGCGTCAGATGGTGCCCGGTCTGGCGATAGCCGGGGTGACTGCCGTGCATATCAGCGAGGTGTTTGGTATTCCCTATGAGCAACTTTTCGGTGCAGCGAAACGCCCCGGCAGCGCGCTTGAGCTGCCACTGTGGAGCGGACTGCGCCTGCAGGCGCAAGTCATCGCACGGGCCGACGAGACACACCCGCTGCAATCGGGCCCCGCCAGCGCGCCAACCCTGGCGCTGCGCGAGGTCGAGGCCGCCATGATCCGCCAGGCGGTTGTCGACGCACGCGGCAGCGTCGGGCAAGCCGCCCGCGCTTTGGGCATCAGCCGCGCCACGGTGTACCGCAAGCTGGGACAAAAATCCACCTGACCTGGCGGGCTTGACGAGCCCTTAAACCCGCGCCAGCACCACCGCGTTTTCTTCCACACTTGCCGTCACCGTGCTGCCAGCGCGCAGGCGGCTGGGGTGGTCCGCAAAGCCCACCAGTTGCAGTTCACCCGGCAAGGTCATCACCACTTCGTCGCGCACGCTGCCGCGTGACAAACGGGTTACTTTGCCTGCGATCAGGTTGACGTGTTCACGCGCGGGCACAGCACCTGCCATGATTCGCACTGCCGTCGCCTTGCACAGCGCCAACACCGCCAGACCTGGCTGCAAGCCCAGCAACTCGGCACTTTCACGGGTGATGGACGAGATGATTTGCACGCTTGGCGGCAAAGCCAGAACAACGCGCACCATCGGGTCACCGGGCGTTGACATCATCAATTGCGTCACCCGGCACGGCGAGTTGTTGCGCATGCTGGTACGCAAGCCCGCGCCTGGCAGCGCCTGCGCAGCGCCGCCGCTAAACCGCGCCAGCACGTCGCGCCGCGCCGCGTCCATCTGTCGCGCAGCATCGAGCAACTGCTCGCCTGCCGCGGTCAATTTGGCCCCGCCGCCCCCTGCCCCACCCACCGCCCGGTCCACCAGTGCCACGCCGGCCAGATTGGTCAAGGTATGAACCGCCTGCCAGGCGGCCTTGTAGCTCACCCCGGCTTGGCGGGCTGCCTCCGAGATGGACCCGGTGCTGCCGATCAAGCGCAGGATGTCCATGCGTTTGTCGGCCGGCTCGTGGCCCAGAGCCTCGATAGAAAAAACGTCTTTGCTCATGCCCGGCATTGTGCTGCAAGCGCCTGGCGTCTGTTGCGGGGGCAATTTCGATACACTTTCGTTATTCCTAATTAGAATAGCGATGCCACTTGCAGGGTCTGGCGACTTCGGTTTTGGCGCCTTTTTTTCGTTTTCACATGGAGTTTTCTGATGAGGCTTTGCATCAAAGATCTGACGCTTGGCGCTGTTGCACTGGCGTTTTCAGCCGCCAGCCTGGCCGACCAGGCGCAGGTGGCGGTAGCTGCCAACTTTGCCGAGCCCATCAAGGCAGTGGCCGCTGTGCTGGAAAAGACCACCGGACACACCCTCAAGGTCACGCTGGGGAGCACGGGCAAGCTCTATGCCCAGATCAAAAACGGCGCGCCGTTTGATGTGCTGCTGGCAGCCAACACCGCCACCCCCGCCGCGCTGGAGAGCGATGGTCTGACCACGCCCGGAAGCCGCTTCAGTTACGCCACCGGCAAGCTGGTCCTGTGGTCGGCCGATGCCAACAAGGTGGATGCCAGGGGCGACGTGCTCAAGAGCGGCAACTTTCGCAAGGTGGCTTACGCCAACCCCAAAACCGCGCCCTATGGCGCAGCGGCAGTGCAGGTCATGGACAAACTGGGCTTGACCTCTGCCCTGACGCCCAAGCTGGTGCAGGGCGAGAGCATTGGCCAGACCTTCAACTTTGTGCACACCGGCAATGCCGAACTGGGCTTTGTTGCCATGTCTCAAGTGCTCGAAGGCGGCAAGCTCAAGGGCGGCTCCATGTGGTTGATTCCGCAAGCCCTGTACAGTCCGATCCAGCAAGATGCCGTGCTGCTGCAGCACGGTGCCAACAACCCGGCGGCGCAAGCGCTGATGAAACTGCTGCAAAGCCCCAACATCAAAGACCTGATTCGCTCTTACGGGTATGACATTTGACATTCAGCGCACCCTCCGCCATGGCCCTGCTCACCTCATCTGACCTGCAAGCGATTGGTTTGACGCTGCAGGTGGCGGCTCTCACCACCGTCATCTTGCTGCTGGTGGGCACACCACTGGCCTGGTGGCTGGCGCGCACACGGTCATGGTTGAAAAAACCCATGGGCGCACTGGTGGCCATGCCGATCGTGCTGCCGCCGTCGGTGCTGGGCTTTTATCTGCTGGTGTTCATGGGGCCAAACGGCACTGTGGGGCAATGGACGCAGTCGCTGGGCCTGGGGCTGCTGCCGTTTACCTTCGCCGGGCTGGTGGTGGCATCGAGCTTTTACTCACTGCCATTCATGGTGCAGCCGATCCAGAACGCTTTTGCCAACATGGGCACGCGCCCACTGGAAGTGGCGGCCAGCCTGCGGGCCTCACCGCTGGATGCTTTTTTTAGCGTGGTGATGCCGCTGTGCAAACCCGGCTTTGTGACCGGCGCCATCATGTGTTTTGCCCATACCGTGGGCGAATTTGGCGTGGTGCTGATGGTGGGCGGCAACATTCCCGGTGTGACGCGCGTGGTATCGGTGCAGATTTACGACCACGTCGAGGCCATGGAGTATTCAGACGCGCACCGCTTGGCGGCCGTCATGCTGGGCTTTAGTTTTGTTGTGCTGCTGGCATTGCATGTCTACAACGACGCGCAGCGCAAAGGGGCTGGCGCATGAACACCAGACCGGAGCAAGGGAACAAAGACCCATCGGGGTTGACCTTGCAAGTGGCACTGCAACGCCAGGACTTTCGCCTGGAGATTGACCTTGAGCTGGCGGGTCACGGCATCACGGCCCTGTTTGGTCCGTCCGGCTCCGGCAAAACCACCGCCTTGCGGGTGCTCGCCGGCTTGGAGCCCATGGCGCAGGGCCGCGTCTGCGTGCAAGGCGAGGTGTGGCAAGACAGTACGCAAGGGGTCTTCAAACCGGTACACCAGCGCGCCCTGGGCTATGTGTTTCAAGAAGCCAGCCTCTTTGACCACCTCAATGTGCAAGAGAACTTGCAGTACGGCTTCAAGCGCACGCCTGCATCAGAGCGCTTCAAAAGCTGGGATCACACCCTGGACCTGCTGGGCATTGCGCACCTGCTCAAGCGCTCACCGCACGAACTCTCGGGCGGTGAGCGTCAACGGGTGGCCATCGCCCGCGCGCTCGCTGCGAGCCCGCGCCTGCTGCTGCTGGACGAGCCCATGGCCGCGTTGGATGCGCCGCGCAAGGCCGAGATACTGCCCTACCTGGAGCGGCTGCAAAGCAGGCTGGATATCCCGGTCATTTACGTCACCCATGCCATTGACGAAGTAGCGCGTCTGGCCGACCACCTGGTGCTGCTGGAGGCTGGCCGGGTCACGGCGCACGGGCCGACGGCTGAGCTGTTGACACGGCTGGACTTGCCACTGGCGCACGGCGACAGCGCCGGGGCCGTGCTGCACTGCAGCGTGGTCTCCCATGATGAAGCCGACCACCTCACACTGACCCGTTTTGCCGGTATTGATCTGGTGGTGCCGCGTCAAAACGCCGCCGTCGGCCAAACCTTGCGCGTGCGGGTGGCTGCGCGTGATGCCAGCCTGACCTTGCAACGCCAAACCAACACCAGCATTTTGAACATCCTGCCCGCCTCGGTGCTTGCCCTGTCGCCTGACGGCCCAGGCCAGGTGATGGTCGCGCTGCAAGTGGGCTCCAGCGCCCTGCTGGCACGCATCACGGCGCGTTCGGCTCACACGCTGGGGCTCGTGCCCGGCTTGGCGGTGTACGCGCAGATCAAAGGTGTGGCGATTCTGGGTTAGCCCAGCTGGCTTCAGGCAGACAGAATGTTACTATTAAATTAGTAGCTACACACGCTTATTTCACGCGGGCTAGAGGCCGATATACTATAAATAAATAGAGTAACGCGCATTCATGCAGGAGGCTCTGGGACCCAGAGCAGGATGCACTGGACCTCAAATGCGCTTGAGCACCTCGGCCACACAGCGCTCGATGCCGACAAACACGTCGCTCAGGCGCGCGTCGTCAAACATGTAGGCCGGGGTGGTCACGAGTTTATGCGCCTCATCAATCACGATCTCGCGCGCGTTGGGCGTGTTCTGGTGCTGCTGGCCGAGCTGATCCATGGCGGCGGCGACACCCGCATCGTTCCCCAAAGTCAATGTTGCGCTGTCATCCACTTGATGCAAGGCCAGCGCCACCAGTGCGGGGGCAATACAGATGGCACCCACCGGCTTTTTGGCGTCAAAAAAGCCACGCACAAAGTCCGCCACGTCAGGGCGTACCTCGGCATCTGCGCCCTTGAAGGCAAACGAGCAATTATTTTTGGCCACACCGTAGCCGCCGGGCATCACCAGCGCGTCATAGTCCGCCACCTTGGCCTGGGCCAGATCCAGACACTGGCCCAGGCGGGCAATGCGGCTGGACTCTTCCAGAATGTTGCGCTGTGCACCTGCCACCGGCTCACCGGTGATGTGGTTGATCACATGGAATTGCGGCGCGTTGGGCGCGATGCACTGAAACGCCGCGCCATGCTGATCCAGCGCCAGCAGGGTGAGCACCGCCTCGCGCACCTCAGAGCCATCAAGGTGGCCGCAGCCGGCGAGTAAAACAGCAATTTTTCGGGTTTTTGCCATGAAAGTCTCCTGAAGTATCAGCGAATTATCCTGCGCACAGCCCCCACTTCACAAGAGGGAGACGCCAGGCGGGGTCGTCAAGAGTCGGGCTGGCACAATGTTCGGTTCGGCCACTCATCTCAATTGCTCCTCTTTCATGCCCACCGCTTCTGCCCCATCACACGGCCCACAGCCCCCCCGCATCTCCGTGCTGTCGCTCTCGATTCCCGTCGCCATGGGTTATGTACCACTGGGCATGGTGTTTGGATTTTTGTTTGTGCAGGCGGGGGCCTCCTGGTGGCTGGCACTGCTGGCCAGCATCTTTGTCTTTGCCGGTGCCGCGCAATTCATGATGATCCCGATGCTTGGCCTGGGCTTGCCGGTGGCGAGCATCGCGCTGGCCACCTTGGTGGTGAACCTGCGCCACGTGTTCTACGGCCTGTCGCTGCTGGACAGACTGCCCGCTCAACCCTGGGCGCGCTGGTATCTGGTGTTTGCCTTGACGGACGAAACCTACTCGGTGCTGACCACCTTGCCGCCCGGCACCAGCACGCGCCAGATGGTGGCGGTGGCGCTGCTGAACCAGGGCTGGTGGGTGCTGGGCACGCTGCTGGGGGCGCTGATCGGCACCCAAGCCCAGGTGCCACTGCTTGGACTGGACTTTGCCCTGGCGGCTCTGTTTGCCGTGCTGGCGGTGGAGCAATGGCGCAGCGCCCACACGCCCGCGCCGCTGTGGGTGGCGGTGCTGAGCTACGCCGTGGCACAGGGCGTGGCCCCGCAACAGGCGCTGCTGATCGCCATTGGTCTGAGCGTGTTGGCCGGGCTGGTCTGGCCCCAAACATCGCCCCGGAAGGCCGCGCCATGATCGACACCCCCTACGCGCTGGGCGTGCTGGCGGCCATGGCTTTGGTGACCTTTGGCCTGCGCGCCTTGCCGTTTCTGGCGGCGCGCTTTCTGCAACGCCACCCACTGGTGCAACGCCTGGGGCGCTTTTTGCCGCTGGCCATCATGACGCTGCTGCTGTTGCATACGCTGGTCGGCAGCGCCCGCCAAAACCCGGCGGGCCCGTGGGCTGAACTGGCGGCAGTGACTGCCGTGGTGGTCTTGCAATGGTGGCGTCGGCACGCGCTCTTAAGCATTTTGGCGGGCACGGCGCTGTATGTGCTGCTGCGCAATCCGGGCTTGGCGGGGTAAATTTCCACGCTTTCGGCGACAGTCAGCTCACCTGGGCGGGCCTCAAAGCCTACCGGTGCAAAGCCCGCCGCGGCAGAAATAAGTCGGTCAGAAAACGTGATGAAATTCGCGTAATTGATGCTCGAATTTCGAGTCATTTCAAGGCCGCCAACTTGCGATATAGGGTCTGGCGGCTGATGCCCAGACGCCGCGCCGCCTGCGACATGTTGCCGCCACTGCTGTCCAGCGCCTGACAGATTGCAGTGTGTGAGAGCTGGCTCAGGTTCTGCGAGGGCTCGGCGGCCGCAGACGACATGGCAGGCCGCGTTTGAGGTGCAGTCGGTGCCGCCTGCACCGTCAAGTCATCTTGCAAATCGTCCGACAAGTGCGCCCAGTCAATACACAGCTCGTGCGGCTCCAGCATGGCGCTGGCGGTGCGCAAAGCATTGGCGTATTGGCGCACGTTGCCGGGCCAGGCGTAAACGCTCAAGCGCGCCAGCAACGCCGGGGTCACGTGAATGCTGCGCTGCGGGTTCAGGTCGGCCAGCAGCCGCTGGGTCAGCGCCGCAAAATCCGTACGCTCACGCAGGGCCGGCAGTTGCACCGTCAAACCATTGATGCGGTAATACAAGTCACTGCGAAAGCGCCCCAGCTCAGTGGCTTCGCGCAGTTTGCAGTGCGTGGCGCAAATCAGGCCGAAGTCCACCGCCACCGCCGAGCCACCACCCAGCGGACTGACCTCGCGTTCTTGCAACACACGCAGCAGGCGCGCCTGCATGGCCAGCGGCATGTCGCCAACCTCATCCAGAAACAGCGTGCCGCCATGGGCTTCACGCAGGCGGCCGGGGCTGCCCTCGCGCCGTGCACCGGTAAACGCGCCTGGCGCATAACCGAACAACTCGGCCTCAATCAGGTTCTCAGGCACGGCAGCGCAATTGATCGCCACAAAAGGCTTGCCGCGACGCGGGCCGCTGTCATGCACGGCGCGGGCAAAGAGCTCTTTACCAACCCCTGATTCACCCTGGATCAACAAAGGGATCGGCTTGTCCAGCACCCGGCGCACTTTGTCGGTGACACTGCGCCAGCGCACATCGCCGGTGTCGAGTTGCGTGAGCGCATCGCCAAGTTTCGGCATGGCGAGCGCTGGCGGGGCAATCTGCAGCGTGCCCTGCGCGACCTGCACCAGCACATACAGTTCAGTGCCATCACGCAGGCGAACCAGCCTGGGCTGATCGGGGCTGCGCAGGGGGCGCGAGAGCAAGTCGCTCAGGCGAACGTCCATCGCATGGGTCAATTGCACCGCACCCAAGGCGCGTGTTGCGAGTTTCAAGAAAGCCAGTCCGTTGCGGTTGGCCCCAACGATCCAACCGTCGTCCGACAGCGTCACAATGCCCTCGGCCACCGTGCCAATGCCCTCCCGCTGAGGATGCAAGAGCAGGCGCGTCTGGCACCGGCTGGCGTCGAGCATCAGGCTGTTTTCAATCATGCGCGCGGCTATGTTGACCAACCCCAGCGTGTGCGGGTGATCGCTGCGCTGGTCGCCTGAGATATCCAGAATGCCAAGCAATTCACCGCGCGCCGACACAATGGGGGCGGCAGTGCAACTCAGGAAAGCATTGCGCTCAAAAAAATGTTCGGCGCCGTGGATTTCAACGCCCTCAAGCTCGGCCAGCGCAGTGCCAATGGCGTTGGTACCGCGGTGCTGTTCCAGCCACGACGCACCGCTGGTCAAGGCCACTCGCTGGGCCTTGTTCAAAAAATCAGGATGACCCAAAGTGCGCATCAACGTGCCGCGTTGGTCCGCCAAAATTACCATGCCTTCGCTGGCGCGCACCTGGTCAAACAAATAATCCATCACCGGGCGTGAATGCGCCAGCAGTTCATGGTTGCGCGTCAGTATCTGGCGCAAGTCGATGGCGTTGGCATGCTCAGAGTCCGCCACGCGGTCCAAGGGAGACAGACCTGCCGCCAGACTGCGCTGCCATGAGCGCGCCAGGCGGGCACCAATGCCATCGGCCGGGCAGTCGCCATGCTCAATCAAACGCATGCGGGCTTGCCGCAAAACCGCGTCATGAAGTGTGGGTTGCACGTTGTCTCCTGCACAGCGCATGGTCTGTGATTTGTCGTTAGGGGTGGACCTGATGGTATCGGGCGATGCAATTGCAAGCGATATGAAAGGGCCTGCATAGTGTCCCCGCAGGTGTCGCAAGATTTGACAACTGTTCTATACCACAACGATTGCATGGCCCCGGCATTTCGGCGGCCGGGGACAAAGTCATTTGAAATCAAAGCGCCAACAAGTCGTTACAGGGCTGGCACGCAACTTGATCGTGATTGGGAGCCCGCCAGGCAAGTTCATGCGTTGTTTTCAGGAATGGAGGCACGATCATCAACGCGGATCCCGGCGACGCCGAAACCAAAGTCGCAAGGCGGACTTCGACAACCACCAAAACCATTTTCAGGAGATTTCAACATGTCAACAACTTTTTTCATTCCCGCCGTCAACATCATGGGTGCAGGCTGCTTGCAGGAAGCCATTCTGGCCATTCGCGGCTACGGCTTTCACAAGGCGCTGATCGTCACCGACACGGTCCTCAACAAGCTCGGGGTGGCCGGGCAAATCCAGACGCTGCTGACCGCGCAAGAGATTGCATCGGTGGTGTTTGATGGCGCCAAGCCCAACCCGACCGTTGGCAACGTGAAGGCGGGGCTGGCCCAGTTGAAGGCGCATCAGTGCGACTTCGTTATTTCCTTGGGCGGCGGCTCACCGCACGATTGCGCCAAGGGCATTGCCCTGTGTGCATCCAATGGCGGCGAAATTTCCGACTACGAAGGTGTGGACCGCTCGGCCAAGCCGCAGTTGCCACTGGTGTCGATCAATACCACGGCGGGTACAGCGGCCGAAATGACCCGTTTTTGCATCATCACCGATGAAGTGCGGCACATCAAAATGGCCATCGTTGACCGCAACGTCACACCCCTCATGTCCGTCAACGACCCCAACCTGATGTTGGCCAAGCCCAAGGGTCTCACGGCTGCCACCGGCATGGACGCCCTCACCCATGCCGTGGAAGCCTATGTCTCCACCGCCGCCACCCCCATCACGGACGCCTGCGCGCTGAAGGCGGTCGAGCTCATCTCTCGCAACCTGCGCACCGCCGTGGCACATGGCGACAACCTGCAGGCGCGCGAGCAAATGGCCTACGCCCAGTTCCTGGCCGGCATGGCCTTCAACAACGCCTCGCTGGGCTATGTACACGCCATGTCGCACCAGCTCGGTGGTTTTTACGACCTCCCGCACGGTGTGTGCAATGCACTGCTGCTGCCGCATGTGCAAGCGTTTAATGCAGCCACTTCGGCCGAACGTCTGCGCGACGTCGCCCGTGCCATGGGCGTGTCGGTTGACGGCATGGATGCAGCCGCTGGCGCTCAGGCCTGCCTTGGCGCGATCCGCAAACTGTCGGTGGACATCGGCATTCCAGCCAGCCTGGGCGAACTGGGCGTGAAAGAAAAAGACATTCCCTTGCTGACTGAAAACGCGCTCAAGGATGCCTGCGGCCTGACCAACCCGCGCAAAGCCAGCCAGGCCGAAATCGAGGCCATCTTCCGGGGCGCCATGCATGCACCGGTTGCCGCTGGTCAAACCCAGCACAAGGCTACGCGCGAAAGCGCGCCGGCCTGATTCTGAAGCGGGCTCGACACCGTCGCGCGTGTCGGCCACCCGCGCTGCATTGGACTTCGTCCAATTCCTCAAGCAGACACAGATCACGCGGATGCTTCAACAGCCATTGGCTGCTGAAGCATCAGGGCACTCGTCAACTGCTTGCCCGGTGAGCGTGATGGCCACGGGAGCGACATCTCACTTGAAATCCCTATTGGCAAAGTCTGGCGGTATGAAACGGCCTGCATAGAGCTTGATCACCGCGCCTGTCACAGAACTTGACAGGTGTCGCACATCGCCACACCAGACGCCGGCCCAGCAGGCACAGGTGTAGAACAAAAATTGTTTGAAATCAACGTATTGGTATGCCGCACCCGCGCTGGCACGCAACTTGACTACTGACAAGGCCCGCAAGGGAAATTTCATTCAATTTATTGCAAAAATTCAGGAGACACCATGATCTACGCAGCCCCCGGCCAAGCCGGCGCAAAAATCGCTTACAAGGCCCACTACGACAACTTCATTGGCGGCAAATACGTGGCCCCACTCAAGGGGGAATACTTTGACGTGATCACCCCGATCAGCGGCAAGGTCTATACCCAGGCCGCCCGCTCGGGTGCCCAAGACATTGAACTGGCGCTGGACGCCGCCCACGCCGCCACCGATGCCTGGGGCAAAACCTCGGTCACCGACCGCTCCAACATCCTGCTCAAAATTGCCGACCGCATTGACGCCAACCTGGAACTGTTGGCCTACGCCGAAACGGTTGACAACGGCAAGCCGATTCGCGAAACACTGGCCGCCGACATTCCGCTGTCATCCGACCACTTCCGCTACTTTGCCGGCTGTATCCGCGCGCAAGAAGGCGCGCTGAGCGACATCAATGAATCCACCGTGGCCTACCATTACCATGAACCGCTCGGCGTGGTCGGGCAAATCATCCCCTGGAACTTTCCCATTCTGATGGCCGCCTGGAAGCTGGCTCCGGCCCTGGCCGCCGGCAACTGCGTGGTACTCAAACCTGCGGAGTCGACCCCGGTCAGCATTTTGATTTTGATGGAAGTCATTGGCGACTTGCTGCCCCCAGGCGTGCTCAACATCGTCAACGGCTATGGCCGTGAAGCCGGCATGCCGCTGGCCACCAGCAAGCGCATCGCCAAAATCGCCTTCACGGGCTCCACCAACACCGGCCGCGTGATTGCCCAAGCCGCTGCCAACAACCTGATCCCGGCCTCGCTGGAACTCGGTGGCAAGTCCCCCAATGTGTTCTTTGCCGATGTGATGGACAAGGACGACGGTTTCCTCGACAAAGCCATCGAAGGCCTGGTGCTGTTTGCCTTTAACCAGGGCGAGGTCTGCACCTGCCCGTCGCGCGCGCTGATTCAGGAAAGCATTTACGACAAATTCATGGAACGGGTACTGCCGCGCGTCAAGGCCATCAAACAAGGCAACCCGCTTGATTCCGACACCATGATCGGCGCCCAAGCCTCAAAAGTGCAACTGGACAAAATTTTGTCCTACCTTGATATTGGCAAACAGGAAGGTGCGCAAGTGCTGACCGGTGGCGCGCAAGCGAACTTGAGCGGCGATCTGGCCGGTGGCTATTACGTGCAGCCCACGCTGCTCAAAGGCCACAACAAAATGCGTGTGTTCCAGGAAGAAATCTTTGGCCCGGTGCTGGCTGTGACCACCTTCAAGGACGAAGCCGATGCGCTGGCGCTGGCCAATGACACGCTGTACGGTTTGGGCGCGGGCGTTTGGAGCCGCAACGGCAACGTCGCCTACCGCATGGGCCGCGCCATCAAGGCCGGTCGCGTCTGGACCAACTGCTACCACGACTACGCCGCTCACGCGGCCTTTGGTGGCTACAAAGAGTCCGGCATCGGCCGCGAAACCCACAAGATGATGCTGGACCACTACCAGCAGACCAAGAACCTCTTGGTGAGCTACAGCGAAAGCAAGCTGGGCTTCTTCTGATCGGATCGCGACAGCGCGTGAATCAATCCAAAGGGGCGGGCAACCGCCCCTTTTTCAATTTTGAGAATCACATGGTTGACAAAGAGGCTGAGATGGCGGAGTCACACAGCTCTGATTTTTAAAGTCACTTCACCGCATTCGGAAAGAACAGTTGCTCGCCACCAATTTTGTAGCCGGCAATCACATCCTGACCAGCGGGTGAAGTGACCCAATCCACAAACTTCTGCCCGTCTGCCGCCTTCACATGCGGGTGCTTGGCGGGGTTGACCAGCATCACGCCGTATTGATTGAACAAACGTTTGTCGCCTTCCACCAGCACTTTCAGGTCGCCCCGGTTCTTGAAGTTGAGCCAGGTGCCACGGTCGGTCAACGCGTAGGCGTTGCTGCTGGACGCCATATTGAGTGCCGGACCCATGCCGCAGCCGCACGACTTGTAGCCGCTGCCCTGTTTGTCGGCCAGGTCGGCCATCTTCCAGAAACGCAGCTCAGCCGCGTGGGTGCCGCTCTTGTCGCCACGCGATACGAACGGGCCATTGGCAGCCGAGAGCTTTTTGAGCGCTTCGACCACATCGTTGCCTTTGACTTTGACGGGATCGCTGGCGGGGCCAACGACCACAAAGTCGTTGTACATCACTTCAAGGCGCTTGACAGCAAAGCCCTCGGCCACCACTTTTTCTTCGGCCACCTTGTCGTGCACGAACAGCACGTCGGCATCGCCCCGACGGCCCATGTCGATGGCTTGGCCAGTGCCCAATGCCACGACTTTCACGTCGATGCCGCTGGCCTGTTTGAACTCGGGCAGCAGGACGGAAAACAGACCGGATTGCTCGGTCGAGGTGGTGGATGCGACCACGATAGATGGTGTTTGAGCACCCACAGGCAAGCTCATGGATGCTACCAAAATAGTAGCTGCCAACGCTTTGTTCATGATGGCTAGAGGCCAAAAACACTCAACATATTTCACAGTTTTCATACCAATTCTCCTTTGACAAATAAATGGGCCGCCGGGTACTGCTGCTGCAACAATGACCCGGCAAAAAAATCAGCTACCGGCAAGTCGGCCAGCACACGGCCATGCTCCAGATAGATCACCCGGCTGGCCAGGCGTTTGACCTGGCCGAGGTTGTGGCTGGCAAAAATCAGCGTCATGGCATCCGGTCCGCTGGAAAACTCTTCAATCAGCGCCTCAACCTCGCGCTTGGCGTGCGGGTCCAGGCTGGCGGTAGGCTCGTCGAGCAGCAACACCTGCGGCCTCAAAGCCCAGGCCCTTGCCATGGCCACGCGCTGCTGCTGACCGCCGGAGAGCTGGCGCGCGTTGCGCTGGGCCAATTCGATCAAACCAACCCGGGCCAACGCCGCCAAGGCCAACACCTTGGCCTCGCCCCAGGGCGTGCCGCGCAGCCACAGGCCCAGAGCGATATTGGCCTGCACCGTCAGGCGCATCAGGTGTGGCTTTTGAAACAACATGGCTTGTCGCCACGCCGGGTCAGACACAAGCTGCCCCGATGTAGCCAGCGCCAAGCCGTGCAACAGCCGCAACAGCGTGCTCTTGCCGCAGCCGTTGGCACCCACCAACGCCACCCGCTCACCGGGAGCAACAGTCAGGGTCACATCGGACAAAGCGCGCACCGGCGACGCGGCACGGCCAAAATGCACGCTCGCACCCGACAGCTCAAACACGGGCTGCAAACGCCGCACGTCACCGACACTGCCACTCACAGCGAGACTCCGTGGGTGACAGCTACCGATTCACGGACCGCCGCCGGGGCTGCCAATTGACGGACGCTGGCAGCGTCATTCTCCGAGCGTTCGCGCCAGCGCCGCAGCAACGCAATCAACACGTTCAGCAGCAGCACAACGCTGAGCAAAATCAGCCCCAGGCCGAGCGCCAGCGGCAAATCCCCTTTACTGGTTTCCAGCGCGATGGCCGTCGTCATGACACGGGTGAAGCCATCAATATTGCCGCCCACAATCATCACCGCGCCCACTTCAGACACGGCCCGGCCAAAGGACGCGATCACCACCGTGAGCAGCGCGTAGCGCTCGTCCCAGGCCAGCAGCAGACTGCGCACCAAGGGCCGCGCGCCAAGCGACTGCAATTGTTCGCCATGCAAGTATTCAGCGTCTTGCACCGCCTGGCGTGTCAAGGCTGTCACCACCGGCAACACCAGCACGGCTTGCGCCATCACCATCGCCTTGAAGCTGAACAACCAGCCCAAATAGCCCAACGGCCCGGTGCGTGACAACAACAAATAAATCACCAGGCCCACCACGACCGAAGGCACCGCCAGAAAAGTGTTCAGAAGCGTCAGCACCGCGCCACGCCCGGCAAAACGCGTCACACCCAGCCAGGCGCCCAAAATCAGCCCCAAGCCGCACGCGATGGCGCAGGCCGTGGCGCTCACGGACAGGGACCGGCCCACAATGGTGAGCAGGCCCGCGTCCAGGGAGGTGATGAGTTGCAGCGCGGAGGAGGCGCTGTCGGAGAAAGAAGACATAACTTGCGGTATCGTAGCCACCGATCCAATCACTGACGATATGAACCACCGTGCATAGGCTCCAATTCCACTACACCCTGTCCCGCGACAGCAGTCCGGCGCTGGTGCGCAACCCTTTGATTGATTTGCTGCAGGCGGTGAGCAGCCATGGCTCCATCTCAGCCGGTGCGCGCGCGCTTGGATTGAGCTACCGCCACGTCTGGGGTGAACTCAAACGATGGGAAAACGAACTGGGCAACGAACTGGTGGTGTGGGAGAAAGGCCAGAGCGCGCGCCTGACCGACTTTGGCAACAAACTGATGTGGGCCGAGCGGCAGGCGCAAGCGCGGCTGGCACCACAGATTGAAGCCCTGCGCGCCGAACTTGAACGCAGCTACGCGCTGGCGTTTGACGACAGCGTGCATGTGGTAACGCTCTACGCCAGCCATGATGACGCGCTGTCCGCCTTGCGCGAGCATGCCCTGCGCGGCCAGTTAACTGCCAGCGCACAGCCTGATGCCAGCCGCATGCACCTGGACATTCGATTCACTGGAAGCGTGGACGCCATTCGCGCCCTCAACGAAGGCCGCTGCGTGATGGCGGGTTTTCACACGCTGCTGGGGACAGGCAAAAAAACACTGACCGAGCACACCTACAAGCCTTTGCTGCAACCGGGTCAACACAAAATCATCGGCTTTGCGCAGCGCACCCAGGGTTTGATGGTGGCCAAAGGCAATCCGCTGGGTCTGCGCTCGCTGCAAGACCTGGCCGACCAGCGCGCCCGCTTTGCTGCCCGTGGTTTGGGCAGCGGCACCCGCGTGGTGCTGGATGAACTGCTCATCCAAGCCGGGCTGGTGGCCAGTGACATCATCAGCGATGACCACACCGAGCCATCCCATGCAGCAGTCGCGCAGGCCGTGGCTGCCGGTCAATGTGATGCCGGGCTCGGCATTGCCGCAGCGGCGCAGCGAGCGGGGTTGGATTTTGTGCCCCTGGCCGATGAACGCTACCACCTGGTGTGCCTCAAGTCCGCGCTGTTACGACCCGGCATTCAGGCCTTATTGCATCTGTTGAAAACACCCGCCTGGAAAAGTGAAGTGGCCACGATTACCGGCTACGCGGCCCTGCAAAGTGGCGAGGTGCTATCGATGCGCCGGGTATTGCCCTGGTGGGACTATCGCCAGGAAAAGTCTCACCCGATCGACGCTCTAAATCATTAGTGTTTACCCTATGTAAAAAAAAAACAAACCGTCAGGTTTATTTCAGTTTCAGCACGTTACGCTCTAACGTCGAAATCGGTCGTTCTGCAGAACCTTGCTTTGCATGACTGCAGACTGTCTTTTTCATATTTTCTAATGATGGAAACAACATGCATGCGCTTCTAAAATTCTCGAAAGCCATCGACTGGCTCAACAGCCTGATTGGCAGAAATGTGATCTGGCTAATTTTCGCCTCCACAGTCATCAGCGCCGTCAACGCCATTGTCCGCAAGGCGTTCAACGTGAGCTCCAATGCCTATCTTGAAGTGCAGTGGTACTTGTTTGCAGCGACATTTCTGCTGGCCGCAGGCTACACGCTGCTCAACGGCGAACATGTCAAGATTGACGTCATCTATAGCCGCTGGTCCAAGCGCACGCAAATGTGGATCGATGTATTCGGTCTGGCTTTTTTCCTGACGCCATTTTGTGTTGCCATCCTGTGGTTCGGTGTTCCCTTCTTTCTAAACGGCTACCAATCCGGCGAAATATCCTCCAACGCCGGTGGCCTGATTCGCTGGCCGGTGTACGCCATGAGTCCGCTGGGCTTTGGATTGCTGCTGCTGCAAGGTTGGTCCGAGCTGATCAAGCGCCTGGCTTTCTTGCAGGGCCTGATTGAAGATCCCACGCACAAAAAAGTGGAAAAGACCGCAGAAGAAGAGTTGGCTGAGGCGATTCAAAAGCTGGCTGAAGAAAAAGCTGCCAGAGCCAACGCGGCCTGACCCTGGAGAGACACATGGAATTTCTAACCAACAACTTTGCCCCCATCATGTTCGGGGGGCTCATTGTCTTCTTGCTGCTGGGTTTTCCGGTGGCGTTCAGCCTGGGCGCCTGCGGCCTGTTCTTTGGCTTTGTGGGCATCGAACTGGGCCTCCTGCCCGAGGCGCTGCTGCAGGCCCTGCCGTTGCGCATCTTCGGCATCATGCAAAACGACACGCTGCTGGCCATTCCGTTCTTCACCCTGATGGGGCTGATACTGGAGCGAAGTGGCATGGCCGAGGATTTGCTCGACACCATTGGCCAGCTGTTTGGTCCGTTGCGCGGTGGCTTGGCCTTTGCCGTGATTTTTGTCGGTGCCCTGCTGGCCGCAACCACCGGTGTGGTGGCCGCTTCCGTGATTTCGATGGGCCTGATTTCCTTACCGATCATGTTGCGCTATGGCTATGACCGCCGGGTCGCCGCTGGCGCGATTGCGGCCTCCGGCACGCTGGCACAAATCATTCCGCCCTCGCTGGTGCTGATCATTCTGGCGGACCAGCTCGGTCGCAGCGTGGGCGACATGTACAAAGGTGCGTTCATCCCCGGCTTTGCCCTCACCGTCCTCTATTTCGGCTATGTGGTCCTTTTGACCTTCATTCGCCCGAACTGGGTACCCGCATTACCGCTTGAGGCCCGCACGATCCGCGAAGACAATGGCGGCAGCGGCATGCGCTCTCTGCTGATTCTGACCATCGTGTCAACGGCGGTGGCGGTGTACCTCGGAGAACACTACGCGCAAGTCTTAAGCTGGTCCAAGGGCGAAACCGTGTTGAACGTGGCGACTGACGAAACCATTGTGGTGTCGCTTTGTTCTGGCGTCATGCTGGCATTTGTGATCGCGCTGATCAACAAGGTTACCCACATGGGCCTGCTGTCACGCATGGCGGAGCGCGTGACCTTTGTGCTGATTCCCCCGCTGTTGCTGATCTTTCTGGTGCTGGGCACGATCTTCCTGGGTGTGGCCACGCCGACCGAGGGCGGTGCCATGGGGGCGATGGGTGCTTTGATCATGGCCATGAGCCGTGGGCGTCTGAGCATGAAACTGCTCAAACAAGCCTTGACGTCGACTACCAAACTGTCCAGCTTTGTTGTATTCATCCTGGTCGGGTCCACCGTCTTCAGCCTCGTGTTTCAGGGGGTCGATGGCTCCAGATGGGTGGAGCACCTGTTGACCTCGGTCCCTGGCGGGCAGGTCGGCTTCCTGATTGTGGTCAACCTGCTAATTTTCTTTCTGGCGTTTTTCCTGGACTTCTTTGAACTCTCGTTCATCGTCGTGCCCTTGCTGGCACCGGTGGCCGATAAGATGGGCATTGACCTGATCTGGTTTGGCGTGTTGCTGGGCGTGAACATGCAGACTTCATTTATGCATCCGCCCTTTGGCTTTGCCCTGTTCTTCCTGCGCAGCGTGGCACCGGCCAAGGAATACACCGACAAGCTCACCAAGAAGCTGATCCAGCCGGTCACCACCATGCAAATCTACTGGGGTGCCATTCCGTTCGTGATCATCCAGATCATCATGGTCGGTGCCATCATTGCCTTCCCCGGCATCGTCTCAAGCGGCCTCGACAAGAAGGTGGTGTACGACCTCGACAAGGTCCGCATGGAAATGGAAGCGAGCATGCCGGACGCGATGGAGCAACAAGACCCGGCAGCAGGTATGACAGGCGCAGCCGGTGGCGAGGCGCCGACCGATAGCAGCGATCCGTCACCCGCCGACGATCCGATGAAAGCGCTCCAGGACTCGCTCGGCGACACGCCAGAGAAGAAAAACTGAAACCCGGGGCCCTTCACCACGGTCCCGCAATGGCAGGCCTCCCATGCCTCTGCAAACCTCTGGTTTGCAGAGGCATTTTCTTGGCTGCTGGGCAAGCCGGCACCGAAGCCCGAGCGAAAAAAACCCGCCGGGCGAACCTGGCGGGTCGATCAGATCGACAGCGCGCGTGGCGCCATCATCCGGTCAAAGCTTCTTGGAGGCCATAAAGCTGTCGAAGCGCCCCTCGGCAAAACGGAACCAGAGTATCTCGTCACGCTGGAAGTTGCGGTAATCGTCGTAAATCTTCTTCCAATCCGGGTTGCTCTTTTCCAGGTCGGCGTACAGATCCATCGATGTCTTGAACGACGCATCCAGCACGGCTTGCGGGAACGGGAGCACCTTGGTTTTGGCGGCGACGAGCTGTTTGAGCGCACCAGGGTTGCGCGCGTCATAGCGGGCCTGCGTGGTGACATGGGCCTCGTAGGCCGCTGCCTGCACAATGGCCTTGTTTTCGCTCGACAGGCCATTAAGGGCTTTTTGATTCACATAGAACTCGAGGTTCAGGCTACCCTCCCACCAGCCGGGGTAATAGTAAAACGGCGCCACCTTGTTGAAGCCCAGCTTCTGGTCATCGTACGGGCCGATCCATTCGGCCGCATCGATGGTGCCCTTTTCCAGCGCCTGATAAATCTCGCCGCCAGGAATGTTCTGCGGCACACCGCCCATGCGCTCGATCACCTTGCCGGCAAAGCCGCCGATACGGAATTTCAGGCCCTTGATGTCCGCCGGCGACTTGATCTCCTTGCGGAACCAGCCCCCCATTTGCGCGCCCGTGTTACCGCCCAGGAAGTTGACAATGTTGTACTTGGCATAGAACTCGCGCATCAGCTTGCCGCCGTTGCCGTCGACCACCCATGCCGTGAGTTGGCGCGAGTTCATGCCGAAAGGAATTGCACCGCCGATGGCGAAGGCCTCGTTCTTGCCGAAGAAGTAGTACGGCGCCGTGTGCGCCATTTCCACCGTGCCGTTTTGCACGCCATCGACCACGCCAAACGCCGGCATCAGCTCGCCAGCCGCATGCACCGACACTTCGAACTTGCCACCAGACATCTCCTTGACTGCCTTGGAAAACACTTCGGCCGAGCCAAAAATAGTGTCCAGTGATTTCGGAAAGCTGGAAGCCAGACGCCAGCGAATGGCGGCCTGTGCGTGCACAGCCGGCGCCACACCGGCAGCCAGTACACCGGCGATGCCGGCGTGTTTAATTAGAGAACGACGATCCATAAGGTTCACTCCTGGAGTTTTGAGAAAAAATATCGACGTGCAGGTAAGCACAGCGACGACCGATCAGAGTCAGTGAAAATTGTAGGAAGATGCGTGAAAAGCGGTGCGGGGGTTTTCCCTCGCAATGCTGTCAATAAGCTGTCGTCGCTGAAGCTGGTCGGGGCTGACCGCCACGCGGTTCAGAGCCCTCGCAATGCTGTCAATAAGCTGTCGTCGCTGAATCAAGAACACCTGAAAACAAAAATGTCCGATGAAATGTATGGCACACCTCACCGGACAAAAAAAACACCCGACCGGGCCGCGACGTGCGCAACCCTGCCGTCCAGATTTACAACTTGACTGTGGTCATGTAGCTGTCGAAACGGTACTCAGAAAAGCGCAGCCACAACAATTGGTCGCGCTGGAAGGCACGCATGTCCTGGTGGATCTTCTTGAACTCGGGCGATGTGGCTTCGTGCTCCGCAAACACTTCCATTGACGCCTTGAAGCCGGCATCCATGATTTCCTTCGAAAATGCCTTGAGCTGTGTTTTTTCGGCAACCAACTTCTTCAAAGCAATCGGGTTGAATGCATCGTACTTGGATGTCATGTCTCGGGCGGCGATGGCGGTTGCCGCATCAACGATCGCCTGATTTTCCGGCGACAGTGCTGCATAGGCTTTGGTATTGATGAAAAACTCAAGCTCCGCGCCGCCTTCCCACCAGCCGGGATAGTAATAGTAAGGCGCGACCTTGTTGAAGCCGAGCTTCTGATCATCGTACGGGCCCACGAATTCAGTGGCGTCCAGCGTGCCTTTTTCAAGGGCCTGGTACACATCACCGGCGGGCATGTTCTGCGACACAACACCCAGCTTTTGCATGGCCTCACCGAAAAGCCCGCCGCCCATGCGCATTTTCAGGCCTTTCAGGTCCTTGACGGTCTTGATTTCCTTGCGGTACCAGCCGCCCATCTGCGTGCCGGTGTTGCCCGCGCTGCGGCTCTTGATGTTGTACTTGGCGTAAAACTCGTCCATCAGTTTGCGGCCATTGCCGTGCTCCATCCAGGCATCCATCTGGCGGGCGGTCAGGCCAAAGGGAACGGCACAGCCAAAGGCAAAGATGGGGTCTTTGCCGGTGAAATAGTAAGGGGCCGTCTGGGCCATCTCGACCGTGCCATTCTGGATGGCATCCACGACGCCAAACGCCGGCATCAGTTCGCCAGCCGCATGCACGGACACTTCAAACTTGCCGCCGGACAGGGCCTTGACGGTCTTGGCAAACATTTCTGTGCTGCCGAAAATTGTGTCGAGCGATTTCGGGAAGCTTGAAGCCAGGCGCCAGCGAACATTGGCCCCTTGTGCATGCACTGCCGGCGCAGCACCAACGGCCAGCACGCCGGCAATGCCTGCGTGCTTGATTACGGAACGACGATCCATTTGGTTCACTCCTAAAATTGTGGATTGAATTTATCGCGATGCGGGTATGCACAGCAATGACCCATTACAGTCATCCACTATTGTAGGAACATGCAGGATCAGTTATGGAGGGGGTTTCCCCTTGCGTCGATGAATTTACGCAAGGGTCGCTGACACTCAAGCAGGGCGGCTTCGCCCCAGCAGTTCAGGCGACGGCTTTGAGCGCCGGGCGCCCGGGCACCAGCAGCGCCCCAAAGCGCTTGGTCATCGAGGCTTCGATACCCTTGGCATCCAGGCCCTGCAGCGCCAGCAATTTGGCCGGGTCGCCATGTTCGATGAAT
The DNA here is from genome assembly GCF_049302455.1 of Rhodoferax ferrireducens. Classification (GTDB taxonomy): domain Bacteria; phylum Pseudomonadota; class Gammaproteobacteria; order Burkholderiales; family Burkholderiaceae_C; genus Rhodoferax; species Rhodoferax ferrireducens_B. The sequence goes on along the minus strand of NZ_JBAQMD010000066.1, from coordinate 25,308 downwards.
TCATCACGCAGGCCCAGTTGCAGCACCGGCTTGAGCACGCCTGCCGCATGCAAGGCTTCCAGCACCGCGCTGCCAGCGCCACCCATGATGGCGCCCTCTTCCACTGTCACCAATGCGTCATGGTCGGCGGCCACCTGTAGCAGCAGCGCCACATCCAGCGGCTTGACCCAGCGCATGTTGACCACCGTGACGTTGAGTTTTTCAGCCACCTGCAATGCCGGGTACAGGAGCGTGCCAAAGGCCAGAATGGCGACACTGCTGCCCGTGCGCCGGATTTCACCTTGGCCAAACGGCAGGGCTTCCAACCCGGCCTGGACGACTGTGCCGGCACCGGCACCACGCGGATAACGCACGGCCACCGGGTGATTCTGCGCAAAAGCGGTGCTGAGCAACTGCCGGCACTCGTTCTCATCGGCCGGGCAAGCCACGCTGACGTTGGGAATACAACGCAAAAATGGAATGTCGTAAGCCCCGGCGTGCGTGGCACCATCGGCACCCACCAGACCCGCACGATCGAGCGCAAATACCACCGGCAGGTTTTGAATTGCCACGTCGTGGATCAACTGGTCGTAGCCGCGCTGCAAAAAGGTGGAATAAATCGCCACCACCGGCTTCAGGCCCTCACAGGCCAGTCCCGCGGCAAAAGTCACCGCATGCTGCTCGGCGATGCCCACGTCAAAGAAACGCTGCGGAAAACGCTGCTCAAACTCCACCATGCCGGAACCCTCGCGCATGGCGGGCGTGATGCCCACCAGCCGCGGGTCAACGGCCGCCATGTCGCACAGCCACTGACCAAACACCTGGGTAAAGGTTTGCTTCGGGCTGGTGGCGGGCGCCTGCAGGCCAACCGCCGGGTCAAACTTGCCGGGGCCGTGGTAGGCCACCGGGTCGGCTTCGGCCAGTTTGTAGCCCTGCCCCTTTTTGGTCACCACATGCAAAAACTGCGGACCCTTGAGGTGCTTGATGTTCTCCAGCGTGGGGATCAAGGCATCGAGGTCATGGCCATCAATCGGGCCGATGTAATTGAAGCCGAATTTCTCGAACAGGGTCGCTGGCACCACCATGCCTTTGGCGCTTTCTTCCAGCCGCTTGGCCAGTTCAAACAGCGGCGGCGCGCCTTTGAGCACGGTCTTGCCAACGTTTTTGGCAGCGGCGTAAAACTGGCCGCTCATGAGCTTGGCCAGATGCCGATTGAGCGCGCCCACCGGCGGGCTGATGCTCATGTCGTTGTCATTGAGGATCACCAGCAGGTTGCAGTCGGCAACCCCCGCATTGTTGAGCGCTTCAAACGCCATGCCGGCGGTCAGTGCACCGTCGCCAATCACGGCAATCGCATAACGCTCCTCACCCTTGATTTTGGCCGCCAGCGCCATCCCCAAAGCGGCTGAAATGGAGGTACTGGAATGTGCGGTGCCAAAGTCATCGTATTCACTCTCGCCCCGTTGCGGGAAACCGCTCAAACCGCCAAGCTGGCGCAGCGTGGCCATGCGCTCGCGCCGACCGGTCAAGATTTTGTGCGGGTAGGTCTGGTGCCCCACATCCCACACCACGCGGTCATGCGGGGTGTTGAACACATAGTGCAAAGCCACTGTCAGCTCAACCGTGCCCAGGTTGGAGCTCAGGTGACCCCCGGTTTTGGCCACACTGTGGAGCAAATAAGCCCGCAACTCGTCGGCCAGCGCGCCCAACTGCGCGCGCGGCACGAGCCGCAGGTCAGCGGGATCATTGATGGTGTGCAGCAGGGGATACGAATTATGTGGCATATGCTATATTATTAGTAGCTACTAACGCTTATTGGATAAGGGCTGGAGGCTAATTTCTCTCCTGTTTTCCATTCAACAAGTACGATTGACCAGCCGCCTGGCCAAACCCTGCAGCGCCTGCGTATCGTGCAAGCCACTGCGGGCCAGCGCCGCCAGCGCTTCGGCCAGCAATTCCTGGGCATAGACGCCAGCGCGCTCCAGCCCCAGCAGCGACACAAAGGTTGGTTTGTCCTGGTCGGCGTCTTTGCCCGCCGTTTTACCCAGTGTCGCCGAGTCGGCGGTGACATCGAGCATATCGTCCACCACCTGAAACGCCAGCCCGATCGCGGCGCCGTACGACATCAGCGCGGCCTCAGCCTGGGCTGAAACATCGCCGCACGCAGCACCCATCATCACGCTGGCCTGCAACAAGGCACCCGTCTTCAGACGGTGCATCTGGCGCAGCTGGCGCTCGGTGAGTGCCACGCCGACACTGGCCAGATCAATCGCTTGCCCACCGGCCATACCGGCGCTGCCCGCCGCGCGGGCCAGCAAACGGCACAGGGCGGCTTGCTGGCGGGCCGGGATGACATCATCGTCCGGCGTCAACAATTCAAACGCCATCGCCTGCAGGGCGTCACCGGCGAGCATGGCGCTGGCCTCGCCAAATTTCACATGCACGGTGGCTTTACCCCGGCGCAACACGTCGTTGTCCATACACGGCAGGTCGTCGTGCACCAGCGAATAAGCATGAATCAATTCCACCGCACAGGCGGCGCGCAGCGCAATTTCGGGCGTCTTCGCAGCCGCTGGCCGCTCGCCGCTGGCCGCCTCCGACGCCGCCAGCACGAGCAAGGGACGCAAGCGCTTGCCACCGTCCAGCACTGCGTAACGCATGGCAGCGATGAGTTCAACCGGGGCGCCACCCTCGGCATCCGTCGCTGCATCGGCCCTGACCCAGCGCTCCAGCGCACTCTCGACGTGCGCCAGATGCAGCGCGCTCCAGGCGCTCAGGTTGAATGCAGCGCTGCCAGTCACTCGGGTGTCCATGTTTTAAGCGTCCCCTGATCGAGTACCTTGATCTGGCTTTCGACCGCTTCCAGCCGGTCACGGCAGAATTTAAGCAATTCGGCGCCGCGCTGGTACTGACTCAAAAGCTGGTCCAGCGGCAGATCGCCCGACTCCAGCCGGGCCACCAGTTGCTCCAGCTCTTCCTGAGCAGCCTCAAAACTGGCTGGGGTGGTAGAAACGGTTTTGGGAGTCGAAGCCATGCAGTCTGGGAAATTCCGTGGAAAAAAGCGTGATTTTAGGCTTTTGGTCACGGCGGGCGCGCCCAAAGCCCACAAAACCTCTGTTGCAAGACGCCAGAACCGGACCGAGCAATCCCTGCCTGACCGTCAAAAATAGCCTGGCAGGTACAATTTGCGTTCCCAACCGGCCCTCGCCGGTTTCTTTTTACCGCGCTTTGGCGCATCTCCCTGTGGGGAGTCTTTAGGTCCGACTGATGTCTGATTTAAGTCTTCAACTGCAGCAGGCCACCGGCCAACTACCAGTTTCAAGCTACTTTGACGACGCGCTGTACCAGCGCGAACTGCAAACCCTGTTCCAGCATGGCCCGCGCTATGTTGGGCATCGGCTGAGTGTGCCCGATGTGGGCGATTACGCCACGCTGGCGCACGAGGGTCAGGGGCGCGCCCTGGTGCACACGCCGCAAGGAATAGAGCTGATCTCCAACGTCTGCCGCCATCGCCAGGCCGTGATGCTGCAGGGGCGCGGCTCGGTGGACATGACGCATGCGGGCGCGGCGGCAGGCAACATTGTGTGCCCCTTGCACCGCTGGACCTACAGCGCCAGCGGTGCGCAGCCAGCCGGTACCTTGCTGGGCGCGCCGCACTTCCCGCACGACCCGTGCCTGAACCTGCACAACTACCCGCTCAAGGAATGGAACGGCCTGCTGTTCGAAGACAACGGCCGCGACATCGAGGCCGATCTGGCCGCCATGGGGCCGCGCGCCGAGCTCGATTTTGCCGGCTTTGTTCTGGACAAAGTGGAGTTGCACGAGTGCAACTACAACTGGAAGACCTTCATTGAGGTCTATCTGGAGGACTACCACGTCGGCCCGTTCCATCCCGGTCTGGGCGGTTTTGTCACCTGTGATGACTTGCGCTGGGAGTTCAAGGAAAACTACTCGGTGCAAACCGTCGGCCTGGGCACCGGGGTAACCAGCCCCCGCAGCAAGGCCGGCAGCCCGGTGTACCAGCGCTGGCAGGACGCCCTCAACACCTACCGCAACGACGCGTTGCCCAAGCAGGGCGCGATCTGGCTCACCTATTACCCGCACATCATGATCGAGTGGTATCCGCATGTGCTGACGGTTTCGACCCTGCACCCGATGGGTGTCGGCAAGACCCTGAACAAGGTCGAGTTTTATTACCCGGAAGAGATTCAGGCCTTTGAGCGTGAGTTTGTGGAGGCGCAGCAAGCCGCTTACATGGAAACCTGTCTGGAGGACGACGAGATCGGCGAGCGTATGGACGCCGGTCGCAGGGCGCTCCTGCAGCGTGGCGACAACGAGGTCGGCCCCTACCAGAGCCCGATGGAAGACGGCATGCAACAGTTTCATGACTGGTACCGGCGTCGCATGAGCGGTCGGCCCGATTAGGAAATTACAACTATTTTTATAGCGACTTACGCCCATTACACGGGGGCTAGAGCCCTATTTGATTAAAAAATCACGCGATGCAAGCACTCTGGATGGTTTGGGGGTCGTTCTTTTTTGCCACCATGGCCGTGGGCATCAAGATCGCATCAAGTGAGTTCAACCTGTTTGAACTGGTGTTTTACCGTGGTGTGGTGAGCGTGATTTTTATGGCGCTGGTGTTGCGGGCGCGCGGCACACCCCTGCGCACGCCGGTGCCGATGATGCATGCCTGGCGTACCCTGATTGGTGTGCTGTCACTGGGCGCCTGGTTCTATGCCATTGCGCATTTGCCACTGGCCACCGCCATGACGCTGAACTACATGAGCGGGGTCTGGGTGGCGGCTTTCATTGTGGGCGGCGCGCTGCTCTACGGCCAGGCGCAGCGCCAGGGGCCGCTGATGGCAACCGTGCTGATGGGCTTTGCCGGTGTGGTGATGATGCTGCGGCCCACGCTGGATCAAAACCAGTTGTTTGCCGGCTTGATCGGCCTGCTCTCCGGGCTGGGGGCCGCGATGGCCTACCTGCAAGTGACGGCGCTCGGCAAAGTCGGGGAACCGGAAGGGCGCACGGTGTTTTATTTTTCGCTCGGATCGGCCGTGGTGGGCATGGTCGGCATCGCCTTCGCGGGCCTGACCCCGTGGACGGCGGTGAGCTGGCAAACTTCCATCTGGCTGATACCGATTGGCGTGCTCGGCGCCCTGGGTCAGTGGTGCATGACGCGCGCCTACAGCCGTGGCTCGACGCTGCTGGTGGCCAATTTGCAGTATTCCGGCATTGTGTTTGGCGCCTTCTACAGCCTGCTGCTGTTTGGTGACCAGATACCGCTGCTGGGCTGGGCCGGTATGGGCGTGATTGTGGCAAGCGGCCTGCTCGCCACCGTGCTGCGCACCCGCGCCCTGCCCGACACACCGGCCGAAGAACATTGAAACCTTGCGGGACAGACCGCAGTTACACGAAGGGCACAAGCTCTGTCCCCAACCAAATTGAAACCTTGTGGGACAGACCGCCGTTACACGAAGTGAACAAGCTCTGTCCCCAACCATTTAGGAATGACCCATGTACAGCACGCTGATTTCCGTCCCCCAACTGCAAAGCCTGCTGGCCAGCGGACAACCGCTCATGGTGTTTGACTGCAGCTTTGAGCTGATGCAGCCTGAAGCAGGCGATGCACAGTACCGCCAGGCGCACATCCCGGGTGCCGTGCGCGCGGACCTGGATCGGCACTTGAGTGCCAAGGGCGCGCTAGAGGCCGCCTCGGGCGGGCGCCATCCGCTGCCCTCACGCGAAAGCTTCGCAGCCTGGCTGGGCAATATCGGCTTTGACAACAGCATGCAGGCGGTGGTGTACGACCGCCAGGGCGTCAATTACAGCGGGCGCTTGTGGTGGCTGCTGAAATGGGTCGGGCATGAAAACGTAGCGGTGCTCGATGGCGGCTGGCAGGCCTGGCTGGCCAGCGGCGGCGCCACGCAGAGCGGCCCCTGCGAGCGCGCCGAGGCCACAACTTTTGGATCAAATTACGCTCTAGCCCCCGCCAACACTGCGTTAGCAACTACTGAAACAGTAGCAAAGCAATTGGGACGGCCGACGCAGACCCTGCTTGACGCCCGTGGCGCACCGCGCTTTCGGGGCGAAGTCGAGCCACTCGACCCGGTCGCCGGCCACATCCCCGGTGCCCTGAACCGGGCCTTCAACCTCAACCTGGATGCCAGCGGCAAGTTCAAAGCCGCTACTGAGTTGCGCGCCGAGTTTGAAGCCCTGCTCGCCGGCCGCGACCCGGCGACCGTGGTGCACCACTGCGGCAGCGGCGTCAGCGCCGTGCCCAACATCATCGCCATGGAAGTCGCGGGTTTGGGCCGCACCGCGCTGTATGCGGGCAGCTGGAGCGAATGGTGCAGCGACCCGGCGCGGCCGATGGCCCAGGGTTAGCGTGCCATCGCCGTCACCACTGTTAACGGACAATCGCCCCATGGGCATCGGCAACTACATCAAGATCATCGGGCGCGGCAAGGACGGCGCGCGCGCACTCACACGCGAGCAGGCGGCCGACTTGTTTGGCCAGGTACTCGACGACACAGTCACGGAGCTGGAGATTGGCGCGTTTTGTCTGGCCATGCGCATCAAGGGCGAAACGCCGCAGGAGATGGCTGGTTTTCTGGACGCTACCGCTGCCCGGCTGCAGCCCATTCCCAGCCACGGCCGCACGGTCGTGGTGCTGCCGAGCTACAACGGTGCACGCAAACTGCCGGTGCTCACACCCTTGTTGGCGCTGCTGCTGGCACGCGAAGGTTTGCCCGTGGTGATGCACGGCGCAAGCACCGAGAATGCCCGGGTTTCAGCACAAAATGTACTCGCAGCCCTTGCGGTGCCTGCACAAGAAGCTATCGATTCAATAGCAGACGGAGAATTGCAGTTTGTTCCAACCGCACTCTTGTGCCCCGGCCTGCAACGCCTGCTGGAGGTGCGCCGCGTCGTGGGCTTGCGCAACCCGGCACACAGTCTGGTCAAGCTGCTCAACCCCTGTGACGGTCCGGCGCTGATCGTCAGCAGCTACACCCATCCCGAGTACGCAACGGCGATGACCGCGACCTTTCAACTGATACAGGGCCAGGCCCTGCTGCTGCGCGGCACCGAGGGCGAGCCGGTCGCGGACCCCCGGCGCACACCGGCCATGGACGCCATCGCCCACGGTCAGGTCACGCGGGTGCAGGAAGCGCTAGGCGGCACGCTGGCCAGCGTGCCCGGCCTGCCCCCGCCAGACGTGGCCAGCACTGCCGCATGGATACAAGCGGTGCTGAACGGTGAACAGCCGGTGCCGGCACCCATCGCCCTGCAGGTGGCACATATCGTGCATCTGTTGAGACCAACGAGGACGACAGCATGACACACACACCAACGCCGCCACCCAGCCCTGGCAAGCCCGACTTGCCAACCCACAGCGACCATCAGTTGCCGGCAACCGACTTCAGCACCCTGTCGGGTGCGGGCCGCTGCACGCTGGTCGGCGCGGGCCCGGGCGACCCCGAGTTGCTGACCCTCAAGGCTTTAAAGGCGATTCAGGCCGCCACCTTGCTGCTGGTGGATGACCTGGTGAGCGACGCGATTGTGGCGCTGGCCACACCCGGCGCCCGCGTCGTGCATGTGGGCAAGCGCGGGGGCTGCCAGTCCACGCCGCAGGCCTTTATTGAAAAACTCGCGATTATGGCGGTGCAAGAGGGTGAAACCGTGGTGCGCCTCAAAGGCGGCGACCCGTTTGTCTTTGGCCGAGGCGGCGAAGAGTTGGAGCACCTGCAGGCCGCAGGCATCCGGGTTGACGTCGTCAACGGCATCACGGCCGGCCTGGCCGCCGCGACCTCACTGGGCGTGCCGCTGACCCACCGCGAACATGCGCACGGCGTGGTGTTCATCACGGGACATGCCAAGCCGGGTGACACCGGCACCGACTGGCGCGCGCTCGCCGCCACGGCGCACAGCGCCCGCCTGACCCTGGTCATTTACATGGGCGTCAGCGGTGCCCGGCGCATTCAGGACGAGTTGCTCAGCGGCCTGCCCGCGCATACGCCCGTGGCCGTCATCCAGAACGCCAGTTTGCCCACCCAGCGCCAAGCCGTCTGCACCCTGGGCGAGTTGCAGCGCACCTTGGAGCGGGAAGATCTGGCAAGTCCCAGCGTGATTGTGGTGGGCGACGTGCTGCAGGGGCTGCTGGCACTGCAGCAGCCGCTGTCACAACAGTCTTTGCGGGCTTGACCCGAGAAGCCACGGCGGGCAGCTCACCGCACCCGACCCCGGGCGGCGCCTACACTGCGGCCCATGCAAAATTTTGACGTCGTGGTGGTGGGCGCTGGCGCCGCGGGCCTGTTCTGTGCGGGCGTGGCGGGCCAGTTGGGCCTCAAGGTGCTGGTGATCGACCACAGTGACAAGGTGGCCGAAAAAATCCGCATCTCCGGCGGTGGACGCTGCAATTTCACCAACCTGGATACCAGCGCGGCCAATTTTCTGGGCAACAACCCGAATTTTTGCCGCTCGGCCCTCTCCAGCTATACGCCGCGCCACTTCACCGACTTGTTGCAGCGCCATGGCATCGCGTTCCATGAAAAGCACAAGGGACAGCTGTTTTGCGACCGCTCGTCCGAGGACATCATCCAGATGTTGCTGGCCGAGTGCGACGCCGGTCACGTCACCCGCTGGCAGCCCTGCAGTTTAAAGAATATAGTGTTTTCGGCCTCTAGCCCGGATGCATCAAGCATAAGCAGCTATGAAATAGAGAGTGACCGGGGCACCATCCGGTGTGCTGCGGTCGTCATCGCCACCGGCGGCCTGTCGATTCCCAAAATTGGCGCGACCGATTTGGGCTACCGCATCGCCCGCCAGTTTGGTCTGCGCCAGGTCGAGCCGCGTCCCGCCCTGGTGCCACTGACTTTTGACGGTGAAGCCTGGGCCCCCTACGCTGCTCTGGCCGGCCTGTCGCTGCCGGTACAAATAGAAACTGGCAGCAAAAAAACAAAAATCAGTTTCCTGGAAGACCTGTTGTTCACGCACCGCGGCCTGAGCGGCCCGGCCGTGCTTCAGATTTCGAGCTACTGGCAGGCTGGCACGCCGATCCGGATCAACCTGGCACCCGGCACCGAGGTGCTGCAGGCGCTCATGCACGCCAAGGCCAGCTCGCGCAAACTGATCGCCAATGAGCTGGCCCATCTGGTGCCCTCGCGTCTGGCCGACGCCTGGGTGCAAGCGGGCGCCAGCGCCGGCCACGACTGGCAACGTCCGATCAACGAGGCCAGCGACAAGGCGCTGGCAGCCCTGGCCGAGCGCCTCACACGCTGGGAACTCACACCGACCGGCACCGAAGCCTATAAAAAGGCCGAGGTCACCGCTGGCGGCGTGGACACCCGGGATTTGTCGTCGCAGACGATGGAATCGAAGCAGCCTGGCCTGTATTTCATCGGCGAAGTGGTGGACGTGACCGGCTGGCTGGGTGGCTACAACTTCCAGTGGGCCTGGGCCAGCGCCTACGCCTGCGCGCAGGGCCTGGCAGCAAAACTGCTAAAAGAAATTGCGTTGGAGTCTGAGACCGGCGCCTCATGACGGCGGCACCGGACTTGAATTCGGCAGCAAGCCCGCTATAATCCAAGGCTTTGCTGGCAAACCCCCGCTGCCTGATCAACTTTAAAGCGGGGAAAAACGCACGACAACCGTCAAATGGCCCGATCTTCCTTTGGCGCACGTCTGCATATTTTGGACAACATCATTTAATGACAACCATCCGTGTAAAAGAGAACGAACCCTTTGACGTGGCGCTGCGTCGCTTCAAGCGCACCATTGAGAAACTCGGCCTTTTGACTGACTTGCGCGCCCGCGAGTTCTACGAAAAGCCCACCGCCGAGCGCAAGCGCAAGAAGGCAGCCGCCGTCAAGCGCAACTACAAGCGCATTCGCGCCATGCAGTTGCCCAAGAAAATGTACTGATCCAGTACCTCTTGCAAGGCACTTAACTTGATTAAGGCCTGAAAAAAAGCTCACCGGGGACGCTCAGGTGGGCTTTTTTTACGCCTGAATCTCGTGCGTATCAGCGCACAAACCGCATTTACAACCGACCCAACAAGGAGTTCCTCCAATGTCACTCAAAGACCAGATCACTGAAGACATGAAAAATGCCATGCGCGCCAAAGACAGCGAACGCCTGGGCACCATCCGTCTGCTGCTGGCGGCGGCCAAGCAAAAAGAAGTCGATGAGCGCGTGGTACTCGATGACGCCGCCATGGTGGCCATCGTCGACAAGCTGATCAAGCAACGCAAGGACTCGGTGGCCGCTTTTACCCAGGCCAATCGCATGGACCTGGCCGACAAGGAATCCGCCGAGATCAAGGTGCTGGAGGCCTACCTGCCCAAGCGTCTGTCGCTTGAGGAAGTGACTGCTGCGGTGCAGGCGATCGTGGCCCAGTTGGGTGCCAAGGGCCCCGGCGACATGGGCAAGGTCATGGGCGCCGTCAAAGCGCAACTGGCCGGCAAAGCCGATATGGGACAGGTGTCAGCCGCCGTCAAAGCCGCGCTGACCGCCTGACCAACGGCGCCTCAACTCCCCGCCACCTTCATCCGGTCCACCAGCACCGAACCGATGGTCTTGGCGCCGTAGTTGTAGGTGTCGGCCCCCACGGCGGTGATCCCCTTGAGCATGGCTTTCATGTTGCCCGCGATGGTGATCTCGTGCACCGGGAACGCAATGCGGCCTTTCTCGACCCAGAAGCCACTGGCACCGCGGGAGTAGTCGCCGGTCACGTAGTTCACACCGCTGCCCATCAGCTCGGTCACGAACAAGCCGGTGCCGAGTTTTTCGAGCATCGCGTTCAGGTCATCGCCGGGACGCGTCAGGCGCGACGTCAAGCTGAGATTGTGCGAGCCGCCGGCATTGCCGGTGGTCTTCATGCCCAGCTTGCGGGCCGAATAGCTGCTCAGAAAATAGCCCTGCACCCGCCCGGCTTGCACCACCTGGCGCGCCTTGACCCGGACACCCTCGTCATCAAACGGCGAGCTGCCTTTGCCGCGTTTGACAAACGGGTCTTCCAAAATATCAATGTGTTTGGCCAGCACCTGCTTGCCCAGCGAGTCGAGCAAAAATGAGCTCTTGCGGTACAAGGAGCCGCCACTGATGGCCTGCACAAAGCTGCCCAGCAGGCCAGCGGCCAGCGGCGACTCAAACAAGACCGGGCACTCGGTGGTGACAATCTTGCGCGAATTCAGACGACTCAAGGCGCGCGCGGCGGCGTAGCGTCCCACGGCTTCGGGCGAGGCCAGCTCATCGGCGTTGCGCTGGGAGCTGTACCAGGCATCGCGCTGCATGCCGCTGCCCTTACCCGCAATCGGCGACACCGACAAGGAGTGGCGCGAACTGGCATAGCCACCCCGAAAGCCATGCGTGTGCGCGCTGAAAAAATGCGATTGCTGCGCTGACACGGCGGCGCCCTCACTGTTGGTGATGCGCTTGTCGGTTTGCAAGGCCGCCGCCTCGCAAGCCATGGCGATGCTTGCCGCCTGCTCGCTGTTGATCACCCACGGGAAAAACAAATCCAGGTCTGTGCGCTGCTCCGAGGGCTGGGCAATGTCCCGTACATCGGGCAAGGCCGCAAACGGGTCTTCGGCCGTGAAGCGTGCAATGTCATACGCAGCCTGCACGGTCTGCTCGATCGCGGCTTGGGAAAAATCAGAGGTGCTGGCATTGCCCCGGCGCTGGCCCACATAGACCGTGACGCCGAGCGACTTGTCGCGGTTACGTTCCACATTTTCCAGCTCCCCCTTGCGCACCGATACGCTCAGCCCGCAGCCCTCGGACGCTTCGGCCCCGGCGTCGGTGGCGCCGATTTTTTTGGCGTGTGCCAGGGCGCTATCGACCAAGCCTTCAAAAAAAGAACGGCTGTAACTGAAGCCCCTGTCAGGGTCGCGCTGAGCGGGGGTGGCTGTCTTGGTGGTGTTGGGTTTCTTCATACGGACGGCTATGATACTTGGCTATGTCACGTAAACTAAAAAAAGGCTATTTCGTTCGCGGTGAGTTTGTTGCCGAAGGCAGCGAACGCGACCTGGAGCTCAAGCGCGAGCTCAAGGGCACCGACGAGCAAAGCCGTACCGACCTCAAGCGCGAAAGCCTTGAGCTGCAAAAGCTCGGTGAAGACCTGCTGACGCTACGCGCCGACCTGATGGCACGGTTGAACTTGTCCGAAAAGCTCAAAGACGCCGTGGTGGAGGCCAAACGCATCACCAACTTCGAGGGCAAGCGCCGCCAGATGCAATACATCGGCAAGATGATGCGGCTGCTGGATCCGGCCACGCTGGAGGCTGTGCGCACCACCTTGCATGAGCAGAACAACGGCTCCGCGCAGGAAAATCTGGTGCTGCACCTGGCCGAGACCTGGCGCGATCGCCTGGTCGCCGACGAGGACGCCTTTGGCGAATGGATCAGCCAGTACCCCGACACCGACAGCCAGCAACTGCGCGCCCTGACCCGCCAGGCCCGCAAGGACGCCAAACCCGAGAAGCCCGGTGAGGCGGTGCGCCATGGCCGCGCCTACCGGGATATTTTTCAACTGGTGCGTGAACAGCTCGGTCGCCCGCAGGAGTCGGCATGAGCGCAGCAGCTTCTTCCCCTTTCGACCCCATCAAGATCGGCATCGTTTCCATCAGCGACCGGGCCTCCGGCGGCATCTATGTGGACAAAGGCCTGCCCGCCCTGCAAGACTGGCTCACCCGCGCCCTCAAGAACCCGCTGCAGTTTGAGCCGCGCCTGATCCCGGATGAGCAAGCCACCATCAGCGCCACGCTGATTGAACTGGTGGATGCCGGCTGCGCCCTGGTGTTAACCACCGGTGGCACCGGCCCGGCCCTGCGCGACGTCACGCCCGAGGCCACGCTGGCCGTGGCGCACAAGGAGATGCCGGGGTTTGGGGAACAAATGCGCCAGGTCAGCCTGCAGTTTGTGCCGACGGCCATTTTGTCGCGCCAAGTGGCGGTGATTCGCAACCAGACCCTGATCATCAACCTGCCGGGTCAGCCCAAGGCGATTGCTGAAACCCTCGAAGGCCTGCGCGGCAGCGATGGCGCTGTTCTGATGGCCGGCATCTTTGCAGCCGTGCCGTATTGCATCGACCTGATTGGCGGGCCGTATCTGGAAACCGACGAGGCCGTGTGCAAAGCGTTCCGCCCGAAGGCGGCCATCCGCACGTTTTCTTGATCAAAACGCCTTCTAGCCCCCGTACGCACTGCGTAGACAGCTATTTAATCAATAGCAAAGAAGTTACTTGCCGACCAGCTGATTGAGCTTCTCGGCCTCAAAATGTTCGCTGACCGCGGCATCCCCCGGCACCACACTGGCGTCATGCCGTTGCGCGGTGAGCTGCTCCATCGCCTTCCACAGCATTGAAATCTGATGTTCCTGCGTGGAAGCGTTGTCGATCAGGCCGCGCATAGCCTGGCTCAGCGGGTCGTCGTTTTGCGTCACACCGTAAGCTGAAAACCCCATCTTGGAGGCGGCTTCTTCACGCTTGACATCAAGCTCGGCCTGAATGATGCGCGCCGGGTTGCCGACCGCCGTGGCACCGGCCGGTACCGGCTTGGTCACCACCGCGTTCGACCCTACTTTGGCCCCATCACCGACCGTGAAGCCGCCCAGCACTTGCGCACCCGCCCCCACCACCACATTGCGACCCAGCGTGGGGTGGCGCTTGACGCCTTTGTAGAGCGAGGTGCCGCCCAGCGTGACGCCCTGGTAAATGGTGCAACCGTCGCCAATCTCGGCCGTCTCGCCCACCACCACGCCCATCGCATGGTCAAAAAATACGCGTTCGCCGATCTTGGCGCCGGGGTGAATTTCAATGCCGGTCAAAAAGCGGGCGATGTGGGAGGTGAAGCGACCCAGCCACTTGAAACCGTGTTGCCAGCACCAGTGCGCCAGCCGATGCAACACCACGGCGTGCAAACCGGGGTAGCAGGTCAACACTTCCCAGCGCGTGCGAGCAGCCGGGTCGCGCTCAAGAATGCATTCAATGTCGGAGCGGATTCGGGAAAACATAGCTGAAGTCTAGCCTTTGACCGAAGCCGTAGCGGGCGTCAGGGCCTCGGGCCGCGCCGCGTTCTGCAACATCGCTTTGGCAATGCCGCGCAGAATGTGAACCTCTTCCTGCGTGACACCGGCCCGGTTGAACAGCTGATTGAGCCGGGGCATCAATTTTTTGGGCGCTTGCGGGTCCAGAAAACCAATCGCCTGCAGCGACTGCTCCAGATGCCCCAACATGCCCGCCACTTGGGCTGCATCGGCCAGCACCGGCTCAAGGGTTGCGGATTGAACGGGAAAAGCGCCCAAGGCCAGCCGCCATTCGTAAGCAATCACCTGCACCGCCGCACCCAGATTCAGCGAGCCAAATTGGGGGTCGCTCGGAATACTCAGGGCCACGTGACAGCGGTAAACATCTTCATTGCGCATGCCAAAACGCTCGCAGCCAAACAGGAAGCCCATGCCGCGCTCGGGCGCTGCAACAGGTGCCTGCACGAGTTCAGACGGCGCCGGCACAGGCTCAATTTTATAAGCCAAATCAGCCTCTAGCCACCGTGAAATATGCGTCAGCCGCTCTTTTTTTAAGAGCGACTCAAAATGCTCACGCGGCGTCGCCGTGGGCGGGCCAAAGTCGCGCGGCGTCATGGCCGTGGCGCACAAATGCGTCATACCCTCCAGCGCCTCGTCGAGCGTGTCCACAATGCGGGCGTTTTTGAGCACGTCCAGGGCGCCACTGGCGCGCTGGATGGTTTCTTCACGCCTGAGCACATTGGCCCAGCGCGGGGCCACCAGCACCAGGTCGGTGAAACCCATGGTTTTCATGGCACGGGCAGCAGCCCCGACATTGCCGGCGTGGCTGGTGTTGATCAGGATGAAACGTGTTTGCATGGACTGGAAAATCTGGAAATCACCGGGGCGGATAAAATCCCGCTATTGTCGCCGCCCGCATCGCCGGGCAGCTCCCCTCCCCGTTCTTAACAAATATATATGGCCTCCCCCAATCTGCATCCCATGATCAATGTGGCCGTCAAGGCCGCCCGCGCTGCGGGGTCCATCATCAACCGCGCCGCGCTTGACGTCGAGGCGGTTCGCATCTCGCAAAAGCAGGTGAATGATTTCGTCACCGACGTGGATCAGGCGGCCGAAGCAGCCATCATCGAAACCCTGCTCACCGCCTACCCCGGCCATGGCATCTGGGCGGAAGAATCAGGCCGCGAGCACGGTGCCAAAGACTCCGAATTTGTCTGGATCATTGACCCGCTGGACGGCACCACCAATTTCATCCACGGTTTTCCGGTCTATTGCGTCAGCATTGCACTGGCGGTCAAGGGCAAGATTGAGCAGGCCGTCATTTATGACCCCAGCCGCAACGACCTGTTCACCGCCACCAAAGGACGCGGCGCTTACCTGAACGACCGGCGCCTGCGCGTGTCCAAGCGCATCCGCCTGCAGGAGTGCCTGATCTCCACCGGCTTCCCGTTCCGCCCCGGTGATGATTTCCCGAGCTACCTGCGCATGATGGCGGACTTGATGCCAAAGACAGCCGGTCTGCGTCGCCCCGGCGCTGCGGCGCTGGACCTGGCCTATGTGGCGGCCGGTTACACCGACGGCTTTTTTGAGGCCGGCCTGCAGCCCTGGGACGTGGCAGCAGGCTCCTTGATGGTGACCGAAGCCGGTGGCCTGGTCGGCAATTTCACCGGTGAGCCTGAATTTCTGGAGCACAAAGAGTGCATGGCTGGCAACCCGCGTGTTTATGGTCAGTTGGTCGGCATTTTGGGGAAATACAGCAAATTTGCCAGCGCGGGCGAAAAAGCAGCGCTGCGCCAGTCCAATCTGACATCAGCCACGAGTAACGCCGTTGATGCCGATGGCACGCCCCCGGCGGCGACTGACGCACCGCTGTAGCCCGTCACTCGCCGCTAATCAGCCCCCCAGCCTCAATTGATCGATGGGCACCGGCTTGCCAAACAAATAGCCCTGGAACCGGGTGCAGCCGTGTTGCAATAAAAAATCACGCTGGCCAACCGTCTCCACACCTTCGGCCACCACCCCCAACCCCAGGCTCTGTCCCAGGGCCAGCACGGTGCGCGCAATGGCGGCATCGTTCGGGTCGGTCAGCACATCGCGCACAAACGACTGATCAATCTTGAGTTGTTGCAGCGGCAACAGCTTGAGGTAAGACAGCGACGAATAACCGGTGCCAAAGTCATCCAGTGAGAAGCGCACACCGACGTCGCGCAACGCGCTCATTTTTGCGATAGCGTCCTGGGTATCGGTGAGCAACAGGCTCTCGGTCAGCTCCAGCTTCAGACGTTTCGGGTTGGCGCCGGTCTGGCGCAACAAGGCCAGCACCTGCTGCACAAACTCCGGCTGGCGGAACTGGCGCGCACTCACATTCACCGCCATGGTCAGGCGTTCGGTAGCCGCCTGCTCCGACCAGCTCACCAGTTGCATGCAGGCTACTTGCAACACCCACTGCCCCAGCGGCAGGATCAGCCCGGTTTGCTCCGCCATCGGGATGAATTCCAGCGGGGCAACCAGGCCGCGCTGCGGATGTTGCCAGCGCACCAGCGCCTCGACGCCGACCACGCGCGCGTCCTGATCAACCACCGGTTGGTAGAACAACACCAGCTCGTCACGCGCCAGGCCGTGGCGCAGTTCCAGCTCCAGTGCCGTGCGCTGCGTCACCAGCGCCTGCATGGTCGGGTCGAAAAAGCGCAGCGTGTTGCGCCCCGCAGACTTGGCCTCGTACATCGCCAGATCGGCCTGTTTCAACAGGTCGTCCAGGGTCTGATGCTGGTTGTCAAACAAGGTGACGCCAATGCTGGGCGTGCTGTGGTGCTCCGCGCTGCCCAGCCGGTAAGGCTGGTTGAGCTGAGCCATGATCTTGCGTCCCACCTGCTCGACTTGCGTGATGGCATCAGCCTGGGTGCGCTCCAGGCCCTGCAACATCACCACAAACTCGTCGCCACCGAGTCGCGCCACCGTATCGGTCTCGCGCACACTGGCCAGCAGACGTTTGGCCACCTGCTGCAAGAGCGCGTCGCCCACATCGTGGCCCTGTGTGTCGTTGAGGTCCTTGAAGTTGTCCAGATCGATGAACAGCAGCGCGCCGGCGCCGTGTTCGCGCGCGCTGCTCACCAGCGCCTGCTGCAGGCGGTCCATCAGCAAACGGCGATTGGGCAGATCGGTCAGCACGTCATAAAACGCCAGTCGCTCAATCTTTTCCTCGGCCCGTTTGCGCTCGGAAATGTCACGCCCAATGCCCCGGTAGCCCTTGAACTGGCCCTGTATATCAAAAATCGGCGTGCCACTGATGGCCACCCAAGTCAGGCAACCGGCCGCGTCGGTGCACAGCATCTCAAAATCGTGAAAGGTTTCATGTGCCTGCAGCACCGCCCGGTGTGCTGCCCACTGCGCCTTGCTGACGCCCTGCGCATCGGTTTCCCAGCGTGTGACGCCAAGATAGTTGTCCTCGGGCAAGCGCATGCTGGTCTGCGAGCTGCCATCGAGTCGAACAAAACGAAATTGTGCGTCCTGCTCCCAATACCAGTCCGATGAGAGTTCCGTCAAGGCCCGAAAACGGGCTTCACTTTCACGCAAGCGCTCCTCGGACTGCTTGCGCGCGGTGATGTCGGTGATCAAGCCATTCCACAGCACCGTGCCATCCGCCTCGCGCTCAGGCGTGGCCTGGCCCATCAGCCAGCGGACCTCGCCGTCCTCAAAGCGCAGACGGTATTCATAACGCCAGGGGGCCAGCTCCCGCGCAGAAGCCATGATGGAGGCGACAAATCCTGGCAGGTCCTCGGGATGATGCAGTTTCAGCGTGCCCGATACATCCTGCATGATCTGTTCCGGCGACACCCGGTAAATCTCGCGCACCAGGTCGCTGACGTAGCCAAACTGAAACCTGCCATCGGTCTTGAGCCGCAACTGAAACACCATACCGGGCACCCGGCTGGTGATCTTTTGAATAAAGCCGAGCCGGTCCTGCAACGCCAGGGCCGCAGCCCGTTCGTGCGTGATGTCCTGCACCACGCCGAAATCAATCGCGTCGGCACCTTCACCCGACCCATGTTGCATGCGCGAACGATGCCAGTGCATGCGGCCATCCGGATGCTCCCATTGATACTCCACGATCGTGCCATCGACCGCACGCCTGGCTTGGGCAAATTTTTCCTGGTCCTCGGCCCGGATGCGACTGCGCCCTGCCGACCGATGCATCACCGAGCCGGGCACCAGCCCGGCCAGACGGTACATGCCCTTGGACCAGCGCAGAGTAGCCGGGTCAGCGCCAGAGGTCCAGTAGCCCACCGCGGCCAGACTCTCCATCGACTCAAACAGATGAATTTGCTGATTCAACCGCTCATTGGTCGATTTCAAAAGCTGCTCACTGGCCAGCAACTCGGCCTGCATGGCGCGCTCGGACGTCACGTCTTTGAGATAGCTCAAAAAATAGGCGGTGTGGCCGATCTCGATGCGGGCGGCATTGAGTTGCAGGACGAGTTGGCGCCCGTCCTGGCGGACGAACGGCAGGTCCAGATTGCGCAGGCGAGCGCCTTCGCAAGCCTGCGCCAACGCGTCATCATGCGCAGTGCCATCGGGCCAAAGACCCAACTCGACCGAGGTCCGCCCCAGCACCTCCTGCAAGGACAGACCGGTCAGCAGCGTCCATTGTTCATTGACGTCGACATAGGCCCCATCGCGTTCACGGTTCAGCGATATGGCCACCGGACTCTGGCTGAACACGGCGGCGAGTTGCTGCTGCGAGCGCATGCGCAGCGCCTGGGTCTCCAGCGCGCCCGCGCTGTCCCAGAACTTCACCACCGCCCGCGCAGGCGCCAGCTGGAACGCAAAGAACGTGAAGGATTTACCCGACAACAAACCCTCGCCGAGCAGGCTGCGCGGCTCGATCACGTCGCCGTGCAGCGCCACCTCCAACAAGGCGGCCGGCAGCTCCGTGGCTGACAAGCCCGGCAACAGCGTCAACAAAGGCTGACCCAAAAACGGCACACAGGCCTTGCCCAGCAGTTGTTCGGCCTGGACATCAAAGCCGACCAGCAGCAGACTGTCGCCCTCACACAGCTCGAACTCAAGTTTGCCGATCAACCCGCCCGCAACATCGGCCACGGCCTGCAAACGGCGTTGCGCGTCAAACAACGCCGTTTGCAGGCGACGGACTTCCTCGGACGGACTCATTTTTGCGGCAGGCAGGTCATCAAGGCTCAACTCAGTTGCTTCGGTGATGACAGCTTAAGGTTTTGGATTCAACCGGTCAATGCATGCTGGAAACATAGTCAACCAGCGCCACCATGTCCTGGTCAGTCAGTCCTTGCATGACTCTGGTCATCGCCGCAAACAGGCGCTCACCGGTCTGCTTGCGATAGCGCTCCAGAGACATATTGAGGTAACCAGGTTGCTGACCGGCGACAAGAGGCAGCGATTCGGCCCCCGCTCCATCGTCGCCGTGGCATTTCAGGCAGCGCGCGTTATAGATCGCCTTGCCGGTTGCCGCCGCCGCCCCCGGGGCGCGCGATGCAATGGAACTCTGCTGGGCATAGAAGTCAGCCACCGCTGCCTTTTCATCCTCGCTCATCGCCCGGGTCAGGCCGCGCATGAATTTGGAATGAGAGCCTTCCTTGCGTTCACCCGTGCTGAACTTGCGCAACTGCTCATAGACATAGGTCACATTTTGCGCCGCCATATTGGGCACATCCGCTGTCGTGCTGGTGCCTTTAAGGCCGTGGCAACTGGCACAAACTTCGGCCACACGCTGACCGGTCTTCACAAAAGCCGCCCTTTTGTAGGCGTCGCGCGTCGCGGCGTCAACAATCGCCTGGGCTTTGGACGGCGTTGCAGCAGCGACCGGCGGCGCAGCGAACACCGAGGGTGACAGGGCAAACGCGAAAAAACCCATCAGTGAGCCAACCAGACCGGATCGAAATGTGCAGCGCATGGGTTCCTTGCAAATCAGCCATCAAAGATGAAATTTTATCGCTCGGGTATCGGTGAAGAACGCGTGATGACGGCATGCGCGGGTCCGTCGGCGAGATGAAAGAAGGAGGAGAAGGCTATTTGACCCCCAGATACGCCAGCACCCCGGCGCCCGCCTGATGCCCGCTGGCAAAGCAGGCCGTCAGCAGGTAGCCCCCGGTCGGGGCCTCCCAGTCCAGCATCTCACCGGCGCAAAAGACGCCGGGCAGTTGCTCCAGCATCAGGTGTTGATCCATCACCTCAAACAGCACGCCACCGGCGCTGCTGATGGCTTCATCGAGCGGGCGCGCCGCCACCAGCGTGATGGGCAGGGCCTTGATGGCGCCAGCCAGCGCGGCGGGGTCATTGAGTTGCTCCTTGCTCAAGCGCTCGTGCAGCAAGGCGGCCTTGATCCCGTCAATGTGCAAGCGGCTTTTCAGGTGACTGGAAAGCGAGCGCGAGCCGCGCGGGTGGGTCACCTCGGCCAGCACCTGCTCGGGCGTGCGGTCGGGCAGCAAATCAAGATAGGACGTCGCGTGGCCCTGCTTGATGATCTCGTCACGCAACAGGCTGGACGCCGCGTAGATCAGGCTGCCCTCGACCCCCGCGGCGGTGGCGACGAACTCGCCTTTGCGCCGGAAGCTGACACCCTGTGAGTTGGTGAACTCAATGGCCACCGACTTGAAGGGCTGACCGGCAAAACGACTGGCGAAATGCTCGCTCCAGCCGCCCTGGGCGTCAAAACCGCAGTTGGCGGGCAGCAGCGGCGCCACCGCCACGCCGCGTGCCTGCAGCCACGGCACCCAGGCGCCGTTGGAGCCCAAGCGGGCCCAACTGCCGCCGCCCAGGGCCAGCACCACGGCGTCAGCTTGCGCTTGGCTCGGTCCGCCCGGGCCGTCAAAGGTGAGCGTGGTGCTCGCCTGTTCAGTGGCCCAGCCGGTCCAGCGCTGGCGCATGTGAAACTGCACGCCCGGCCCGGCTACCGGATGGCGCAGGCGGTGCAGCCAGGCGCGCAGCAGCGGGGCGGCCTTCATGTCCACCGGAAACACCATCCCCGAACTGCCAACAAAGGTATCCACGCCCAAGGCTTTGGCCCAGGCGCGCACCTGCGTGGCATCAAAACCCCGCAGCAAGGCCTCAATCTGCGTGCGCCGCGCGCCATAGCGGGAGGCAAAAATAGCGGCCGGCTCGGCGTGTGTCAGGTTCAAGCCGCCCTTGCCCGCGAGCAAAAACTTGCGCCCCACCGAAGGCATGGCGTCATACACATGCACCTCAAGCCCGGCCGCCGACAACACGTCAGCGGCCATCAAACCGGCGGGGCCGCCCCCGACCACAATCACTTTTTTCATGCACTGTTCCAATTCACTTCATTCACTTCGATCAAGGCGCCGTGCGCGGTCAAGAACGCGGCCTTGACCACCGCATCCGGATAAATGGCCTGCACGGCCGCCCGGTAGTCGCGCAACTGCGCCAGCAGTTCCGCTTGTTCATGGGGCGCCGGGGCCGACTTGTAGTCCAGCACCCACCAATGGCCCGCGTGCTGTGCGTCCGTGCGCTGCACCAAGCGATCCAGGCGCAGGCATTGGCCTTGGTACAGCAACTCAATCTCATTGCCCTGCCAAGCCAGCCTTGTATTGTCCCAGGCCCAGGCGCCCTCGCCTTGCAGGATACGCGCGGCCATGGCGGCGGCCTGTGCGCCCTGCTCGGGCGTGAGCGCAAATTCACGCGCACAGGCGGCCGTATTGGCCAGCGTCGCGTCGCCCCATTCCAGCAGCCGGTGCATGGCCTTGCCCAGGCGGGCGCTGAGCACGTCAGCGTCAGCGTCGTCAGCACCGGGACTTGCACCCAAATTTGCTTCGCTTTTGATAGCTACCTGCCTATATTCCACGGGGGCTACAGGCAGTTCTTTTATATAGAACACAGCATCGGCCACGGTCACCGCCGCCGCACCGGGAGGCGCCGCCGCCAAGGCGGCTGCAACTGCGGGCGCCGCCGGCTGGGCCAGGTCGCTCAGGCGCTGCCACCAACTGCGCTCGGCGCTGCGGTAGGGTGCGATGCTGGAAATAGCCAGCGTGCGGCGCGCCCGCGTCAGTGCGACGTACAGGGCATTGAGCTCTTCGCGCTGGCGCTCCAGCCGCTCGGCCTCCAGCGTGGGCACGGCGCAGGCGGGCGGTTGGCTCTCACTGGCCAGAAAAACAAATTTGCTCGGCCACGCGGCCTCCCCCGGCCAGTCGATCAGCACGCCCATGGTGTCGGCGTTGCGCTCGGGCGTGTCGGTGTCAAGCAAGAGCACGACCTGCGCCTCCAGCCCTTTGGCGCCGTGCACGGTGAGCAGGCGCACGGCCTGCGGGTTGACGGCAGCAGGCGCCAGCACGCCGCCACTTTTAAGGGCGCGCACAAACGCATAAGGCGTCGAAAACCGTCCGCCGTCGAGCTGCAGCGACATCCCCAGCAAGGCCGTCAGGTTGGCCAGCACGGCATCGCGCTGGCTGGCCGGTGCCGCCGCCGCAAAGCGGGCCAGCACGTCGCCGTCAAAGTAAATGGCCTGCAGCGCATCGTGCGGCGGCAATTGATCCAGCCAGCCTTTCCATCGCATCAAACAAGCCGCTAGCCCCCGTCCATCCTGCGTCGATAGCTCTGATTTTTGAAGCACATCAAACCATGACCAATCGGCGGGTGGCTGCGACTGCGCCCGCACCGCTTGCGCCAGTTGCACCAGCGCAGCGTCGGGCATGTCAAACAGGGGCGACTTGAGCACCCGCGCCAGCGACAGGTCGTGCCGGGGCGACACCAGCACGTCCAGCAAGGCGACCAGGTCCTGCACCTCGCAGCAGTCAATGAGATTGGTTTTCTCGCCAATCTGGGCCGCGATGTGCAACTTGCGCAACTCCAACTGCAGGGGCAGCAAGCCGGCGCGCTTGCGTGACAGCACCATGACATCGGCCGCCTGCAGGCCACAACCCTCGGTATCCGGCGACTCTGCGTTGGCCAACTGCTGCGCAATCCAGTGCGCCGCCTGGCGCGCCTCCAGGGTGCGCAGGGTTTCCTCCGGCAGTTCGCGCGGCGTGTCCAGGCTGTCGCGCCAGCCGGCGCTGGCCGTCCCGCCCCCTTCGGTCTCATCGCCGCTGGATGCGGCCCCCGCCAGGCGCTCTGGCCTGGCAATCGGTGGCAGCTTGCAAACCAGTCCCAGCTCGGAGGCGCTGGTCGTATGCGCTCTGAACCCCTCGTAGCCATCGGCCTGCACCGCCTGCGTCATGACCGCATTCACGACGGCGATGACCCCGGTGGCGTTGCGCCGGGTGTGGTCGCAACTGAGCAGGTCGCCGTTCAAACCGTCGCGCACAAAGGCTTTGGCCGCCTTGAACACTTGCGGCTCGGCGCGGCGAAAGCGGTAAATGCTTTGCTTGGGGTCGCCCACGATGAACACACGGGGCGCCGTGGCGCCAGCGCCACCACTTGCGCCCCCGCCCGTGCCCGCGTAACCACTGAGCCAGGACTTGAGCGCCTGCCACTGCAGCGGGTTGGTGTCCTGAAACTCGTCGATCAGCAGGTGTTTGATGCGCGCATCGAGCCGCTCCTGCACCCAACCGCAGAGCACCGGGTCACTGAGCATCACCAATGCGGCGCGCTCCACGTCGTTCATGTCAACCCAGCCGTGCTCCCGTTTGAGGGCCGCGAACTCTGTCAAAAGTGCCCGGGTCAGGCGCGCCATGCGTTGCTGGTAAGTCCAGGCCGCGTGTTGCAAGCGGGCCGCCACCACGCGCAGCACCAGGTCCTGGGCCTCGCGCACGGCCTCAATACCGGCGATCTTCTCGCTGAACTTGCGCGGCGCGTCCTTGTCGGTCAGCAAGGCGGCAAACGCGGCCGACAGGTCACCGCTCGAGAGCGCCATTTCAAGCTCCACCCCTTTGGCAGAAAAGGTCTTGGCACCGGCGCCACCCAGGGCCTTTGCCGCCGCCAGCAGGGTTTGCCAATGCAGCGGGTTGGCGCGCAAAAAATCATCGGGCGCAGCCAAACCGGCAAACTCGGGAAATTGCGTGGCAAAGGGCAGTACCGAGCGCAGTACCACCTGTTGCGCATCGGCCAGGGCAAATTCGGTGCGCTTGTCGAGCGCGGTTTGCAGGGCTTTGTCGGTCTGCGCGCGGCCGTAGTCAAACACCACCGCCTCGTAATCAAACTGCAGGGTGGAACCGGATGATTCATCGGGCGCACCACCACCGCACTCGGCGCCGTCGACCGGGGCTTGCGCGGGGCGCAACAGCGCGGCATAAAAACGCCGCCAGACCAGGGCTTTGGCCGGTGCATCGTCCTCCAGCAACTGGTAGTTGGCCGGCAGCTCCATCTGCTGCAAAACCGCCAGCGGCGCACTGCGCAGCAAGGCAGCAAACCAGCTGTGGAAAGTGCGCACCTGCACCTGGCGCCCGCTGCGCAAGATATTTTGATACAACTTTGATAGCTGCTCAGGCAGCATGGACGGTGGCTGGAGCTCGTTTTTATCTAAGACGCCACGCAGCGTCAGCTCCTTGAGCAGAGTGGCGTGATCGGCCACGGCAAACTCTGCCAGCCATTGATACAGCCGCTCGCGCATCTCGCTGGCCGCCCGCTTGGTGAAGGTGATGGCCAAAATCTCGTGCGGCTGCACCCGCAACTCACCACTCGACGCATCCACCCCGTCAAGCAAAGCACGCACGATGCGCGACACCAGCATCCAGGTCTTGCCGGCACCGGCGCAAGCCTCCACCGCGACACTGCGGCGCGGGTCGCAGGCTATTGAATAGAAAACCTCGGCGCTGATGAGCTGGCCGTTGTGCTCGTAGGCTGGGGCGGGTTGAGGATTAGGCATTTTTGGGGTCTCTTTTGCATGGTTCAAATGCAATTCGGTCTGCATGGCTTGATCCGTCAACCCGGCTATTAGTTGCGCCTTTGTTTTTTAGGCGTTGTATCCCCCCCCTCTCCCCAACCCTCTCCACCCCCGCCGGGGCGGAAAGGGAGCTAACAGCCACATTTGGCCGCGTCTTACAAGGTCGGAAAAAGGCGCGCATGGGCGCGTTGCCATCAAACTGACTGCGCGGTTTTTCGATGGGTTGCAAGCACTTCGCGGCCTGCTGGCGCAGCGCGGAAATTGACTTGAGCGCCTCGTGGCTGCGTTGCACCCACTTTGAGGCAAGCACACGCTCGATCACCAGATTTCCCACCTTCAAACACGCGGCCAAATGAAGCCCCCCTCTTTCGGTTATTGGGGTCAGACACCAATTTCGCTGCGGCGCATGGCGCCGCTCCCTTTGGGCGAGCCGTCGGCTCGGCGAATTTGGGCTCTGACCCCAAAAACCCGGGTTGGGGGAGTGAGTGGGGGAAAAA